>NZ_JBVJYK010000041.1:0-43923 GCF_055600605.1 Kitasatospora sp. NPDC038210 | reverse complement strand
CATCACCCGCAGCCGCCTCGGACGCCTCACTCGCCAAGGCTTCCTCACCCAACCCGAACGAGGCCGCTACCAGAAACGGACTTAACGTCCACTCAGGTCTCGTGTCGGCGCCGCGCGGTGAGGACGGTCACCCCGTTGAGCACCTGCAGCTCGTCCTCCAGGGCGCTTTGTCGATGGTCAACTGGCGGATCGCCCCGGCGTAGATGCGAACCAGCTTGCGCAGGTCGCTGTTCTCCCGCGGGACGCGGGCGCTCGACGGCGGCAGGCCGAGCTCACGCCGGGTGAAGAAGACCCACCAGCCCAGCACGCCCGGATCTCCTGATCTGGATCGCATCGCTGGAACCTCGTAGTGCTTGGTCAGGTCGGCGTGGTGGTGGCGTGTCCTGGGGAGTGGGTGGGGCGTTGTTGATGCGTGACACCTGGGGAGGTGGCCGAGGTCCGGGAGGACCTGGAGGCGTTCACGGCGGAGTTGTTCGACGCGTTCACACGTGCTGACCAGCGGCGTCGCGGTGAGGCGTATGTGCGTGGGCTGCTGTTCGACGGCAAGCGGAAGTCGGTGGAGCCGATGGCTGCGCGGCTCGGAGAGGACGGGAACCGGCAGGCTCTCGCGCACTTCGTCACGACGAGCCCATGGGATCCGGCGCATGTCCGGGCACGCTTGTCCTGGCGGATGCAGGACGCCATCGATCCGACCGCGCTGGTCATCGACGACACGGGGTTCCTCAAGGACGGCGACGCGTCGGCGTGTGTGTCGCGGCAGTACACCGGAACCGCCGACAAGGTCACCAACTGCCAAGTGGGCGTCTCGCTCCACCTGGCCCGTGACCACGCCTCGGCACCGGTCAACCGGCGGCTGTTCCTCCCCGCCACCTGGGACCCGGAATCGGCGAAGGCCGACCCGGAGAAGGTCGCCCGCCGTGACCGATGCGACATCCCTCCCTGCCTGGGCCACGTGGGGAAGTGGCAGCTGGCCCTGGACATGATCGACGAGACCCGGTGCTGGGGTGTCCGCGTTCCGCTCGTCATCGCCGACGCCGGATAGCCAGCGGCCGGGCAACCAGATCCGGCGGGGTACAGCCGGACCCGGTAGTCAAGATCAGCAACGTCCACGCCGGGCACCGTAGCTGCTGCCCCTGACACCACCGGCCGCGCCCAGCAGTCGGCGGACAGGTCCGCGACGGCCTGCTGCCGGCCCTCCAGCGCGAGGGGTCCGGCGTCGGTGACGACCAGCGCGACCGGCGGGTACCCGGCACGGGTGTGGCCGGGCCAGTCCGCCGCCACCAGTGCACCGTCCGGCCGGCCGGCTCCCGGTCGACGAGGGCCGGGTCGTTGTCGCGGACCTTGGTGCGGAACAGCTCGCGGTACCGGGGGAACTTCGCGGCAACGCCAGCCGGGGCCATCGTGGAGCGGTCGACCTCCACCATCAACACCGGCACCCCGATCTCCGGGGCCCGCCACACCCCGTCCGGACGCACCTTGCGCCGGCCGCCCGGCAGCAGGCGGGCACAGCGTCCGGATCAGCTGAACCAGACACCACCCCGTCCCGCTACGAGGCCACACCGGACGGTTCCAAACAGGGCAGAGCTTCGCAAAGACCGCAGCAGCAGCTTAAAAATCAAGCTTCGACCTGCTCCTCGCCGGTAGCGCCGAGGTAGACCGGCTTGCTGGTGGCGGCGCCAAACGCCACCCAGTCGACCTTGATTCGGTTGCCGCCACTGCCCCGGCTGAGTGAGTATCCAAAGTTCTGGCCCGCGCCGACAGGGATCATGGCGGACGCGCTGTCTGTGCCTGGCGGACAGTGTGCCTGTGCGTTGAAGCTCGCCTCGCCGCTCCAGAGCGTGGCCCTGCTGCTCCCTTCACTGGTGCGGACCGTTACGGTCACCCATCCGAAGGTAGGGGCTGTCCAGCTCTGTTGCAGTTCTTCCTTAGTGCCTGAGCCAAGAGAGGCCAGCTCCCACTTCCTGAATGCGTCGGTGGCCCCCCTGACGGCAAGTTCGCCGTTCAGGGTCGTGGTGCCGTGCACGGTGAGGCTGCCGATGTCGAGGTCGGGTTTGGTGACGGTGACCTGGGCGGAGAGGATGCGGATGACGGGGTTGGTGGGGTCGCCGGTGGTGGCGCGGAGGTAGAAGGTGGTGTCGGATTTGATGCCTTCGAGTTCGAGGCTGGTGCGGTTGGTGACGTCGCGGTTGACGTCGCCGTAGAGGAGTTCGTAGGTGGCGTTGGTGGAGCGTTCCCAGGTGAGCTTGACGTCGCCGCCGTTGGGGATGATGGACGGCTCGCACAGGAAGTTGCGCAGGTAGAAGTCGGCGGGGAACTTGCCGAGGTTGAAGACGGTGGCCCGGTTCTGGAAGGCGGAGCTTCCGGTGCGGGAGCGTTCGGTGACGGTGATCGGGGCGGTGCCGACCTTGCGGCTGACGGGGATGTCGGACAGCTGGATGGTGAACCCGGTGTCGGGGCCGATCGGGGCGTGGCTGCCGGCAGGCGCGCAGACGAACTCCTTGGCGGCCGCGTCCAGGCGCACGGTCCAGCCGGTGAGGCTGATCCTCGGGCTGATCTTCGCCAGGTCGGTGGCGAGGTCGGGTGCCATCGGTCCGGCCGGGACCTTCACCTTGATCCACTCGACGTCGGCCGGTGTGCCGCTCTGTCGGGCGACCGAAATGACCACCTCGCCGATCTCCTCGGGGACCTGCGGGTTCTCGGACGAGGCCTTCAGCGGACTCGGGGTCGTGGTGACCTGATACGTCAACAGCGGATCGTCGGCAGCGGCACCAACGTTCTGGGTCTGGATCACGACGGACACGGGCGGTTCTCCTGCGGGATTCGTGGGCCGCGCCGCCCCGTTGCCGAGACGGCGCATCGCGGCGGCTTGTGTCAGTGGTCGGTGCGGCTGTGGGCGGCGGCGTCGGAGAGGGTGAGGAAACCGGAGCGGACCTCGGGTTCGGCCAGGGGCAGGTCGTACTGGTCCTGGCTGAGGATCGGCAGCCTCGCCCAGTCGCCGCCGCGGTTCTCAGACCAGGTCCAGGTGCCGACGACACCGGCCGGGGTCGGCATGAGGACGGTCTCCTCGCTCTCGCCCTGCGGGCCGCGCAGGGCGGTGGTGGCGGCCAGGAGCGGGCCGGTGCGGAAGTTCACGCTCATCCGGGCGATCGCCGACTCGGTGAACTCCTGCGGGACGAAGACCGTCTTGGTCGCGAGGATGTCGGTGGTGGCGTGCACGGCGGCTCGCGGGTCCAGCAGCACGGTGGCGACCGCAGTGCTGTGGTCACCGAAGTCCAGCTCCAGGCTGGGCCGGTCACCGATCGGGCGCAGGTACTGGCCGGCGCCGGCGGCCGGGTCGACGACGGTCTCGAAATGCTCGTAGTCGTCGCCGAGGACGTACCCGACCAGGCCGTCGTCGCTCTGCTGCGCCTCGCCGAGGCGGATCGCCCACGGGTAGCTGGGCAGCTGGGAGGGCGAGGGCTTGAAGAGGTTCTGCCAGCTGACATCGGTGCGCAGGGGGCCGCGCAGGTCCATGGTGAGGCGGGTGCGGACCAGGGCGAGGGGGCGGCCGAGGAGGAAGCCGAGGCCGGGGTCGGCCGGGCCGTCGGGGTCGATGGTCTGCAGGGCGCGGTCGACGGTGGCGCGGAACGCGTCGAAGGTCTGCGGGCCGCGGGACTTCACGGCGTGCAGCAGCCGGTAGGTGTGGCGGGAGAGCGCTTCGAGCTGCTCGAAGCGGGTCACCTGGGAGCCGGGCAGGGCGCTCCAGGAGACTTCGCGCTGGCTGCTGGGGTTCAGGGTGACCCGGAGTTCGCCGAGCGCGGCGCCGTCGGGAGCATGGACGACGAGGGACTTGTCGAGGCGGTTGTGCAGCAGCCAGGCGCAGACCGGGTTGGCGCCGGGGGTGAGGTCGGTGTCCTCGTCGGTGTCGGCGGCGAGGAAGTCGAAGCGCAGCCGGGCCGGCTGGAGCAGGCGCGGGGCGAGCTCGACCAGGCGGTCGCTGTCGTAATCGCTGACGGGGTGGGCCGGGCGCATGGTGTCGGGCATCTCGGGGTGGAAGTGGCTCGCGGCGCCGATGAGGTTGACGGAGCGTCCGAAGCGGTCGACGACGGCCAGGTCGAGGAAGGCGAGCTGGCCGGCCCGCAAGTCCTGGAAGGTGGAGTCGGGCCACTCGTCCCAGTCGCTGGCGGGCATACCGCCGGGGTCGGGCGGGGGGTAGTCGCCGTTGCCGATGAACGCGGCGAGGTCGTCGTCGGTGGGCTGGAGGCCGGCGAGAGGCCGGCGTTGGGCGATGGCGGCGCCGAAGCCGTCGAGCGCTTGGGAGAGGTAGTCCGTCTCGCGGGCCTGGGAGCGGACCTGCCGCACGGCGTCGGCGGGAAGGTGGTCGCGCACGCGGACGTAGGTCTGCAGGGTGCCGTCGACGATGTGGCCCGCGGAGGGGGCGAGTGTCTGGCGGCCGGAGACGACCAGCGGGGTGCCGGGCTCGCCGGTGCCCTTCCACTGGTAGCGGGAGCCGTCGACGAAGTCCCAGTGCGCGGTGTCGCCGTCGCGCACCGGTAGCGGGAAGTACTCGGCCTTCCAGAGCAGGAACAGGGGCTGCCAGGGCATGGCCCACGGTGTGGTGCCGTACTCGGGCAGGGTGCCGGTGACGTCGCTGATCTCGCCGGTCGCAAGGGCCCGGTCGAGGATGAGGAATTCGGCGAGCAGCGCGGGCAGGCAGGGTGGCTGCTGGCCGGTGAGGTTGATCTGGGCGGCGACGGGTGCGACGTCGGTGGTGGTGATGCCGGAGGCGCGGGTGACGAGGCGTTCGGGGGTGCGGCAGGGCAGGGCGGTGTCGCGGGTGAGGGGGGCGTGGAGGTTGGCGCCCTGGAGGGTGAGGACGGGGTCGGCGCTGTACTCGAAGTCTTCGGCGGGGACGCGGATGAGGCGGCGGGCGGCGCGGGCGCCGTAGGCGGGGTAGAGGGCGTTGATGCGTGCCGCCAGGTCGGCCTCGTTCTTGCCCCAGGGCAGTTCGGCGCGCTGCTGGGCCAGGCGACGGGCGAGGGCGACGACGCGTCCGGCCGCACCGTTCGCATTGGCGGGGTCGAGTTCGTCGTCGATGCGGCTGTTGAATTCGTCGGACTTGCGTTCCAGGTGGGTGAGCCACCACAGGTGGTAGAGGTGTTCGCGGGCGGTGTCGAGTTCGGCTTCGGTGGTGTCGTGTTCGGCTTGGCGGCGGTTGAGGTCGGCGACGGTCTCGGCCTCCGCCGCGCGGGCGGAGCCGGACGTGGTGCGGCCGGTCTCCTCGCCGCGTTCGCCGATGAACCAGCGGTATCCGCCCGGGACGGGGCCGAAGGCGGCGTCGTGGGCGCGGCGATCAGTGAGGATGTCGGCCTCGGGGCGGTCGCGCTCTTCGAGGGCGTCGATGCCGCCGAGGAGGAAGGCGCGGAACAGGTCGGCGTCGTCGTCGGACAGGGCGCCCTGGCCGCCGGCCTGGGCGCCGAGGTGAGCGACGGCCTCGGCGATGCTGTTGGACACGATCGCGGTGACGTCGGCCGGCTTGGGGCAAGGCGAGTCGGGGACGGGGCCGGCCAGGTCCCAGTCCAGGCCCAGGACGGTCCCGGAGTAGACGGAGGAGCGGATGCCGCTGCCGGACCCGGCGGGCGGCCTCCACTGCAGGCGCTCCAGCAGCGCGGTGAGGTCCTCGGTGCCGGCCAGGATGTCGCTGTCCGGCTGGGCGTACCAGCCGGCGACGAAGTAGCTCAGCCGCTCCCGGGCGGGCAGCTCGTTCCCGGGCGCGTCGAGGAGGGTGTCGTGGAGGGAGAAGACGTTGGTGTTGTAGGGCTGGAAGACCGAGAAGGTCAGCAGACCGGGGCCGATAGCGGTGAGGAAGGGCGCTCGACGGTTGGTGGGCTCGCGCCAGGGGCCCGTGAGCTCGTGGCACTTGCCGATCAAGGTCCCGGCGGGCTTCCCGCCCTCGGGGTCGGGGTCATAGTCGGGGTTCTGGAAGGAGACGCTGCCGTCCATCGAGTCGAGGTAGTCGCTCTCGACGATCCACGCCTTCAGCGCGCGGTTGTTCTCGCGGTGGCGGACGACCAGCCACCGGTTGGGCACCAGCGGGAAGCCGCCGACGCCCTCCTCCTCGTCGTGGCGGCCCCGGGTGAGGGCTGCGGGCAGTTCCCACTGGAGGTAGACGCCGAGTCGCTCCTCCTTGCCGGTCCACTCCTCGGGACTCTCGAAGGGTGCGGGCTCCGGCGCGACGCCTTCGCCGATGTTCTTGAAGTTCGTGGTCCAGCGGTGGAAGACGTGCGGGGTGCCGGTGTCGCGGGTCTGCCGGTTCACGGCGAGAGCCGCGACCTCGACCGGCACGACGAGGGTGGTGTCCACGGACATGGCCCGGGGTCCTTTCATACAGCGCTTGGCAATGCGGCGCGGGAACAGGGCGGGGCTCAGGGCCGGGAGAAGGTCTGCGCCTGAGGAGCGTTGATCATCTGCAGGGCGAACTGGGCCGAGGAGATGAGCTGGCCTCCGGGCAGCCCGTGGGCGCTGGACAGGGCCGGCACCAGGGCGTCGCCCGTGCCGTGGACGTTGAGGACATCCTGGCCTCCGGGGCGCAGGAAGCGCCGGAAGCGACTGTCATCGGCCGGCGGGGGCGGCGGGAACTCGCCCATCGGGTAGCCGATCCGGTCCCCGCTGATCGCGCGCAGCTCGATGGTGCCGATGTCGCCGATACCGAAGCACAGTCCGCGCGGCGGCTCCGCCAGCTCGAAGCGGTCGATCACCTCCGGGTAGAGGAGAAGGCGGATCTCGGTGCCGAACACCGCGTCACGCACCGGTTCCACCGCACTGCTGCCCCTGTGGGCGGTGACGATGGTGTTAGGCCAGTTGGGGACGAGGCTGGAGTTGATCAGCACCGCGCTCTTCGGCACAGGGCCGCCGCCGGTGGCGAGCTTGTTGAGGTCGGCGTCCAGGGCGTGGCCGACACCGACGCTCAGCGCGCCATCGATGGCCGCCCGCACCCAGTCGGCATCGATGTAGGCGAAGCGGATGCTCTCGGTGGGCAGCGCGCGGGCGTCGGGGACCAGGTGGGACAGGCTCAGCATCTCCAGGCGGCGCAGCGCGTCCAGCCAGGCGGTGACCTTGGCGAACTGGTCGGGGGCGGCCTGGGTGAGGAGGCTTGCGACGCCGGGTTGGGCGAGGACGGTGCGTGCGTCGCCTACGGCTCGGCGGGTGCGGGTTGCGGTGCGGCGGCGGCCGGCGCGCAGTTGGGGGCCGGCCTGGTCGAGGGCCTGGGTCAGGAGGGCGCCGCCATCTTGGGCGGCGCCGGTTTCGGTGCCGTTGGTGAGGAGGCGGTCGAAGGCTTCGAAGGCGAGGGGTGCGGTGAGGTGGCGGCCCGTCAGCGCGGTTGCGGCGCGGGTGGCGAGTGCGGGGTGGGAGGCGAGGCGGCGGGCGGCGGAGCGGGCGGCGGAGCGGAATTCCAGCAGGGCGGTGCGGAATTCGGCGTCGGCGAGGGCGAGGGTGCGGCCGAGGGTGAAGGCCGCGGCGTAGGCGGTGTCGAAGACGCCGTACTGCTGGAGGTAGATCAGCGCCTCGCCCGGAGATTCCAGGCGGGTGACGCCGGGGGTCGCGGACGGGCTGGGGAGTTCGCGGGCGGGTTGGGCGGTGAGCGGGCCGCGGTAGAAGGCGAGGGTGCGCTCGCCGCTCTCCAGGCGCTGCGGCAAGGCGACGGACCCGCTCGCCATGCGGTCCAGGGCCTCCTTCTGCGGTCCGGTCGGGTTCGCCGGGCCCGTGGCCGGGACGCGCAGGCGCAGTTGATCGGCGGGGCGTGGGGTGGTGCCGTCGGCGGTGGCCAGGTGGTGGGCGAGGTCGCCGAAGCCGACGCCGGAGTCGGGTTCGGTGGTGAAGGACCAGGAGACGAGGGAGACCAGGCGCACGCCTCCTGGCGGGGCGGGTGTGGTCAGATGCTGGGCGAAGCCTTCGAGGGAGACCAGGTGCACGACGTGGCGTCCGCCGGCGGCGGCGGGGAAGCGGTTGGTGACGAGGACGGCGTTGAGTTCACCTTCGTCCGGTTCGGGGTCGGCGCCGGCGCGGGTGGCGTCGGGGCGCCCGCCCTCGCGCAGGTGCGCGAGGTAGCCCATCTCGACGGGCAGCGGCTTGACCGCGTCGAACAGGGCGGTGGGGACGTGGATGGTGGCGCACTGCTCGTCGTACTCGTCGGGGCGCAGGCTCTCCGGCGGCAGGGCGGGCGGACGGCCGGCGCCGAGAGCCCCGTCCAGGAGCCGGCGCACGGTGCCGGTCTTGACGAGGCCCACGGCGTCGGGGTCCTCGGGCAGTTCGTCCTCGCGGAAGAGCAGCAGGGCCATCCACGGCACGGCGGCCGGCTGCCCCGGGGCCAGCAGGCGGTTCCAGGGCAGGCCGGGGGCGTCGAGGTTGATGTGGGCGAGGGTCTGGCTGTAGGTGCCGACCGCGTCCGGGACCGGGAACTGGGCGTTGATGCCGGTCGCATCGACGCTGAAGCGCGGCTGGACGACGTCGAAGGGCTGCGGGACGGCCTCGATGGGCCGGTCGGCGCCGCCGACGTCCTTGAGGGTCTGCCGGTTGCCGATGGTGTAGCGGCCGGCGTGCAGGGAGGGGATGCGGTGGTCGAAGAACCGGGTGCGGTGCTCAGCGCCGGGAGCGCTGGTGCGCGGCGCTGGGCCTGGTTCGGACGTGGTGGTCACGGGCGTGCCTTTCGACAGGACGCGGCGGTGGGCGAATGTGGGCGGGCCCGGTGGGAGGGAGGGCGCGCGGCGAAGCGGTGCGGGCGCGGGGCGGGTGCGCGGTGCCGGGCCGGCGCACCGCACGGTGGCGCGGGGCGGCCCGATGTGGCGCGCCGGTGTCAGCCGGCCACGAGCATCGGCTCGGCGGTGAACGCGGTGCCGGCCGCGTTCGCGTAGGCGCTCAGGTCGGTGTCGAGGGTGCCGAGATCGACGCCGAGGCCGGTGAGGGCCTGGGCCAGGGCGGTGCGGTTGCCGCGGGTGGTGGCGGTGTCGATGCCGTCTTGGATCGCGGCGATCACCTCGCCGGGACGCGCCGGCACCGGGCCCGTGGCCGGTTCGCCGGCGTTGAGGGGCTGGTTGCCGTCGGGGTTGATCGGGTCGAAGGAGATGGCCTTCTCGTCGAGGAACCCGGTGGAGGTGCCGTGGTCGACCGGCGGCGAGGTCAGCCGGATCCCGAGGATCCGGTCGGGGATGATCCCCTCGCCGGGTGCGTCGGCCCGGGTGCCCCACAGGCCGTTGGGGACGTTGCCGCGCTGGACCGCGCGGCCCCAGGGCGTCAGCGTGTAAGGGGCGCCGTCGCGGGTGAGCCGGACTCGCAGTTCGCTGCCCTTGCCCCGCAGGTGCATGGGCAGGATGTCCACGGTGCTGTCGGTGGCGACCGGCGTGGTGCTGCCCTGGTCGAGGAAGACCTTGCTGACGGGGGCCTGGGTGTCGGCGGTGAACGTGAAGCCGCCGTTGCTGACCAGCCACGGCTTGACGGCGCCGCGGGTCGGCGGGGCGCCCTCGCCCTCGTAGCCGGCGATCGCCGTGGTGCGGACCATGTTCTCCGGCGGTGGCAGCATTCCCTGGAAGCCGCCCCAGTCGAGCGCGGGCGCCTCGCTGCGGCGGTCGGCGCCGAAACCGATGGTGAAGGAGACGAACCACAGGTGGACGGTGGCCTCGCCGCCGACCGCAGGGCCCCAGACGCGGACGCTGACGCCGACCTCGACCGAGATCCTGATCTTGACGAACCAGATCTTGATGGTCGCCGAGACCCCGACCCGGATGCCCATGCCGACGTCGAAGTAGAAGGGATTCCATTCCAGGAGCGCGTCGACGCGGGCGGTCAGCCAGGCGCGCAGCATGCCGGACTGGAAGACGACGTCCAGGGAGCCGCCGGCTATCAGGGACTTGGGGGTGAAAGCGGCGTAGGCGTTGCCGGTGATGTTGACGGTGGAGCCGACGCCCCAGGTCAGTCCGGCGGGCTGCTGGCGCGGGTAGCGGGCGGGCAGTTCCCGGCCTGCGGGGATGGCGCCGAGCATGAACGCGAAGTCGCCGGCCTGCGGGTGATCGCCGAACCAGAACTTCATGCCGACGCCGCCGCGCAGCTTGCAGTTCGGGTCGATGAGGAAGGTCTTCTCGGTGAACGCCGCGCCGATGCTCAGCTCCCCGGCTGTCGGGCGCAGCGTCGCTTCGATGCCGATCTCCACGCGGGCGATCTTCTTGGTGCTCTTGGTGGGCAGCTGCATGCCGGCCGCGCCGAGCAGGCTGATCGTCAGGTCGGAGCCGGTCTGCACCAGCGCCATGGCGCGGCCGCTGAACGTCTCGAAGCAGTCGAAGGCAAGTCCCGCGGCGAACCAGAGGTCGCCCTGCTGCGGGCGCACCCACGGACTTCCGCCGCCGATCAGCTCTGACAGGACCTTGAGCGGGTCCACCTCGTCGTCGTCGGCGCCGATCGCGCCCGGATTGTCCAGGGCCATCAGGAAGGGGAAGCCGTCCAGGGCGTCGGCGGCCGGAACGCGGACGCGGCTGTTCCAGCCGAACCCGGCGGAGATGCCGCGCACCTGGAACAGCGGCGGGCCGAAGCCGGTCTGGCTGCCGAGGGAGCCGTAGGCGAAGAGCGACGGATCCGCGCCGCTGCCGGGGACGACGTAGGCGCCCATCGCGGAGCCGTTGAACGCTCCCGTGTCCACCAGCAGCACCCCGCCGACCACCGTCTTGTACGGCGGGGAGGCCGGCAGGGCGGTCAGCGCGCCCGCGATGCGCAGCGGCGGGTTGTAGTAGTCGACGCTCAGGCCGTTCTCCCCGCCCGGTGTGCCGATCGGCGACCAGCCCCGCGTCGTCGGGGCCTCCAGGACCCGCATGCCCTTGCGGCGGCGCGGCCCGGGGCGGGGGGTGAGGATGCCGTGCTCGGTGACGAGCGCCTTCGGGGCGCGGTCCGCCTCGCGTTCGGCAGCGGTGCGCACGCGCGCCGCGGGCAGCGGCCGTCCCAAGCCGTCCAGGCGCCCCGCGTCGGCCGACGGCGCGGGCGTGCGGGCGGTGAGCCGCAGGGCACGCCCGTCCACCACCGCCCACACCCCGGCGGGCAGGGCCTCACCGCCCGCACGGATGCCCAGGCCGGCGAGCTGCCCGGGTGTCAGGTCGTGCCCGCAGTGGACCAGCTGCCAGCCGTCGGACTCCGCCACAAACACCCGCGCGTCGTCAGAGACGGTGGCGCGCCCTCGCGGGCCGGTCGCGGTCAGACTGCTACCCGACCCGTCCCGCACCAGCAGGAGCCGCTCGACATCGGGCCCCGGCAGAGGGGGCAGGTCGATGCCCAGCGCGCGGGCGAGTTCGTCCGCGCGCGTGCCGGGCGCCGGCAGCTCGGCATCCAGAGCGACATCCGTGACGGTGCTGCCGTCATGTCGGAACGTCACCCGCACCGGCACCGGCCCGCCCGCGAGCGGCGTGACCGCGGTACCGGACACATGCACGGCACCCGGGTCGCCGTTGCCGGCCGCCAACAACGCGACCCCGTCCGGGAACAGGGGTCGGAAAGCCTCACCGATGCCCAGCACCTCCCCGGGCAGGCACTCGTCCGGGCCGGAGTCGAGCAGCTTGCGCAACTCGTCCACGTGGATCGTCACAGCCGTCCTCATTTCCCTGCCGCGCGTGGGCATGCCGAGGCCTCCCGGACAACAGCCACCCGGGATAGTGATCGTTCAGTGACGGATCGTAGTGGCAATTTCATCCGCGTCCGGTCAACCGGCGCGAAGCAGCCGGGCAATCGACCGGAAACAATCCGCAGCCAAACAAGCCAGGCACCACACGCGAAGCAGCAACCACGACCGGCCCCACCAGCCACCTCACCACCGCTCACAGGGCCACCTGCGGCCCACCCCACGGACCCCCGAGCCACCCAAACCGGCCCAGCGGCAGGAGAACCGGGCGCAGCGAAGCAGCAGACCGCTCAGGACCACTCGTGGCGCCCCAGCCTTGCCGCAGTCCGCCGGGGGCGGTCAGAATCGGCTGCGGTGCACCCTCGGACGGGTGGGCGGGGCCCGGTCGGCGCCGCGCAGCGCGAAGGCCGCGGTGCGGGTGCGCTCCAGCCAGCTCATGACCTGGCGCAGCGTGGCGGGGTCGAGTTGGCGGGGGAGGACACGGACGGCCTGGTGGTCGTCGTCGGTGAGGGTGTGGAGGGCGGCGCGGCCGAGGGCGGTGTAGAGAGGCTGGGCAGCGGTGCCGGCGAGGCGGCGGTGGGCGGCGTCGGTGGTCTGCCGGGCCTCGCGGGCGCAGGCGGCGAGGCCCTGGCGGTGGCGCTCACGGCGCAGCGCGTGCTGGAGGGCGGTGTCGTGGTCGGGGTCGTAGCGCTCTGCCCGGGTTTCGGCGGTGCAGTCGTGGACGCGCTGCCACTCGGCCAGGGCGTCGGCCGCGGTGGCGTGGGCGGCCTCGTGGCCGACGTCGGCGTACCGGTCGGCGGCGCGCTCGCCCTCCCGGGCCCGGTGCAGGGCCTGCTGGAGGTCCTCCCGGGTCATCCCGGCCGCCCGGCGGCGGACCCGGCTGCGGACGTCGCGGAGCAGCCCGTCGTCCTGGTCGTCGTCCTCGTCCTGGGTGAAGGGGGTGCGGGCGGGGTGCTGGGCGAGGGCGGCGTGCAGCGTCGCGCCGGCCTCCCACGCTCGGCGTGGACGACGGGCTCCGACAGGCCGCCGTCCGGGCGGGCGCCGAGGACGACCCGGCCGTCGACCAGGGCCACCCAGCCGTCCAGGCCGTCGACGTCCTTCTCGGTCCAGCCGCGGGCCACGTCGGCGCCCTGGTGGAGGGTGCGGACGCCGTCGTGCCGGGTCCAGCGCAGCCACATCGCGCCGCGCACCATCGGGAAGTCGTGCATCGGGCGGCCCAGGTCCCGGTCCACGGGCGCGGACCGGCTGCTGTACAGGGCCAGCTCCAGCCGTCCGGGCGCGGCGGCGGGGTCGGGGCGGGTGGTGTCGGTCATCGCGCGGTGCCTCCGGAAGTCGGGAACGGGGTACGCACAGCCGTCCCGGCCCGGGTGGGCCGGGACGGCGGGGTCGTGCGGGGCGGGTCAGCCGGTGACGGTCTCGGCGTGCCGGGTGAGCGCGGCCTGGTGGTCGGTCAGCTTGCCCCTCGGTGCAGGCCCCCGCCTGCTTGCGCGGCCAGGTGCCGGGCCGGAAGGCCGGGTCGTCGCCGAGGCCGGTGCGGTTGGCGGGGCCGTCGAGGGTTCCGCCGGCGGCGGGGTAGGCGAGCAGGCGGCGGTAGGAGCGGTTCCAGTCCGGCTGCGGGCGTTCGTCGAACGCCACCGCCCGGCGTCGGCGCCGAGGAGACCGCGGCGCAGCTGGCGGCCTGCGCCGCCCTGTGGGAGCAAGCCGGTCCGGGCGGCCGGGGCCGGGCGTGGGAGCGCCGCTGGCGAGCGTTCCCGCGGCTGCTGGTGGTCTTGGTCGGCACGGCGGCCGCCGGGGTGCGCGGCGCGGTGGCGGACCTGCGGCTGGCCGCCGAGGAGAACCCGACCGTCGCCGAGATGCTCGCCGTGGTCCCGGCCGGCGCCGCGCGGATCGAGGACCTGGTCCAGCGCGGCCCGTCCGCACCGGTCTGGCACCCGCTCAGCAGCAGCGGGCGTGCGGGTGGACGGAGCTGTAGGAGGCGGGCGGGAATGGCGAAGGGGCGGCCCGAGCGCGGGCCGCCCCTTTCTATCGCTGTTCTGCCTTCCCGAGCGGCCGAAGCCGCTCCCGGCAAGGTCACGATCGACCCATGGCCGCACCGTACCGCAACGGCGGGCGCGGGCAGGTGACTTACCGTCCGGTGCGGCTGCGAAAGCAGCGGCCGGCCGCCGGCCAGAGTGCCGGCCCGGTCCGCGCCGGTTCTGGGGTCGGGCCGACGTGGAACAGCGTCAGCTGCCGCACGCGCAGTTGGCGGCGGCCTTGGCCTCGGCCGGGCTCTGGGCGGAGTCGAGGGCCTGCTCGTCGGGGGTGCAGCAGGCGGTGGTGCCGCAGCAGGCGTCCGGGGCGGCGTCGGTGCTCTTGCCGAGGGTGTCGGCGTCGGCCTTGACGACGTAGACCTCCCAGGGTTCCTTGCCGGGGCCGGTGGCCCAGACCTTGTCCTGGAGGGCGTAGCAGCAGGAGGTGTCGTTCTCCTCGAAGGTGGCCAGGCCTGCGTCCTTGAGGCGGGTGGTGGCGGCGGTGACCTGCTCGGTGGTCTCGACCTCGACGCCGAGGTGGTCCAGGCGGGTGTCCTCGCCGGGCTCGCCCTCGATGAGGACGAGCTTGAGCGGGGGCTCGGTGATGGCGAAGTTGGCGTAGCCGGGGCGGCGCTTGGCGGGCTCGGTGCCGAAGAGCTTGGAGTAGAAGGCGATGGAGCCTTCGAGGTCGGCGACGCGCAGGGCGAGCTGAACACGGGACATGGCGGTCTCCCCGGTCCGAGGTCTTGTTTCGACGTCTGTCGATACAACGAGCTTGCCTCGCGGATTAGATGGCTGTCAACATAGACATATGTCGAATCTGGAAGTTCCAGTGCTCGGCCAGGACAACGCGGTGGCGTGCTGCTCGCCGATGGTCCGCGAGCCCCTGGGCGAGGAGGCCGCCGCCGACCTGGCGAAGATGTTCAAGGCCCTGTCGGACCCGGTCCGGCTGCGGCTGCTGTCCCTGATCGCCTCGCACGAGGGCGGCGAGGCCTGCGTCTGCGACCTGACCGGCCCCTTCGACGTCTCCCAGCCGACCATCTCCCACCACCTCAAGGTGCTGCGCGAAGCAGGCCTGGTCGGCTCCGAGCGCCGCGGCACCTGGGTCTACTACTGGGTGCTCCCGGCCGCCCTCGCCACGCTGTCCGCCCTGCTCCAGGCCCCGGCCGGCACCGCCGTCCCGAACGGGGGCGCGACATGACCGAGATAGCCCCGCTCCCCCGCCGCGCGGCGGGGGAGTTCGTCGGCACCGGAGCCCCGGTCGCCGTGGTGGTCGGCCGCCCCGCCGCGGCTGCCGCCGAGGACGTGGTGGTCCCGCACGGCGAGCACCACCCGGCCGCCGCCGGCCACTGAACCCCGTCCCTCCGTTCCTGTTCCTGCCCAAAGGAAGTACCCCCGTGAGCTCTCCCGCCGTCCCGTCCGTGCTGTTCGTCTGCGTCCACAACGCCGGCCGCTCCCAGATGGCCGCCGCCTTCCTCACCCGCCTCGGCGCAGACCAGGTCGAGGTCCGCTCCGCCGGCTCCGCCCCGGCCGACACCGTGAACCCGGCCGTGGTCGAGGCCCTGGCCGAGGTCGGCATCGACATCTCCGCCGAGGTGCCCAAGGTGCTCACCGTCGAGGCGGTCCAGGCGTCCGACGTCGTCATCACGATGGGCTGCGGCGACACCTGCCCGTACTTCCCCGGCAAGCGGTACCTGGACTGGAAGCTGGAGGACCCGGCTGGCCAGGGCGTCGCCGCGGTCCGCCCAATCCGCTACGAGATCGAGCAGCGCATCCGCGGCCTGCTCGCCGAGCTCGGCATCGAGGCCGTCGCGTGACCACCACCAAGGTGACCGTCGCCGCGATGCTCCCGGAGCACGCCGACCAGGTGCTGGCGATCTACCAGGCCGGCATCGAGGGCGGCGACGCCACCTTCGAGACCACCGCGCCGACCTGGGAGGCCTTCGACGCCTCCCGCCTCGCCGAGCACCGTCTGGTCGCCCTCGACAGCGGCGGCCGGGTGCTGGGCTGGGCCGCCGCCGTGCCAGTCTCCGACCGATGCGCGTACGCCGGCGTCGTCGAGCACTCCGTCTACGTCCACCCCGACGGCCGAGGACGCGGCATCGGCCTGGCCCTGCTCCAGGCGCTGCTGGCTTCCACCGACGCCGCCGGGATCTGGACCGTGCAGTCCGGCATCTTCCCCGAGAACACCGCCAGCCTCGCCCTCCACGCCAAGGCCGGCTTCCGCACCGTCGGCACCCGCGAGCGCCTCGGCCGCCACCACGGCCGCTGGCGCGATGTCATCCTGCTGGAGCGCCGCAGCCCCGCCGTCACCTGACCAGCACGGCTACCGATCGTCGGAAGAGGCCGGCACCACCGATAGGAGGCGCCGGTCCGTTCTAACCGGCCTCTGACCTGCGACGACACCCGAAACTCACCAGGGCCAAAGCGAAACTCACCAGCGCACTGGGGCGAAACTCCCCAGTGCAGACATCGCAGGTGGTTAAGCGTCAAGCGGGACGGGGTCTTATCAGCGGCCTGGAGTGGTGGGTTGCCAGGCGAGATCGAGTGCGTCGTCGATCGTGGCGGTGCTGGGCTCTTGGGAGCCGCCGAGGGCTGCGTGGCCCAGCAGCACCGGTGTGCCGATCTCCAGCGCGTGGGTGATGTCCTGGAGCATCGAGGTCACCGACGCCCACTGGGGAACGTCCAGGTTCCAGGTCTCGTGGTCCCAGAGGAGTACCGCGCCACCAGGCCCGCAGGTCGGCGGGCAGGGGCAGGCCGAGGTCTGCCTCGAACGCGTCCAGACGGGCGGCATCCGGCGCTGGTCTCGCCGGGCCTCGTCGGGTGTGCGCGGTGAGCCAGGTGCCGACGCGGCTCGAGCTGTGCAGCACTCTCAGCGAAGCAGCTGGTCAAGGAGCGACTGCGGTGAGAGCTGGTGCGGGAAAGGCGGTGTTCTCGTCGAACCGTTCGTGGTGCTGGAGGCAGTGGTGGAGCTGTCCGAGCAGGCGGTTGAAGAGGTGACGTTGGGCGGCGTGCCAGTCTCCGTGTTCGCGGCGGGCGCGGTAGTGGGCGCCGGCTCCGGGTGAGGCGGTGAGGGCGGAGAACTCCCAGAGGTAGCCGGCGTGGCCGTCCTGGCCCACATGCTCGACACCTGCGACCAGTGACCGCGCCGCAGGCCGCCGAGCGGTACGAGGCGCGCGTCACGGCCGGCCCCGGCGGCGTCATAACCGAAGAGGCCGGCTGCATCACCGGCGACCTCACCACTGGGCGGAGCTGTCGGGCACGGACCGTGTGGAGGCCCGCAGCCTCCTCCAGCACATCGGTCCCGTTCGAGTGAATCCATCCCCGGCCCAGAACCGGCCCCGGGCCCAAGCACTACCGAGAGGCCCTGCTGTCGCGCGGGACGCCGGTCGTGAGCACGGCGCATCCGGTCGGCGGCTACTTCTTCGGGGTGAAGATGAGCAGCCGGTCCAGGAGGAGTGCGGAGAGGGCGGGGCGGGTGAGGGTGTCGGGTTGCATGTAGGCGCGGGCGACGACACGCATCGTGCCCAGGTCGACGGGCCGGTCGGCGCCGTACTGGGCGCAGAAGTCGGTACCGGTGGGTGGGAGTGCGGTCACGTGCGGCCCGGTCGGTCCGGCGTCGCCGGCCCGGCTGAAGGTCCAGGCGTAGAGCTTGTCCGCGTCAGGGCGGTCGCTGATGAAGTCGCTTGCGCTGCCCTGCAGATCGCGGTTGTTCTCTGCGGTCACGGCCACCGCCGCGCGGCTGTCGGCATTGATCGTGATGCTGGAGTAGCTCGCCTGGCCGGTGGACACGTGGTTCGCGCCGTAGGCGACCATAAAGGAGCCGTCCGGCAGGGAGAAGTTGTGGGAGATGGGGTCGTCGGCGTCGTTGGACAGGGCACCCACGCCCGTGACGGGTGGATCGATCACCAGGTTGTCCTGGAGCCCCGGGTACGACTCCTCGAAGCCGCGCTCGACAACGTCGTCGTGCGCCTCGTAGCCGGGGTGGGTGTCGATGATCCGCTGGCGCAGCAGCTGCAGTTCGGGGTTGAGGTCGAGTTCGGTGGCCCCGGTCCCGGAGACGCGCAGCGGGGGAACGGGCAGTGGGTCGGGCGCGTACACCGGGGCCGTCTCGTCCCCGGACGTGTTGTGCGGCCGCACCCGGAGCACCTGGAGCGGGGGTGCGGCGCGGTAGTCGTCGAGGGCCTGCTCCGAGCCGGGATCGGCGACGGCCGTGCGCATGCCGAGGAGAAACTGGTCCGCGTCCTGGTCGAGGCCGAGCCGGTACATGGCGGGCGGGATGGTCATGTCGTTGGTGGCGCCGCCCAGCCCGGAGGCGCGCAGCATCTTGTCCACCTCCGAGCGGGTGCGCCCGTTACCGGTGATGACCAGGGCGAAGGGCCTGCTGTACGGTTCGTGGCCGGTCGTGTGCACGGTCTTGTTGTTGATCGGGTCACCCACGGCAGTCCACACGACGGGGCCGGTGTGCAGGGAGCCCTTGACGTTGGTGAGGTCGAAGGAGAAGTACTCCTCAGGCGGAGGTGTCGTGCCGATCATGACGATGGCCTCGTCCTGCCGCATGCGCCACGTCACGGGCGGGTTGGTGTTGGGGACCTGTCCGGGCACCTCCGGCAGGCTGGTGACGATGTACGGCGACTGCGGATTGGGCCACATACCGCTGAAGAGGACGCCTTCGCAGTACCGGCGGTTCAGGTCGAAGACGGCCTCACTCCCCGACTGGGAGTCGTAGCCGGATCGTGCCAGTTGGTGCTTGAACCGCTCGACCTGCTGGTCGGTGCCGGCCGGCGGGGAGGGGTGCCCGGGGCCCGGGCCCCGGGACGAGTGGGCATCCGGAGCGGGGACCGGCGGCGTGGCAGCCATCGCGGCGGGTGCGGTCAGCAGCACGGCGGCGGCCAGGGCGAGGACCGCCGGACAACGGGGCAGGGACAGACGTGACATGCGCGAGTCCTATCCGATCCGCCATTCGTACTCGCACCACCACGCCGCTACGACGTGCTGGCCTCACTCGTGCGGAACACCCGGCAGGCTCGGGACAGCCCTGCGCCCAGCGGGCCGGGAAAGCTTCGCACTCGTCCTCGCGCCGACCGCGCTGGTCTCCGCCTGTCTGCCGCTCGTCACCGCGGTGGTCGGCCCCATGACCACCTTCGGTATGCGGGTCGGCCAAGGCCTGGCCTCGGCCTCCTCTTCTCGGCGGTCGGCTGCGTCGAACTCCTCTACGGCAGCGGGGCCGGGATCTGGCTCGTACTCATCGGACTGTTCATGTGGTCCTCCGCCACGGCCGAGGTCCGCCGGGCCGCACTGGTGGCCGCGCCGCGAGGAGCGCGGGTCAAAGAGGTCATGACGATTTCCGTGGTCACCGGTCCCGACTGGCTCTCCGCGGAGCGCCTCCTCACCGATCCCACCTCGCGCACCCGCCACCCGGTGGTGCCCGCGGTCGACTCCGAGGGCCGCCCGAGCGGCCTGGTCGACCTGCGTCGCCTTGCCGTGATCCCATCCGCCCGCAGAGCCGAGATCCGCGTGGGCGACGTCGCCACATCACTCGGGCCGTTTGTGGTCGCCGCACCCGATGACAAGCGGGGGCACCGGTCGGTGCGCAGCATCAGGCCGGTGCCCGCTTGCCGAGCGGCCGCAACGCTCCGCTGACCGGTGCCGCGAAGGCCGGAGCGCCGCTGGACTCCTGCTGTCAGTCGCCGCTTGCGACCTCGATCCGCCGACTCGGTTTCTCGACCTCGCCGATCGGGGCCTTCACGGTCAGAACGCCCTTGTCGTAACTGGCCGTGATCTCCTGTTCCTTCACGCCTTCAGGCAGTCGGATGCTCCGGGTGAAGGAGCCGTAGCGGAACTCGGAGCGCTGCTTCTCCTTCTTCTCCCCGCTGCGTTCGGCGTGAACGGTCAGCACTCCGCCCTCAAGGGTGATCTCGACGTCCTTGGCGGGATCGATCCCCGGCAGCTCGGCCCTGACCACATAGGTCCCGTCCTCCTCGGACTCCTCCACCCGGATGAGGTGCTCGCCCGTCCGCAGTTCCATGGGGAAGTCCTCGAACCACTCCGAGAGGGCGGTCGGCCACCAGTGCGGCGCGCGCCTGTGGAGCAATTCTCCGGCCATCTCAAACCCTCCTCACTCGCTCGGTCACCTCCCTCCATGCTGCTGCGACGGACGGACACGCGCGATCGGAAGCATCGCCGGACTTCGAAGCAACTACCTGATCCGATCGGCAGATTCACCAAGCACCACGGATGGGGAGACCCTGCGGAGGCGGTGTCCGCGGCTGGCTTCCGCGCGAGCATCGTCGGTTCCGCGATACGGAAGCATCAGTGCTGCCGCCGCGGCGGCGTCTCCGCCCACGACCGGCCCGGGTTCGACCGGTTCCTGGCCTGCCGCGCCCGCCGCAGCGGCGCGGTCGAGGGCCTCACGGCCACTGTCACCACCCTGCGCCACGGCCAGGCCGAAGCCGTCCTGATCAACGACCCGTTCGACCTCCAGCAGCGCCTGCGGGTCGGCGTCGCACCAAACAAGTCGGCGTCTTTCGGGAGGAGTTGACGTCGCGCGGGATACGCTCCTGCTGGAAGGAGCCGGCCGACGCCGGCCTCATCCGCGCGATCGTCGGCACCCGCGCCGAACTCGTCGTCGTCCCCGGCGGTGAACTGCCACTGCCGGACGGCCTGGGAGCCCTTCTCCGCTACGACGGCGACACCGGGTGAACCCCCGGCGATCCGGCGGGCACCCGTCATCCGTGGTCCGCGTCGGCCCCGCGGATGATCTGCGGAGCCGACGCGGACCTTTCCCTTCCCCAAGGCGGAACCTGCAAGGTGAATTCCCTACGCTGGCATTGCCCGGATCAGGTGATGGAGGTCGCCGTCGGGGTCTCGTCGACCACCCTCCGGCCTCTCAGCCCGGCCCCCGAGACCAGCTCCGGGCAGCACGATCACCGCCCGAGGCCGCTCCGGCCGAGCTCCCTCGCTCGCCCTGCAGGCCATCTCCAACGCTACCCACATTCCGCCTCTGCGCCAGGGTCGAACGGACCTCCGCTCCCCGGCCGCACGTCCCTGAGCAGGTGCCGCGTGGCGCACCGGTCAGTGCCGGGACCCGCACCATCATGCGCGCGTACTCAGCCGAGTCCGGCGGCATCTCCCCGTGGACCTCCACCTCGATCTCCGGCACGCCCCGCTGTCTGCGATCTGGAGCACCGTCTCCTGGTGGTCGGGGCCGAGGCGCGTGGCCAGGCCGTGGAGCGTCAGTCCGACCGCGTAGATCTCCTTGATAGTCCTGTCGCGCGGCCTCCGGGCGATTTCGTCCCGGTCGGCGACGCGCTGGATGAGCTCGGCGTCCGCGCGGTGTGCGGCGAGCCGACGGGCGAGGGCGGCCTGGGCGGCGAAGGACGCGAGCAGGCCTAGCTGGGCCGGGTCGAAGCCAGGACGGGTATGGGAGCGGGTGAGGAACAGCACGCCCTCGATGCGGTCCGTGTCCGTGAGAGGGACGATCATTCCCGGTCCGAGCAGGGCCGGCCATGCCGGATCGGGGGTGGGGGAGCGTGCGTCGCCGGCCAGGTCGTCGGTGATGACCGGCCGCCCGCTTCGGTAGACCTGTCCGGACAGTGAAGCGTCGACCGGCTGCCTCCAGCCGCCCAGGACGTCGGCGCCCGCTCCCGCCGCGGCCTGGACGACGAGCGTGTGGCTGTCGGGATTGGGGACCGCGATGGCGGCGATGTCGGCGTCAGCGACGAGTCGTGCCTGTTCGGCCACGACCTGGAGTGCGTTCAGTTCCCGGTCCCCGGAGAGCAGGGCTGTGGTGATCTCGGTGTGGGCGCGCTGCCACAGCTCACGCTGGCGGGTTTCCTCGAACAGGCGGGCGTTGTCGACGGCGGTTCCGGCTGCCGATGCCAACACCTGCACGAGTTCCTCGTCCTCGGCCGTGAACGGTTCGGGCACATCCCCGGTGCCTCGTCGGTCCGCCGGGTAGAGGCTGCCGTAGGTCCGGCCGCGCACTCGTACCGGCACGCTGAGGAAGGTCGTCATCTCGGGGTGGCCCTGCGGGAAGCCGCAGGACGCCGCATGGCCGGAGATCCGGTCGAGCCGGACCGGACTCGGCGAACACCGCGCCGAGGACGCCCTTGCCTTCGGGCAGGTGGCCGATCCGCGCCACGGTGTCCTCGTCCATGCCGGCATGGAGGAAGTGCTCCATCCGGTCGTGCTCGTCCAGAACGCCCAACGCCGCGTAGCGCGCATCGGTGAGGTCACCGGCGGCAGTGACGATCTGCCGGAGCACGGTGGGCAGGCTGAGGCCCATGGTCACCGTCATGACCGCCTGCAGCAGGTCGCGCAGGCGGGACTGGGTCCGTAGAACCTCGCCGGCGCTGGCCAGCAGGCGGTCGACAGCTCGGTCGAGTTCCAGCCTGGCAGGGTCGGGGAACTGCAGGAACGCGCCCTCCGGTGGGCCGGTCGCCGGGTCCGGCGAGGCCCCGTCGTCTATGGGGGACGTGCTGGCAACCACGAGTGCCTCCCCCGGGTGCTGGGCGTATGGGGGATCCTGCGACCAGATTACGTCTGCGCCATGCCCGCGACCACGTTCCGCAGGGTTCCGGCGGACGGGTCACACCGGCAGGGTGAAGGAGCGGCCGGTGACGATGGTCGGGCTGATCCGCATCAGCCTTCCCGCCGGTGCCGGCCCGTAGCGCCCGTCGGGTGTCGTCGCGCCGGGCGGTTCCACCTCGTTGTTCACGGTGGAGGCGTAGCCGGTGACCAGGACGCTCCACCCGCTGCACTCGGCCGCCGCGATCCCACGCCCGGCGCTCGACGCACAACTGCCGCAGCAGAGCGATGCGCGCGGGCGGGCGGGCGGGCGGGCGGGCCACCGAAGCCGATGGCGCCGATCCGACCCCACTCCCTGGCGATCGTCCCCAGCCCCACCCGGGCCACCGCGCGCTCCCCCACCGCCTGCACCGCGTCTCCGCTGGCCTCGTTCTCCGGCCTTACCGCCGCGTGACCCTACCGGCCCCCGGTGAACCCGAAGTGGACGCCCCGGACGCAACCGCCTCGCACTGAGCAGGGAACCGGAGGCCGGGGCCGACGCACACCCCCCGGCCTCTGAACGCCTCCGGCGGGCCGGGTCCGAACCGGCACACAGCGCTGCCTTCCCACCCCCGCCGCACCCGGGCGGGCCGAACAGGCAAGAAGCGAGTATGAAGGACGGGAGGGTGATGACGCTCCGCGGCGGCCGGCACCGACCGCCGCTTCGGGACGGTGCGTACCAACAGGAGGGTGACGCAGTGGTGGAATCCGATGGGTACCGTGAGCTGAGCGCAGAGGAGCTCAACGATCTGCTGGATGCCCGGGACGCGGCCGGCTGGGACGACGACAGCGACGAGTACGACTGGCGGTACTGACCGCAGTGGGCGCCACTCACCAGTCGGGCAGTGCCCGCGCCGGAACCCGGTCCGCTGCGGACATCCGTGGGCTTCTCCCCGACGACGGCGCAGCACCCCTGACCGACGACGGGCAGCCATCGCACGCCCTCGCCCTGTTCCGCGAACCGCCTGCCGCCCGGCGGCAAGGTGCACGCACGGTCGATCGCGGGGGGTGCCGCCCTCTCGTCACGCCCGCGTCCGGGACCGACCTCGTCGGCCAGGAGCCGGTTCACCCCGTTGACCGGATCGCTGTTCTGCGAGCCGAGGCGAGCGGTACTGGCGCCGACTTCCCCGTTCAGCAGGGCTTCTACGGGATGGTCGCATGTTCGGCATGACCCCCGTGTCGGAGCCGCGCGAGCCGGGGCCGCCCGGCGCCGCACCACAGCTCCTCCCCACCGCGCTGCTCCGCCGTTCCCCGCTGCGGGTCAGCGCACACGTGCGCCCGACTGCCGCCCTGGGTGACCTGCGGGTGCCACTCGTCGCCGATCTGCTGGGACGCACCTGCGAACTCCTCGGCGGCCAGGCGTTGGTGACCTTCGCCGGCCCCAGTCATGACGATGGCCGTTGGGCTGACTTCCTCCACGACGGGAGCGCCCTCGGCATCCACCCACCGGCGGCCTACGGCAGCGTTCAAGAGGTTGCCGAAGAGACCGGCGGACCGGCTGTCGTCCACGTCACCGAACAGACAGTGGCCGCCGCGGGCACGGGCACCCACGTCCGGGTCGCCCCGCTCCGCCAACTGAGCACGGCCACGGACGCCGCTTGGCCCCCACGCCGCTCCGGGCCGAACGAGCCGCTCGGCGTACGGCTTGCACTGCTCATTCGCAAATATGACCGGCCTCTGGCACTGACGGACACCGCCGTCGACGCCGCCAGGCGAACCCTGATCGGCTGGCGGTCCGCCATGGCCGCGTGGGCCGAGGAACCGTCATCTCCCGTAGCGGCTGAAGTCCTTCACCAGGCCCGCATTGCCATGGCCGACCTCGACACCCCAGCCCTCCTCACCCTCCTCACCCGGGCCGAGAGCGATCGCGGTCCCTGCGGCGCGAAGTTCGAGACGTTCGCCTACCTCGACCGCGTCCTCGGGGTGGGCCTCGCCATGGACGTCGGCTGATCAGGAGACCGCGCCACGCAGGCCGGAATCTCGCCCCGTCCGCGCCCCTCACTGGCCCGGGGCTGAGGCTGGCGTGTCCATGATGCGGATCCGGCGACCGGTGATCGACGAGGGCTTGACCCGTATCCACACGTCGCGTCCTCCGCCCGCCCACGGGTCGGGGCTGCCGCGCCGTTCGAGGTGCTCGATGGCTTCCGGGTCGTCGAGCGGCGTCGCGGCGCCTTTCACGAGGACGCTCCATCCGCTGCGCTGGGCCTCGTCGATGTGGTCGACCTCGAATGCGACGCGGTTACAGACGGCGGCGGCCGGGGTGCTGCCCGCGGCTGTGCGGAAGATCACCGCGCCATCGAGGACCCGGAAGTTGACCGGCAGTACGACCGCCCGAGCCGCTGTCTGAGCTCGGCCACCCGCCGCCCGCTGTCCCCGGCGTGCGCCGACCCGGGACTGACCGAGTCGTCGTCCGTGTTCTTCCTGGACACCTCTTCACTCCTCTCGTCGCCGCAGCCGCAGGCTCCACGGGTCGGTCACGACAGTGGACCGGAGGGACAGGGGCCAGGCCTTCGGGTGAGGAATCCGCCTGCTCCGCCTTCCGATGCGCCTGACGTTCGTGCATGATGGCCGGAACCTGTTGAGGTACGAAGCAAGAAGCTGGTGGTCAATGAGCGGTCACGTCCATGTGCGACTGTCGGTTGGTCTCGGTGTGAACGGCGAAGGGGAGCTGGAGGAGCAGTACCACTGCCGGTGCGGCGCGACCTGGACCAAGACCTACGAAGCCGCCGGGGAATCCGAGCAGTGATCCGTGCCGGACGGACGCGGCGCTCCGGCGTCAGCGGCCTCGCACGATCACGACCGGGCACGGAGCGCACTGGGCGCAGTGCAGCCCGACGGAGCCCAGCAGAGCCCCGGTGAAGCCGCCGAGCCCCCGACTGCCCACCACCGGCGGCGCCACCTCGTCAGCCGCGGCGGCCTTCAGCAGCACCTGGGCTGTGGTGCCCTCCGTCACCCGAGTGATGATCTCCACCGCAGGCTCGGAGCCCAGCACCTTCGCGACGCTCTCGGTCAGAACCTTCCGCGCGGTGTCCGCGTACACCCTCTTCTCGGCGGCGGGAATGTCGCCGCCCCCTTCGGAGAACGGCAGCTCTCCCAGGCGATGACAGCCTCCACAGCGGAACCGGTCAGCTCCGCCTGCCACACCGCCCGGCTCATGGCACGTCTGGACTGCTCCGATCCGTCCACTCCGGCGACGATCTTCCGGCGCCCCTGCTTGTCCGCCATGGCTCGCCCTTCCGGGCCTGGCCTGGCACGTGCTGGCAGCCGCGCCATGCGCAACGGCACAGCGCGCTCGAACACCTTCTTCCAGCAGCATCGGCCGGATCCGCACGACCCGCACGCCGGGCTCCGGGAAGCCCGCTCTGACTGGACGGCAGCACGTGTCGGCAGACCGGGTCAATCCGCCCGCACGTTCGACCCCGGCGTGTCGACACCCCGCAGCCGTTCCTCGATCCCTCGCCGGACATCAGCAGTGAGTCGGCGCAGCCGCTCGGACGTCGCGGCTCGCGGGGCGACTGGGTCGGTGACGCGGCGAGCCTCAGCCGGCAGCTCGGCCAGGTCTGCCTCGAAGGCGGCGCGGGCATCGGCGAGCGACCGCGCCGGTCCGGTGCGCCGCCCGCCCACCATGGCCCGCTCCAGCAGCGGGCACGTCCCGGGCGACGCGGGCTCCTCGCGCAGCGCGACGGTGTCGGCGAAGCCCGGACCGCGGAAGACCTGCTTGGCGCCGGGCGCGGTCACCTTGGCCGTGGACAGCTTCATCATCGGTCGCCCGTCGTAGCTCACCAGCTTGTAGGCCGCATCCAGGTACGGTGCGTCGGCCGACACCCCGACGAGCGTGCCGACGGCGAACAGGTCGATCGGGGCTCCGGCGCGCACCAGGGCGTCGATGCCGTATTCGTCGAGGCCTCCGCTGGCCGTGATCAGCACCCGCGGCAGCCCGGCGGCGTCCAGGATCCTCCGGGTCGCGGCCGCGAGCCAGCCGAGGTCCCCGCTGTCGAGCCGGACCGCGCACCCGTCGTGCAGCCCCAGTTCCCTCAGCACCCGGGCCGCGACTGCGACCCCGGCCTCGGTGTCGTACGTGTCGACCAGGAAGGTCACCGGTCCGGGATGGGAGTGGGCGAAGGCCCGGAAGGCCTCGGCCTCGTCGCCGAACGCCTCGATGTACGAGTGCGCCATCGTGCCGACCGCGCGCAGCCCGTACGCGTCGGCGGCCGCCACGTTGCTCGTGCCGGCGAAGCCCACCATGGCGCCCAAGCGGGCCGCCTGCTCACCGGCCCGGACGCCGTGGGTACGTCGCAGCGAGAAGTCCACCACCGGCCGACCCCCTGCCGCCAGCACACAGCGTGCGGCCTTCGACGCCACCGAAGTCTGGTGGCACACCTGGTTGAGCAGGAACGACTCCACCATCTGTGCCTCCGGCAACGGCGCGGTCACCTCCACCAACGGCTCCCCGGCCAGAACGATCCTCCCCTCCGGAACCGCCCACGCCTCCCCGCTGAAACCGAGCCCGAGAAGCGGCTCCAGGTCGCGGTACGGACGGCCGAGCGCGGCCGCGAACGCCGCCACGTCGTCCTCGTCCACCCGCAGCCGGTCGAGATGGGCCAGGACCGGCTCCAGACCCGCCGCGACGAGGAACCCACGACCGGGCGGCAGCTTGCGCACGAAGAGGCTGAATGTCGCAGGAGCGGTCATACCCTCCGCCAGGTACGAGTGGGCCATCGTCACCTCGTACAGATCGGTGATCCGAGCATCCGACATGCGGTACCTCCGGCAGAGCGGCCCCACCTCACCAGACTTCCACCATCCACGAACGGGAGCACGCCGCTACACGACCGTCGCGAAAGGCACCCGCCGACCGCTTCAGGAACAGGGCCGGCCAACGCTTGCTCATGAGCCGGAGAAGTCCTGCACCGAGCGGCCCGCCCGTCGCCGTCGTTACCTCCCCCGCCGACCACGGTGCCTGATTCGGTCGCTCGTGCGCGGCATGGCCCCAGGCAATCCGCGGAAGTCGACCGACCTGGGCCGCACTGCCGCAGGACGTGGACCGCCACATCCTGGACGAGCGGATCGCCCCTTCCGGGCCACCGGCACCTGGCGGCCATCCACTCGGACCCGGTCGTCCCGGGCCGGGTGCGCCGGGTAACCGGCAACGGGTGTTCCGGACGGGTGAGGTCGACGGGCGCATGCGGCGTGTAGAACTGTCCCGGGCACTGGTTCGTATAGATGTATGACATGGACACCTCTCCCTTGCGGCGCTGTCCCGCTCTCCTCGGCCTGGCCGGCGCCCTGCTGCTCACCGCACCGGCCGCGATGGCAGCCACTCCGTCGTCCTACGCCAGGGACGCCTCTCCCGTCTCGGACGCCGCCGACGGTCCCCACTCCCCGCCGGGCGGCACCAGCCACCAGGCGGACCGGTTCAAGCGCCAGCTGACGAAGGCCGGCTACGTCTCGCAGGAAGGCAGCGAGGCCGTCTTCGACCTGAACAAGAGGTACTGCGAGGGCGCCGTCTTCAGCGGCCTGTGGCCCAACCCGCAGTCGCCCTACATCGTCACCAACATGCCCGAGGTGCCGGGCCAGGCGCCCAACACCAACCCGCCCGTGACGTGGCGCCTGCGGCAGGACGAGGCCGTCGTCCTGATCGGTACGACGCCACCGCCCGAGGAGTACTTCTCCTTCGACCTCACCAACGTGAAGGGCTCCCTGCACACCGGTCCGGTCGTGTGGACCTCCGTCGGCGACCCGATCAACAACAAGACCGTGAAGACGACCGGCGGATCCCCCTACAACCGGCCATTCGCCGTGGTGATCACCGGCAACGGCCGCACCCGGGACGAAGTGAACCGCATGCTGGACGCCTCCGGCCTCGGCGGCGCGGTCAACGACATGACCATCCCCCCGGCCATGTACAAGCTCGGCCTCGACGCGGACGCCGACCAGTTCCTCGTCGGGACGCGCACCATCGTGCCCGAGCACGGCTACGAGAAGGCGCTCGACGACTACCGCGCCAACCCCCCGATCCAGGTCCTGCGGGTGAGACCGCAGAGCACCTCGGGGGACGAGACGAAGCCGGTTTACGGACCCGACCCGCTGCCGGTCCCGGACCTGCGCGTCTCCGGGACCGGCGCCACCGAACTCGACCTCAACCCCTCCCTGCAGACCCTGCGCCAGCGGATCATCGACGCCCACCCGGGCTTCGACGTGCACGACGAGGTCGTCGAGCGCGGCTTCGAGGAGTCGAACCCCGGGCTGCAGGACAACCTGCTCACCGATCCCCCGACCACGGGGGTGGACGGCCTCTCCAATGACGCCGACGACCCCCTGACCCGCAACTTCTCGCTGCCGGACGGCTCCTTCGCGGTCGCCTACGGTGCGAACCACGTGACCACCGGACAGGCGAGCTACTCCAGCGTCACGTTCAACGCCGACGCCCACGCGGCCGTCGCCCTGGCCGCCCAGAACAACGTCGACCTCCAGGGCACCGCGAACGACTACATCCCCGACCGGCCGGACGCCGACAAGCTCTACGCCTGGTCCTTCACCCGCGCCGGCGACAGCGGTCCCTCCGGACCGCACGTCACCACCCTCCCGCCCGTCGGCACCGACTTCTGCGCCCAGTACGGGGCCGAGCGGCCCGTCGACCTGGGCACGATCCGCGTCGTGGCCCGTGCCTACATGCAGCCCGACACCCTCACCCGCCCGGCACTCTCCTCACTGCTCCTGGACCGCGTGCTCGTTTTCACCCCCAAGCAGAAGAACTGACGGATCCTCATCCCTACCACCGGATGTGAACCGCGCGGGCCGGCCGGCCCGCGCGGTTCACGCCGACCGGAGAGCACCGGGTCCGGGAGGGGCATCGCCCTTGTGGGGCCGGGGCCGGCCGGGCGCTGTGATCCTGTCGATCAGGGCCGGGGGGTGTGTCGGCGCCGGGCACTACGGTGCCCGGCGTGGACGTTGCCGGCCGTGGCTGCCTGCCGTGGAGAGCCGTGACGGGCGTCGGTACGGGCAATCGCGCAACGCTGTGGGACGGAGACGGACGGGAAGATGGCGGCTTCGGGGCATCCGGGTGGTGGGCAGGGGCCGGCGTGGGCGTACTGGGAGCTGATGCCCCTGGACGGTGTCGGGCCGCTGTCGTTCGGCATGGGCGTCGCCGAGGTCGCCACGGCGCTGCCGGGCATGCGGGAGCTGCGCCGGTTCCAGGCTGATCCCCCGTCGTTCCGGGAGGCTCTCGGCGTCGAGTTCGGCACCGGCCCCGGCCGGCCCACCGTCTACGGCTACTTCCGCAGCACCCGATCGTCCTGCGGGTGCAGGAGACCGCCGCCGGTTTGGTGACCCGGCCGGTCATGGTGGGCCGCGGGTGGGCCCACCGGTGCACCGACGACTCCGAGGGTGCGATCCCGGAATGCGAATGGGCGGGCCGCCAGTGGGTGCACCACCCGGGAGATCCGCAGCAATGGCCCACACCGCTCGACCACACAGACGACGGGAACGGCTGGGAACCACCCTTCTGACCCTGGCCGCTCCCGGCACGCGGCCGGACAGGGCCGCGTCGGCCCGGGGCAGCAGCTGCCCCGGGCCGACCCGGTTGCCGGGCTGGGACCGTGACCGCAGGCCAGCCCGGCCGGCCCGGGCTCTCGGGAACGGGGGTGGTCCGCGGGGCCCCGGCCGTGTGGAAAGCTGGCCGCGGTGACGGGGGCGCGGCCGGCCGGCGGCCCCGACTGCGGGTGGGGCCGCCGTGCCGGGAATGCCAGACCCGCGAACCGGTAGCGGACAAGGCTTTGACCTGGGGCGTGCGGCCCGCCCCGGTCGTCGTCGACGCCCAGCCCTTCCCTCGCCCGTGTCCTGTCCGTCCGGGTTGCCGGATCCCTCAAGCAGGCCCAGACCAGCCTTCCGGATCACGGACTTGCGCGGACTTTCCGGCACGCGCCTCATGGACGCCGGCCGGCCTCAGGAGGACCAGGAGGTGAGGGCGGGGAGCAGCGGGTGGGTGATGGCGAGGACGAGCAGGCCGAGGGAGGCGGCGGAGAAGGGGACGATGCGCCGCGGGCTGATGAGCAGGAAGGCGCCGTGCACGAGGATGGCCAGGGTGAGGGTGGCCGCGGCCGGGAGGAGGCCGAGGGCGGCCAGGCCGAGGGTGATCTCGGTGGTGGCGGTCGCGATGGCGGCCGCGCGGCAGAAGTGGTACAGGGCCGGTCTGGTGAGCATGGTGCTGAGTGCTGTCAGCCGGGGCCAGGCGGGGAAGTCGCGGTTTCCGGCGGCGGCTTGGACGGCGTTGTAGGCGAGGTTGTCGATCAGGACGCCGCCGCTGATGAAGTGGGGTGAGCGGAGCTTGCGGATGCCGGCGACGAGGTAGAGCTGCGCGGCGAAGAAGGAGGCGAACAGGCCGGCGGCACCGGGCGCGGGCAGGGCCAGGAGGCCGAGGGCGGCGGTGAGCAGGGCCACGCAGACGGTGGTGAAGCGGCCTCCGCTGTACCGGCGTTCGTTGAGCACCAGCAGCAGCAGGAGCGCGCAGCTGGTTCCGTAGGCGGCGGTGGCGGCGGTGCCGGGCGCGGCCCAGCGGCATCCGATGGCGGTCGACAGCGCTGCGACGCCGGCGAGCAGGGTCAGGGCGAGGCGGCGTTGGACGGCGAACTCGGCGGGCCGGGTCCATCCTCGGCCCGGGCGGTAGGCGTGGCCGTCGGGGTAGTGGCGGGCGATGGTGCGGGTGTCGGTGAGGGTGAGGGCGGCCTGCCAGGTGACGGCGAGGAGTAGGAGCAGTGCGGCGGCCGCGTGGGTGGTGGTCACGATGCCTCGCGGAGGGCTTCGGCCAGGATGTGCAGCTGTCGACCGGTGGGGAGGCGAGTGAGGCGCAATTTGCGGGTGGTGGGGTCGTAGTGCAGGTGCCAGCCGCCGTCGGAGCCGATGATCAAGCCGCTCAGCGGGGTGTCGAGGTCGGTGCGGGCGAGCAGGTGGCGCAGTTCGTGGACGGTGAGGTAGTGGCTGCCCGGGGCCAGGCGGAGCTGTTCGATGTCGAGCGGGTGAACGCGGCCCTCGTGCCGGATCCACAGGAAGCCCTTGGAGGAGCCGGAGTACATGCCCCAGGAGAAGAGGCGGTGCGGCGAGGTCCGGGCGCCCCACAGGACGAAGGCGGCCAGGGCGGTCGGTACGGTGGCGGCCAGTACGGCCGAGGCCCAGGTGGGCATGTCAGCGGCTGCCCGTCAGCGGGCGTGCTGGTAGAGCGATACGTGGTAGGCACAGCCGTCCGTGAACGGTGTGCCGTTCCAGCCGCCGTAGCGTTCCCGTAGTTCCAGGCCGGCCTGGCGGGCCATCAGGTCGAGTTCGCCGGTGCCCGCGTAGCGGAAGTTGACGTCGATGTCCACGGGGCGGCTGCCGTCGCCCGGGGTGATGCGGTAGTGGGAGTGGTAGTGCTGGGCGGCCCGGTCGAAGCTGCGGCGGAGCACGACCTCGTCGCCGTTGGTCGTCGGGATCGCCTGGCGTTCCGGTCCGTCGGAGGCGACCAGGACTTCGGGGACGAACGCGTCCAGGGCGAACACCCCGTTCCGGCTGGTCAGTTGTGCGGCTGCCCGGAAGCAGCGCAGCTGGTCGTCCTGGGTGGCGAGTTCGAAGAGGGTCCCGGCGACGAGGTAGACCAGGTCGTAGGAGCGCCCGGTCAGTGGGGGCCGGGTGAAGTCGGCGATGGTGACCGGGATCCGGTCGCCGCCGGGTTTGGCCGCCAGGTGGGCCGCCATCTCGGGCGAGGCGTCGATGCCTTCGACCCGTACCCCTCGCTGTGACAGGGGCAGGGCGACGCGTCCGGTGCCCACGCCGAGTTCCAGCGCGGTGCCCGGGCCGGCGAGGCGCGCGAGGAGGGCGACGGTGTCGGCCGTCACCGAGGGCTTGCCGAACCAGGTGTCGTAGCGGTCGGCGAAGTGGCGGGCGTACGGGGCGTACGGGGCGCTCGCCGGGGGGCGGGGGGCTGGGGCGGACACGGTCGTCTCCGTTCCTCGGGTCAGCCCAGCGGGTGCGGGGGCTGCGGCGGGGCCGCGGTGGCGGCCTGCGGTGGTTCGTGAACGGGCATCCGGCGGGCGCCGGGGGCCACCACGCGCACCACCGCCTCACCGTCGCCGAGTCCCGGGACGGTGGTGGGGACTTCGACCACGTCCTCGCCGGTGTGCTCGGCGAGCAGGCGGGGCAGATCCTGCTCGGCCGACAGCGGAAGCGGCCCCTGCCACGTGCCCTCGACGGCCCCACACAGGAGGTGGGTGAGGCTGTCCTGGCGGTGGAAGGTGTGCAGGGCGTGCTCCAGCGGGCCGCAGGGCGGGCGCTCAGGGTCCGCGCGCAGCCGCGTCCAGGCGGTGCGGGCGCTGGCGCTGCCCATGCTCCAGCGCACCATCAGCGCCTCCCGGACGGCGGCCGCGGCGGCCGGGGCGAGTCCGCTGTCGGTGGCTCGGGCGCCGAAGCTCTGCCGGGTGCCGTCGGCGGCGGCCAGGCAGGCCGCCACACACGCGCTGCCCGCCGGGCCCGGCAGCACCACGCAGTGCTCCCGGAGCCCCAGTGCGTCCAGGACCTGACGCAGCGGCGCGCCGAGCGGCGCCGGGCCGCGGGGCGACGAGCGCGGCCCGTCCGCGTACCAGGCGTGCCAGAGCAGATCCCGTTCGAGGACCTCCAGCAGGGCGTGCCGGCGCGCCGCGGCGGCGGTCCGGTGCGCGGCAAGTCCCGTGGAGCCGGGACACAGCGGCGCCGCGCAGCCGACGGGCAGGCGGTGCGCCAGGTAGACCGCGCAGGCCGGCACGAGCAGTGGGTCCGCGGTGAGCAGTGAAGTCCCGTCCACCCACGCCAGTTCCGTCTCCCGTACGCCGGCGGACCGCTGCAGCTGCGGCCAGGCCCGCGGGTCCATCGCGGGCCGGCCCGCCCGGCGCAGTGCGGTGTACGAGCCGACGACGGCGAGTTGCCGTGCGCGGTGTCCGGCGAGGACGTTGTGCATCCGTTCCAGCAGCTCGCCCTCGGCTCGCCGGGCGACATCGTCGCGCTCGGTACCCGCTGCCGACCCGATGAGCACCGGCTGCCCGCCGGCCGCGTCGTTGGCCGCGAAGAGGGGGCTGCGGGCGGCCACACGGCCGATCAGGAACCCCGGTGCCTCGGGGAAGAGCGTACGGACCTGAACCGGCCGGATCCTGCCGGCGGCGGGGCTCATGCCGTTGCCCCGGCGTCGGCGACTGCGTCGGAGCCGACGACGGCCTCGGCCTGCCGCAGCAGCTCCTCGCCCGCCGGGGTCAGCCCGTCGGTGTGCCGGCGCAGGCAGGCTGCCCCGTCCCTGGCCTGGTCGAGGAGGACCGCGTGGCGTGCCCGTACGCCCGGCTCGTCCGGAAGGCGCCGGTACAGCAGCACGAGCCGGGCCAGCACCACCACCTGCTGGAACAGCCCGGCCAGCGGCCTCGGGTCGGTGCGCAGCGGGGTGTGCAGCAGGACGTCTGTGTCGCAGGGCCGCAGGAAGGGGGTGCCTGCGGCAGCCGAGTTGCACCGGTTATGGGTGCCCTCGTGCACCAGTGCCTCGGCGAGCCGGACCGGTCCCGGCAGACCGCTGTCGTGTTCGTCGGTGAGCCGCCGGCGGTTGACGAAGGCGGTGCCGTGCACGGTGAAGTCGGTGAATCCGTCGATGGCGTCGCCTTCCAGGAGGGCGACCTGACGCAGGGTGACGCCGAGTTCGGACAGCATCTGTGGCCACGCCTGCTCCAGTTCCCGGCGGCAAGCGGCGAAGACCGCGCGCTGGTCGGCGTTCCAGTCGCCCAGCTCGGCGGCGGGCCCACTCGCCACGCGGTCGGCGCGCGCGGGGATCCGGCGCAGGGCCCGGCGGACGCTCTGCGTCAGGTGGTCCTCCGCGGGCGGTGCGAGGTCCACGGCCCAGCCGGCGTCCGCGGCCGTGGCGCGGGCCCGTTCGGCGCTGGCCCGGGCGCGGACGGCGACACCGTGCACCAGCTGCGTGCTCTGTTCCGGCTCGGCTGTGTCGGACGGTTTCTTGCGGGCCTGCTGGAGCCGGTGGGCCGCCGCGTGCAGCCCGGGGTAGCGCAGATCCTGCTGCTGCCACGCCGCTTGCGCGCACCCCGCGGCGGTCAGGCAGCCGGCCACCAGGCCGTCCAGCCGCTCCTCGTCCGTAGCTGCCTGCTCGGCGTCCGGTTCCACATGCACTGCCGCCTCCCGGTCCTCCTCGGCGTTCCTCCCCTGGGGACCGGGGCGGACACGACGGTCCGCCCCGGTCGTGGCCGTGTCCGGTCAGTTCGGGACGTCGACCATCAGCGCGAAGTCGGGCAGTTCCTCTTCGTCGACGACCTCGACCTCGACCTCTTCCGGTTCGCGTGTTTCTTCCATCACGCACTCCCTCTCGGTCGGCGCCCGCGTCCTGGTCGACAGGGGCGCTCGGGGAACACGCTAGACCGACAAGTCGTGCACGACCTGTCGGCAGGCGTGGCCCGCCCGCGGCACAGCCGCGCGGACAGCCCCCACACGCGGCGGCTTCCCCGCCTGGCGCCCTGCTCCGAACGGGTGAAGCAGCGGGCGCACCCCGAGGAACGGGCCGGCCGGACCTTCGGCGTCCGCCGCCGGACTCCGCCGCACCCACCGGCATCCTGCGCGTAACGCACAGTCATGACTGCAGGCGTTTCCGCAGGCCCGAGGACGGGGCGCCGGCCTCGCTCCTCCTTCCCGCAGCTGCTGGTCGTCCTGGCCGCCAGGGCCTCCTCCCGGGTTCGCCCGGCGATGGTGGACCTGCGCCTTGCCGCCGAGGAGAACCCGGCGACCGCCGAAATGCTGGCCGCCGTCCCGGCTGGCACCGTCCGCTCCTCACACGGCAGCGCGGTCCACCCCAAGACACCGAAGCGCACCAGTTACCCGACACCCCCACCGAGACAGAACGCTCTTTTGTGGCGACACCCACCGAACTCACGAGCGAGGTACAGCAGGCCGGTGAGACACGCGCTGGTCCGTCGCACAGGCGATGCCTGCACCGCACTTGAGGCGTTGGTCGAGCAGTTCCACGAACAGCAGGACTCACGGCTAGTTGTATTCGAACCAGGTCAGGATGGCCTTCACCCGGCGGTTGTCCTCGCCGGAGGGCATGCCGAGTTTCAGGAAGACGTTCCCCACGTGTTTGGCCACGGCGGCGCCCGAGAGGAACAGCTCTGCCGCGATCTCCGCGTTGGAGCGGCCTTCGGCCATGAGTGCGAGCACCTCCTGTTCGCGGGCCGTGAGCCGGGCGAGCGGGCCTCGCGGCGGGTCGGCGTGGGTGACGTGGCGAACCACCTCGGGGTCGATCACCACTCCGCCGCCGGAGACCGTCTCGACGGCCCGCAGGAAGTCCGCCACTCTGCCCACCTTCTCCTTGAGCAGGTAGCCGACTGCCCCGTCGGCGCCCGGGCCGTTCAGGAGTTCGCGCACGTACGGGCCCGTGACGTAGGCGGAGAGGACCAGTACCGGCAGGTTCTGGTGCCGCGACCGAATGTCGATCGCGGCCCGGAGTCCGTCGTCGGTGTTCCCGGGCGGCATGCGAACATCCGTGATCACCAGGTCGGGGGCGGCTCCGGCGGCGGCGAGGCCGTCGACAGCGGCGACCAGTTCGTCGGCGTCCTCGCATTCGCGGATCACGTCGTGGGCACTGGAAACCAGGATCTCCCGGATTCCGGCGCGTATCAGCATACTGTCGTCCGCCAGAATGATTCTCACAATCGATTTCCCATCGCTTTTCCCTGTCGGATTCCGTCACCACGGGGGTTGGGCCGGGGCGGATGCCACGACCTCCGTTCCGCCGCCCGGCGGGCTGATGATTTCGAGGTTCCCACCGACGCTTCGCATCCGCTCACGCAGCCCGGAGAGCCCGGATCCGGTGCTGATCCGCGCGCCGCCGGCGCCGTCGTCGTCCACCCGGACGCGGACGCCGCTCTCGGTGCACCGCATCTCGATCCGGGCGCTCCCGACGCCCGCGTGCTTGGCGACGTTCGTCAGGGCCTCGGAGACCGTGAAGTACACGGCCGTGGCGATCGGCGAGGAGAGCCAGGCGTCCGTACCGGTGCTGGTCAGTTCGACCTGCAACGGTGATCTGGCCACCAGTTCCCGGACGGCGGCGATGAGACCGAGATCGCTCAGTTCGCTGGGGTGGATGTCGCGCACCGTCTCCCTCAGCCGTTCGAGCGCGCGCTCCGCCTGGGCCTGAGCCTGGCGGGCCAGCCGGACGATCCGTTCCTGGTCGGTGGCCGTCGCCGTGGCTTCCAGGATTCCCAGGCGCATGACGAGGGCGACGAGTTCCTGCTGGGCGCCGTCGTGCAGGTCACGCTCGATGCGCCGGCGCTCGTTCTCGAAGGCTGCCGTCAGCGAGGCCCGGCTGGCGCGGAGTTCCTCCAGTTTCGCGAGCAGGTCGGGGTTCCGGCTCCCCGAGAAGGCCCGCAGGAGCAGGTCGCGGAGCAGGGAGATGCCGGCCAGCGCGCCCACGGTGACCGCACCGAGGGCGATTCCCGCGGGCACCGCCACGAGGGTTTCCCACAGGGCGGCCGGGGTGAACGGACCGACTTTCGCGGCGATGCCGAAACCCCAGAAGACGGGGGAGAAAACCAGCGCCAGAGCGCCGAAGAATCCGAAGAAGCCCACCAACAGCGAGAGCGCGGACAGCAGCGCGGCGGTGACGAACAGGGGGAGGTCGGTCCTCCAGACCGACCGTGCCCGCAGCCGACCGGCCACCCACTGCGGCCAGCTGCGGTCGGCGGGTCGCAGCGGCATCGTCCGGACTCCGCACCACTGCGCCCTGGAGCGGTCCAGTTCGGCCACCACCGGAACCGAGACCGGCGCAGCGAGAACGGAAATCAGGAGAATCGGAAAGGCGGCCGCTGCGACGAATTCGGTCAGCAGCCTCCGGGCAACACGAATCTGCGCCATGATCAACATTTTCGCACAGTTCGGATCGACCGGGCGGTAGATCCAAGTCTACCCCAGTAGCAGTGCAGGCACCCGTGCACTCCACTGCCCGGCCCTGCTTTCCTTGATTCATGCCATTTTCCACTACCGCTCCCGTGCCGTGCATTCGTTTGCGCGCCCTTCGGACGGAATTCGCCATTCCCGGCCGCCGGGGCGAGACGACGCGCGTCCTGCACGACATCGACCTGGAGATTCCCGAAGGCCGGCTGACCGCCGTCGTCGGCCCCTCCGGTTCGGGCAAGTCGACGCTCCTGCTCTGCACGGCCGGGCTGGAGCGGGCGACCGCGGGGTCCGTCGAGATCCTCGGGACGGACGTCCGCTCACTCAGCCCCCGCAAGCAGGCCGCGTTCCGCAGCGAGAACATCGGCTTCGTCTTCCAGGAGTACAACCTCGTCAGCTCGCTGACGGTCGAGGACAACATCGCCCTCCCGGCACGGCTCGCCGGCCGCCGGGTGCCCAGGGCACGGGTCGAGGACGCCATGGCGCGGCTCGGCATCGCCAAGCACGCGCGGCGACGCCCCGACCGCCTCTCCGGTGGCGAGCGCCAGCGCGTCGCGGTGGCCCGGGTGGTGGCGAACCAGCCGCGGATCGTCTTCGCCGACGAGCCGACGGGTGCGCTCGACCTCAAGTCGGGGCATGTGGTGCTCGACTGGCTGCAGGCGCTTCCCGCCCAGGGGAGCACGGTGCTCATGGTCACCCACGACCCTCTTGCGGCCGCGCGGGCCGATCAGGTCGTGGTGATGGGGTCCGGGCGGATACACGCCGTCATTCCCGGTGGCGACTCCCGCGCGGTGGGCGACGCAGTCCTCGCGGCGCAGTCGGCGGACGAGGCGGGCGGGGAGGAGTCGTGATCCGGCTCGTGCTGTCGGACATCCGCCTGCAGGCGTCGATGTGGTGGTGGACGCTCCTTTGCGCCACGGTCGGCGCGGCGTGCTCGGCGGGCTCGGCCATCGCGATGTTCACCGCCGTCTCGGCGGCGCGGGGGGCGGGTGACGCGCGGATGGTCTCCGCGTCGATCGCCCTCGGCGGCAACATCGTCTTCTTCACCGTGCTCGCCGCCGTGGGCATCGTCGCCTCCGCGGTCGGTCTGACGCTGACGACCCAGCGGCGCGAGCACGCCCTGTGGGTGATTCTCGGGATTCCGCGCCACCGGGTCAGGTTCATCTTGCGGATGGAGCTGGTGGTGCTGGGCGCGGTGGCCGGCGCGCTGGCCGCACCGCTCGCCCTGCTGGTCGCGGGTGTCGCCCTCGCGCAGTGGAAGGGGGCGGGTCTCGAACTGCACGGGGCCTCGGTCGGGTTCCGGTTCTGGTACGTCGGCGTGAGCGTGCTGTTCGGACTGGTTCCGTGCCTGCTCGGGGGCTGGGGCGTCACCCGGCGGGCCGCCAGGACGCCGGAGATGCGCGCCTTCCGGGACTTCTCCGATCCCCCGGCGCGGCCGGGCGTCGCCCGCGGTGGCCTCGCTCTGTGCCTGCTTGCCGGTGTGGTCGGGATGTGGGTCCCCGGCCTGGGCCTCGAACTCAAGGGCGGGCTCGCCCAGCGGACGGCCTTCGCGTTCGCGGGGAACCTCTTCCTCGTCTGCCTGCTGCTGCTGATGGGGCCGTGGGTGCTCACCCCGCTGATGAAGCTCTGGACGGCGCTGGTGCCCTCGCGCGGCGTCGCCTGGCACCTTGCCGTGCAGTCGTGCCGGGCCCGCGCGACGAGGAGCGTCACCACGGTGCTGCCCTTCGCGCTCTCCCTGTCGTTCGTCGGCCTCTTCATGGTGATGGGGAAGGTCATGCCCGGAGGCAGCGCCGGGCTGGACAACATCCTGGTCGTGCTGGGCTGGGTCTTCGTCGTGTCCTGGGTCGGGGGCCTCGCCGTGATCGCCCTCGTCGGGCGGGAGCGCGCCCGTGACTCCGCCGTCGTGACGGTGGCCGGTGCGCGGCCGGGCGTGGTCACCCGGTCGATGGTCTACGAGGGGGCGATCTACGCGGGGACGGCGATCGTCTTCGGCGCGCTGTTCGTCGCCGTGTCGAGTCTCACCATCGCCCTGGGAGCCCGGATCGACGTCGTCCGGGTCCTGGCGGACCTCCCCTGGGCCACGCTCGGGGCGCTCGCCGCCGGGACGCTGATCACCACCTGCCTCGCTCTGGTCCTGCAGGCGGCCCGGGTGTCGCGCACGGTCGCGGTCCGGGCGCTGCGCTCGTGAACCGGGGTGCGGGACTCCACACCACCATGCTCGTTGACGAAGGAAGAATTCGATGGAACTGACCACGCGCACGCTTCTCGCCTTCGGTGGAGCCGCGCTCCTCGGCCTCGCCGCCACGGCCTGCACCACGGACGGCGCATCGGCCGACGCGACCGTGGAATCGAAGTCCTTCGACTTCGCCGGTGGCAGCCTGACCGTCAAGTCCGGTTCCGCCGACCTCGCGCTGGTGGCTGCCGACATCGAGGGCGTTCAGGTGGAACGACGGGTCAGCGGCAGGAAGGTTGGCGGGGCGGTGGGGTCCGGCTGGCAGCTCGAAGGGGGCACGCTCACGCTCTCGCTGGACTGCACGGGGATCTCGGTGGACTGCAGCGCGAAGTACACCGTGAAGGTGCCGCGCGCGGTCGCCGTCACCGCCGAGAGCGGCAAGGGGCGCATCGAGGCCACCGGCTTCACCGCGGACTTCTCGGCCAGGACCGCCGGGGGCGACGTACGGTTGTCGGACCTCCACGGAGCCGAGCTGGCCCTGGAAGGCGGCGACGGAAGCATCGAGGGCGACGGGATCTCCGCCCGGTCCGTCAGCGTCACGTCGCGGAACGGCAACGTCGACCTGGGCCTGGCCGCCGTGCCCGACCTGGTCGACGTGCAGAGCAGGGACGGCAACGTCGAGCTGGGCCTGCCGGACTCGAAGTACGCGGTCCGCACGGCCGCGAAGAAGGGCGACGTCACCGTGGACGTCGCGAAGGACGACGCGAGCAGCCATTCCGTGGCCGTCAGGACCCGCAACGGCAGCATCGCCATCGGCAAGGGCGGGAAGTCCTAGCCTCCGCGCAGCAACCAGGTCGGAAGCGTTCGATCGAGCACGAAGGTCGAACAGGAAGGAACGAAGGTCAAGCAACTCCCACTCCGGAATCAGGACACCTCGGGTACGGCGGCGGGCTGGTCTGTCAGGCCGGGAACTGGCTGCACCGGGGGTCGCCCCATGCGAGGGACGGCTGGTGCGTGTGACCGGAGCGCCACAAGCACATGCGCCGCGCGGCGGGAAGCAGTGTGCTCCCCGACGCGCGGCGAATCCGGTTGCTCAGTCCTCCGATCCGGCGGCGACCGTCTCGTAGGCGTATCCGTCCCGGCGAAGTGCCTGCACGAGGGCTTCGACTTCGACCGCGGTTCCGAGGGGTTCCCCGGCCTTCGCCGCCTTCAGCCTGCCGATCGCCTCGGCCGGGCTGTAGTCGAGGATCTCCCGCAGGCGGCGGGCCGCCGCGACGGTCCCGTCCCGGCCTTCAACGAGCCGGGCCCGGAATCCTCCGAACGTCGCCAGCAGTCCTTGCCTGACGCCCTCCGGCCCGGGCCCGTCGCCGTGGTCGCAACTGACCAGACCGCAGTTCTCGCACTGCCATTCGTCGAACCAGCCGAACTCCTCGGCCACGATCTGCTGGCCCCGCGAGCCCGTCACGTCGTGACCGCACTTGCTGCAGGTCAGCTGGTAGTCGAGTGCGCGGTAGATCATTTCCTCTTCCAGCTTCCGTTCCACCCACCGATGTTCATGTGCCTCCGGACAATCTCATGGAACGTGTCCGTCCGGGCGAGGTGGGCGGCGTTGCGGGCCTCCGACGGCTTGGGGGGCGCTTCCTGACGCAGGTCTGCGGGCCTTTCGAACCGGCCGTGGTGCAGCTCCTCGTGCATCATGGTCTCGCGAAGATCGTTCCGGCTGGAGAACCGTAGCGGCCGATCCGGACCGGCTGCCCGGGGTCGGAGAGACCGGTTCGGACCGTCGCGCTGTATTCGAAGTCGACCCGGAACCGGGTGTGCGGGAAGTCCTGCCTCCTGAGACCGCCACCACCGCTGGGGAGCACGGTGAAACACCGAGGCGGGCCTTCGGCTGGGGATCGGGGCCTGACGGTCCCATGACGGGTGTGGGGGTGTCGCCTGCAGCGCCACCGGGGCGGGGGCAGGGGCCTGACGGCCCCGGGGTGGGGCGCAGCGAGAACGGCGGCCGGAACGACGGCTCCACGGGGCCAGGATGCGGGGGCCTGGCGGTCCCTCAGAACGGCCGCCACGTCCCCGGGGAACACCATCAAGAAGGACAGGACGGCCAGGACGACGGAGACGACCAAACCCGGGTCGCGCAGGGTGTCCCTGAGACTGTCGCGCCCAGGCTGCCCACAGGGGACCGCGGGTATCTGCCCGCGTCACAACCCACGACAGCACCCCCACGCGACGACAGCCCGCGCGACAGCGCTGCCCGGCCCAACCGGGGCGCGGCACTGAACCTGACGGACCGGGCCGGGGCTCAACCAGACGAGCGGGCGGGCCCGGGCGCAGCGGGCCGCCGGGCACCCGCTCGACGGGCGCCGAAGCTGGACGGGACCGTGCCCGCGACAGGCCCGTCGCCCGGCGTTCCAGATTTCTGGAACGGTCCCGCTGCACCGAAGCCGGACCGCCAGTGGGCCGTGGGACTGGTGTCCTGGGGTTCGCCCACGATCCGCACCGAGAACCCGGTCCCGATCAGCCAGCACCGGCATTGCCCTGGTTCGCAAGGTCATGATCAGCGACGAGCTCCCGCCCATGGAGCGGGTTGCCGCCGCACTGATCCTGCTCTGTGCCCAACCCATCCGGCGTCTGGTTCGGCTCACCATCCACGACGTCCAGTACGAAGCCGATCAGGTCGCACTCCGGCTCGGCCATCCACCCACCCCAGTCCCCGAGCCCTTCGCCGGCATACTCCTCAACTACATCCACACCGCACGGCCGAACCGGCCGAACGGCACCGCTCCGGCGGGTGACTGGCTCTTCCCCGGGCGCCGAGCCGGGCAGCCGATGGACCCCGCGAGCCTCGGCAGGCGGCTCTCCGTCGCGGGCATCCCCACTCTCCACGGCCGGACCGCGGCCCTGCAACAGCTCGTCCTTCAAGCCCCGCACTCGGTTGTCGCTGGGATGCTCGGCTACCACGCCGTCCACACTGAGGCCGTTGCCGCTCAAGCAGGAGGAACCTGGAAGAAGTACGCCCCCGGTGACCACACACGGTGACCTCACCGGCCGTCAGACCGTGTCTGAGATCCACAGCGGGCAGACGGACTACTGAACGAAGTCCTGCCAGAAGGCGACGGTGGCTCGCGGATTCCAGGTCTCGGGGTACTCGTACCCTTCCTCGAACTCGTGGCTGATGTAGTCGGCAAGGTCTTCGCCGTAGTAGATGATGTCCGTGCCCCAGATCGATAGGACCGGGTGCCCGTAGGTTCCGCCACCTGCGGGAAGGAACCGGTGCGCATAGAGAGGCACCAGTTGGGGCACCAGCGCCAGGTGCTTCACTGCTGCGGCCCGGGCGACCTGCGGTTCTGCGAGGCGCGGGCCCCACGAGGCGTGCCAGTACCCGTGCTCGACCGCTGACAGCACCCCATCGATCGGCCAGGCGAGGTGGGAGCGGATTTCGTCGGGGTCGCCGTTGCGCCAGTCCGGCCAGGGCTTCTCCCAGGTGGCGCCTTCTTCGGGTGGCGAGTAGACGGGTAGACCGGCTGCCAGGAAGGCGCGGTGGTCGTCGGAGAACTGGATGCCGTACTCGGCCTCGATGCGCTCAAACTCGCCATCGCTGAGGCCAGGTTCAATGGTGCAGCAGTCGGTCTGCCGCAGGCGGCGGGCGGCTTCGGCCCCGAGGCGAGCTCCATCGATGTTGATCACAGCCGAACAGTAGTGCCTTTGCCGCCCCAGAGGGTTGGCCGCTCGGACTGCAGCGGGCGAGAATGCACGAGCCATGGTTCTGCAGGATCACCATCGGACCGCAACGGCAGATGAATTCAGATCACCAGATCACAGACTCCTGCCAGTGCCGGCCCCCTCCACGGACGAGCCCCTCCCGAGCCACTCGTCCAGGAAGTCTCAATCGATCTGCCAAACGTCTCAACCAACCTACAAATCCACGAGCTCACTTCGATCACCTGCACTGATGTGCCGCCGCTCAGCGACCACGCCGTGATCGACCCAGAATCGGCGTCTCAGCCAATATGCAAACCTGCAGCTCACAACTTCAGCCAAGTTGCACGTTTTTGAGACCGCACAACCGCCTTACTCCCCCAGGCCGCCTGAACCCCGCAGAGCGGCGCCCCGGGTGCGCTCCCGCCGCCCCCGGGCACACGGTGGGGGTGGTGGGCATCCTCGTCGTCATCGACCACCTGGACCAGCCCGACCGGATGGTCACGCACGCGGCCGGCACCGACCCGGACGCACCCGGCGGCCGTGACGGCCTGCGGCCTCGACACCACCGGCATGATCACGAACCCGTGGCAGCCGCCCGTCCCCGGCTCCCCCTGGTACCCGCCCTACCTCGCCACACGTGTGTGCCCTCGCTGCGACCACGCCGTCCGACGGACATGATGAGGCCCGGCGGGGCACCCTCACGGCTTGGCGGTGCCCCGCACCCACCACCGGACGCCGGACACCCGCGGCGGAGCGCAGCCAGGCGGCGGCCAGCGATCCGAGCGATGTCGGTAACGGGTGAAACGAGGACCACGGACAGCGGATCAAAAGCGGGTCACTTCGTGATCTCTTGATCATCCTGACTTCACTGGTACGGGAGTCAGGAGGGAAGAGGTGATCGGGGT
>NZ_JBVJYK010000040.1:0-44142 GCF_055600605.1 Kitasatospora sp. NPDC038210 | reverse complement strand
AGTCCCACGACGTGCGCTTCCACCAGCTCCAGCGCGGCACCTCCGACCGGGTGCGCAACAAGCGGGTCAACGAACGCACCGGCCAGGAAGTCGGGCGCACCTTCGAGCTCCACCAGCGGTCCCTGTCCCACACTCCCGTCCCCGGGCACGCGCCGGTCGCGTACATCCTGGTGCCGCCCGGAGCGAGCGCCAAGAGCCTGGCCGCCGAGTTCGCCCGCTTCGTCGGACTGCCGGTCGGCCCGCGCATGACCCAGGCCCTGCTCACCGCGACCGTCTGCAGCATGTACACCAGCCTGGGGGTGAGCCTGGTCCTGGTGGACGAGATCCACCGCCTCAACCCCCGCACCACAGGCGGCGCCGAGGCCGCGGACTTCCTCAAAGACCTCTCCGAACGGCTTCCCGCCACGTTCGTGTACGCCGGCGTCGATGTCACCGCCACACCCCTGTTCTCCGGTGTACGCGGCGCCCAGCTCGCCGGGCGCGCCTCGCTGGTCGACTGCGACCCCCTGCCCGCCCGCACCGGCCACCAGACACCGTTCCGTTCCACCGTGGCCGCGTTCGAGCACGCCCTCGACCACCTCGCCGAAGAACACCACCGCCCCATCCGCCCAGCGGCCCGATGACGATGAACCGTCCGCCCCGCAGCCGCGTGGTCGCCAGGCCGACCCCGGTTCGTGCTCACGGGCCGTCCACTTCCCTCCGCAAGCCGCTGTCGGGCTCCACCACTTCGTGGCGCAGCGGAACCGTGACCTGCGTCCTCTGGGCCCAGGAGCGGGCGTAGACCACGGTGTGGAACCCGCCGGCGTGGTAGCCGCCGCTGCAGATCACCACCTCGGCGTCGGTGACCTTCACGGTGAGCCTGCGCCGCGCTCCCCACTCGCCCACCAGGTAGTCGTTGCCCGCGGCGTGCACGTACCCGGCGGAGTCCGGCTGTACCCGGGTGCGGTGACTGTCCGAAGGCGGCCGGAGGAGCGGATGGTCGGCCGAAGGATCCGAGAACAGGGCGGACCGCTCGGCAGCCCAGCGCGCTGTCCGGTCGGGATCCCAAGAGCTGTGGAAGTCCTCCAGCCACGTGTGCAGGGCGGCAGCGAGGTCGTCCGGCGAGGTGAAAGAACGATCCGGTGGACAGACCGCCGTCAGATACCGACGGGCGGTCGCCAGCAGGTTCGGCACGGTGATTCCCTCGGCGAAGAACTCGACCGCGGTGCTGCCCAACTCGGCCTGCCTCCGGTAGACGGGCCAGCCGGTGCCCTCGTCCCAGCTCCATGACGGCGGCACCTCGATGCCCCGGGGATCCCAGCGCACCGTGTGCGGCACGCCGCCCCACTCGTGAAGGAGACGATGCTGGGCGGCCCACACATCCGACAGCTTCGGTGTCACCGCTGCCCGGGCTGCCAGCCGACCGGAGTCACCGGCAACCATCAGCACCACCGGGCAGCGGCGCCGCTGCCCGAATCCCACCTCGACCGAGCCCTCAGGCAGCCACAGACCGCACTCCGCCCAGCCCGGGGCCAGTTCCGGTACAAGACGCTCCCGCACCGCCGGCACCACCACAAGCGGGCGCAGGCGCGCCACCTCGGCCCGCAGCAGGCTCTGCGACGCCGGCCACCTGATCCGACGACCGATCTCCGCGGCGGACCGGGAGGGCTGCTCCTGCAGCAGACGCAGGATCCGGGCCTCGAACGGCGCTGCGAGCGACGGGCGCGGCGGCCGCCGGTAGCGGGGGGCCTCCGCCGCTCGAACGAGGCGGCGCACCGTGTTCGGCGCCATCCGCTCACGGCGGGCGATCTGCTTGATCGGCATACCGCCCTCATGCAGAAGACGCACCCGCGCCCAGGCTTCAGGGGAGAACACGCCGCCCACCCTCCACGCCCGCATCGGGCACCTCGGGCACCTCGGGCACCTGGCGGCCCGGTTCCCTCCACGCCCGGCGCACCTCACTCAACGCGGCGATGACAGGAACCACGGCAAGCAGAAGGGCCTCCAGCCCCCTCAGCACCCGACGGCCCAGGTAGTACAGGGCCGCCAGAAGACCTCCGACGGCCGTCACCGTCCCGGAGAGCTCGCTCAGCGTCATGCGGCACCGCCGCGGCGGCAAGAAACGACTGCAACCGGACGACCGGTACATGCGGGTCCCACTGCATACTCCCTCGTGCATCCACGCGGGCCCCACGTCAAAGGCCCGCCCTGCCAGCGCGCATGGATCTCCATTAGCGCCGGCACGACGGGCCATCACGTCCACAACTACTGTCCCGACCAGGGGTGACAAACCCTCGAACAACCGCCAACCGAAAACTGAACCCCTCCCGGCGGTCCGCAACCCCCGGAGCCTGCACCAGCCATCCCCACCGGACGGCCCGACGAACGCGGCAACCACTCCGGGCCGCCGAGAAAGGGACCCTCCCGTCCCTACACCACGGCCGCCCCGACCCGGCGACCTGCGCGCTCCTCACCCCCCATCGCCGCCGCGCCTGCCTGCCCCACCTCGATCCCGGCAGCCTCCTCACCGCCTGGGCGCACCACCACGGCCCTTGGCCGGTCAGCCCGCCTGCCGAAGCCCGCCCGTGCCGAAGACGTCATCGAAGCCATGCGCCTGCCGGGTGGTCACCAGGTAGTAGGAGCCACCCGGGTGCTGGTGCCCGTAACCGCTGTAGAACGCCACCTCCGACGGGGTCAGGACCCTCAGGTCGCCGAAGACGTAATACAGCGGGATCGAGACGCTGATGGCCGTGAACTGCAGGCCCGCCACGAGGCTCTTGCGAGAGACGGAGAAACGGTGGGAGTCCGCGCTGCCCAGCGAGGTCTTGGCGTCGATGCAGACGACCTGCATACCCCGCGCGGCGATCATGTCGGGCAGCTGCCGCAGGGGCGAGTCGGACAGGCGCAGCGCGGCCTGGATCGCCGGCGGGTAGGTGCCCTGGCCGAACGGGTGGACCGTCCAGCCGCGGCGTCCGAGTTCGTTCATGACGTGCTGTTCATGCCGGTCCCCGATCGCTTTGCGGTGGGTCCAGTCGGCCACGCGGCCCTCCCCTTCAACACGCACTCGTGGTACCAAAACTGATGCTTCCGTACTACTACGCTACCCGCTAAGCTGACGCCATGTCGGCATACGTTGACCCACGCTTTCGTCCCACGCTCTGGCCCGGCGCTCCGCTCCCCGTGCCGGCGCTCCGCCCGTTCACGGAGGTTGTGGTCAAGGGCGACTGGCTGCTCTGGAAGCCCGGCCCCACCTTCGGCCAGCCGCTCGTCGACCTTCCCGAGGACTTCTACCTTCGCGAACTCATGGACCTCTCCGCCGACGACCTCGACGGGATCGGAGAGGCGTTCTGCACCTACGGACTGCTCTTCGACCTGAACGGCGACGAGTACGACAAGAGCGACCTCGACGAGGAGGATCGGAAAGCCTTCGCCGAGCTTGTCCGGCGCCAGCCACCCGACGAGGAGGACCGCTGGCTGGCTGGCGTACACCGCGACCTGGTACGGGAGCACCTGGAACCGGCGCAGGAAGCCGTCCGCACCTGGCTCGCCTGCCAGCGCGAGGGCGGCCTCGAGGAACTCGTCTCCTCCCACGTCACCAACGAGGTGTTGACCGAATGGCAGGCGCTCAACGCACACAAGGACGAGCCCTGGCCCCATTCACTGGACCACCTAAGGGGGCTGCTCATCGAAACACAGCTCCAGCTCCTGTCAGGCACCCTCCAGCAGGCCCTGAGCAAGTTCAGCGTCGGCCTGGGCGACCTCGCCGATCGAGGCCCGACCGTCTACTCCGCCGCTTTCCTCCAGCTGTACAACCACCTCGCCGAAGGCGCGGCCGTACGCACATGCGCCAACCACAACTGCGGCCGCGACTTCGTCCGCCAACGCGGCCGCGCCAACTACGGCCAACACCGCACCACCGGCGTCAAGTACTGCTCCCGCGAATGCGCCCGCGCCCAAGCCCAACGCGACCTCCGCCGACGCCGCCGCACCACCGAACCCACCACCTGACAACACAGCCGGCAGCACACAGTCACACCCAACACACGCCCCCCGACAAACAGGGCTCTCAGTCGAGTTGTCGATCGCGGCCGAGCACCGGCGCGGGCACGGCGCGCTGTACGCCGCGCTGGACCGGGGGTGGATCGAGCCGACGCGGTTGCGCCGGGCTCTGGCCGGCCTGCCGGTGCCCAGGGCGGCCGACGGACGGATCGTGCTGGCTGTGGACGTGAGCAACTGGCTCCGCCCCGATGCCCCCACCAGCAACGACCGGCTCTTCTGTCACGTCTACGGTCGAGGCGACCGCAAGACGGACCAGTTCGTGCCGGGATGGCCGTACTCCTTCGTCGCCGCGCTGGAGTCCGGCCGCACCTCCTGGGTCGCGCTGCTGGACGCCGTACGCCTGGGTCCGGCCGACGACGCGACCGCGGTCACCGCCGGCCAACTGCGCGACGTCGTCACACGGTTGATCCGGGAAGGGCACAGGCGCGCAGGCGATCCCGAGATCCTGATCGTGATGGACTCCGCTTACGACGTCACCTACCTCTCCCACGCCCTGGCCGACCTGCCCGTCGTCCTGGTCGGGCGCCTGCGCTCGGACCGCGTCATGCTCCGCGACCCGGGCCCCGACCGGCGCGGCCCCAAGGGCAGTCACCCCCGACCTGCGCGGCCAAGTCCCCGGCCCACGCCCGGGCTCGCCGTTCCTGCTCCCACGGGGCGAGGTACGCGAGACAGTCCCGCAGACGCACCACCGTCCGGCCTGCCAGGTAGTCAGCGTGGGCGGCGCCAGGACTCTGGCCTGCGATCTGGTGGCCGACAACGATGATGTGCGCGAGCCGCTGGACCCGACGGCGCTGGTAGATCTCCCCGACGCCCGCCTGCACGCTCCACAGCGCCCGCAGATCGTCCAGCACCCGGTCGGTGGCGGCGAGGCCCGGGCGGGTCCGCTCCAGCAGGCTGACGATCGTCTCGTCGTCCGTGCCGGTGAGCAGCGCACCGACGGCGGGCAGGGAGAGGTCGAGCAGGGCGGTCCCGTCGGCTGGCTCGTCCAGGTGACCGGTCTTGGCGGTGTCCAGCAACGCGGCCGACACGAGAAGCGCGGCCTTGCCCACGGTGTCCGCGGGGTTGTGCCCGAGGTCCAGCGGTGCCCACTCGCGGCGGCGGTGCTCGGCGTGCCAGCGCACCAGCCGGTCGCCCCACACCACGCACCCCATCCACACGCTCGGGAACGCGATGGTGATGTAGACCTCCGGGTCGGACTCCAACGTCGCCAGGCGCAGCTGCTCGGCCGGCACGTCAACGGTCACGGCGCCGTCCAGGCGGACTTTGTAGGCGCGGGGCGGGCCCGGGGCGATCTCGCGGCTGTCGTGGTCCGGCTGCCACACCGGGACGTCGATCAGCCCGGCCCGGCCCTGGTGTTCGCCGCCGGTGATCCTCACGACATCGTCGCGCCCCCAGGCGCCGCGCTCGTCCGCCAGTGCCAGGGGAGACCGCTTCGGCCGCCAGCGCCATATCGTCCACGCCGCCGGCTCGCCGCACACCCGGCCGCGCAGCCCGTCCGCCAGATGGCACAGCAGCGCCCCGAGCCGCACGTCCTGGCCGTCCGCACCGAGGTACTCCAGCGCGGCCGCCAGGACGTCGACCACTTCGGCGCGGGGCTCCGCTGCGACGATCTCCAGCGCCTGCTCGTACGCCTGGTGCTGCTCCACAGCCGTCCTCCATCCCGTCGGTCTGCGGATCGTCGCACACGCGCAGGGCTTGGCGGGCCCGGATCCCGGCCGGACCGGCCACAGTCGGCCCGACTTCGGCGGGCGCCCCTCTGCCGGGCGCCGTCGCCATCTACGCGCGCCGCAGGCCCGCCGGTCCCGCTTCCCCCGCCCGCCCAGCCACCACCAACAGCAGCAGCAGCCAGGGCCCAGGAGAGGGATGTAGGAATTTCGGCGGCCCGTCACAGCTGCTCTGGCCTGGCCGGATGCCGCCCGCCTGCCCGGGCGGGGGCGTGGCGTCAGGAGCTACGTCAGGAGTCACAGCAGGAGCTACGTCAGGAGCTACGTCAGGAGTCGCTCCGGGGCCGGACACGGCGTTACCGCAGGCGCACGTTGCCCTTCGCGTCGATGACGATGCTCAGCTGTCCGTCGAGGTTCTCCCGCAGGATCTTGCTCAGCTGCGTCCAGTCGAAGGGATGCCGGGGAGCGGTGTCGATCCCCCCGGGGCTTGGATGCGGACCGTCATCACCCCATGTGGAGTCGAAGAGGAACGCGTCGGCGATCGTGCGCGCCATGGTGGACCCTTCTTCCAGACTGGCCGGATGGTCACCATAGATCCGGACCGTGACCCGGCGAAAGGACCGGTCGCGGTCGACCGGCATAGGGCTACCCGAGCACCAGCGCTCAGGTCAGCCGCTGGTCCCGGGCGGCACGGAGCAGCGCGACAGCGTGGGGTGCGTCGGTGGAGAGCCAGGGGTCTCCGTCGGTGGCGTCGATGATCAGGCGGCCGCGCACGTAGGCGCCCCAGCCGGCCCCGTCCCTCTCGGCCCAGCCGAGCAGTCGACGGCTCGCGTCACGGACGGCGAACACATCGGGAGCGTTGTCCCAGCCCTCGACCACCAGATCGCTCCCGTCGATGCTCCAGGTGGCGGTCGGGGCGCCCATGCCGCGGGCGAGCGGCGACTGCGCGGACACTTCGGGAGACAGTGCCAGGAGCAGCTCCCCGGGCACGGCGCTTCCCGCCCCCAAGACCTGCGCGGCGCCCGTGTGGTCGCTCACGCCGGCCGGGCCGGGACCGGGCCCAGCGGCGGCCGCGGCCCCGCTCGTTCCGACGCGCGGGGAAAGGACGGTGCGGGTGCCCGGAGTTCTGGCGGCCGCTCCGGCCGGGCTGCCGGGCGCGGCAACGTCGCCGGTGCCGGCGGCCGGTCCGACCGGAACGGGCACCGCAGTGACAGGACCGCTCGTTTCGACGCGCGAGGAGTCAAGGGAGATTGCGGGGCGGCCGGTTTCGACGCGCGGGGAATCAAGGGGTGTGGCGGCGAGCCCGGGCACGGACGCCTGACCGTCGCCCGGCCCCACACCCGGGCGGGCAGCGATCATCTCGTAGCGCAGGACGCGGGCCTGACGCACGATGCGCCGGGTGGCCCCGGTGAGAGCGGTCTCCAGAAGTGCGAGGGCCTGGACGCAGCGGAGGTCGTCACCCTCGCCACGGCGGGCCCGCTCCAAGTGCTCCAGGAACCGGGCGGTGCTGCGCTGGACGGCGGCGGCGAGCTCCAGGAGCTCGCGATGGCCGACCTCACCAGCTGCCGGGATTTCGACGCGCGAGGCAACAAGGGCATCGGCGACGGCATCCTGCTGATGCACCGCGCGCCGGCGCCGGTAGGCCTTGGACGAGCAGGAGCGCCCGCAGTACACCGGGTTCCGGCCGGGCCCCGAGGTGTGCAGCTCGGCGCCACACTCGGCGCAGCCGGGCACGGGCGACGGCGTCTCAATACGTCGCGCGTCGATTTCACCCGGCGCCTTGATGCCTCGCGCGTCGAAATCATCGGACGTCCTGATACCTCGCGCGTCGAAATCATCGCTCATGATCGGAAGAGTAGCCGGAGCTCCGGACACGGCCCGCACGCACAGCCCGCAGACGGGCCGCCGTCGCCGCGCACATCCTGCGTACGGCATCCGGCAGCGCTGCGCATCGCGGGCCTGTGCGCAGCGCTGCGCGGCGCTCATCCCTGCGCAGCGCCGCCGGTGTAGGCGAGACCTCCCTCGCCCAGCGGTCGGCGCCCTGCGCCCGCAGGGCGCGCCTCCGGGGGCTGCCCCTGCGCGGACTCGTCAGCCGGGTGCGCGAACGGGGAGCGCTCCACCGGGAGGAGACGGGCTCCGAGTGGCTGGTCGACTACGGCGTCGCCGTGGGAGAACGGCTGGGCCAGCGGGCGCCGCACCGGGCGGGACGATTGATCACTCATGCTGAGAGTCTGTCACCGAAGACCGGACATCAGTCAGCTCGTCTCGGACAACCCTCCCGCTCTCACCAGCGACCAGCCTCTGTGGATCCAGCTACGACTCCGTCTCGGCGGTTATCTTGTCTTCAAATTCAAACTCCTCGGGCAGGACGTCCTCCCAGTGCCGGAGGATGCCCTGGGCCACCAGCAGGGCTGGCACGACGTAGGCCTCGTCCAGAGCCCCCTCAAGTAGGTGAGCGACCCGGTGACGGTTGTAGTGGTTGGGAGCCTCGGGGGTCGGCTTGAACAGGTACTGCATGCCCGCGATGATCAGCCACTCGATGAGATGCCAGCTCCGGAAAGTCGTGGGCTCGGGCTTTATCTGCCATGTCTGCATCAGAACCAGCCCAGGGCCGCGGGCCCCCTTTTTGGGCGGTGGTATGGAGTCGGCGTAGGTGCTTTCGAGATGCTGTGCATAGGTGCGAACGATGTTGTCGAGAACGGCAGCAACCAAGGTCAGCGCGGCCTCGTGGTGACCGCTTTGTGCTGCCGACAACGCTTTACGGACCAGCTGAGCGAGCGGCTTGACCTCCGCATGGCTGATGGTCTGCAGGCTCACGTCGATGTCGGCAAGGATTTCGTCGCGCCGGTCGCGAAGGACCTGGTGACGCCTCACCTGGTCGTCCCGAGCCTGCACCAGCTGCTGAACGATCGCCGCACGGGGAGCCCACGCAAGCACGATGCCGTCTGCCGCGCTGATGTCCAGAATCGCTGCCCAGTCGTCGTCCCCGAAGCTGCGCAGATTGGGCGGCAGCAGCGCTTCTACAAGCTGGGTCAGGTTGCGCCCGGCCTCTTGAATCTGGCGGCTGACGTCCGGCAGGACCGACGTCAGGACTGCCAGCTGCTGCTCGAACAGCTTCTGCCCTACCGCCATATCGATGGTGGGCATCACCATCCGGGACACATGCTGCTCCATCGCCTTCGCGAGCCCGTCCGTGAAGAGACGGGTCTGCGCCCAGGCGAATTGGTGCGCAGTCTCAAGCCCGTTTCGGATGGCAGCAAGGGAGGCGTCGTTCGCCAGGGTCAGTGCCGCGATTTCCGGAACCTGGCTCTTCGGGAGACCGCTCTGGCTTGGCTTAGGCTCCTCACCAGCCTTCGACGGCTTCCCTCCCGTGCCAGCGACAGGTTGCGGCGGATCCTCGGCAGTCAGCGGCTTTGGCTCGGAGACAGGGTGATCGGGCTGCGCGTCGGGCGACTCGTCATCAGCGCTCATCCGGGCATTCTCCGTCTCCGCCCAGACCGGGCGCGAGCGATTTCGGCTCAGGGCTTCGGGCGCTGGCTCATCGCCCCTCACCGTCACCTCGCGGCCTGCGCGCGGTGCTGCGCCGCGGTCCCCGCTGCGCAGCACTGCCGGTGCAGGTGAGGCCACCGTGGCCCAGCGGCCCGCGTCAATCCGGCGACGGCCGCTCGGGCCCGGCGGCCTGACCGCGACTAACTGCTGACCAGTCCTGGACCGCACGACGGCGCCCACGCGGTCCAGCCCGGGCCGCCACCAGGTGCCGCCGGGCCGGACCGCTTCCTGGGCCCTACTCGGTGCCGGTCTCCGGGTGGAGCGGGCACGGGCCGCAGCAGCACCGGGCCGGCTGCTGGACCGCCGCGCTGGCACGCGCCTTGCGGATGGCGCCGATCGCGCTCGCCGCGCTGGAGATCACGCGGCTGACGTTGTAGACCGCGTGGGCGAGCTGGCCGGCCTGCGGGCCGCCCGGGTCAGCGACGGCCTCGGCGAGGACCTGCAGAGTGGACTGAACGGGCGTCATGACGCCCCCCTTCAGGAGAGGTGTGTTCCCTTCACCCCTTCGTGGTGCGCAGAGTCCACCTGGCAGGACCCGCGCGCAGAAACGTCTGTGGCATGGGGCACAGCGCCACGTTCCCCTACGGAATTTCGGATCCGAAAATGCGGCGCAACCGCGCACCGGACCGGCAGAACGAGGGGCGGTGTGCCAGGCAGAGAAGGCCGACCGCCAGCTGCCCGCCTACCCGAGGTCTCGGTGGGCTCCCGGACCGCAGGGGTGTCCGTTGCCACGGTGTGGACCAGGCTCCCGCAGGGCGCGGATGGGATGACACGCCCTCGATGTGCCGCATGCCCCGTGGCCCCAGATAGCCTGCCATCCGTGCATTTGGCATTCAGCGGTCGGAGGGACCGGGCATGAGCAGAGTGATCGCGGTCTACAGCGAGAAGGGCGGCGTCGGGAAGAGCGCGCTGTCGGCCGGCCTGACAGCCGCCGCCCGCTCACGCGGGTTGGACGTCGTTGCCGGAGACCTGGACCCTCGCGGAACGTTCACCGCCGAGCTCGGAATCGCCGAAGACCAGGCCCCCGCGTTCACCATGAACGACCTGCTCGCTCTCGATCCCCAAGGCGAGACCGGACTTGCCGCCGAGGCCTTCGCCCCGGCGTCCGACGCGTGGCCGGGCGTTCAGGTGATCGCCGCGGAGCGCGCTCTCGCCAACCGCGAGACCGACAACGTGGCGGTCGGCTTGGAGTTTCGCCTGCGACTTGCCCTGAAGGGCGCCATAAAGCCCGGTTCGGTCGGCATCCTCGATCTCCCCCCGCGCGCCGGCGGCAAGCTGGTCACCTCGGCCCTCGTCGCGGCGACTGACGTGATCATTCCGGCGACCCTTGACGAGGACGGCCGTATCGGCGCCAAGGAGGCGCTCGCGACCATCAAGCTGGTCAAGGACCTGGGCATGAACCCGGACCTGCGGGTAGTGGGCATCGTCCCGTCGATCGTCCCCGGCGGACGCAGCACGTTGAAGGACGCCATAGGGGGTTACCTGGCGGAGACGTACGGGGAGCTGTACCGCGACGATCTTGCGATCCCCCGGCATTCGGTGCGTCAGCAGACGCGGTTCGCGTGCGTTCCGATCACGGCTGCCTCCGGCAAGGAGGCTCAGGCACTCGCGGGTGCCTACGACCGAATCCTCACGGCGACGGGAGTGTCCCTGTAATGGCGGCCAACAAGTTGATCCAGGCCGGCACGAGCCGCCTGAAGAAGGCACCCGACTCTGCGGTCGATCCGGCGGTGCCCGCCAAGCTCCAGGAACAGGCTGCGGCACAGGCTGCTCCTTCCGCGTTGCCGGCGATCGTGGGCGCGCAGAGCGTCTTCGCGGGCGGCAAGGTGCTTACCGGCGAGGACATCACGGGCACTCCCGAGGAGCAGCTCGCCTTCGTCACCGAGCGGCTGCTTGAGATCGACGGCCTCGGGCGCAGGGCCGAGGACTTCGTCGTGCTCAACAAGGGCGTCTTGCTGGAGACCGCGCAGGAGCGCGAGCTGCACGTGGTCGCCGGCTACTCGAACTTCGCCGTCTGGGCGGGCGACGTCCTGGACGTGGACGACAAGTACATCTTCGAGCTGCTGCAGGACGCGGCCCGGGCCCGTGCCGTCTCGGAGCTGGGGCCGGACCTCACCCAGTACCTGGGGCGCGCTTCGGCCCGCAAGGCGGTGGCGGCCGTCATCGCCTCGCACGACCTGAAGACTGCCCGTACGGTCGTCGAGCGTGGCGTTGCCGAAGCCGTCACGCAGGGCAAGAAGCGCCCCACCGCGGCGCGGCTGGTCGAGCTCGCCTCCGAGCTGACGACACCGTCCATCCCCGGGCAGCAGGTGGGGTCGGAAATTTCTGACCCCGTCCCCGCCGTGCAAAGGTCAGAAATTTCTGACCTCGGGGATGAAGAGCAGCCGGGCGTCGCGCAGCTGCACGACCTGAGCCGGTCCGCGGCCGTCCTGCGAGAGCGCGTGATGCCGCTGCTCGCCCCCCGCGTGTTGAAGGCCGCGGCGGAGGCCGACCCGGCCGCGGCCCATCGGCACCTTGAGGACCTCGACGTCGAGGTGCAGCGCCTGGCCAAGCGCTTGGCCGTCGCCAAGAAGACGGTGGCCGCAGCGGTGGCCGCGGCTCCCGTGGATGCGGAGATCGTCGGCTGACTCCCGAGCGGTGACGGCGTTCGCGTCACGGCTCCGGATACGCAAAAGGGCCCGCCCCGAGAGGCGGGCCCTTCGCTGTACCGGGTCAGGGCGGGGCGGCGGTTGCCCCACGGGCAGGAGCGCCGGGCGACTACTCCGTGGTGCGCTCGCCCCGCTTGATGGCGCGGACGGTTGCGGGGGCCAGGCCCAGACGTGGGGCGAGGCGGTCGACCGGCACGCCCCGGTGCAGGGCTGCGCGGATGGCCCGGTCACGGGCCGCCCGGTACGTCTGGCGGATCCCGGCGCCGGCGACGGTGCGCTGGATCGCGACCGCGATCCAGCCGAGGGCGCTGCCCTGCCAGGTACGGGCACGGTCGCGGAGTTGGACGTTGGTCGGTCTGGCGGCGGTCGGGTTGGTGGACATGGCCGTCTCCTCACCTGGGCCACGTGCGGGCCCTGCGTGCACGGTGAGGCCAGATGGAAGATCAGGCAAGACCGCCGTTTCGGCCATACGACCGCCGACCGATGCAGAAATGTCTGAGCCACCGTGGCACGTGCTGCCGGGCAGGGACAGCGGACCGGTCTGACTTTCGGGAACCAGGCTCTTGCCGACGGGCGGGACGGCAAAGTGAACCCGGACTTCCAAAGAGGAGGATGGATGAGGGCCTGGATGAAGCCGGAAACCGAGGACGAGAGGTTCGCGCGTTGCCTTGGGCACTACGCCGCCGCTGTCACTGAGGCACTGATCGCCGACGGTCTGTCCGTCAGCCTCGACGCCATCTTCGGCCCCCGCATGGCGTGGGATGAGGCGAAGGAGAAAGGCGGTCCCGACGTCGAGGTCTTCGAGGACGCCGCGGCGTACCTGGCGTTCGGGCACGGGTTCCGGCGGCGCGTCGCGGGCGGCAAGGGCTGTGAGCTGAGGTGGGAGGCCGATTCCGGCTGGTACTTCTTCGTCGACGACATCAACGTGAAGTACGAGGAGTCGATGGCGGCGGCGCGATGGCTGGGGGCCGGTCTGGTGCCTGAGCCCACGCGCGTCGTGCAGTTCGTCTCCGCGGTGCTCCTGGATCCCGGCTCCGCCGGCAGTTCGGAACGCCCTTACTACCGGACTGCAGGGAAGGAACCGCAGGCCGTGGTCTCCCGGCTGGAGGCCCACGTGCCGAAGCGGTTCCACGGGACGACTGTGGTGGGGAACCTGCCGTGGAAGTACCGGCATGACTGGAACCGCAGCAACCTGGTCAGCCGCCAGGTCGTCTCCACAATGACCAGCACACCGGGCGAGCCCTGGACAAGCGTCCCGATCCGCGCTTCTGAGGCCGAGGCCCTGAGCCGACTCCTTGAGCTTCTGGAGATGTCCGGGCCTCCGTCCGCACTGACCGCGCTGGGCCACAACCTGGGCGAGGACCTCCGGTCCCGTCTCGCCGGGCACGGGGAAGCCGAACAGCAACAGCGCGGCATGCTCGAAGCCGTACGACTCAAAGAACACTTCGAGAAGTACCCGCAGCCGGAGTGACTGAACGAGCAAGGGCCCCGTACCCGGCGCGCTGCCGGACACGGGGCCCTTCGCGGTGTCCTGATCAGGCAGGGCCAGCAGCGCGGTCCAGGCCGATTGCCCGGGCGACGACGGCGAGGGTCTCGGTCCAGTCGCCAGCGCGGTGGACGGCGCGGTCGTCGACGTAGCAGGCGGCGCCGAGCTTGGTGCTGGTCACCAGCACCGGCCCCAGAGGAGGAGCGCGGTGATGCCGACGACGATCAGCAGCATCTGCGGGGAGATGCTGCGGGAGTTCTCCAGCCGCTGGATCTCGGCCCAGAGAGCGTCTGCCTTGGCCTGGAGGCCGATGCGGGACGGGCTGCCCGGGTCGAGACCGGCGATGGTGGTGGACAGGGCGTGCAGCTTCTCGTAGGCGGCGGCGAGCTGTGCGTCGCGGGATATCGCCCAGGACAAGAGGGTGCTCCTTCGGTCGGTCGTGCTCGGCGGGGACGGGCGCTGGTGCGGGCCGGGGCGGCGGCTGGGGTAGGCCGCCGCCCCGGAGACGGGGTCAGTGCTGGTCGTCGGGTCGGCTGGTGCGGCGCCCGTCCCGGTCGACGACCAGGACCGTCTCGATGCGCGGCTCGGGCACGGTGACCTCGACGGTGACCGGCGTGGGCTCGGGCGCGGCCACCGTGACGGCCGGGGCCTCGACCGTCACGTTCGGCGGCTTGGGCGCCTCGTTGATGACCGTGGTGTGGGTGGTGATCCACGAACCGGTGAGGGCCAGGGCCACCAGCGCGCCCCACAGCACCACGACCAGGCCCGCGGCGACCGGCCGCCCGGCACCCGGGGTGCCGTCCCAGACCATCGCGCAGGTCACCGCGCCCCACACCAACGCACCGAGCTGCGCCCCGGCGGAACCAGCGGTGCGCAGCGACCGCCACAGGATCAGCAGGCCGGTGGCGGCCCAGGCGCCGTAGAGGGTTGCGGGTCCGGCGGGCAGGCCGGTGCCGCGGTCGGTGAGGCTCCGGCGGATCGGGTCGTTGACGGTGTGCCAGACCTCGGCGGCAGGGTGGGCAACGTTGGCCGGGTCGAGCAGCCAGCGCAGTCCGGCGAGGACGTACGGGCCGAGTGCCAGGGCGAGGATGACGAGGACGGCCAGGGCGCCGAGGCCGACGAGGAGCGCCTGGGCATCGGTGAGGTCGGCGTAGCGGCCGGGCAGGACCTGGTGCGGCCGGCGGGGCGGCTCGGGGCGGTGCCAGATCATGTCCGGCCGCTCGTCCTGCTCGGGCGGTCCGATCGGGGGCAGGGCGCCGAGCGTGGGGAAGACCAGGTCCTCGTCGTCGTAGTCGTCGCGCTCGGGCTGGTCGGGGGTGTGCTGGGACACGGTGCTACTCCTCGGCTGGCGGGACGCGGAACGGGCGTGAGGTCGGGGGCCGGGCCGCCGCCGATGTGCGGTGGCGGCCCGGCTGCGGGTCAGGAGGGCAGGCGAACCGGCATCACGACGTAGCGGTAGGGCAGCTCGGCGACGTCCTGGTCGTCGCCGCCGGTGCGGGCGGTCAGCAGGGCGGGCTTGTGCTTGTCGCCGACGTGCAGGACCACCTCGGAGGAGCCGCAGGCCTTGATGCCGTCGCCGAGGAAGTCCGGGTTGAAGCAGATGGTGTAGTCGTCGGGCAGGTCGCCGGTGACGGTGACCTCGATCAGGTCGCGGCCGCGAGCGTCGTCGCCGACGCCGGCCTCGATGCGCAGCAGGCCCCGGTCGAGGGTGAGCCTCACGGGGGCGTTCTCGCGGGCAACCAGAGCGACACGCTGGACGGCGGCGGTCAGCTCGGTGGCCGGGGCGCTGATGGTGCCGTCGGCGTCGGGGATCATCGAGCCGAGCTTGGGGAACTCCGCGCTGATGAGCCGGGTCATGAAGCTGGAGCCGGTGGAGGACCAGCCCCACAGTTCGCCGTCGCTGTGGAGGGTGAGGGGCCGGTCGGTGTCGTAGGCGCGGGCGAGGTCGCCGAACGTCTTCGCGGGGATCAGCACCTGCAACGGCCTGGTGCCGGTCTTCTTCCGGCCGGCCTTGGCCTCCGGTGCCGGGACAGGCCGGACGGTCAGGGTGCGGTGGCTGATCCGGTAGCGGTTGGTGGCCACCATCGTCAGCTCATCGTCGTCCAGGGTGACCTGGACGCCGGTCAGCGCGGGCAGGGCCTCCTCGGTGGAGGCGGCGAAGGCGACCTGGGCGACGGCCTCGGCCCAGCTCTCGCCCTGCGCGGTGGCGACGGCGGGCGGCAGCGCGGGCAGCGACGGGTACTCGTCGGCCGGCAGCAGCGGCAGCTCGAACCGCGAGCGGCGGCAGGTAAGGGTCAGCCGGGTGTCGTCGGCGTCCAGGTCGACGTCGGCCCCCTTGGGCAGGCGGGCGCAGATGTCGTTCAGGAGCCGGCCGGGCACGAGGATGCGGCCGTCGTCGGCGATCTCGGCGTGGCAGGTGTCGGTCGCGTAGACCTCGTAGTCACTCGCGGCCAGGTGCAGGCCGCGGGCGTCGGTGGTCAGCAGGATGCCGGCCATCACCGGGACCACCGGCCGGGTGGAGACGGCGCGGACGGTGTGGGCGACGGCGGCGGACAGCTGCTGGACGGACAGGCGGAGCTTCACGGTGATCCCCTCCGGGGGCGGTCAGGCGGCGGTGGTGAGGGCGGCGAGCAGTTCGCGCTCGTCGTCGGACAGCTCCGAGCACGGAACGCAGGAGCCGAGGGTCTTGAGCGGCAGGCAGGCGTCGTAGCGGACCTGACACAGCGGGCAGGTCTGCCGCTTGGCCATGGCCCGGTCCAGGGCGGCGGCCCGGCCCGGGGTCATCGGCCGCACCGGCCGGGCGCCCTCGATGCGGTAGAGGTAGGCGATCCGGCGGCCGCGGCGGCAGACGACCTGCGCGGCGGGCTCCTGGCCGCCGGGGCGCAGGCCCATCGCGCGCAGCTGGCGGCGGGTGTGCAGGCCGGGGTCGGCGAACTTCCACGGCCAGGTCGGCAGGCCGCCGTGGTGCTCTCCGGTCGGATCCAGGTCGGGTGCGCGCACGCTGTTGCTCTCCGTTCCGGTTGGTCGGGGTGGTCGAGGTGGTGCGGGCCGGTCGGCCGGCCCCGGAAAGCGGCCCGCCCGCCCGGCCGGGATTCGGCGGGGCGGGCGGTGTGCGGGCCGGAGGCGAGACCGGGCGGCCGATCAGCGGACGTTGTTGTTGACCGTGCCCTTCCATCCCGCGGACTGCTTGCCGATGGTGACCTCAATGTGCCGGTGGAACATCGCGAGGACGGTGCCGGTCGCGGTGGCGCCGTCGCCGCTGGCCGTCGCGGACGCCCCGGTACCCGCCCCGGCGGCGACGGAGCGGAGCTTGCCGAGCAGGGCCGCGACGCCGATCACCACGGCTGCCACCGCGATGGCCGCCCACTTGAGGACCTCGCCGATCTGGTCGGCGTGCGGGGCGACCTGGCCGATCGCGGCGCCAACCATCCACACCGCGCCGCCGGCCGCGAGCGCGGCGAGCGAGCCGTAGAGGATGCAGTGCCGCATCACCAGCGGCAGGCCCTGCTCGGCGGCGGGCTGAACTGGGGCGGCGGGCTGCGGGGCGGGCTGCGCCTGCGCGGCGGTGGCGGTGAGGGGGTTGTGCACGGGGACGGCGACGACCTTGCCGTCGACCAGGGCGGGGATGAGGGCCGGGGTGGCGGGGGTGGGCTGGAGCGGGACGGCGACGATCCGGCCGTCGAGCGCGGCCGGTACGTAGCCGGGCTCCAGCAGGTAGGCGTTGAGGTCGACCGCCTGGTCTGCGGCGGTGGTGGGGCTGGTGGAGAGGCTGTCCACGGCGGGCTCCTTCGAGGCTGTGGGTCGGGCGGGGGATTGGGTCGGTGCGCGGCGCCGGGCGCCTTCTGGGGCCGCCGGAGACGCCCTTTGGCGGGCGGGGTCCGGCGGCCCTCGGAGAGGCCGGGAGACGGGCGTTGAGGGTGCCGGTCAGCCCTGTTCGCCGCTGTGACGGCGGGGCAGGTGCTCGGCGGTGTCGGGGTTCAGGTAGTGGTCGCGCAGGTCCGCCCGCTGCCAGGTCTGCAGCGTGGTGTCGCGCACGGCGAGGGCGGTTCCGACGGCGAGGCGGCGGCCGGTGGTGGCCAGGCGGAGCAGCTGCTCGACGGTCAGCTTCTCCCGGGTCATCAGTTCGTCGGCCTCGTCGATCAGGAGCAGCACGCGCGGCTCGGCCTCGGTCGGGGTGTGCTCCCAGCCCCGGCCGGCGCGCGCGTCGACCAGGGCGAGGGCGTCGGCGAGCATCTGGGCGGCGCCCTCGTAGCCGGTGCGGCGGTCGGCGCCGGTCAGCTCGCCGTGCGGGTCAATGGCCCAGGTGACGGCGACCGGGTCGGCGGCGTGGGCGGCGGCCAGGTGCTGGAGGCGGCGGGTCTTGCCGGAACCGGTGGGGCCGACCAGAAGAAGCTTGTACACGGGGGTGGGTCCTTTCTCGGGGCGGGTGCGCCCGCACCCCGGAAGTGGGTGCGGGCGCGGGTGTGTGGGAATCGGCCTGGTGGGGCCTGGTGGTGCGTCAGGCTGGTGCGGATCGAGGGAGGGTGCGGTGGGCTGGTTGTTCCGGGACGAGCCGGAGACGGTGGAGTTCGAGGCCGTGGTCGGGGACGACGGCACGATCTGGCCGGCGTGGACGGACGACGACGGCGTGCTGTGGATCGACTCCGAGGACGACGTCTACGTGGTCGTCGAGGGCGTGATCATCGACGGTCGGATCTACGAGGCGTGGGTGCAGGACGACGGCACGCTGTGGATCCCGGACTGACCGGCGGTCAGGGCTTGACCGAGCCGGTTACGTGGGCGGTGCCGTCGAGGGCGGACTGGATCGGCTGGGCCAGGCCGGTGGAGGCCAGCAGGAAGCCGAACACCGCCGCGACGATCGCGGCGCCGACGGTGGCGCGGCGGGAGCGGACCATGAGGAACAGGACGACGCCGGCCAGGACGACGCCGGAGACGGACACGATCACGAGGGGTTCTCCTTCGGGGAATGCTCGGGCGGGGCCCGGCCGGTCGGCCGGGCCCCGCTGCTTGTGGTGATAAGTCAGGCGTCGGCGGGGTCGGTGACGAGCTGGTAGACGCCGCGGCCGCCCGACTCAAGCCAGCCGTCTCGCTTGAGCTCGCCGACCTCGGTGTTGACGGAGCCGGTCTGGTATTCCGGGCAGAGGACCTTGCGCATCTCCGGCAGGCTCATGGGTCCGTCGGCCAGGAGGTCGAGGATCCGCTCGCGCAGCGTCGGCGCGCTGTCGAACGGGTCGTCCAGGTCGACCGCGCTGTCGGCGGCGGGCGGGTCGAAGGCCGGCATCGCGGGCAGCTCGGGCAGGGCGGCCGGGTCCGTGTCCGGCGCCGGGCCGTAGTCGGCGTCGGCGTCGGTCACCGGCACGCCGCCGGGAGCCGGGTCGGTGGGCGGGTTGTTGCGCAGCGCGTACGCCTTCCCGGCCGCGTCGGCCTCGCCGTCGGTGATGGTGGCCGGCGGCTCCTCGCCGTACAGCTCGATGAGGTCCGGGTAGATGCCGTTCTTCTTCTCGGCGTAGAACGTCCTCATGAACGAGGCCCGACCGTCGAGGAACATGTATGCCATGCCTGCCGTCGACTGTCCTTCGTCGTCCTCGGTGCCGTGGAACAGGGCCTCGATCTGCCCGGTCTCGTAGATCCGGGCGGGGATGTTCTCCAGCTGGAATCCGGGCGGCGCGACGCCGTCCAGGCCCATGTCCCGGGTGCTGCTGGAGGCGGTGCGCATCAGGACGAGGACGCCGACCTTGCCCTGCTGGCGGATCGCCTCCTCGTCGCCCAGATCCTTCAGATGCAGGGACTGGACGGCCAGGCGGATGCCGATGCCGACCTTGCGGCCGGTCTTCTGGATATCGGCGATCAGGTAGGCGGCGAGCTTCTTCTTCTTCTCGTCCGGGTGGCTGAGGAGTCGGTTGATCTCGTCCAGGGTGATGTTGATCAGCGGCCAGGGGCAGCCGATCGCGAAGTCCCCGCGGCCCATCTCGTTGCTGATCTTCTCGCGGTACTTCATGACCCGATGGCCGGTGACCAGCATCGTCAGGGCCTCGTCCTCACCCTTGGCGAACCAGTCCACCCTGCCATCGGCCTCGGGCAACGACATGCCGCCCTGGATGTCGGCCACCCACGACACCACCCCCGAGCGTTTCTCGGCGGCGAGGATCAGGTTCAGCAGCACCGACTTCCCGGCACCGGTGACACCGGCGACGATGCCGCGCAGTGCCCCCTGTCCGGGGTCCCACAGCCGCATCACCGCCGGACGTCCGTCGTGGCAGACGCCGACCGCGACCCGACCCCGCTCGTCCATCGTCAGGTCGGCGACGGTGGCCTTACGGACATTCATCAGCGGGTTCGTCCGATAGACACTGACGACGGCCTGGCGCAGCCCGTCGGTCTCGATGACCAGCCGGGTGGGGTCGTCGACGCCGAGGGCGGAGCAGACCTCGGAGTGGGGGAGCCGGATCTTCTTGCCGCGCGGGGCGGCGGCGAGGATGACGATCCGGTCGTCCTCGATGCGGGCCCGCACGAACTTCACGCCGGGGGCAGCGGCGCCGGGGGCGGTGACCGCGCTCTCCCACAGCGCCTCCAGGCTGTTGAACGCCCGGCTGGTCTCGCCGACGGTGGGGGTGACGGTCAGCACCATCCGGCCCGGGCCGGAGCCGAGCAGCGAGGTGAAGGTGACGCTCTCCTCCGGCACGTCGAACGCGGCCGCCAGGTTGCGCAGCGACAGCTGCGGGACCGCCTTGCCAGGCTGGGCGACGATGACCGCCCGGAAATCCGGCAGGCCCTCCTGGAAGTGCTCGACCATGGTCAGCTTCGTGCCCGGCGCGAGCTCGGCCTGGTCCCACAGCCGCGCCAGGAACGACTCGTAGTCCGTCGGCGCGCCCTGGGCCGGAGCGGCCTGCTGGGGCAGGGCGGCGACCAGGTCCGGCAGCGCCTCCTCGGTCAGGCCGGCGGAGCGGGTGAACGGTGCGGCGGCCGCGGCCGCCGCACCCCACAGCACCGGACCCGCGATCTCCCACCAGGCGGTGCCCGGGGCGGCGAGCGCGGCGGCGTAGAGGGCGGAGCCGGTCAGCGTCGGCAGGGCGCGCAGCGCGGAGCGCAGCAGGCCCATGCCCGGGGCGCTGCCGTCCTTGGGGGTGGCCTTGCAGTACAGCCACAGGCCGGTGCCCGCGAAGGTGCCGATCGCGCCGAGGTAGGACAGCGGGCCCTGGTCGCACTGCGGGCCGATCGCGATCCCGGCGGCGCAGGCGGCGTAGGCGAGCCGCTCGCCGGTCATGCGGCGGCGGATCGTCCCTGGGGGCACGGTCGTGGTGGTGGCGCCGATGGCCGGCGCCTCGGTCTGTTCGGTGACGGTCACCGTCGCCTTCCTCTCCTTGGGGTGTGGGTGTGGGACGGGGCCGCACCCGGTGGTGGGTGCGGCCCCGTCGGGTCGTGCTGGTGGTGCGGGCGTCAGCGGACCTCGTAGAAGCCGGGCTTGGCCATCGGCACGTCGGCGGCCTGGGCGGCCTCGTAGATGCCCCGGTACTCGCGGTCGTGCTCGGCCTCGAAGGACCGGGCGGCCATCTCCGTGTCGTCTGCGGCGTTCGCCATCTCCCCGGACGCGGTGGCCACCTTCGTCAGCGCGGCGGAGACCTCCAGGATCTGCGCGGTGTACAGGTCGACCACGCCGGCCTGCCCGCACATCTCCGAGAGGTTGCGGGCCTTGTCGGCGTTGGACTCCATGTGCCGGCGCAGCTTCCACATGCCCTGCTTGAGCGCGAGGGCGCTCGCGGTCAGCTTGGCGGTGCGGTCGGCGAGCCCCAGGAACCCGGGCGTCCCGCCGTCACCTCCGTGGTCGATCTCGCCGCCGCCGTAGGAAACGATGTCGCTCATCGGCTGCTCCCTCCTGCTCGTCAGTTGTCGTTGTGGACGCGGGCGGACGGGGTGCGCAGACCCGCGTCGGCGGTGGCCAGCTGGATGGGCTTGTAGTGGTCGGCCATCGCCTGGTCCGCGCTCTCGGACTGCTCGGCCGCCTCCAGCGAGCTGACCTTCATCTCGTCCGCCTTGCGGGCCAGCAGGTCCATCGACTCCGCCAGGCGGCTCATCGCGGTCGAGGTGAGACTGCCGATCACGTTGTGCGAGGTGCGCAGCTCGGCCGCCAGCTCCTCCAGGTCGTAGCGGATCCGGCGGGCCCGCTCGGCCAGGGCGACGCAGGTGTCGTGCGCGGCGAAGCCCTCCTGGGTGAGCCTGCCGAGCTCGTCCAGGACGTCGTCGATGGTGATCTCGGTGGCGTGCTCGGCGGACATGCCGGGCACCCCGCCGGCGGTGGCGGGCAGGGACACGCTGCTGCTCCTACTGTTCGACCCGCTCTGGGCGGGGACGGAGGCCGCCACGGCTGCGGCGGCCTGCTGGTCGGGCGCACCGGCCGGCACCGCCGCAGCCTCGGCCGAAGCCGGGGACGGTTGCGGGGCGGGCGGCATCGGGCGCGGACGGCGGGTGCCGGGCCGCTTCGTGTGCTTCACCGGGGCCGGGCCGAGCGCGGCCGGCCCGGTGGCGGGCAGACCCTGCTCGGCGCCGTGCTCGGGCGGCCGGTTGCGGGAGGCCCCGGCGTCACCGACCCGGTCCTCCCGGACCACAGTGATCACCTCCTCCCCCGCGCTCGCCATCCCGGCCGCCCCGAACGGCGTGCTGCGCCCCGCCGTGGTGCCGTCGGGCCCGGCGGTGAAGCCGCCGGTGTCCATGCCGGGCGGCGGGGTGGTCGCCTTCTTCGCGCGGGACCTGGCCCGGCGGAAGGCGGCGCCCCACCCGCCGCGGGCCTTCTTCGCGCCCGGCCCGGCGGACGAGCTGGTGGTACGCGTGCTCCCGGCCGTGGAGGCGCTGCCCGCCGCAGCCGAGGCGGCGGCCCTGGCCGCCTTCTTGGCGGCCTTCTTCTGGGCGGCCTTCTTCCTAGCCTTCTTGGAGACCTTGGAGAACACCGGCTTGTGGGTGCGCATCCGCTTGGCCCACCGCCGCTCGAACTCCTGCCGCACCGCGCCCTTGAGCGTGTTGGCGCCGGGCGGGGTGGTGCGGTAGCGCTGGTAGGCCTTCATGCAGCGGCGGCAGCGGCAGTCGCAGTCCTGGTACGCCTCCAGCGTCCCGTGTCGCATCCCGGGCCCGAGCTTCTCCTTGTGGCCCGGCATGCTGAACGTGGGAGGCGTCGTCCCGCCCGGTCCGCCGGCCTTGCCGCGCTTCTTCCCCTTGCCCTTGCGCAGGGTGCCGGAGGACGAGCCGGTGCCGGACGCGCCGGTCGGCGCCTTCACCCGGCCGCCCTTCCCGCCCGACTTACCCGGCGCGGTGCCGCCGGCCGAACCGGCCCCGGACTTGCCGGGACCGTTCTTCCCGCCTCCCTTCACTGGAGCCTGGGTGGTCCCGCCGTTCTTGCCGCTCCGGCCGCCACCGGCCTGCCCGCCGCCGGTACCGGCGGCGGTGTTCTTCCCGGGCTTTCCGTTCGTCCCGCCGCCGGTCTGCCCGCCGCCGTTGTTCTTGCCGGACTTCCCGTTCACCCCTCCGCCGGCGCCGTTGTTCTTGCCGCCGGTTTTGCCCTGGGCGGCCGGTCCGCCGCCCTGCGAGGTGCGGTGCACCGGCCCGCCGGTCGACCCGGCCGGGCCCTTCCCGGATCCGGTCCGGCCCTTGTCCGGACCGGACGGCCCGGTCTTGCCGGTGTCCTTTCCCTTCGGCGACGCGCCCGCTCCGGGGCCGCCGTCCTTGCCGCTGCCGGACCCGGCCCCTTTGCGGCCGCCGGGGGTGCCGCCGCTGGGGGAGGTGGCCGGGCCGGGTGCCGGCGCGGAGCCCGCGCCCCGGCGACCGCCAGGGCCACCCGGCCCGGCGCCGCCCCTGCCGCCGCCGGGCCCCCAGCCGGGACCGCCGCCTCGGCCGCCCTGGTAGCGGTCGAGGGAGCGGCGGCCCCACTCGTGGGAGGGGGTGAGCGTGTCCCGGCCGCCCTTCTTCCCTCCCTCCTTGCTCTCCTTGCTCTCCTTGTCGGCCTTCTCCGCGACCTCGGCGACGGCCTTGCGCTGCTCCCTGCTCGCCCGAAACGCGCTCACCGCGGAGTGGATGCCGCGCATCGCCGCGACCGACACCGCGAGCATCGCCGCCAGCGACAGCGAGCCCAGCCCCGGCCCGGAGGCCGCCTCGGAAGCGGCCTCGGAGCGGAACGCCGCGGGCACCTCGCCGGGCACCGGAGCGGGCGCCGCCACCGGCAGATCCGGCAGCGGCGGGGCCTCGACGGGCACCATCTCGGCCGGGCCGGACAGGCCCGCCAGAGTCTCCAGCGGGGAGCGCCGACCGGTGGCCGGCGGCATCTCCAGGACGGCCGGTTGGGCCGTCTCGGCAGGCAGCGGAGGCGGCGCCTCCGGCAGCGGCGGAGGTGCGAATCCGACCCCTCCACCGGCGCCTCCGGGGAACGGGATGACCGTGCCGGAGCCCTCGTCGTCGCTCATTCCTCCTCCTCTCTCAGTTGACAGACAGTCACCGATACGGCAACCTCGCGCGCGCGCGTCGCGCGCGCACCTTGGGGGGCCGCCGCAGCGGCCCCCACCCGGTTGTGGTTGCGGTTGTTGATTACGTGTTGTGACGCTTGAAGAACTCGTGGATCGAGCCGGCCAAGTCGTTCCAGACCTCGGGCCGGCCCTCGCGCTCGGCCTCCACCGCGATCGACCGGGCGACGTCCCACCAGTAGGCGGCGTACGCGGCCGAGCCCTTCGCGCGGGCCTTCTCGCCGCCCTCGCGCCAGTGCTGACTGCGGTTGCGGCGGCGCTTCGCGTCGGCCTCCGCCCGGCTCATCCGGGCCATCAGGACACCCCCCGCTTCGGCGCCGGGAAGAAGTCCGAGATGCCGCTGATCGGCGCCGGGGCCGGGGCCTCGACGGGCGCCCCGGCGGGCGACTGGACGGGCAGGTACACCCCGTCACTCCCGGCCCCGTCGGCCGGCGCCGCGGGGGCGTTCACCCCGGACAGCTGGGCCGCGCTCTTGCCCAGCGAGGTGGCCACCGCGCCGTGCAGCCGCCCGCCGCGCCGGGCCCGGCGCGCGGCCTTGCGGGCCGCCGCCGTCTCCCGGCGCTGCGGCAGCTCCAGCACCTGGTGGACGTAGGTGGCGTACAGCGCCTCGGCCGAGGCGGCCGCCCTGCGCGATGCCTTCTCCATCCGGCGCAGCTTGGCGGCGACCTTGCGGGCGCGGTTGCGCTCGGACAGCCAGCGGTCGCCGTCGATCGGCGTGTTCCGCAGGCGCTGCTCGACGATGTCGGCGAGCTGGCCGTACTGGCGGGCGTCCTCCTTGTGCTGGTCGCGCTGGGTCGCGGTGAATTTCCGCATCCCGTCGTCGGTGAACAGGACGTTCAGGTCCATGGCGGGGCTCTCCCTCCGAGAGCGTGCGGGCAGGCGGCAATGGCCTCCTGACCTGGGGTGATGGGTTTCTCGGACCCGGGCTCCGGCCGGATGGCCGGGTCGTATGGTGCTGCTCGGCGCTTCGGCGCCTTCGGCGGCCACCAGGACGTTGCGAGCGTCCTGGTGACCACCGGAGAGGCCGTGCACTGGTGCGGCCAGCCCGCTGGTCAGGGCCGGTAGCCCTGGGCGAGCAGCTCGGCGGCCTCCGTGCGGTACTCGGAGGCGGTGGCCGAGGAGGTGACTTCCAGCGCGGTCTGGATGTCCGAGAGCAGCAGTTGCTCGGGCACCTGGTCGGGGGTGGCGAGGATCATCCGGGCGACCTTGCGCACCGCCCGCTCGCGCGGCTTCAACTTCGCGAGGTCCTCCGCTTCGACCGCGCGCTTCTCGATTTCGGCGGCGGCCAGCCGCGTTTCGGCAGCGGCCCGCGTCGTTTCGGCGGCGTCCTTCTTGGACTGCTCGACGGCCGCGAGAGCAGCCTCCTGGCGCGCCCGCTCCTCCGCCGCGATCCGGTTCTCCTCAGCAGCGGCGCGGCGCGTTTCGGCGACGGCCTTCTGCGTTTCGGCGGCGGCCTTGTCCGCTTCGAGGGTGGCGAGCCGGGCTTCGGCGATGGTCTGCGTCTCGACCGCCTCCGTCTCGGCGGCGGCGATCCGGTCGGCCTCCGCGGCCTGCCGGCGCTCCTCGGCGGCGAGGCGCTCCAGCTCGGCCGCCCGGAGATCGACGGCGGCCTTCGCCTCCCGCTCCTTGGCCTCCTGGGTCTCGGCGGCGGCGGTGCGGGCGCGGGCCTCGGCCATCACGGCCGTCTCCAGTGCCTGCTCCTCCAGCGCGGCGGCCCGCTCGGCGGCCGTGACCTGGGCCTTCGCGTGCGCCCTGGCCTGCCCCATCTCGCCCTCGACCTGCGCGCGCACCGTCTCCAGCTCGCCGTCCGCGCGCAGCGCCTCGGCCTTGGCCTTGGCCTCCGCCTTCTTGCGGCGGGTCTCGGCCTCCAGCTTCCTGCGCTCGGCCTCCTCCTGGCGGGCCGCAGCGGCGCGTTCCTGGTCGTCCGGCATCGCCAGGGCCTGGGCGACGGTGTAGCCGTAGGGGGCCATCGTCATCGGCAGCAGCTCGTCCTCGGTGGCTTTCGAGAGGTCGCCGCTGTGCTTGCGCTTGAGCCACAGCTCGTAGGCGATGAGCTCCTGTTCCCGGCGGATCATCTCCATGTAGGAGGTGACGCCGGTCAGGCGCATCGTCCGGTAGAAGCGGGGGGTCTTCACCGGGGACAGCAGCCAGCGGTGCAGCGGCACCGGGTCGCTGGCGGTGCCGGACTCCAGCCGGGCCTTGTGGATGATCAGGCGGCGGCCGGCCTCGACTCCGATGACGAACAGGAATGGCATCGCGCCGTGCGCCACCGCCCGTACCGGGTCGGCGTGGATGGAGCCCTGTGAGCTGGCGTTGAACCAGATCGTGGCGCCGGTCATCGTGTGGGCGGCCAGGCGCAGCACGTGCCACGGGGTGCCCTTGCGGACCAGGTACAGGTCCAGGGCCAGGAACGCCACGATCGAGGCGTCCACGCCGACCGGGAACCACGGCGCCAGGTCCTTGGTGAAGCCCCAGGAGTTGAGGGCGACGTCGGAGAGCGTGGAGTAGGACATGGCGAAGCCGATGACGCCCACGAGGATCCCGCCGACGGCCGCCGCCAGGGACAGGGCGATCATGAGCGGGTTGTGGCGGGGCCGGTCCGAAGCGGCCGGGGTCGTCGGCGAAACGAACTCGGCCGTTGCCGAAACGGGGGTCGGCGGTGCCGAAACGGGGCCGGGCGCGAGGGGCGCCGGGCGGGGCAGGGCCGCCGTCGGCGGCATGTCGGTGATCGTCACAGGGGCCTCCGGAAGGCTCGGTTCGGGTGGGTCCGAAACGGCGGCCGGTGCTCCCGAAGCGCGATCACACGTCTCCGAAACCGGCCGCCGCTGGGGCGGGGAAGAGGCGGCCGGGCCCGAAACGCGGACTCGGGTCAGCTGCGGGCGCCGGCCTTCCCGGCGACGGCGGTCCCGGCCGGGATCGCCCGGCAGGCGGCGGCGTGCTCGTTGGCCCACCGGCGGCCGTCGGCCATCCGGAAGGCGCCGCTGGCCTCGTCGCCACACGTCAGGCACTGGTAGCCGTAGACGGGAGCGAGGTCGTAGCGGTCCTCGTCCGGTACGGCGAGCAGTGCGACCAGTCCGCCGCCCAGGGTGCGGAAGGCCAGCACCGCGTGCTCGGGCAGGGTCGGATCGGCCGGCTGGCCGGCCCGCGCCTGTTCCAGTTCGGCGCGCAGTTCGGTGATCGTGCGGTCGTGGGCGGCGAGCCGCCCGCTCGCGTCCTTCAGCAGGAGCCGGGTCACGGCCTCACTGGCCTTCGCCTTGGCGACGAGACTCTGTCCTGAGTCCGCCTGCGCGGTCTTGAGGTCGGCGCGCACGGAGTGCAGTTCCAGGTCGCGGGTCCGCAGCTCCTCCCGGACGTCCTCCAACTGGAGGTTGGTGGCCGCGAGGGCGGTCTCGGCCTGGAGGGCGCGGTCGCGCAGCTGGGCGATCCTGCCGGTGGTCGTGACGGTGAGCATGGCGCGTTCCCCTTCGGTTGGTGGTGTGGCGGTTGGTCGCCGTCCGCCGCCGCCGTCCGTGCGGGTACGGCGGCGGCAGGCGGCGGGTCAGGCGCGAGTGAAGGCCGTCAGGCCCGCTCGGCGGTCAGCTTCGTCACGTCGAGGGCCAGCTTCAGGGCCTCCACCCAGGCGCGGAGGTCGCTGGCGGATCCGGTGGTCCTGGCCGAGCGGTGGCCGGAGGTCAGCTCGTCCAGGGCGGCCTCGGCGTGACGGTGCGCCTCGTCCGGGTAGGTGTGCTCGCTTTCGGTCAGGGCCTCGATCACGCGGCGGGTGCCGAGGTTGATCTGGCCGGCCAGGTCCCGGACCACCACGTCGCTGTCATGGGTGGGGCGGTTGGCCGTGGCGGTGACCCGCAGCCGGGTCCGCTCGGCGAACTCCTCGGCCAACTCGGCCAGGCCGACCAGGCCCCGCGTCTCGGCGACGTTCTCGCGCAGCTCGACGATCAGGTCCGGGCTGGCCGGCTTGCGTCGGCCGAACTGGGCCTGGTTGAGCACGCGCTCGGCCTCGATCAGCGCGGCCTCGCGGGTCAGGCGGGTGTTGCACCAGGCCGCGCGGTTGTCCGGGGCGTCCAGCCAGACCAGGAGCTGGCCGAGCGCGGCGGTCGGCAGCGGGGAGGTCTCGTCGGTGCGGTCGAGCAACCAGGTGGGAATTGCCATCGGGGTTGTCCTCTCTTATAGGGGCGGGTGCGTCGGGCACCGTCGAACGCCGCCGCCCCGCGCCCGGTGGTCCGGGGCGGGGCGGCGGCGAACGACAACCAACCGACGGTCAGGCCGACGGGGCGAGGCGGGCGAGACGGTGGAGCGCGGCGACGGTCTCCGGGTGCGCGGCCTCGTGCAGGACGTGCCGCTGCTCCAGGAGCGCGCCGCCGGTGGCCGGCTGCTCCAGGACCGGGTCGGCCCAGGCCGCGACGTCGCGGGCGTCGAGCTCGTCCATGTAGGCGACGTACTCGGCCTGGTCGGTCTCCTCGTAGTTGCGGTGCATCTGCTCCAGCCCGGCCTGCCAGGCGTCGTACTCCTCGGTCGTCCTCACGAGCGGACTCCTTCTCTCTGGCTGGGGCTGGCTACTGCTGCTGTCCGCCGGCCTTCGCGGCCTGCGCCTTCGCGTACATCTCGCGGGCCCGGCGCAGCAGCTCGTCCATCTGCCGCTGCGTCCAGGCCTGGTCCTCGGGGCTGCTCACCGGCCGCTGTCCTTCTTGGAGGTGATCGGGGCGGGGTCAGGGGCGGGCTTGCTGCCCTGGCCGTTGCTGCCGCCGTACGAGCGCACGACGGCGGGATCGATGACGGTCACTCGGTGCCTCCGGTCTGCTGCTGACGCAGCTGCTCGGCGAGCTGCCGCTCCGCGGCGGCCTGCGCTTCGAGTCGGGCGAGCTGTTCCTGGACCTGGCGCTCCAGCTGCGCGCTGTGGTCGTCCATGGCGGGTCAGCCGGCCAGGGGGAGCGTGCGGAGGGCTGCGACGGCAGCGGAGATGGTGACCGGCAGCGGCCGGGCGGTCGGGATCGCGGTGGCGGGCGCGGGGGCGTCGAGGTCGTCCAGGTCGATGACGACCTCGCGGATCGCCCGGGAGGCGGCCAGCGCCCGGCTGCGGACCCGGCGGACCTTGTCGCGCAGCATGAGCAGCAGGCCGGCGAGGCCGCAGGCGCCGTCCGGGTAGAGGCCGGCCGCGACGTCGTCCCAGACCGCCTCGGCCAGGTCCTCGTCGAGGTCGGTCGCGGCCGGGCTGATCTCAGCGAGCTGCTCGGCAGCGGCCACCAGCAGCGCGGTGGAGTACCGGCCGTACAGGTCGTCGAAGTCGGTGGTGCCGGTGGTCTCCGCGGTGTCGACGGAGAGTGCCATCATGGTGTCCACGGTCGTGTTCCTCTCGTCTACTGCTGGTGGGTGGTGCGACCGACAACGGCCTCGGGGGCGCAACCCCGGGGCCGTTCTTGTGCTGGCTGCACGAGCAGCCACGGCCGCCGCCCACCCGGTGGTCCGGGTGGGCGGCGGCCGTGGTGGTTCGTACTGGCGGTGTGTCAGGCGGCGGCGCGCACCGGGCTGGCCTTGCGGATCGCCTTATCGGTGCGCGCCTTCGCGAGCGCCCGGGACTGGTCCTTGGTGTCCTCGTGGTCGGTCGGCACGGCGGCGCCGCGGATCGGGCCGAGGGCGTCCTGCAGCGGGATCTCGCGCAGGATGTCCTTAGCAAGGACGCGCAGCCGGACGTTGTCCCACTGGCGGGCCCGGCGGGCCGGCGCCTCCTGCGCGGCCTGGCGCTCCGTCTTGCGCTTGGCCGCGGCGGCGAGCTCGCGGTCACGGCGGTGCTGCGGCTCCAGGCGGAGCAGGTGCAGGTGGTGGCGGTGCAGGCGCTGGCCGTCCTGGCAGTGGATCTCGCCGGTGCAGGTCGTGCAGCGGGAGCAGTGGGTCTCGTAGGCCTTGCGGGCGGAGTCCGCGGTGGCCGGGGCCGGGTCGAGCTGGTGCAGCGCGGCCGGCTTCGGGGTCGGGATCTTCTTGAGCACCTTGGTGGGCCGCCGGGCGGCGACCTGGGTGCTGCCCTCCTCGATGTGCTGGGCCCAGCGAACCACCAGGACGTCGATCTCGACGACCCGGCGGGCGGAGGTGCAGCGGGTGTCCCGCTGGCCAGCCGCGAGGTCGGCGCCGGACAGGTCGGTGGAGTAGTGGTCCCTGATCGAGCGGGTCTTGTCCTGGTCGCCCATGATCCGCTGCCAGGTCTGGCAGTCCGGGCAGACCACGGTGGTCACCTCGTCGGGGCGGATGTTGTAGTGGCTCGGCGGGAGCGTCGACAGGCGGAGAGCGGGGAGAGCGGAGCGGCGCTTGGTGCGGGTGCGAGCGGGCATCGGGGCCTCCTGGCAGGGAGAGATGGAGAGTGCGGGGGAGCGGAGGTGCTGCTCTCTCCGCCCGCCAGGCCCGGCCCGATCGGCCAACGTCCTGGCGGACAGGCAGCGCAGCACGCTGCTCAAGGTCGTTCGGTGTTGCTATGTGGGCGTCCGACGTGGGGGAGCTAAGGCTCGACCCCTTGTCACCGAAGTGACCGCCACCGCCCGAAGGCGGGTGACACCGGTGTTTGCTCCGGCGTTGTCAGCGCCGGCCTTGCTCAATCAAGGTAACCATCCATGGCAACCATGTCAACATACATGCCATGGCTATCTATGGCGGGGAGCCGGATGTACGATGCGCCCATGAGTAGCGACCCGAGCCGGCAGCAGGTGCCATATCAACAGCTGGTGCAGGCCGTCCTTGCACAGATCCGCCGTGGAGAGCTCCGCCCAGGCGACAAGCTCCCCAGCACCAGCCAACTGGCCGCTGAGCACGGTCTGGCGACCGGAACTGTGCAGCGAGCCCTGGCCGAGCTGCGCTCCCGCGGCGCCGTTTACTCCCAGGCGGGGCGCGGGAGCTTCGTGAGCTCCCCGGACACCCAGCCGTCGGCTGCTCCGACGGTAGAAGACTTGGCGCGCGAACTTGCCGAGTTGCGCAGCCGCGTTGAGGAGCTGGAACGAGCCCTGCAGACGCAGGCTGAGCGCTGAACTCAAGCCTTGGACCAGTGCCGCCACGTACATGCCTCTGCTTCTTCCGATTAGCTCAGCCGCTGCAAGGTCCATCACAGCGGCCGAGAACCTGATGAAGAATCACATGCGCGTCATCAGCTCCATCAACACGTTCATACACACGTATTCACATCTGCGTACACACGGGTTTTGGCTGGTCAGCCCTAGGCTGCCGGGCATGGTGACACTGGAGGGTGGGGGCATGGCCAAGGGACGTACGGGGTGGCGGCCTGACCTGCTGCGCGCGCAGCGGGAAGCGCACGGGCTGACGTTGGAGAAGGCGGGGGAGCGGCTGCGCGAGGTCGCCGAGGACGCGAAGCTCAAGGGCATCCCGGCCGCGAACCCGCAGACGTTGTGGCAGCACGAACAGGGTGAGGTCTATCCCGGGCCGCACTACCGGCGGGCGTACTGCCTGCTCTACAGGGCGACGGATCCCGAGCTTGGGTTCCGCGCCGCGCTTCCGGGTGAGGAAACGCAGTTCCGTCTGACGCCGGCGAGCGACGATCACAACGGGACGCACGTGCTCGCTGTCGAACGGGCGATCCACCGGATCGCTCCCGGCGACGACGATGCCGATCACATGCGCGTGCAGCAGCGGATCCTGGACGCTTGGAAGCGCCGGCACACCGGCGGTGATCCGCACCGCCCGGTCGTCGTGCTGGTAGGCGGGTACGCGGGGTCCGGGAAAACGGAGTTCGCCAAGTTCCTGGCTCAGCTGACCGGCTGGCCGTTGCTGGACAAGGATCCACTGACCCGGCCGTTGGTGGAACGGCTGCTGGTGGCACTCGGCGGTGACCCGCACGACCGGCACACCGACCTGTACCGCGAACAGGTACGCAACATCGAGTACGACTGCCTGATGCAGGCGGCCTGGGCCAACATCAACTGCCGTATCAGCACCGTGCTGTCCGCGCCGTTCATCTCGGAGATGACCAACCCGGACTGGATGCAGCGGCTCACGAACCGCTGCGCTTCGCTCGGCGTCGATGTTGCGCCGATCTGGGTCCGATGCGACCCGGAGTCGATGCGCGAGTACATCACTTTCCGCTCGGCTGCCCGGGACGCTTGGAAGCTGCGGCGCTGGGACGAGTACCTCCAGACCATCGACACTGACCTGAGGCCAGCGGTGCCGCACCTGGTAGTCGACAACCGGCTCGGCGCCGCGATCTCGCTCGCCGATCAGGCCCGTCAGGCGATCCGGGAGGTCTACGCATGAGTGGGGCATCCGCCATGCAAGGCGTGATCCTCTACGGGCCGCCGGCTGCGGGGAAGGACACCGTCACCCGCGCTCTTGCCGATCTCGACACCGCCTTCTCCTTGTTCTCGCGGGTGAAGGTCGGGCCTGGCCGGTCCGCTGGCTATCGCATGGGCACGCCCGAGCAACTGGAGAAGCTTCGGGCTTCGGGCGCGGTCGTGTACGAGAACTCGCGGTACGAGAGCACGTACGTGACGGATCGGCCGGGGCTGGACAGTGCATTCACGGCTGGGGTTCCGGTGATGCATCTGGGCCAGGTTGACGGGGTGCGGGCCGTACTCGACGGCTACCCGGCGCAGTGGCTGACCGTCCTGCTGTGGTGCCCGCGAGAGGTGACCGAGGCCCGGTCTATCGGCCGGGGCGACGCGGACACTCCGGCGCGGCTGGCCGCGTGGGACGCGACCCAGGACGACCTCGACGCCAACTCGGGCTTCCGGTTCGATCTGAGCATCCGAACGGATGCGGTCGCGCCCGCGGCGGCGGCCACGCAGATCCGGCAGACGCTCACCACCCTGCACGGCGGCGACGAGTTGGTGATGGTGGACTTCGACGACACGCTGATCGACCGGCTCGCAGCGGTGACGACCTGGGTAACCGGGTACTGCGCGGGGCACGGCCTGGGTCCGGAGGTCGAGCAGCGGATGCTCGATGCCATGCGCATCCGGGCGGACCTGGACGTCATCGAGGGCCTGTGTGCGGAGCTCGGCCTGCCGGAGTCGGCCAGCGAGCTCTGGGCGCGGTACGAGCCGGAGCTCGCCATGTCGGTCAAGCCGTTCCCTGGCGTGGTGGAGGCGCTGGCCGCCGCACGGGAGGCTGGCCGCCAGGTCGTCGTCGTCACCAACGGCGGCGCGCAGATCCAGCGCGCCAAGCTGAAGGCCACCGGCATTACCGACGTGGTCGCCAGCGTGTGTATCTCCGAAGAGATCGGCGCCCGGAAACCGGACCGCCAAATCTTCGAGGCCGCGGCCGCCAGCGTCGGCCGGGACCTCTCCCAGGGCGGGTGGATGATCGGGGACAACGCCGAAATGGATGTCGTCGGCGGCCGGGAGGCCGGGCTGCGCACCGTCTGGATTTCACACGGCCGTACCTGGCCGGGCGGGGTGGGGCCAGACCTCATCGCCCAGACTGCCGTGGAGGCCTTCGCTCTCGTCCGCAGTGGTGGTCACCGGTGACGTCGGATCAGCCGGTTGTTGGCGTGCTGCATCCTGGCAGCATGGGCGCGGCCGTCGCGGCCTGCGCGGTGTCAGCGGGCACCCGGGTGCTGTGGTGCCCGGCCGGGCGCAGCGCCGCAACCGTGCAGCGCGCCGAGCAGGCCGGGCTGGAGCCGGTGGCGGACCTGTGCGAGCTGCTGGAGCGGGCCGAGGTCGTGCTGAGCCTGTGCCCGCCGGCCGTTGCTGAGGACATCGCCAGCGAGGTCGCCGGGTATGGGTTCGCCGGCATATACGTCGAAGGCAACGCAATCAGCCCGGAGCGGGTGCGGCGGATCGCCGACCTGGTGGGCCGGAGCGCTCGGGCGGTGGTCGACGGCTCGGTGATCGGTTCCCCGCCGGTCGGCGGCAAGCGCGCGCAGTTGTTCCTCTCCGGCCCGCCAGCTGCTGCCCAGCTGGTCTCGGCGCTGTTCTCCGGTACAGCGGTCTCAACGCCGATTCTGGGAGAGGAGATCGGTCAGGCGTCCGTGCTGAAGGTCTCCTATACCGCTTACCAGAAGGCGTCCCGGGTGCTGGCTGCGCTCTCGTACGGCCTGGCACAGCACCACGGCGTCGACCAGGCGCTGCTGGACGTAGCAGGCAAGCGGGCTAGCAGCTACCTGACCGAGACCGACTACATCGCCAAGACCGCCGCACGGGCATGGAGGTGGGCACCGGAGATAGAAGAGGCCGCGGACGCACTGCACGAGGCGGGCCTTCCGGACGAGGTTCTGCGTGCAGTTGCCGAGACGCTCCGGGGTTGGAACGACGCGAAGGACGACAGGGGGCTCTCGGCCGGGGGCGCGCTGGAGATCCTACGGCGCTTCAGCCTGCAGGACGAAGGAGAATTGATGCCGCCTACCTAACAGCCAGTAGGGCGAGGACACGCCCCAAAAGCGCCCGGACTCCGTCCGCACGGGGCTAGGCTCGCCTGGTGCCCCCTGGGCACCCCGCACAACTCCAGAAATGCGAAAGCGACCCTGCATCCGCCAAGATTTGGGCCGCTCTCGCTACAGAACCTGCGTCGTCACGACGGTACCAGCCATACCCGCCCACAGGCGAGAGACACCCGTCACTCGCCCCTGTCGGCCGATTCCCGCTAACTGCCAAGTGACGGCGCTCCACCCGAGAGGTAGCGCCACCTTGCCCAGTTCCGCTACACCGCGTGTTGAGCGCGTCACTCCGCTCACCCCGACCTCCGCCCCCCACTCCCACCGTCCGGCCGTCCAGGCTGAGCTGCTCCTGGCACCTGCCAACGGGCACCCCGACTGCGTCGACTACGAGGCGTCTCAGGCCGCTGGGGTGTCGTTGGACGGTGGCCGGTGATCCAGCACATGAACCTGGTCTTCAGGGCTGACGGGCTGTCGACGGGGGAGGGCGCATTCCTGCTCGCGTGCTGCAACCACACAGACGACCGCGGCTACGTGATCGCTTCCATGCGCCAGTTGGCGGACGAGGCGCACATGAAGGAGACGGCCGCCAAGTCCAACAAGCAGAAGCTGATCAAGCGCGGGCTGCTGGCGGCAGGAGAGCGGTACAGCCCAAAGAACGGCGCCCGGATCGCCGACCTTTACCGGGTGAACCTCACGCTGCTCGCCAGCATGAAGCGTGCTCGCACGGACTACGGGCCGTCCCTCGTGGAGGAGCTCACCTTCGCCGACCCGCACGAAACGCCCAGCTCAGCCCCCCCGTCGGAATCCGACCCAGGGGTAGGACACGCCATCGCAGACCCCCCGTCGGAATCCGACCCGGGGGGGTCGGAATCCGACCCCCCCGGGTCGGATTCCGACCCTGCACTCCCGTCGGATTCCGACCCCCTTTTCCTTCCCTCTTCTGTCCCCTCCTCCTCTCTCCCGGACGTCACGTCGAACGCGCCCGTCCCAGGGGCCTCCAAGGCAACGGAGAGTGAGAAGATCGAACTGGAGAACAGCGAGACGGCTGCGCCGTCGGTGCACGGCCAGCGCTCGGACACCGACCCGGCTGCCGACGACCCTCAGGTGCTGCGGGTCGTGGCGGCCTGGACCGACGCCAGGAGAAGTGCCGGCTTCGGGCCTCACCGGCGCCGCGCCGCGCTGGCCGAGTTCACCGACTCGGCGCGGGCACTGATTTCGGCAGGTGCCTCGGTGGAGTGGCTGCTCTCGGTGGCCGCCTGGATGGGCACCACTCAGCCGACTTGGGTCGGTCTGGCGGAGGCGACCACTGCCCAGTACGCCGGTGCCCCGGCCAAGCCGGTCACGCGTCAGACCTCCCGGACGGTTGCCGACCCGTGCCCGTCGCACCCGAACCTGGAGGCGGCCGGTTGCCGACACTGCGCGGCGGATGCCGTCGTGGACCGCCAGCGCCGTGCGCTCGACGCAGAGCGTGGTATCGACGACGAGTCCGCCCGCCGGGCCCTGGCCGCGTTGATCCAGCGGGGCAAGAAGCCGCGGACGGTTGCTGATCGCGGCCGGGACGCCGCGGCCCGCCAGGCTGAGGAGGCCCGCCAGCAGTCCGCCAGGCGGGCCGAGTTCCTCGCCGGCTGATCCATCCCCAAACACGAGCGACGGCCGCCGGTCAACCCTGCCAGGCCCCGGCGGCCGTCCGATCCCAAGGAGAGATCACGTTGAACGTACCCGACGAGAACACCACGAGTCCCGAGTCGGCACCGCAGGCCGTCCAGGCCGGGATGGACGCGCACGACTGGAGCAACCAGGAGCCCGACGACTTCGGCCCCGACCCGGAGGCCACCGTCCCCGCGCCGCGCGCCGCGTTCGGCCGCCCGCGCCGCACTCGCTCTCACTGCCAGACTGACACCGACGGCGGCGACAGCGCTGACGGGTTCGAGCGGGTGCCGCCGCAGGACCTGACGGCCGAGCAGTCGGTGCTCGGCGGCATGCTGCTGTCCAAGGACGCGATCGCCGACGTGATCGAGGTCCTCAAGCCGACCGACTACTACCGGCCCGCCCACGAGATGATCCACGGCACGATCCTCGACCTTTACGCCCGCGGCGAGCCGGCCGACCCGATCACCGTGGCCGGCGAGCTGACCAAGCGCGGCGAGCTCCAGCGGGTCGGCGGCCCCGGCTACCTGCACACCCTGGTCAACACCGTCCCCACGGCCGCGAACGCCGAGTACTACGCCCAGATCGTCCACGAGCGCGCCGTCCTGCGCCGCCTCGTCGAGGCGGGCACCCGGATCGCCGGCATGGGCTACGCGGCCGAAGGCGACGTCGACGAGATCGTCAACGCCGCCCAGGCCGAGGTCATGGCCCTAGCCGACCAAGCCTCCGACGACGGCGCAGCGCCGCTGATGGACGGCATGGACATCACCATGACCAAGGTCGAGGGCCGCAAGCACAACAGGGGCAAGATCACGGGGGTGCCGACCGGCTTCGCCGACCTTGACCAGCTCACCCAGGGCCTCCAGGGCGGCCAGATGATCGTTATCGCCGCCCGCCCGGCCGTCGGGAAGTCCACGCTGGCCTTGGACATCGCCCGCTGCGCCAGCATCACCCACCGCCTCACCACCGCCCTGTTCTCCCTGGAGATGGGCCGCGAGGAGATCCAGCTGCGCGCGGTGTCCGCCGAGGGCCGCGTCCCGCTGCACCGCCTGCGCTCGGGTGACATGACCGACGACGACTGGGTGCGCTCGGGCCGGGCGATCAGCCGGATGACCGACGCCCCGCTGCTGATCGACGACAATCCGGCACAGTCGGCGCTGTCGATCGCCGCCCGCTGCCGCAAGATCAAGCAGCGCCGCGGCCTGGACCTGGTCATCGTCGACTACCTCCAGCTGCTCCAGGGCGCGGGCCGCCGCGCGGAGAACCGCCAGCAGGAGGTCAGCGACATGTCCCGCAACCTGAAACTGCTCGCCAAGCAGCTCGGCGTGCCGGTCATCGCCCTGTCCCAGCTCAACCGCGGACCCGAGCAGCGCGCTGACAAGCGTCCGATGATCTCCGATCTGCGCGAGTCCGGCTCGATCGAGCAGGACGCCGACGTCGTGATCCTGCTGCACCGTGAGGACAACTACGAGAAGGAATCCAAGCGCGCGGGGGAGGCCGACCTGATCGTGGCCAAGCACCGCAATGGCCAGACGGCCACGATCACCACCGCCTTCCAGGGTCACTACTCGCGCTTCGTCGACATGACCCGCGACGACGAAGTCGGCCGGCGCTTCGAGGATGATGCGTACGAGCCCGACTTCACCCCGATCGGCGCCGTCGCCCCACAGCCCCCCGATGCCGCTGAGTGGAGCCCCAGCACCAACCTGAGGTCAGACCTCGGACTCTGACAGGCGCAAGAAGGGCCCCGAGCGACCCTCAGAGCGCCTGACGGCCCCGCCTGCGCCAACAGGAGCCGGGCGGGGCCGCGATCGGCCCGCAGAAGGCGATCTAGACGTTCGACGAACAACGCACCAACCTGGTGGGGGAATCCGCCAGTCGCCGCTGTGACAGGAGATTGTGTTGAGCAGCTTGTACGACTGCGTCGTATGCCTGAATCCGATTGAGGTGGCACCGGACGGCAAAATCCGCATCGAGGGCATCGCCAAGCACGAAAAGGAATGGCTGTGGGGCCCCTACCCGGTGCACGAGCCCTGCCGGCTGAACATCCGCACTATCTACGACCAGTTGCTCGGCGACGGCATCCACGTGGCCATCGGCCTCCGCGCCAGGGCAGACGATCCCGAGACCACGGAGTTGCTGAGCGAGTGGGCCAAGGCGACCCCCAACTCAGTGGCCCAACAGTGGCCAGGTGACTTGTCTCGCCATGAGCCGCCACTGGAGACGCCCTGGCCCGAGTTCACCGACTTGATCGACCTGAACCATAAGCACCTGGCCGGACTCATTGCCAAGCGCAGCAGCCGAGAGGCTCCGGCCGGCACGGCCGTCGCCGTCCACGCGGCCGTCACGGGCAAGCGGGTCCTGCTGTTCACCGGCTACCCGCCCCAGCTAACCCGCCCCACCCTGGTCGTCGACGAAACGCACAGCCCCACCCCCGCCGTGGTCAGCCGGGCGATGCAGACTGTGCGGCCCGATCTGGTCGTCATCGAACGCTGGGAACGGATGCACGCCGACCAGCCGCTCGGCGGATCCCGCGCCGACGTGCTCGAAAGCATCGGACTCGACCTGAAGCGCACCATCGTGGATCACGAGATTCCCTGCGTAGTCACCACCTCGATCCTCGCTGACATCGATGTCCAGCGCCCTCTCCTGCACTGGATCGATCTCGACTCCCCCGCAGCAATCATGGTCGAGTTCTGCAACCCACTGCTCTTGCTCAAGCGCCACAGCCCCGCCGAAGTTCTCGTTCGCGTGGAGCGGCACATGTCCATGCAAGACCAGACAGTCCACGCCGTGGCGTGGAAGAGCTGACAGGGCTTTCCCAGCCCAAGAGGAAACCCACCGCGACGGGCGTCATCACGGCGCCGGTCATCTGAAGGCGGCTGCCTGGATGAGCAGTTCGGGCAGGCGGAGCGGGCCGCGGTGGTGAGGCCGGTGGGGGTGTTCCACAGAGCGCAGGGCCATAAGCTCCGCCTCCATTACCGCCGCCGCAGCTGACCGCCCCGCCTCGCGGGTGACAAGAGCTGATCCGATGCCCTGTTGGCCGCGCGCTGGCGGCTTCCTCAGATTCGGCAGTCGGAGGGGGTCGACTTGGCACTGAGAGAATTCAAACAGACTGTCGAACTCTGTGGATTGCGGGACGGGCGCTAATTCAAGAGCCCTGTCTGTTGATTCTAAACATTCGCACCGGTGTTTAAATTGTCGGCCCCTGTTTCTATTCTCCGGATATGGCGAATGGCGTTTTCCACACCGCGTACGGCATCGAGATCAACCTGACCATGCCCGACCTCGGCCATCCTGACCGGCCAGGCCTGCTGGAGGAGATCACCACCCCGATCGATCAGCGCAGGCGCGAACTCCTGGAGTGCCTGGAGCACCACCGCGACGGCGCCTGCCAGGCCGAGGAGGACGGCCGGTCCCCCTGGATGACGATCCGCCGCCGGACGGTCGGCGGCTCCACCTTCTGGGTGGCCGCCCACTTGCCGGTGCGCCACACCCCCACCGCCGAGGAGAGCGCGAAGCACCAGGCGATGAAGGAGCGGATCGCCCGGGCCGCCGAACGCCACGGCCTGTGCGCCGAGGTCGAGGCCCGCGCGACCGACGGGCGGATCCGCACTGACGTCCTCGTCACCGGAGACGACGGCCGGCGGATCGGCTGGGAGGCCCAGTACTCGCCGATCACCGCAGACACCGTCCGCCGCCGCTCCCGCGCGGCCGCCGAGCATGGGATCGTCCCGCTGTGGGTGACCGACACCGACCGCTCCGCCGTGGTCGAGCGGGCGCCGTGGGCGCGCGTCGACGACTTCAGCTGGAAAGAGATCGCCTCCCCGCTCGCCATGGTGGTGCGCGCCGGGGTGCGGCACCTGCAGCAGTGGAAATGCCTGCCGAGCAGCGTGCGGCCCTGCCCGGTCAACGGCAGCTCCTGCGGCCGCTTCCACGCCGAGTGGTTCCTGCCCGCGCTGTGCTTGCCCGCGAAGGCCCCCACCGAGGTCGACCAGCTCGTCGTCGCCAGCGCCGACGGCGAGTTCGTGCCGATGCGCATCCCCAGCCAGCGCGACCCGCGCTCCGTCTCCCGGATGTGGGTGCCCGCCGCCGATCGGAACCGCTGGCACGACATGTTCGGCCCCGCCGAGAACGAGGACTCCCCCGCCGAACCCGGGACCGCGGACGCCAGCATCACGTACACCTCTCAGGACCTCGACACGACCTGCCGCTACGGCGAGGAAACCTTCACCTTCAACGACCCCCGGCCCCGGCGCGGCAACTCCGCCGGCACCGGCCTGCACACCTTCGACGAGGTCCCCAAGCGGCTGTTCACGGTGCCCCGGCAGGACCGTCGGCTCGACGCCACCGCGACCCAGCGCCGCGAAGCCGCCCTCGCCCACGGCTGCGAGCCATGGCAAATCGGCCCGTGCGCTGGCTGCGGATCGGCGATCCGCCGCTACGGCGACGCCGGCGTCCACGCCTGCGAAGCCTGCCGGGCGAGGACCGCCCGGCGGTAAGTACTCGTGGGCACCAGCACTACCCGGTCAGGCTCGCCGTACCGGCGGGTTCGACCGGCCTACCCGCAGCAGTTTGTTGTCAGCCGCTCCGGCCTTGGAGGGCCCGGGACACCAAGGTCGTACGCCATGGGGCCGCGGGCGAGGACGGCGAGCGGTCGACTTCTTGTCTCGGGCACCGCCGCCCCACGGCCGCGGCGGGAAATCCGGCGGCATTGGCCCCCACGGCGTCGTGGGGGCGGGAAGACCGCGCTGCCGGGCCCGAGGGCGCCGGCAGCCGTCTGAGGCGCAGCGATCACACCGTCCAGGCCGTCACTGGGTCGGACAGCAACGCGGGCCCTCCAGGCCGTGGGCCGGGGAACGTCCCGCCTGGGTTTCCGTCCGGGTGCTGGTTGATCCAGGAGAGGCCGCCGAGGTCCAGGAGGTCGCGGGCGCGGGTCACCGCCACGTAGGCGAGCCGGGCCTCGGCGTCGTCGATCGGGCCGGGCAGGGGGAAACCGTCGTCGTCGCACTCCTCCTGGTCCTCCGGGGCGGTGAAGTCCGGGGAGATGCGCACGCTGGGCCACTCCCTGCCCTTGGCCTTGTGTGCGGTGGAGACAACCACCTGGGCGTCCTGCTCGCTGCTCAGCTTCGCGACCGCCTGCAGGATCACCTCGGGCCCGTGCTCGTCGACCAGGTCGACCAGGGGCAGCAGGTCGTGGCCGGCCGGGTCGAATTCGGCATACTCCTGGAGCTCTCCCCAGCTGTCGAACAGCAGCAGTTCCGGGTGGGAGGTCTTCCGGCCGGCCTTGAGGTCGATCGCGGCGCGGGCGAGCGCGACCAGGGCCTGGCCGCCGCCCACCAGCGCGACGCTGGTGCCGTTGTCCAGCTGGCGCATCACCTCCAGCATCGCGCCCACGTTCGTGCGGCACAGGATCGCGCTCGGTGCCGGCACTTCCGTGATGCGGGTGTCGATCCGGGTGGTCCCGGCCAGCCGGATCGGGGCGTCGACGATCGTGAGCCAGCGGTTCGCCTCCGCCGCCAGCTCGGGACCGAAGCGGAAGGACTGCGACAGCGAGAGCTGGGTGCCGGCGAAGTCGCTCATTACGTCCCGGGCCCCGCGCCATCCGTAGATCGCCTGGGCCGAGTCGCCGACCATCACCAGCTGGGCGTGCCCGCGCTGGTCGTTGAAGAGCTTCTCCACCACCGAGTTGGTGTCCTGCGCCTCGTCCAGGAGCAGGAAGTCCGCCTGGATCTTCGGGCGGGTCAGCGCCCAGATCTTCAGGTAGTGGTCGTGATCGAAGCGCACGACGCCCTCGTCCGGGTTCTGCAAGTCGGCCCACGCTTTCCGCGCGTACGGCAGCACCACTTCGACGAGCTGCGAGTGCAGCGACTCTTCCTCGATCCCGCGCAGATGGGGCACGTGCCAGCGGGTGATCTCTTCGTCGGCCGAGCGGCAGAACCTCGCCACGGTCTCCAAGGCGGCCGTGGACAGGGCCTTGTTGCTGACCTTCCGAGGGCCGATACGGATCGTCATGTTGATGCCGAGCAGCAGGCCGGTCTTCCACCCTGGAAGCCGCGGGGCGTTCATCCGCCCGCTGTACTGGTGCCCGATGGCGCCGTACGCCATGGCGTGGGCCGTCTTGCACAGCACGTTGCCGGGGAACTTTTGTGCTGCGTCGGTGGCGATCGACTTGTTGAAGGCGAGGTACCGGCCCTTCTTGGTCGTCGCGCGGGCGAGCATCTGCAGCGTGGTCGTCTTGCCGGTGCCGGCCCCCGCTTGCAGCACCAGGTGGTCCCCTGACTTGAACGCCGCGACAGCAGCTTCCTGCTCAGGAGTGGGTGCAGGCGCGATCACTGAAACCTCCGGGTGTGGCCCATGAACAGCGGTCGAAGCCGGTGCTTCGGTAGCGAAGTAACCAGGGATCCACCGTCTTCGCGCAGATGCTGACACACGACGGAGGTGCCCTCGGATAGTCAGACCGTCGCCCGCCGCCACCCGCAGACGTCCATTCGTGCCCGAACACGCCGTTGACGGGACGAGAAGGTGGAATCCCCCTATCGGCATCCACCCGGAAGAGGACTGCGGGCAGTCCCGGCCGCCACCCGTTCGGAGGACTTCTCCGCCCACAGCGGCTTACAGCTCGATCCCGTCGTCGGGACGAACCCCGAAGTACCGACGGTGCACATCGCTGCGCTTCTTCTCGGTCCTGACGCACCGGTCGCAGCGCCACCCCTCGGGTGCCGAGCCGGACCGCCCATTGAAACAACCGTCGGTCGCGCAGATCGTCCTCGGAGGCTCGCCGCTGAAGCCCGCCAGCCCAAGCCGGAGTGGGTTCGACATCGCCTTTGTGTCCGGGCAGGTACGCAGGATGTGCTCCATGTGCGTGAGCGGACGGAAGTCGACCCACTCCGGAGGCACGGCGTCATGCGCTGGCCCGTCGGGGATGTGACTGTGGCAGCGCTGCCGATGCCAGCGCAGAAACTGTTGATAGTCCCCGCCATTCAGGTTGAAGGCCCACATGGTCCCGGTCAGCGCAAGATGCTGTCTTGTCCGGCCCTGGACATAGGGGATCGGGAATTCCTGCCAATAACCGATCGGATATTCGAAGACCAAATTCCGGCACCGATCGCCTGTCGATGCCGCATGCGCGACGCAGCGGACCGATCCGATCGCTGCCGGGGCCAAGCGGAACCGGCCGCAGTACTCGATGACGTGCCGCACCACGGCCTCGGGCCCCACCGATGGCGGCTCAGTCACGCCACCCTCACCCTGCGGCGGGAGAACCGGAAGGAACTCCCCACTCTCGATCCTCGTCCGCATCCGAACCCCAAGGTTCCGTACCAACAGCCGCAACGAAGGATGCACATCACCCTGGTTGAGTGCCGGACAGATGGCCGGGTGAGCCAGAAAACAGTCACCCCCGCCATAGCCCTGGCACGCAACTCCATTGAAGACATGCCATCGAAGTTGTTGCGGCACATCCGGAGTGAAATTCCGGACCTGATTCAAAGGGATCCCCGGCTCCTCATACCGGTCGAACCAGTTCACCGGGGTACCGCAGTAACGGCACTCCCCACGCGCGCCACGGCGAGGCGTCTTCGAGGCACTGCCCTGATGGATCTTCAGCGTCCGCCGCCGTACAGGGGCGAGCTCGCTCTTCTGATCGTCGAGGGGAAGACCCTCCCAACCGACCGCCATGATGGAACCGTCCGCGAAGTAGTTTCTACAGAGACGACTGAAGAGTGGAACCCCGCACGTGCGCAGGGGGCCGAACGCGCACTTCTCGACCGACGTTCATGCCAAAGGAGCAGCGCTTGGCCTTGCCCCCGCGCCCCGACGCACACCACCAACCCCCGCCGTCCGGCCCGACACCGTTCGTGCCATCGACATCCACGTCAGCGCGGCCGCCGTCCCCACCCCGGCACCGGAGGTCGAACCGACCGCCCCAGCCAGGAGCGCGAGGCCTGCCCAGACGGCGCTGGCGGCCAAGCCGGTCGCCGACGTCGTGCTGGACAAGAGCCGGCAGTCCCGTGCTCTACGAGCGCCCGCTGGAGGAGTACCCGACCGTCCGGGAGCATGCCGGGGTCGGCGATTAACAACCGGCTTCTCCTGCGCTCTTCCCGGTTCCCGGACGCCCGCTGCCTGCCCTGCCGACCAGACCGGGAACCGGCCAGGGCCGTTTCAAAGTCTGGTGATCTTGTGAGTGTGCTGGTCAGGCGATGCCGAGGAGGTCGAGCGGGCGGCTGAAGGGTTCGTAGGAGGCGTG
>NZ_JBVJYK010000039.1:0-44531 GCF_055600605.1 Kitasatospora sp. NPDC038210 | reverse complement strand
GAGCGGATGATGCGGGACGCGAAGATCACGCAGATCTACGAGGGCACCAACCAGGTCCAGCGCATCGTCATGGCCCGCAACCTCCCGTAAGGCGGCCACGGGCCCCGTCCGGCCCGGGCGCCCACGGCCCCCGACCGCCCGTCCGCGGTCGGGGGCCGCGCCGGCCGGAGGAAATCCGGGCGACGGCGGGCAGCTCCGCTCCCTAGGCTGCCCGCCATGTCCTCGGCACCTTCCGCGTCCTCCCTGCCCGCCTCCGCCACGGCCTCCGGTTCCGCCACGGCCTCCGCGCCGTCCACCCTCAGCCTGGCCGCCGTCACCCCCGGGAACATCGACGCCGCCCTCGCCCTGCGGGTGCGCCCCGACCAGGAGGGCCTGGTCGCGCCGGTGGTGAAGTCGCTGGCCGAGGCGTACGCGTACGGGGAGACCGCGTGGCCGCGGCTGATCCTGGACGACGGGAAGCCGGTCGGCTTCGTGATGGCCTTCTTCGACATCCGCTTCCACCCGGAGCACCCCGACGACCGCCCGCGCTCCGGCCTGTGGCGCCTGCTGGTCGACGCCGAAGCGCAGCGCGGGGGCTACGGCCGCTTCGCCGTCGAGCAGGTCTGCGCCGAGATCCGCCGCCGCGGCGGCACCCGGGCCACCGTCACCTACGTGCCCGGCCCCCACGGCCCGGCGGAGTTCTACGCCCGCCTCGGCTTCCGCCCGACCGGCGAGCTGAGCGGCGACCAGACGGTGGCCGAGCTGGAGCTCTGAGGCCCCCGGGACCCGGCCCGAGCCGGGTCAGTCGAGCAGTGCCGCCGCCTGCGCCCGCGCCCGCCGCAGCCAGTCGGCGCGGTCGGCGGCGGTCGAGTCGGTGACGGTGCGGAACACGGCCCGCCGTACGTCGGTGACGCCGACGTACGGCAGCACGCAGGCCGCCCAGATCCGCTCCAGCGGGTCGCCGAACTCGCTGCGCTCGCGGTCCTCGGGCGTGTCCGAGGTGTTGAGCACCAGGGCCCGCCCGGCCCGCAGCAGCCCGGCCGGTTCGCCGTCCGCCGTGCCGAGCTTGTAGGCGACGCCGGGGGCCAGCACCCGCTGCACCCAGCCGGCCAGGACGGCGGGCGGCATGCCCCACCAGTTGGGGTGGACCAGCACGAGCGCGTCCAGGGTGGCCACCTCGGCGCGGTGCAGGGCGAGGCCGGCATCGGCGGACGGGTCCGCCGCGTCCACCGTGCCGGTCTCCTCGGCGGTCAGCAGCGGCGCGAAGCCCTCCGCGTAGAGGTCGTGCGCCCGTACCTCGCAGCCGCGCCCCCGCAGTTCGTCGACCACGGCCTCGTACAGGGCGTGGTTGAAGCTGCCGCGGCGCGGGTGCGCCAGGTAGACCCCGATCGTGCCCATCGTCCGTTCCCCTCCCGCTGGTTGACGAAAGGTGATGCTACGTTCCGAGGGTGGCGGGTAGGGTGCCGGGCCATGACCGAGCCGGACTTCCTCGCCGCGACCAGGGCGTTCTACGACACCATCGCCGCCGACTACGCCGACCGCTTCAGCCGCGCGATGGACACGAGGCCGACGGACCGCGCCGTGCTGGCGCTCTTCGCCGACCTGGTCCGCGCCGAGCGTCCGGACCCCAGGACGGCCGAACTCGGCTGCGGCCCGGGCTACGTGACGAGCCACCTGCACGGGCTGGGCCTGGACGTGCGCGGGATCGACCTCTCGCCCCGGATGGTCGAGCTGGCCCGGGCCGCCTACCCGGAGGTCCCGTTCGAGGTCGGCTCGCTGTTCGACCTGCCCTTCCGGGACGGCGAGTTGACCGGCGCGGTGGCCTGGTACTCGATCATCCACACCCCGGCGGAGCGCCTCCCCGAGGTGTTCGCCGAGTTCGCCCGGGTGCTCGCCCCCGGCGGCCGACTGCTGCTCGCCTTCCAGGTCGGCGAGGAGCCCCTGCACCTGGACCAGCCCTTCGGCCACCCGGTCTCACTGGACTTCCGCCGCCTGCGGCCGGAGCGCGTCGAGGAGCTGGTCCGCGGGGCCGGTCTGGTGATGACCTCCCGTACGGTCCGCGAGCCGGACGGCGAGGAGAGCACCCCGCAGGCCTACCTGCTGGCCCGCAAGCCCGCAGTCGCCCGCAGCCGTCCGTCGGCGGCCCGGACCGGGCCGGGCCGGACCGGGCCGCGCTAGGCGGCCTCGGACGCGGACGACGGTGACGGCGCTCCGGAGGCGGTCACGATCACCTCGTCCAGCACCTCGCGCGAGCGCAGCAGGTCGTTGATCGTCCGGTCGATCCGCTCCCGCTCCGCGGTGAGCTCCTCGACCAGCAGCGGGGTGGCGATCTCGCTCGGGCTGCCGTCGGAGTCCCGCATGCAGGGGAGGATCCTGTAGATGGTGCGGCTGTGCAGCCCGGCCGCGAACAGCTCCTGGATGTGCACCACGCGGTCGACGGCCGCCTCCGGGTACTCCCGGTGGCCGCCGTCGGTGCGGCGGGCCACCAGCAGGCCCTGCTGCTCGTAGTAGCGCAGCGAGCGCTCGCTGACGCCCGTCCGCCGGGCCAGTTCGCCGATCCGCATGCCGTCCACCCGTCGTCCGATCCGAGCCCCGAAAGGGCTTCGCCCCGTAGGGACTTGAACCTGACACCGATGTTAGCTTCTACGGTCTCCGGCATGACGACGAACACTGGAACCGCCGGTCTCTTCGAGCCCGCAGACCTGGGCCCGCTCCGCCTCCCCAACCGCCTGGTGATGGCACCGATGACGCGCACGCGGGCCGGCGCCGACGGTGTTCCGCAGCCGATCATGGCCGAGTACTACGCGCAGCGCGCCGGAGCCGGGCTGATCATCGCCGAGGCCGCCACCCCGAACCGGGTCGGCCGGACGTACGCCGGCACCCCCGCCGTCCACGCCCCCGAGCACGTGGCCGGCTGGCGCACCGTGACCGGGGCCGTCGCCGCGGCCGGCGGCCGGATGTTCCTGCAGCTCCAGCACGGCGGGCGGATCGGCCACCCGGAGAACAGCGGGCTGCACCCGGTGGCGCCCTCGCCGGTGGCCTTCCCCGAGACCGTCCACACGCCGGGCGGGCACCGGGAGGCCGTCGTCCCCAGGGAGCTCACCGGGGCGGAGATCCGGCAGACCGTGGCCGACTTCGCGGCCGCCGCCCGCAACGCCGTCGAGGCGGGCTTCGCCGGGGTCGAGGTGCACGGCGCCAACGGCTACCTGCTGCACCAGTTCCTCGCCCGGAACACCAACCGGCGCACCGACGCGTACGGCGGCCCGGTGGCGAACCGGATCCGCTTCGTGGTCGAGGTGGTCCGGGCGGTCGCGGCGGAGATCGGCCCCGAGCGGGTCGGCCTGAGGGTCTCGCCCGGCTTCACCGGCCAGGGCATGGACGAGGGGGACACCGCCGAGATCTACCGCGCGCTGGTCGGCGAGCTCGCCGACGACGGCCTCGCCTACCTGCACGTGGTCTTCGCGGACCCGGAGGACGCCGTCTTCCAGGAGCTCCGCAAGACCTGGCCGGGCACCCTGATCGCCAACCCGGTGCTCGGCTGGGGCGGGCCGCTGCCCGAGGACGGCGGCCGGGCCGCCGCCGAGCGGCTGCTGGCGGCGGGGGCGGACCTGATCTCCTTCGGCCGCGGCTTCCTCGCCAACCCCGACCTGGTCGAGCGCCTGCGCACCGGCGCCCCGCTCAATCCGCTCCGTGACGGGCTGATGTACGGCGGGGGAGTCGAGGGGTACACCGACTACCCCGCGCTGAACGGCCGGCAGACCGGATAACACGGCGCCTCCGGCCTGCGCGCTCCCGGGGGGACCGAGCGGGAGCGGACCGCTCGTGCCATGATCCCTGCATGAGTTCCAACGTTTTCTTCGACATCACCATCAACGACGAGCCGGCCGGCCGCATCGTCTTCAAGCTGTTCGACGAGGTCGTCCCGAAGACGGCCCAGAACTTCCGCGAGCTGGCCACCGGCCAGAACGGCTTCGGCTACGAGGGCTCCGGCTTCCACCGCGTGATCCCGGCCTTCATGCTGCAGGGCGGTGACTTCACCAACCACAACGGCACCGGCGGCAAGAGCATCTACGGCGAGAAGTTCGCGGACGAGAACTTCCAGCTCAAGCACGACCGCCCGGGCCTGCTGTCGATGGCCAACGCCGGCCGCAACACCAACGGCTCGCAGTTCTTCATCACCACCATCGTGACCGACTGGCTGGACGGCAAGCACGTCGTCTTCGGCGAGGTCGTCGAGGGCATGGACCTGGTGAAGAAGATCGAGTCGCTCGGCTCGCAGAGCGGCCGCACCTCGGCCGTTATCAAGATCGCCAAGTCCGGCGTGGTCGAGTAATCACCGCCGTCCGAGGCACGCGTACCGCCCCGGAGTGGGAAGTCGGATCCGCCGACTTCCCACTCCGGGGCGGTGGCGTTTCCCGCCGGCCGCCCACGAACGAGGGTCCTAGGCCCAAGGACCGATGGCCCGGCGCCCCCGGCCCGGCTGGAATGGGCGGATGGACGACGACAAGGCGTACGAGGGCCTGACATCCGCCGCACGGGCGGCCTACCTGGCGCGGATCGGCGTGCCGGACCCCGGGGAGCCGTCGGCGCAGGCGCTGGCGCGGCTGCAGGAGGCCCACCTGCGGGCCGTCCCCTTCGAGAACCTGAGCCTCCACCTCGGCGAGACCGTGGTGCTCGACCCGGCGGCCCTGGTGGCGAAGGTGGTGGAGCGGCGGCGCGGCGGGTTCTGCTACGAACTGAACGGTGCCTTCGCCGAGTTGCTGCGCTCCCTGGGCTACCGGGTGAGCCTGCTGTCGGGCCGGGTCTTCGACGGGGAGCGCCTCGGCCCGCCGTTCGACCACCTCGCGCTGCGGGTCGACCTGGACGAGCCCTGGCTGGTCGACGTCGGCTTCGGCCGGTTCAGTCGGCTCCCTCTGCGCCTGGACGGGCGCGCCGCGCAGCCCGACCCGCACGGCACGTTCACCGTGGTCCCGTACGGCGCCCACGGCGAGCTGGACGTCCGGTTGGACGGCGCCCCGCAGTACCGCCTCGACCCGCGCCCGTACCCGCTCGCCGACTTCGGTCCGACCTGCTGGTGGCAGAGCACCTCGCCGGACTCGCACTTCACCCGCTCGACCACCTGCTCCGTCCTCACCGAGGACGGCGGCCGGACGACGCTCAGCGGCACCCGGCTCATCCGCTCCGCCGCCGACGGCACCCGCACCGAGCGGCAGCTCACCGGGGCGGAGGCGCTGAGCGCCTACCGCGAGCACTTCGGCATCACGCTCGACCGACTGCCGGGCTGAGGTCGGGCCGGGCCGGGCCGCGGGAGGGGCAGGGTAGCCCGGGCGGGCGGCCGCCCGGGCCGGAACCGCCCAATCGTCCCGACCCGCGCCGACGCCGCCCTACGCTCTCCTCGGACGTGGGCCGAGCCGCGGCCGAACCCGACTTCCCGGCAAGGTGGTTCAGCGATGATCGAGCAGGGCGCCGACGACGGCGAGGTGACCTACGAGCAGGTGACGGTGGTCTCCCTGGCCTCCTGCGAGCCGGCTTCCCGCGAGCCGGCCGCGGGGGAGCCGACCGGCCCGGCGCGGTTCGCGGTCCGGGTGGTCCGCGAGGGCATGACCGTCAAGCGGGTGGCGGGCTACTGGGTGCGCTGGGACGAGCGCCGGGGCGACGAGCTCCGCCACCACGCCCGCTGGGTCGCCGACGAGGAGTACGTCCGGCCGGGCACCGGAAGCCTGGACGGCACCCTCGCCGTGACGGTCGCCGCCTACTGGACGGACGGGGCGCGGGTCTTCACCCGGCGTCCCAGCACCGAGACCGCGGTGATCTTCCGGCCCGGCGAGACCGAGCACGAACTGGTGCTGGAGCAGGCCGCGCCGCACCGCCCGGCCGCCCTGTCGGTGCAGCTCGCGCACGCCCGCTGGCTGGGCGGCGCCGGGCAGCCGATCCACTACGGCTACTCGGGTGCCACCGAGGACGCGGGCGGCGAGGGGGAGTGGCTGGTCCGCTTCCCGGAGTGCGGCACCGGCCTGCTGCCGTACGCCGGCCAGGCCGAGGCGGGCTGACCCGGCGGGGGACAGGGGAGGGTCGGCCGGACGCCGCCCCCAGAGGGCCCCTGGGCGCATCACCGTCCCGTGGAAACGCCGCCGCCTCCCCGACCGGGCGGTCGGGGAGGCGGCGGCGTCGACGGTGGAGCGGGGATGCGCCTACTTGACGTCCGGCACCGCGGTGTCGTTCTTGAAGGCGTCGAAGACCTGCTTGGACTTGTTGGCGTCCCACAGCACCGCGGACTCGCCGGTCTTGGTCCGGAAGTCCGCGTTGCCGATCGGCACGGTGATCGTCTTTCCGCTGCCGCCGTTGACGTCCTTCATGGCGAGGAAGAGCGAGCCGAGGTCGGTCAGCCCGCAGTCGTCGTCCACGATCAGGGTGCCGAGCGCCGAGTCGACCAGCGGGTAGAAGGTGAACGGGTCGAGCAGGTTGCTCGGGGAAGCGGCCTGGTGGGCGAGGGCGCCGAGGAACTTCTGCTGGTTGCGCATCCGGCCGAGGTCCTGGTCGGCCATCTGGTGGCGCTGGCGGACGAAGGCCAGGGCCTGCTTGCCGGTGAGGGTCTGGTCGCCGGCCTGGAGGTCGAGCCCGGAGTCCTTGTCCTTGACGGGCTGGTCGATCTTCATCTCGACGCCGCCGATCGAGTCGACGATCCCGACGAAACCGGCGAAGCCGATCTCGGCGTAGTGGTCGATGCGGATGCCGGTGTTCTGCTCGACGGTCTGGACGAGCAGGCGTCCGCCGCCGGCACCGAAGGCCGAGTTGATCTTCGCGGTGGTGCCCTTGACCGGCTTGCCGTTGCTGCCCGCGTGCTCGGGGATCGGCACCCAGGAGTCACGCGGGATGCTCATCAGGGTGTTCCCGTTGTCCCCGACGTGCAGGATCATCATCGAGTCGCTGCGCTTGCCCTCGTCGTGGCCGGTGTGCAGGTCGTCCTGCTCGCCCTCGGTGAGGCCCTGGCGGCTGTCCGAACCGACGATCAGCCAGTTGGTGCCCTTGCCCGCGGCCGGGCGGCCCGGGTAGTCGGCGAGCACGTTCTCGTGGTTGAGCTTGGAGTCCGCCCAGAACCAGGTGGAGACGGCGGTCACCATGACGGCGATCAGCAGGCCGAAGACCGTCCACTTGACGATCCGGCGCCGCGGCCAGCGCGTGGCCTGCGCACCGGCCGGCCGGGCGCCGGCGGGGCCGGCCGGGCCGCCGGGGCCACCCGGGCCGCCGGGTCCGCCCGGACCACCCGGTCGCCCGGGGCCGGCCGGAGCACCGGGGTGGCTGGCCGGAGTACCGGGGTGGCCGGCCGGAGTACCGGGGTGGCCGCCCGGAGCGCCGGACCCCTGCTGCGGAACACCACCGAGCCGGGACGGCCCCGGCTGCCCCGCGGGCCGCGGCGCGGACGCCCCCGGCCCGCGCGGGTTCAGCGAGGCCGGAAGCGGCGGCTCGGCCGCCGCGCCGCCTCCGCCGTTGCCGCCGTACGGGTTCCCGCCGCCCCCCGGGCGGCCTTCCTGCCACGTGTTCATGCCGTTGAGGATGCCCGACCCCGGTCGGGCTGACTCCCCCCGGGGGGCCCACCGGGCCTCTTGTAGCAGTTTTGATGCACGTACCGGATCGTTCCGCCGTAACGTCCGGACACCCCGCGGTCCAGCGGCTGAAACGATTCTTGACCGGCTCGAACGGACCGTGCTTGCATGCCAGGCATGGACCAGCCTGCACTCACGCGTCGGCGGCACGTCGACCTTCGGCGTGGTGTGGCCTGTTCGCTCTGTCGCGGCTGACGCGCGCCCGTCGAGACCCGCACGTCCTCCGACGTGCCGCCCCGGCACCGGGCCCCACCCCGGTGACCCCGCCGCAGCGCCTCCCCCGCTGCGCCGCGCCCCCCGCTTCCAGCCCGAGGTGAACCCATGGCCGTCGTCCTGTCCGTTTCCGGCTCCCCGTCCGCCACCTCCCGCACCACCCGCCTGCTGCGCCACGTCGACGCGCGGCTGGCGGACCGCGGCCACCACGTCGTCCCCTTCGAGGCCCGCAGCCTGCCCGCGCACGCGCTGCTGTCGGGCGACTTCGACCACCCCGAGATCATCGCGGTCACCGAGCTGTTCGCCCGTGCCGACGGCGTGGTGATCGGCACCCCCGTCTACAAGGCCGCCTACTCCGGGCTGCTGAAGGCCCTGCTGGACGTGCTCCCGCAGTACGCGCTCGCGGACAAGGCCGTCCTGCCGCTGGCCACCGGCGGCTCGCCCGCGCACGTCCTCGCGGTGGACTACGCGCTGCGTCCGGTGCTCAGCTCGATGGGCGCCGGCCACGTCACCCAGGGCTGGTTCGTGCTCGACCGCCACATCACCGCCGGGGAGGACGGCTCGACCCTGCTGGAGCGCGAGAGCCGGACCCTGCTGGAGCCGGTCGTCGAGGGCTTCGCCACGGCTCTGGAGCGACTGGCCGCACCGGCGCTGACCGGCTGCTGACCGGCCGGGCTGCCGTCGCCGCGGCCCGTACGGGGCGTCCCCGAGACGGGCCGCGGTGACCCCTAGGGGGAGGCGCGCCGTGCCCCGTAGAACCTTGGTTGGGGCGCTTCATTCCGTCGGATGACGAGCCGTCCGCCGTCCACTCCTAACGTGGTTCACACATCCCCACCCGCCGGGAAGCGGCCCGGAAACGTCGGGTCCGGCAGCCAGGTCCACCGGGAGGGTGGGGCTTACTCCCGGTCGAGGACTACGGCCTGCCCCATGTCGTGAGGCGGGCGGGCCCGTGAGGCTGGGGCCAACGGGTGAGCGCACCTTCCACGAGGAGACTCCAGTGACGACGGCAGCAGCAGCCGTGTACGACCCCCAGCTTCCCGGCGGAGCCTCCGCCGTCGCCGCATCGGCACGTCAGGTCACCAAGGCGTACGGCTCGGGCGAGACCAAGGTCACCGCGCTCGACGCGGTCGACGTCGACATCCAGCGCGGCCGGTTCACCGCGATCATGGGCCCCTCGGGCTCCGGCAAGTCCACCCTGATGCACTGCCTGGCCGGGCTCGACACGGTCAGCGGCGGACGGATCTGGATCGGGGACACCGAGATCACCGGCCTCAAGGACAAGCAGCTGACCAGACTGCGCCGCGACAAGATCGGCTTCATCTTCCAGGCGTTCAACCTCCTGCCGACCCTGAACGCGCTGGAGAACATCACGCTCCCGATGGACATCGCCGGCCGCCGGCCCGACCAGGCCTGGCTGGACCAGGTGGTGGAGACCGTCGGCCTGGCCGGCCGGCTCAAGCACCGCCCGGCCCAGCTCTCCGGCGGCCAGCAGCAGCGCGTCGCGGTGGCCCGGGCGCTGGCCGCCCGCCCCGAGATCATCTTCGGCGACGAGCCCACCGGGAACCTGGACTCCCGGGCCGGCGCCGAGGTGCTGACCTTCCTGCGCCGCTCGGTGGACGAGCTGGGCCAGACCATGGTGATGGTCACCCACGACCCGGTCGCCGCCGGCTACGCGGACCGCGTGCTCTTCCTCGCCGACGGCGTGATCGTCGACGAGATGCACGCGCCCACCGCCGACTCCGTCCTCGAACGCATGCGCCGTTTCGACGGCAAGCGCACCAGCTGAGCGGCGGGCCACACCACCATGCTGCTCAAGACCTCCCTGCGGAGCTTCTTCGCCCACAAGGGCCGGATGGCGCTCTCGCTCATCGCCGTCGTGCTGTCGGTGGCCTTCGTCTCCGGCACCCTCGTCTTCTCCGACACCGCCACCAGCACCTTCGACAGGCTCTTCGCCGCGACCGCCTCCGACGTGTCCGTCCAGCCGCCCAAGCCGGCCGAGGACGAGGAGCAGCAGGCCGCCGTCAAGCCGCCGACCGTCCCGGCCGCGCTCGCCGACCGGATCGCCGCGGTGCCGGGCGTGAAGAAGGCCGTCGGCCGGGTCATGGTCCAGAACGCGATCCTGGTCGACCCGGCCACCAACAAGCTGGTCGGCCCGACCAGCGGCGCGCCCACCATGCTCGGCAACTGGACCGAGACCCCGCGCAACCCCGTCACCATCACCTCCGGCCACGCGCCGCAGGGCCCCGGCGAACTGGTGCTGGACGCGGACACCGCGAAGAAGGCCAAGCTCGGCCTCGGCGACAAGGTCCGGGTCGAGAACTCCGGCGGCAAGCACGACTTCACCATCGCCGGCATCGCTACCTTCACCACCACCAACCCGGGCGCGGCGCTGGGCTTCCTGGACACCCCGACCGCCCAGCAGGTGCTGATCGGCGAGCCCGCCTACACCTCGATCGACGCCTTCGGCGACGGCAGCCGCAGCAACGACCAGCTCAAGGCGGACGCGGCGGCCAGGATCGGCGGCGGCTACCAGGTCAAGACCGCGGCCGAGCAGAAGGACGAGAACACCAAGCAGGTCGGCAGCGGCCTCGACTTCATGAAGTACGCGATGCTCGGCTTCGCCTTCGTCTCGGCGATCGTCGGCGGCTTCCTCATCATCAACACCTTCTCGATGCTGGTCGCCCAGCGCACCCGGGAGATCGGCCTGCTGCGCGCCATCGGCGGGAGCCGCTCGCAGGTCAACCGCTCGGTGCTGGTCGAGGCGCTGATCCTGGGCGTGCTCGGCTCGACCCTCGGGGTCGCGGCGGGCCTGGGCGTCGCGGTCGGCCTGATCAAGCTGATGAACGCGATCGGCATGGACCTCAAGGCGGCCGACCTGCAGATCGGGCCGGACGTCTTCGTCGCCGGCTACGCGCTCGGCATCGTGGTCACCCTGGTCGCCGCCTGGTTCCCGGCGCGCCGGGCGAGCCGGATCTCGCCGATGGCCGCCCTGCGCGACCACGGCACCCCGGCGGAGGGCCGCGCCAACCTGGTCCGTACGGTCGTCGGCCTGCTGCTGACGGCGGGCGGCGGCGCCCTGCTGGTGCTCGGCGCGCAGTCGGAGAAGGCGGCCACCGGCGGCCGGTACCTGGGCCTGGGCGTGCTGCTGACCCTGGTCGGCTCCGTGGTGCTCGGCCCGCTGCTGGCCTCGGCGATCGTCCGGGTGCTGGGTGCGGTGCTGCCGGCCGTGTTCGGCCCGTCCGGGAAGCTGGCCCAGCGCAACGCGATGCGCAACCCGCGCCGCACCGGCGCCACGGCCGCCGCACTGATGATCGGCCTGGCGCTGGTGATCGCCTCCTCGGTGTTCAGCTCCTCGGCGGTCACCTCGGCCAATGCGCAGATCGACAAGTCGGTGGGCGTGGACTACATCATCCAGGGCGGCCGCACCGAGGTCACCCCCGAGATGCTGGACATCGTGCGCCGGACCCCGGGCATCGACCACGTCACCACCCAGAAGTCCTTCCTGTCGAAGGTCCGGCTGCCGGACGGCGGGCAGGCGAAGAGCGACCTGACCGCGGTGCCGTCCGCCTTCTTCGGCACCGACTTCCGGCCGACCGTCAGGAACGGCGCGGTGGACTCGATCGCCCGCGGCTCGCTCGGGATCGGCGAGGCCTTCGCCAAGGACCACAACCTGAAGGTCGGCGACCGGGTGACCGTCGACTACGGCAAGGGCCGCACCCAGGAGCTGCCGGTCGGCGCGGTCTTCGCCAAGGGCGAGCTGTTCGGCGACGGCTCCTTCGTGGCCATGGACACCATGGCCCGGGTGGTCCCGGCCGCCGAGCAGCCGCCGGTGTGGACCTTCTTCGCCAAGGCCGCCCCCGGCGCCGACGTCACCAGGACGCTGGCCGCCCTGCAGGACGGGCTCAAGGAGTACCCGCAGCTGGTCGTCAAGGACCAGGCCGGCTACAAGGAGCTGGTGCAGTCCCAGGTGAACACCCTGCTGTACCTGATCTACGGGCTGGTCGCCCTCTCGATCACGGTCGCCGTGCTCGGCGTGGTCAACACCCTGGCGCTGTCGGTGGTCGAGCGGACCCGGGAGATCGGCCTGCTGCGGGCGATCGGGCTCTCCCGCCGCCAGCTGCGCCGGATGATCAGGCTGGAGTCCGTGGTGATCGCGGTGTTCGGTGCCGTCCTCGGCACCGGGCTGGGCCTCGCCTGGGGCGTCACCGTCCAGGGGGTCCTGCGGGACCAGGGCCTCGGGACGCTCTCCGTCCCGGCCGTCACGATCGCGATCACCCTGGTCTCCTCGGTGGTGATCGGTCTGGTCGCCGCCCTCGTCCCGGCCTTCCGGGCCGGACGGATGAACGTCCTCGCCGCCATCGCGACGGACTGATCCGGCGCCGGGGGGCGTCGGATCAGGAGCGGGGACAGGGGTCGGGTGCTGCGCGCACCCGGCCCCTGCGGCATGCGGAGGCGGGCCGCCCCGGGCCGTCGGGAGCCTGTTGCGAGCGGTGCCCCTGACGCCGGTTCGGCCTCCGGACGGCTGAGATGATCGTCCGATGTTCCCCTCGGACGCTCCGCCGCTGCCCAGCGCCGCGCCCCTCACCGCCGCGGCCGCCGCCCGCTGGCGCGCCGCCCGTACGGCCTGGCGGCTGGACGGCCGCTGGCTCGCGCTGCTGCCGCTCGCGTTCGCCGTGCTGGCCACCGCCGTGGAGCCGAGTGCCGCCCGGTGCAACGCCGCGGGCGTCTGCCGGGACACCTGGGGTTCGGCCCTGGCCGGCTGGTCGGTCCTGGCCGAGGTGGTCCTGCTGGCGACCAGGATCCGGGCCCGGGCGCTCGTCCCGCCCGTCGTCCTGGCCCTGCTCTGGTACCTGCCGGACGGCTTGGTCACCCCGCTCGCCCGCTGGTCGGCGGTGCTGCTCCACGTGCTGCTCACCGTCGTCCTGCTGGGCGCCGAGGCCGGCCGCCGCCGCGCCCGCCAGCAGCTGGACGAGCTGATGGCGCCGCCCGTCCCCTTCCCGTGGACGGCCGCGGGGGCGCCCTCGCCCGTCCACCGCGACGGACCGTCCGTGCGGCGCCGGGTCCTCGCCGTCCTGCTGCTCGTCGTCGCCGCGGCCTTCCCGCTGTACGGGCTCTGGGCACAGGCCCGGACGGACGCCGCCGCCGAGCAGGCCGCCCGGGTGACCGGCACCGCGGGCACCGCCGACCGGGACGGCGTCCTGACCGTCCGCTTCCAGCCGCCCGACGGCGGCCCCGAGCGCACCGCAGCCCTCGACGTCTGGTGGCAGCGTCGGCCGCAGCCCGGCGAGCCCGTCCCGCTGCTGGTGGACGGCGACCACGTGCGCGCCCTGGGCGACGACTACGACCTCTCCGGCCAGCTGAGCGCCGGCGGCCTGATCGCCCTGCCCGGCCTGGTGCTGCTCGGCTCCGCCGCCGTCGCCGCCGCCCGCCGCGACCGGCCGGCCTTCGAGGGCTCCGCCCCCGCGCTCGCCGTGCGGGTGCGCGCCGACGCCCGCGGCGACCTGCTGGTGCAACCGCTGGACGGGCCGCCGGACGGCGCCGGCCTCTGGCGGCTGGTCGAGCGCGACCGCTACCGCTGGGCCAGGGGCGGCGCGCCGGACGGGGAGGGCCCGGCCTGGGTGCCCGAGTACCTGCCGACCGGCGACGAGGACGCCGACTACCCCGACCCGCTGGCCCACCCCGACCCGGACGACCCGGACGGCTTCGACGACGACCCGGACGACGTCGACGCCCTGCTGGGCGAGGACGACGAGGAGTTCCACGACCGCGCGACCCCCGCCCAGGCCGCCGCCCGGCTGGCCCACGCCGGCCGCAGCGTACCCGCCGTGCTGTACCGCGGCCCGGACGGAACCGACCACCAACTCCTCGTCCGCCCAGGCCTGTTGGACGGTGACCCGTACTGGGTGGCGGCGGTGGCCGACCCCGCCGCCCGGGCCCCGCGGTTCAGCCGGCTCACCGAGCGCTACCGCGGGCGCGAACTCGCCGTCGCCGCGCTGACCGCCGAGACCGTGGCCGCCGCCCCCGCAGCCGGACCGGACGCCGAGCCGGTGGCCGCCCGCCGCTGGGAGATGCCGGCGCCGCTGCGGGCGGCGGCCGGGCCGCTGGCCGCACTGCTGGTCGCGGCCGCCGTGGTGCTGCTGGACGACGACGGCTGGTGGGAGAACCTGGTGCGGCCGCTCTGGATCGGCTCCCTGGCGATCCTCGCCTGCGCCCAGACGCTGTCCTGGCAGATCGTGGCCGACCGCAACGGCCTGCGGGTGGCCACCGCACTGCGCACCCGCAGCTTCCGGTGGGCGGAGATCAGCGCGGCGGCGGTGCACCGGAACCTGCTCACCATCCGGCTGTGCGGCGGGCGGGAGTTCTCCTTCGCCAGCCGTCCCGCGGTCTGGCTGGCCGGCCTCTTCGGCGACCGGTACGACCCGGAGGCGCTGGCCCGCACGGTGGCCACCGCCGCCCACCGGCCCGACCTGCGCCCGGACCGTGCGCTGCCGGACCGCCTCGGCGGCCCCCAGCACCTGGTGAACCGGATCGCGCTGGCCGGCTACGCGGTGTTCACCGTCGCCCACTACGCGCTCTGAAGCGGCACCGGCCGGCACCGGATCCGCACCGGACCGGCACCGCGCCACCCCGGCGGGGACCCGCTCCGACCGGGGCGTACGGTGTTCTCGATCACAGTGCCGGTGCCGCGCCGCGAGGTGCGCGCGGCCGCCCGGACCGGGACGAGACGGGGGCGCGTCCGCACCGGTACGGTGGGCCCCGATGAACACCAAGGCTGCTGAGGAGCTGCCGGCTGTCTCCGTGATCATGCCGGTGCTCAACGAGGAACGTCACCTGCGCACGGCCGTCCGGCGCATCCTGGACCAGGAGTACCCGGGGCCGATCGAGGTGGTGATCGCCCTCGGTCCGTCCGGCGACCGCACCGACGAGATCGCCGCCGAGCTGGTGGCCGAGGACCCGCGGGTGCGGACGGTGGCGAACCCCACCGGCCGGACGCCCGCCGGACTGAACGCCGCGATCCGGGGCTCCCGCCATCCGATAGTGGTGCGCGTGGACGGCCACGGTCTGCTCACCCCCGGCTACATCGCCACCGCCGTCCGGCTGCTGGGCGAGATGGACGCGGCGAACGTCGGCGGCATCATGCACGCCGAGGGCGAGACCGAGTGGGAGCACGCGGTCGCCGCCGCGATGACCTCCAAGCTCGGCGTCGGCAACGCCGCCTTCCACACCGGTGGCCTGGCCGGCCCGGCGGACACCGTCTACCTCGGCGTGTTCCGGCGCGAGGTGCTGGAGAAGCTCGGCGGCTACAACGAGGAGTTCATCCGCGCCCAGGACTGGGAGCTGAACTACCGGATCCGCCAGGACGGCGGCCTGATCTGGTTCACCCCGCAGCTCAAGGTGACGTACCGGCCCCGGCCCTCGGTGCGGGCGCTGTCCAAGCAGTACAAGGACTACGGTCGTTGGCGCCGGGTGGTCACCCGCTACCACCGCGGCTCGGTCAACCTGCGCTACCTCGCCCCGCCGGCCGCGCTGCTGGCGGTCACCCTCGGACTGGTGCTCGGCGCGGCCGTCCACCCGGCCTTCCTCGCGGTGCCCGGCGCCTACCTGCTGGGCATCGTCGGCGGTGCCGTGACCGAGGGCCGCGGCCTGTCCTTCAAGGCCAGGACGATGCTGCCGGTCGCCTTCGCGACCATGCACCTCAGCTGGGGCTTCGGCTTCCTCACCTCGCCGCGTTCGCTGGCGCGCCGGGTGATCGCCAGCGTGGGCCCGTCCTCGAAGGACGTGCTCTCCAAGACCGGCTGACGCCCCGCGAGGACCGGGCCGCTCCGCGAGAACGCCCCGGGCCCCCGGCCGTCGACCAACGGGCCGTCATCCGCTCCGGATGACGGCCCGGCGGCTCTCCCCGGTCCGCCGGGCGGACGGCCCCGTGCCGGTCCGCCCGCAGCGGCCTACTTGGCGCAGGCGTCGGTGTCGTCCGCCTGCACCCGCTGCAGGTCCTCGGGCGCCGCGGTCGGTGCCGCCGCCGGGCCGGCGGGCGCGGCGAGGACGTCCTTGCCCAGCACCAGCAGCACTCCGGCCTTCGGGTCCGCCTTCGCAGCCGGCTTGACCGCGTCGCCCGGCAGCCCGAGGGCGGCGGCCAGGGCGCCGGCCGCGGCCTCCTGGCCGGGCTGGTAGGACACCGTGGTGGTCTCGGCGACCGGGGCGTCACTGCCGACCGCGGCCTTGGCGAAGCCCTTCGCCTGGAGCTTGTCGACGGTCGGCCCGGACTGCCCGCGCTTCCCGCTGCCGTTGCGGACCGTCACCTGGACGGCCTTGGTGTCCACCGCCGGGGCGGTGGCGGCGGGCGTCGTGGGCGCGGTGCCGTCGGGCGCGGCCGGGGTGGCGGTCTCGGTGAGCGAGCGGTCTGCCGCGACCATCGCGAAGAGCTGTCCGGCGTCCGGCTGCTTGAAGATCACCCGGTCCTTGTCCTGGGGGTCGTCCAGGACCGGAACGGTGGCGAAGGTGATGTTCTTGGTGTCGACCTTGCTGATGTCCAGCGCGAGGTCCTTGAGCTTGTCCACGCTGCCGATGCCGGAGTCCACGGTCAGCGCCTTGGTGGCGGCGTCCGCGAGCTTGTAGAGCTTGGTCGGGCTGGTCAGGGTGTCGTCGCTCTTGATCTTGCGGATCATCGAGCTGATGAACTGCTGCTGCAGGGGGATCCGGCTGAGGTCGCCACCGAAGCCGACCGCGTGCCGGGTGCGGACGAAGGCCAGCGCCTCCTCGCCCTGGACGACGTGCCGACCCTTGGTCATCTTCAGGTGGGAGCCCGAGTCGTTGATGTCCTTGGCCGCGCAGACCTCGACCCCGCCGACGGCGGTGGAGAGGGTCTTCACCGCCTCGAAGTTGACCTGCACGAAGTGGTCGACCCGGATCCCGGTGTTCTTCTCGACGGTCTTCCAGGTGCAGCCCGCGTCCCGCCCGCCCTGGCCGAGGCTGTTGTTGAACTCGTTCCGCTGCGAGCCCGGGACCTTCTTGCCCTGGGCGTTCTGGCAGTCCGGGATCGGCACCATCAGGTCGCGCGGGAGGCTGATCACCGTCGCGTTGGAGCGGTCCTTGGAGATGTGGAACAGCAGCGTGGTGTCGGCGTGCCCGACGCTGCCCTCGTCGCCGTACGCGCGTCCGAGGCCCTCCCGGCTGTCGGTGCCGATCACCAGGATGTTCAGCGCCTCCCCGGCGGCCTTGGGTCGCTCGGCCTCGTCGCCCAGCTGGACCTTGACCGAGGTCAGGTTGCTGTTGAAGTGCCGGTACAGGTAGTACGCCCCGCCGCAGCCCGCGACCATCACCAGGGCCCCGGCGCCGGCGGTCCACTTGAGCGCCCGGCGGCGGCGCTGCCGCTTGGCGAGGGCGGCCGCCCGTCGCCGGCTGTCCCGACGGCTCTCACCGGCCGGTGCCTCGGGCGCCTCGGCTGCCCGGCGGCGGCGCTGCCGGGGGACACCGGGCGCCGGGTCCACCCGGTGTCCCCCGGTTTCCGGTTGCTCCTCGTGCACGGGGTTCCCTACGTTCGACCGGTCACGGCTCCGGCCCGCCCGTACTGACGGGCCGGTCCGGACACAGTAGACGAGCCGAATGGGGGAATCGTTCCTGGTGTGATCTGCATCATGTTTGAACAAAGCGGAGGTAAATTACGTTCACCTGTCCGCATTTGGCGGTCACACCGGCGCCGACCTGCGGCGTGGCGGAGTACGGCCGCACCCGGCCCCGCGCGGCCCGCTCAGTGCTGTGCGCAGGCGTCCACGTCGGCGGTGCGTCCCTCGAAGGTGGGCGAGGCGCCCGCCGAGGGTGACGCGGTGGCCGTGGCTGGCGACGTCGCTCCGGCCGCCTCGCCGGAGTCCGCGCCCGGGCTCGCGTCCGCCCCGGTGGTCCGCGCCGCGCTCGACCCCGAGCTCGCCCCGGCGCCGGCCTTCGTGCTCGCTCCCGACGACGGCGCCGACCCGGGCGGCCGGACGGTGACGGGCTGGTCGTCGCGCAGCGCCGTGAACAGCTGGCCGGTCTGCGGCTGCACGAACTCGTCCCGGTCCGAGTCGTAGCGGTAGGGGCGGCGCGGCGCGGTCAGGAAGACCACGTTCGCCGACGGGATGCCGCGCAGGTCCTGGGTGAGGTCGTACAGCGCACCGAGCGAGGACAGCCCGCCGTCCGCCCGGACCGAGGAGGTCGCCGCGTCCAGCACCGGCCACAGCCTGGTCGGGTTCAGCAGCACCCCCTGGGACTCCACCTTGCGGATCAGCGCGGCCAGGAACTGCTGCTGACGGCCCATCCGCTGGGTGTCGCTGCCGTCCCCCAGGCTCTCCCGGGCCCGGACGTAGCCGAGCGCCTGCTCGCCGTGCAGGGTCTGCCGGCCGGCGGGCAGGTCGAGCTTGGCGTCCTTGTCGTGGATCGGCTGCGGCACGCAGACCTCGACCCCGCCGATCGCGTTCACGATCGTCTTGAAGCCGCTGAAGTCGAGGATCACGTAGTGGTCGATCCGGATCCCGCTCAGCTGCTCGACGGTGCGGATCGAGCAGGCCGGGCCGCCCGTCTCGAAGGCCCGGTTGAACTGCATCAGGGCGGGCTTGCTGCGGGTGCCGTCCGGCTGCTCGCAGGCGGGGACGGAGACCATGACGTCGCGTGGGACGGAGACCGCCGTCGCGTGCTTCCGGTCGGCGGCCAGGTGCAGCAGGATCGTGGTGTCCGAGCGCTCGGTGCCGGCCTGGCCGCCGTAGGAACCGTTCGAGCCGGAGCGGTCGTCGCTGCCGATCAGCAGGATGTTCTCGGCGCCCCGTGCGCCGACGGTGCGGCTCGGCCGTTCGGCCTCCAGCTTGGCGAGCAGCCGGTCCGTGGTCGAGTCGGTCCGGATGTTGCCGTCCAGCTTGCGGTAGGCGATCCAGAGCAGCACCCCACTGGCGACCAGCAGGAACGCGACGACGCCGGCGGTGATCATCAGCCACCGCCGGCGCCTGCGCGGGCGTCCGGTCCCGTTCGGGGGAGCGTCCCCGGGGAACGCGTCCGTGGGGGGAGTGTCGGTCGGGGGGTGCTCGGTGTCGTCCTCGGCCATGGCAGGCATCCCTACCCGCCCGGCCGGGGCCCGTGGGTCACCCGAGGCGCAGTGTCACCCGTTCGGATTCGATCCGCTTCTCCCACTGCTCGGCTCCCAGCGCCTGGGAGTTGCGGCACAGCACCACCGAGGCGCCGGCCGCCAGCGGCGCCAGCAGGCCGGCCTCCAGGCCCGCCCAGTCGTCGTACGAGAGCGTGGACAGGACCCGGTCGCCGGGCTTCAGGCCGAGGCGGACCGCCCCCTCCCGGGCCAGCGCGACGGTCTGCTCGCCCGTCAGCTTCAGCGGCAGCCCGTCGACCTCCGTCTCCAGGGCCTGGCCGTCCGGGGCGACGGGGGAGTACGGCGCGAAGCGGTCGCCCTGGCCGGGCACCTCGGCGGCGTAGTCGAGGAAGCCGTCCGGGCGCTGCGGGAAGCGTCCGCCGAGCGGGCGCAGGGCGAGCGCCACCCGCTCGCCCTCGCAGGCATGGGCGGCCTCCAGGCCGTCCGGGCCACTGACCACCAGGTCCGCGGTGGCCGGGGCGCCGCCCGGCACCGCCGCCACGCCGACCGACCAGCAGGCGAGCAGCCAGACGGCGCTCTGCCAGTGGGCGGGCAGCAACAGTGCCGCCCGGTCGCCCGGGCCGGCGTTCAACTCGTCCTGCAGGAGGTTGGCCGTCTTGGCCACCCAGTTGTCGAAGGTCCGGGCGGACAGCTCCACCCGTTCGCCGGTGGCGTCGTCGTAGAAGGTGACCAGCGGGGCCGCGGGATCGACGGAAGGGGTGCCGCCGCGCAGGAATGCGTGCAGCAGCTCGACGGGGGTGCGGGCATCGGCAGCGAAAGGCGCAGTCATGGTGCGCCCCAGCCTACGGCCTTCGAGTGGGAGGTCGGGAGGGGTGGCGGGTGGCACGCGCGAGCGGCGTACGCTGACGTGGCGACAGTAGCGAATTGTCGTCAATATCCGTTTTATGCGTATCTCACTTCTTGCCGGTGCGGCCACGAGCTGCGTCGCCGTCCTGCTGCTCCAGTCGACCGCCGTCTCCACCGCCGTCGCCGACCCGGCACCCGCCGAACAGACCTCCGCCGGCGGCGGCACCGTGACGAGCATGCCGCTGACCGCCGCCGAACACACCGTCACCCAACGCGCCACCAAGCCCTTCTCGCTCATCGGGGTGAGCTGGGACGATCCCCGGCAGTCCCTCGCGGGCACCTCGATCCGGGTCCGCACCCACCGCGTCTCCACCGGCGCCTGGACCGCCTGGCGTCCGCTCGCCGTCGAGAACGAGGACGCCCCCGACGAACGGGACGGCCGCTCCGGCATCCGCGGCTCCACGGCCCCGCTGTGGACCGGCCCCAGCGACGGCGTGGCCATCGAGGTCACCCCCGGGCCGAAGGGGCTGCCCGCCGGGCTCCGCGTCGAACTGGTCGACCCGGGCAGGGGCGCCGCCTCCGCGTCCGCCGTGCGCGTCCTCCCGGCCGAGACCGCGGCCGCCCGGACACCGCAGGACCACGAGGCGCCGCGCCCGGGCATCGTCACCCGGGCGGGCTGGGGGGCCGACGAGTCGCTGCGCGAGACGGGCTTCGTCTACACCGGGACGGTCAGAGCGGTCTTCGTCCACCACACCGACACCGCCACCGACTACGCGTGCAGCGACGCACCGCAGATGATCCGCGCCATCTACCAGTACCACGTGCAGAGCAACGGGTGGCGGGACATCGGCTACAACTTCCTGGTCGACCGCTGCGGCACCATCTACGAGGGCCGCGCCGGCGGCGTCTCGCAGCCCGTCCTCGGCGCGCACACCCTCGGCTTCAACAGCGACTCGGCCGGCGTCGCCGCACTGGGCACCTTCACCACGGAGGGCCCGCCGCAGGAGATCGTGGACGGCATCAGCAAGATCGCGGCCTGGAAGCTCGGCCTGACCGGCCAGGACGCGGCCGGCCACACCAACCTGACCTCCGGCTCCTCGCAGAGCCGCTACCCCAAGGGCACGGTCGTCTCCTTCGACACCGTCTCCGGACACCGGGACGCCTTCGCCACCGAGTGCCCCGGCGACGGCCTCTACGCCCGGCTCGACGACATCCGCTCCTGGGCCGCCCACCTCCAGGGCCGCTGAGCCCCCGTCGGCACCCCCTCGGTCGGACCGGACGCCGCTACCCCGGCTCCGGTCCCGGCCCGACCAGCGCCCGCAGCTCCTCCGTCAGCCCCGCGGTCAGATCCGGCCGGAGGTCGAACCGCGCCGGGGTGTTCTGCAGCAGCGCGATCCGCCACCCCGCCCCCGCGTTCACCGCGATCACCGTCTGCACCGCGTTCAGGCCCGGGTCGAGCTCCCCGGCGCCGTCCGGCACCATCCCGGCGGCGGCCTCCAGGTGCGCCACCCCCGGCGCCAGCGCCCGCACCCGCCGCACGGTGGCCACGTACCGGGGCGTCGCGTGGTCCGCGAAGATCCGCCCCAGCTCGGCGGCGATCACCGACCGGCCCCGGTGCCCGCTCCCGTCGAAGCCGATCACCTGCCCGTCCACCGCGAACGGCCCGGCGAAGGCCGCGCCGTCCCGTCGGTTCCACCCCTCCAGCATCCGGCGGTACAGCCCCCGCACCGCGATCTCGTCCCCGGAGGGCAGCTCCGGCAGCCGCGTATCGTTCATGTACCCATGGTCGACGACGGCGGCGCAGGAGGCGACGGCAGTGACGGGCGGGACGGACGGCACCGGCGGCGGCTCGGCGCGGCGCTGGCGGCCGGGCTTCCCGCTGGACACGGCCCGGACCCTGCTGCCGCTGCGCCGCGGTCCCGCCGACCCGTCGTACCGGACCGCCGGGGACGGTGCGGTCTGGCGCGCCTCCCGCACCCCGGCGGGCGTCGGCACCCTGCGGGTCCTGCCGCACCCCGCCGCGGGCGAGATCGAGGCGACCGCCTGGGGCCCCGGCGCGGACTGGCTGCTCGACCGGCTGCCCGCGCTGCTGGGCGCGGAGGACACGCCGGAGGCGCTGGTGCTCCCGCCCGGTCCGCTGCGTGACGCCCAGCGCCGTACGGCCGGGGTGCGGCTGACCCGGACCGGCCTGGTGCTGGAGTCCCTCGTCCCGGCGATCCTGGAGCAGAAGGTCACCACCGACGAGGCCTACCGCGCCTGGCGCACCCTGCTGCGGGACTTCGGCACCCCGGCGCCGGGCCCGGCCGAGGGGATGCGGGTGGCGCCGTCGGCCCGGGAGTGGGCGATGGTGCCGAGCTGGGAGTGGCACCGGGCGGGCGTGGACCCGAAGCGGTCCGCGACCGTCATGCGGGCCGTCCGGCTGGCGCCGCGCCTGGAAGAGGCCTCCGCGATGGGCCACGAGGAGGCGTTCGCCCGCCTCACCGCCGTCCCGGGCATCGGCGTCTGGACGGCGGCCGAGACCCTGCAGCGCAGCAACGGCGACCCGGACGCGGTCTCGGTCGGCGACTTCCACCTGCCCAACCTGGTCGGCTGGGCCCTGGCCGGCCGCCCCCGCAGTGACGACGACCAGATGCTCGCCCTCCTGGAGCCCTACCGCCCGCACCGCCACCGCGTCTGCCGCCTCCTACTGGCCATCGGCACGCGGGCCCCCCGCTACGGCCCCCGCCTCACCCCCAACGACCACCGCCACCGCTGACGCGGTCCGCGTGGGCCCCGGGCCGACGGGCGACGGAAGAACGGACCTCCACCACCGCCGGCCGCCCGTCGCCGCACCGAGCCCCGGAGCCGCTCGGCGAGGCGCAGCCGCTACCGCACCTCGACGAAGGCGTCGGCGCTGCGCTCCGGGCGCAGGCGCGGGGGTTCGGCGGGGCGGCCGACGGCGACGGCGCCCATCGGGTCCCAGCCGGCCGGCAGGTCCAGGGCGGTGCGGACGGTGTCGCGGCAGAACATCGTGGACGAGACCCAGGCGGAGCCGTAGCCCTCGCCGGTGAGGGCGACCAGCAGGTTCTGCACGGCGGCGCCGGCGGCGACGGTGAACATCTCCCGTTCGGCGGCGGCGCGCCGGGCGTCGGGGTAGTCGTGCGAGCCCTCCATCACCAGGCAGGGCACCACCAGGTACGGCGCGTCGCGCAGGACGTCGCCGCGCGCGGTGCGGCGGGCGATCCTGGCGTCGTCCCAGCCGTCGAGTTCGCGCAGGTCGCGCTGCCAGGCGGCGAGCATCGCGTCGAGCAGCCGGGTGCGGGTGTCGGGCGACTCCAGCAGCACGAACCGCCAGGGCGTGGTGTGGTGCGGGGCGGGCGCGGTGACGGCGGCCGCGACGGCGCGGCGGACGGCGGCCGGGTCGACGGGTTCGGCGGTGAAGGAGCGGACGGTGCGCCGCAGGGTGACGGCCTGCCGCAGCGCCTCGGAGGTGCCGAGCCGGAACATGTCGTCCGCGGCGGGCCGGACCAGCGGCCGGGTGCCCGCGCCGTCCTCGGTGGTGACCAGGTGTCCGAGTCCGCGGACGACCGCCACCGGCACGCCGGCCGCCTTGCCCTTCACCAGGTCGGCGGCGGCGGCGAGTTCGTCGGCGGTCGCGGTGACGGTGAGGGTCAGCTCGTTGCCGTGGCTGTCGGTGCTGCCGCGGTGGTCCTCCAGGACGGACAGCCCGGCGGCGCCGATCGCGACGTCGGTGAGCCCGTTGCGCCAGGGCCGGCCGAAGGTGTCGGTGAGGACGACGGCGAGCCGGCGGCCGGTGAGCTGCTGCAGCCGGGCCCGCAGCGCGCGGGCCGAGGCGTCCGGGTCCTCGGGCAGCAGCAGGACGGTGCCGGGGGCGGTGTTGGAGGCGTCGACCCCGGCGGCGGCCATGACGAAGCCGTTGCGGTTCTCGACGATCCGGGCCGGCCCGCGCCGGGCGACGACCCGGACGGTCTCGGCGTCGATCGCGGCCTCGCGGTCGGCGTCGTGCAGCAGCCGGCCCTCGGCCTTGCTGACGATCTTCGAGGTGACCAGCAGGATGTCGCCGTCGAGGTACGTGCCGGCCTTGGCGATGAGCGCGGCCAGGTCGGCGCCGGCGTCGACCTCCGGGATCCCCTCGATCCCCAGGATCCGCAGCGGCTCGGTCACTTGCGGACCTGCTCCGCCAGCGCCAGTGCCGCCCGTGCCATCTCTGCGGTGGCGTCGACGTCGGTCATCAGCAGCGGGACGGCCCGGCAGGCGATCCCGGCGCCCTCGACCGCGGCCACCGACGCCTCGTCGGCGGTGTCGACCAGCCAGCCGTCGATGAGCGCGGAGCCGTAGTTCAGCGCGACCGCCTCGGCCGTGGCCTCGACGCCGACGGCGGCGAGCACCTTGTCGGCCATGCCCCGCACCGGCGCCCCGCCGATGATCGGCGAGAGCCCGACGACCGGTGCCGCGGCAGCGGCGACGGCCTCCCGGATGCCGGGGACGGCGAGGATGGTGCCGATCGAGACGACCGGGTTGGACGGCGGGAAGAGGATGACGTCGGCCTCGGCGAGCGCCTCCAGCACGCCGGGCGCGGGCTTGGCGGTGTCCGCGCCGACGGGGATGACCGCCTCGGCGTCCACGGCGGCGTGCAGCTTGACCCAGTACTCCTGGAAGTGGACCGCCCGGGTGCCCTGCTCGTCGGTGATCCGCACGTGGGTCTCGACCCGGTCGTCGCTCATCGGCAGCAGCCGCACGCCGGGCTTCCAACGGACGCACAGCGCCTCGGTCACCTGGCTGAGGCTGTACCCGGCGGTGAGCATCTGGCTGCGGACGAGGTGGGTGGCGAAGTCGCGGTCGCCGAGCCCGAACCACTCGGGGCCGACGCCGTACTCCTTCATCTCGGCCTTGATCGACCAGGTCTCGTCGGTCCGGCCCCAGCCCTGCTCCTCGTGGATGCCGCCGCCGAGGGTGTACATCACGGTGTCGAGGTCGGGGCAGACCTTGAGGCCGTAGAGGTGGATGTCGTCGCCGGTGTTGCCGATGACGGTGATCTCGTCCTGCGGTCCGACCGCCGCGAGGAGTCCGCGCAGGAAGCGCGCTCCGCCGATTCCGCCTGCCAGTGCCACGATGCGCATGGGGTCATCCTGCCACGGTCCGACCGTCCGTCAGCCGTGCGCTCGGTGCGTTCCGGCCTGCGCCTGGTGCTCCGCGTGCTGCTCGGGGACGGCGTGGGCGCCGTACTGGTTCATCTCGGTGAGGCCCGGGGTGTAGAGGTGGATCGAGACGGCGGGTTCGAGCGCGCCGTTGACCACCTCGTGCAGGTAGCCGGACGAGAACACCCGCTGCCCGCCGGGCTTCAGGGTGCGGGCGCCCTCGCCGGCGTGCGTGAGGGAGCGCTCGATGAGCTCGCCCCGAACGACGGTCATCACGCCGGAGGAGTCGCCGTGGTCGTGGAAGCCGCTGCTCTGGCCGGGCAGCCAGCTGAGGAGCCAGACCTCGTAGCCGGGGCCGGTCTCCAGGCGGGCGTACCAGCGGGTCAGCGCGTCGTAGCGGACCAGCGGCTCCCAGCGGGCGCGGTCGGCGGCGATCTCGCGGACCAGCCGGGCGTACTCGGCGACGGTGGTGGGGTGGGCCGGCAGGTCTGTGCGGGCCAGGTGCGGGAAGGCGAGCGGGTCGCCGGCGATGGAGACGTCGCTCAGGCCGTCGTGCCAACGGCCGGTACGGGCGGCGGGGGCGGTACGCGCGAGGCCCAGGCGGGCGAGCTTGTTGCGGTCGCGGTTCCGCTTGCGGATGCGGATCATGCGCACGGGAGTCGTCCTCGGAGGAGTCGGCTGGTTCGTCGGGATCAGCCGGATCCGGGATGTCCTGGGGCGGGATTCGCGGGCGGCCTCTGTGCTTCCTGGGGGCGGCGCGCGGTGGGACGCGGGCGCCTAGATACAGCAGGAACAGAGGCGACAACAAGAGTTCGCGGCACGGCGAAGCGTGGAACCGCTCCGGGGGCTGGCGAACTCTGACATAGGAGCAAGGACACCGCATCCACGTGGGCGGTGTCAAACCGAATCGTGCGGCATTCGAGTGGGTTCGGCCCGGATCTTTCCCTGATGGGGTGATTCATCACTCTCTATGTTTCGATGGGAAGATCGCCGGGAAGGCAGGCCGATGACCGGCCTGTGGCGGTGACTGAGCGTCACCTGGCGAATGGTTGCGGACGGTTCGGCACTGTTCAGGGCCTTGAAGCAGAAGGTCCGTTGTGTCCGGATATGTACACTATTCGTAACGGCTTGGTGCCGGGGAGTGAATCCTGGCCCCAATACCAGAGCTCGGCTTGACTGGGCCAGAGTGACGCAACTGTAATTTCACTCGTGTCGTCAGCCGCACGAGGCAACGGCAACCACGGGGACGCCAAGTAGGGGCAGAGGAGGCGCGCCACATGAGCGAGCTCTTTGAGCTGTTGATCGGGGACGGCATCGCGGAGGACGAGGAGGAACTCGGTTGGCAGGAGCGCGCGTTGTGCGCCCAGACCGACCCCGAGTCCTTCTTCCCCGAGAAGGGCGGCTCGACCCGCGAGGCCAAGAAGGTCTGCCTCGCCTGCGAGGTCCGCTCGGAGTGCCTGGAGTACGCCCTCGCCAATGACGAGCGCTTCGGCATCTGGGGCGGCCTCTCCGAGCGCGAGCGCCGTCGGCTCAAGAAGAGCGCGGTCTGAGGGGGCGGGCCCCCGCCTCCGCTGATCCTTCGACAGCGGCGGACGACCGCACGGCTGTACGGGCGCCTCACCGTGGTGGTGGGGCGCTTTCGTGTTCCCGGCCCCCTTCGCGCGGGCTCCGTCCCGGTCCCCGTCGCCCCTCCTCCACGGTCTCCCCGGCGGTCGCCTTCACCGTCCCCGCACCGGCACCCCGCACGAACCGTCCACCGGGAGCCGTTAGTGTGGTGCGCCATCCGGTTGCCGTTCACCGGCTGTGTCCACCGAGAACTGGGGCCCGCGCACTCGATGACCGTCTACAGCCACCAGAGCGGCCTCACCGCTTCCAGGCCGCCCGCCTATCCGCGCCACCTGGTCACCGCGGTGATCGTCTCGCACGACGGCGCCCGCTGGCTCCCGCAGGCACTGGCCGGCCTGCTCGGGCAGGACCGCCAGGTCCAGCGCGTCCTCGCGGTCGACACCGGCTCCACCGACGACTCCCCGCGGCTGCTCGCCGACACCCTCGCCGACTGGCTCCCCGAGAGCGGCCCGATCGTCCTCGGCCGCCGGGCCGGTTTCGGCACCGCCGTCGCCGAGGCCGTCTTCAACAGCCCGCCGCTGCGCCCCGAGGACCTGCCCTACCGGCTCGACCCCTCCGGATACGACCCGGTCACCGGCGGCTGGGACGACTTCGGCGACCCGCTCGCCCAGGAGGACGACCTCGGCCGCGGCGGCCCGCGCGAGACCCAGCCGATCGAGTGGCTCTGGCTGCTGCACGACGACTGCGAGCCGCAGACCGACGCGCTGCGCCGCCTGCTCCAGGTCGCCGACTCCACCCCCAGCGCCGCCGTCGTCGGCCCCAAGCTGCGCAGCTGGTACGACCGCCGCCAGCTGCTCGAAGTCGGCGTGACGATCGCCCGCTCCGGGCGGCGCTGGACCGGCCTCGACCGCCGCGAGCAGGACCAGGGCCAGCACGACCAGGTCCGTCCGGTGCTCGCCGTCTCCAGCGCCGGCATGCTGGTGCGCCGGGACGTCTTCGAGGAGCTCGGCGGCTTCGACAAGGCCCTCCCGCTGATGCGGGACGACACCGACTTCTGCTGGCGGGTCAACGCCGCCGGCCACCGCGTCGTGATCGCCCCCGACGCCGTGCTGCGGCACGCCGAGGCCGCCGGCCGCGAGCGCCGCGCCATCGACTGCGCCTCCTCCCACCCGCACCGGGTGGACAAGGCCGGCGCCGTCTACACCCTGCTCGCCAACTGCCGGGGCGCACTGTTCCCCTACGTCCTGCTGCGGCTGGTGCTCGGCACGCTGCTGCGGGCCGTCACCAACCTGCTCGGCAAGGACCCGCGCCAGGCGGTCGACGAACTGGCCGGCCTCGGCCACGAACTCGTCCGCTTCCCACGGCTGTTGGCCGCGCGCAAACGCCGCTCCCGGACCAGGGCGGCGGACGCCCTGGACGACCGCACGCTCTTCCCCGCGCCCGGCGCCACCACCCGGCTGGCCGTCGAGGGCGTCATCAGCTCGCTCGGGATAGGCGGCAGCGACGACACCGGCAGCCGACACGGCTCGGTCGAGGCCGGCGGCGACGACGACTCCGAGGACCTGGTCGTCGAGCAGTTCGCGCTGGTCAAGAAGCTCGCCCGGCGCCCGGCGCCGGTGCTGTTCGCGGCCCTGCTGGTGTTCGCCCTGGTCGCCTGCCGCGCCCTGCTCGGCAGCGGAGAGCTGTTCGGCGGCGCCCTGCTGCCCGCCTCCGACGGCGCGGGCGGCCTCTGGTCGATGTACGCGGACGCCTGGCACCCGGTCGGCACCGGCTCCACCGCCGCCGCTCCGCCGTACCTCGGCGTGCTCGCGGTGTTCTCCTGGCTGCTGTTCGGCCACGCCGACCTCGCGCTCACCGTGCTCGTCGTGCTCACCGTCCCGCTGTCCGCGGTCAGCGCCTACCTGGTGTCCCGCCCGCTGCTGGACTCCAAGCTGGTCCGCGCCTGGGCCAGCGCCACCTACGCGCTGCTGCCCGCCGCGACCGGCGCACTCGCCCAGGGCCGGATCGGCACCGCCGTCCTCGCCGTACTGCTGCCGCCGCTGGCCCGCGCCGCCGCGATCGCGGCCGGCCTCGGCATCCGGGACGAGAGCGCCGCCAAGGGCGCCCGCCCGGGCTGGCGGCCGGTCTGGATGGCCGTCCTGCTGCTCACCCTGGCCACCGCCTTCGTCCCGCTGACCTGGGCGCTCGCCGTCCCGCTCTGCCTGGCGATGCTCGTCGCCGCGGTGCTGCGCGGCGGGGCCTTCGGCTCCGGCGGTACGGCGCTGCGGCTGCTCGGCCTGCGTGTCCTGGTGATCCTCGCCGTCCCGGTCGCCGTGCTGGCCCCGTGGTCGCTCAAGGTGCTGTCGCACCCGCAGTCGCTGCTGCTGGAGGCCGGGCTGCCCGGCCTGCACGGCACCGGTGCGAGCGCGGCCGGCCTGCTGCTGGTCAACCCGGGCGGCGCCGGCGTGCCGCCGATCTGGCTGTCGGCGGGTGTCGTCCTCGCCGCGCTCGCCGCGCTGCTGCGCGCCGACCGCCGCCGCGCGGTGCTCGCCGCCTGGGGCGCGGCCGGCGCCGGCCTGGTCTTCGCGGTCGTGGTGGCGGGCACCTCCGTCACCCCGGCCTCCGGCGGCCCGGCGGTGCCCGCCTGGGCCGGACCGGCCACCCTCGTCGCCGGGATCGCCCTGCTGGCCGCGGCCGCGATCGGCGCCGACGGCGCCAACGCCCGCGTCGCCGGGATCGCCTTCGGCTGGCGCCAGCCGGTGGCCGCCCTGGTGGTGGCTGCGGCCGTGCTGGCCCCCCTGGGCACCGGCCTGTGGTGGGCGCTGACCGGCGCCGGCAAGCCGCTGAACCGCGCCGCGGTCGGCCAGGTGCCCGCCTTCATCGCGGAGGAGGCCGGCACCACCGACCGGTCCCGCACGCTCGTCGTCACCGGCGAGAAGGGCGGCGGCGCCGTCCGCTACACCGTGCTGCGCGGCGCCGGCCTGACGCTCGGCCAGGCCGAGTCCACCGTCGACCCGGCGACCGGCACCCAGGACGGCCTGAACCGGATGGTCGGCAGCCTGCTGGCCGGCTCCGGCGCCGACCAGGCCGGCGCCCTGGCCGGCTACGGCATCGCGTACGTGCTGGTCGAGCAGCCGGTGATCGACGCCTTCAAGGACGTCCTGGACGCCACGCCCGGCCTGGTCAAGGCCAACCAGGACAACGGCACCGCGCTCTGGCAGGTCAACGGCGCCCCCGCGGTCCGCGCGGTGATCACCGCCCCGGGCACCACCCCGGTGGTCGTACCCGCCGGGACCCGCGACCTCGCGGCCACCGTCCCGGCCGGGCCGGACGGCCGGGTGCTGCGCCTCGCCGAGTCCGCCGCACCCGAGTGGAAGGCCACCCTGGACGGCACCGCGCTGGAGTCCACCACGGTCGACGGCTGGGCACAGGGCTTCAAGCTCCCGGCCGGCGGCGGCAAGCTCACCGTCACCCGGGAGGGCAGCCTCGCCCACACCGGCTGGATCTGGGCCCAGGTGCTGCTCGGTCTGACCATCCTGGTGCTGGCCCTGCCCGGGCGCCGCAACCACAACGACGACGACCTGCCCGAGGAGGTGGTGGCCGCCGCCGCGCTGGCCGCCGCCGCCCAGGCGCAGGCCCCCGCCCCCGGCAGCCGCCGGGCCCGCCGGATGGCCGAGCGGGGCGAGGGCGGCGAACCCGGCGCCGACGACACCGGGGTGTACGAGGGCCGGCCGGGCGCGATCCCGGCGCAGCCGGCCGCCGAACCGGTGACCGAGGCGGTCCAGGCGGCCGCCGCCGTCCAGGAGGCCGAGCCGTACACCGACCCGTACCAGACGTACCAGCAGGCCGACCCGTACAGCTACGACCAGTACGCGGCCCAGCCGCCGGTGGCCGCGCCGTACGGCGGCCAGGGCTACGAGACCCAGGGGTACGACGGCCAGGGCTACGACGGCCACGGGCAGCAGGCCTACCCCCAGCAGGGCTACGAGCAGCCGTACGGGTCGGAGCAGCAGTACGGCTACGACGCGTACGGGCAGCAGGACCACCAGCAGCAGCCCTGGCAGCCGGGGCAGCCGCCGGCCGAGCAGCCCTACTACGACCCGAACGACCCCAACGGCACCGGCCGGTACCCGCACCAGCCCGGATCGGGGAGCTGACCCGCGATGAAGAAGCCCGCATTCAGGAAGAAGTCCGGCGCCGACGAGGCCCCCGAGCCCGTCGGGACGGCCTTCGCGCCGGAGCCGGCCGCGTCCGCCCCGGCCGCCGGGCCCGGCCGGTTCGCCGGGAAGGCCGGCGGGACGAGGACCACCCCGTCCCTGCTCGCCGCGGCCGTGGTGCTCGCGGCGGTGTTCGGCATCGCCCAGGTGCGCCCGCCGGCCGCTCCACCGGCCGGGGCAGCCGGGGGAGCGGCCGCGACCACCGCGCAGGTCGAGCGGACGGGGGCGGTCTGTCCGCAACCGCTGCAGGGCCTGACCGGCTCGACCACGCTCACCGCCTACACCCCGCCAGGGACGGGCTCCGCCACCGGCGGCGCCGGCTGGCTCTCCGACGCGGCCGCGCCCGCGGTGGCCGCCCAGCCCTCCGGCACCCCCTCCGCCCCGGCCACCCCGACGGCGACGGCGACCGCGACCCCGGCCCCGACCGGCTCGGGCGCCCCGACCGGGCAGGCCAAGGACAAGAACGCCGCGCCCGCCGACGCCCGGCTGACGCTGGCCAAGCCCGGCACCCCGGCCACCGGACCGGCGGGCAACGGGGACACCGCACCCGGCACCGGGGCGGTCGCCACCGGCGCCCTCGCCCCGGGCTTCACCGTCACCCAGACCACCGTCGTCACCGAGCCGCGCGGCCTCGGCCTGTCCGGACTCACCTGCACCCCGGCGGGCACGAGCTTCTGGTTCGCCGGGGCCAGCACCGCCGCCGACCGGGTCGACTACCTGAGCCTGGTCAACACCGAGTCCTCCGCCGCGGTGGTCGACATCAAGCTGTACGGCGACAAGGGCCTGATCGACAACGACGCCGCCAACGGCCTGACCGTCGCCCCCGGCAGCTCCCAGTCCGTCCTGCTGTCGACCCTCAGCAAGGGCGCCGTCACCGACCTCGCGGTGCACGTGGTGGTCCGCTCCGGCCGGGTCGGTGCGGCGCTGCACGCCGCCGACGGCGGCAAGGGAGCCGACTGGATCCCGGCCTCGGCCGCCCCGGCCGCCACCCAGGCGATGGCCGGCCTGCCCGCCGACACCTCCGCCGCCCGACTGGTGGTCTGGGCGCCGCCGGAGGACGACGCCGACCTGAAGATCCAGCTCTCCGGCAAGAACGGCTGGTTCTCCCCGGCGGGCAACGAGTCGATCCACGTCAAGGCGGGCATGGTGGCCGCCGTCGACCTCGGCAAGGTCACCCGGGACGAGGTCGCCGGGCTGCGGCTGTCGCCCAGCGACCCCAAGCACCCGACCCCGATCGTGGCCGGGCTGCGGATCGACCGGGCGGCCGCCAACGGCAAGACCGACGCGGCCTGGCTCACCGGCAGCGACCCGGTCGGCGCCCGCGGCAGCGTCGCCGACAACCGGGCCGGCGGCTCCACGCTCTACCTGACCTCCACCGGCGACGCGGCCACCGTCCGGGTCACCGCCTCGGCGGGCAGCGGCGGCGGCACCCCGGCCACCAAGGAGGTCCAGCTCCCGGCCGGCGGCACGGTCGCCCTCCCGGCGCCCGAGCCCGCCGGGCTGAACGGCGTCTTCGCGCTCAGCGTGGAGACCGTCTCGGGCGGCCCGGTGGTCGCGGCCCGGATGCTGTCCATCCCCACCAAGGACGTGCCGATGTTCACCGTCCAGGCGCTGCGCGACGACCGCAGCACCGTCAAGGTCCCGCAGGCCGCCCAGGACCCGGGCGCCGTCCTGAACTGAGCGAGGACGGCCGGGACGGCGAGGACGACGGGGGCGGCACCGGTGCGGTGCCGCCCCCGCGTCAGTCCTCGTCGTAGCGCGGGTCGATGGCGTCCGGCGAGAGCCCCAGCAACTCGGCGACCTGCTCGATCAGGATCTCGTGCACCAGCGCCGCGCGGTCCTCCCGGGTCTTCGCCCGGATCTCCACCGGCCGCCGGTAGACCACGATCTGGCTCTTGCGCCCCTGCTTGCCCGGCGACACCCGCCCCAGCGGCACGCCGTCCTCGGCGTCGGCGCCGTCCGGCTCGTGCAGCGGCACCTCCTGGACGGCGAACTCCACCTCGATCAGCTGCGGCCACCGCCGCTCCAGCCGCTCGACCGACTCGCGCACGTAGTCGTCGAACAGTTCGGAACGGGTGAGCGAGATCGGCACCTGCGGCGGCGCCAGCGGGCCGCGCATCCCCCTGCCGTGCCGGTCGCGGTGCCGGGGGCGGCGCGCTGGGCCTGTCGATGACTGCGGTGCGGAGCTGTCCATATCACTGCCGAGAGTAGTCCTTGGACGGTCGGAAGTGGACCACTCCGGCGGGGAATCGCCCGGGGCGGCCGATACGCGTCCCCGGCGCCCGGAGGGCGACACGGCACACCCTCCGGGCAGGCGGTCTTCGCTCCCCGGCGGGGAGTGCGGTACCGTCCACCCTCGTGAGCTCTGTACGTCGTTGTTCGCGGACCGCGTGCGGCCGGCCGGCCGTCGCGACGCTGACGTACGTCTACGCGGACTCGACCGCCGTCCTCGGCCCGCTCGCCACCTACGCCGAGCCGCACTGCTACGACCTGTGCGCCGAGCACGCCGAGCGCCTCACCGCCCCGCGCGGCTGGGAGGTCGTCCGGCTCGCCGCCGAGGCCGGGCCGCTGCGCCGCAGCAGCGACGACCTGGAGGCCCTCGCCAACGCCGTGCGCGAGGCCGCCCGCCCGCAGACCCCCCGTCAGGGCCGCGCGCCCGAGGGCGAGTCCACCGAGGGAAGCCGCCGCGGCCACCTCCGGGTGCTGCGCTCGCCCGACAACTGACGCCTGTCCCGGCACGGGACGTTCGTCCGGCCCGGGTACGCTGCCGGTCTACCGCCACCGCGCCCGTCGACCGGACGGGCGGTGGCCGTACCGTGACCGACCAGTACAGAGACCAGGGTGGAGCCGCAGTGCGCGACCTCAAGCAGCTCGTGAAGGCGTACGACGTCCGAGGCGTCGTCCCGGACCAGTGGGACGAGAGCCTGTCCCGGGCCTTCGGTGCCGCGTTCGTGCAGGTCACCGGCGCGTCCGCGATCGTCGTCGGCCACGACATGCGCCCCTCCTCCCCGTCGCTCAGCCTGGCCTTCGCCGAGGGCGCCGCGGCCTACGGCGCCGACGTGGTGCGGATCGGGCTCTGCTCGACCGACCAGCTGTACTACGCCAGCGGCAAGCTCGACCTGCCCGGCGCGATGTTCACGGCCAGCCACAACCCGGCCCAGTACAACGGCATCAAGCTGTGCCGGGCCGGCGCCGCCCCGGTCGGCCAGGACACCGGCCTGTCCGAGATCCGCGAGCTGGTCGAGTCCTGGACCGCCGAGGACGACACCGTCACGATCCCGGCCAGGGACGTGAAGCCCGGCGCGCTCTCCGAGCAGGAGACCCTGCGCGGCTACGCCGACCACCTGCTGGGCCTGGTCGACCTCACCGAGATCCGCCCGCTGAAGGTCGCGGTCGACGCCGGCAACGGCATGGGCGGCCACACCGTGCCGACCGTCTTCGACGGCCTGCCGATCGAGCTCGTCCCGATGTACTTCGAGCTGGACGGCACCTTCCCGAACCACGAGGCCAACCCGCTCGACCCGAAGAACCTGGTCGACCTGCAGGCCAAGGTGCGCGAGGTCGGCGCCGACGTGGGCCTGGCCTTCGACGGCGACGCCGACCGCTGCTTCGTCGTCGACGAGCGCGGCGAGCCGGTCTCCCCGTCCGCGATCACCGCCCTGGTCGCCGCCCGCGAGATCGCCCGCGCCCGCGCCGCCGGCGAGGACGAGCCCACGATCATCCACAACCTGATCACCTCCTGGACCGTCCCCGAGGTGGTCCGCGAGCTGGGCGCCAAGCCGGTGCGCACCCGGGTCGGCCACTCCTTCATCAAGCAGGAGATGGCCGTCACCGACGCCGTCTTCGGCGGCGAGCACTCGGCCCACTACTACTTCCGCGACTTCTGGCGCGCCGACACCGGCATGCTGGCCGCGCTGCACGTGCTGGCCGCGCTCGGCGGGCAGCCGGGCACGCTGTCCGCGCTCACCGCCGAGTACGACCGCTACGCCGCCTCCGGCGAGATCAACAGCACCGTCGCCGACCAGGCCGCCAGCACCGCCGCCGTCCGCGCCGCGTACGCCGGCCTGGAGGGCACCGCGGTGGACGAGCTGGACGGCCTGACCGTGGCCGGCCCGGACTGGTGGTTCAACCTGCGCGCCTCCAACACCGAGCCGCTGCTGCGCCTGAACGTCGAGGCCAAGGACCCGGCGAAGATGGCCGAGCTGCGCGACGGCGTGCTCGCCATCGTCCGCGGCTGAGCGGACGCACCTGAGCGGACGCGCCTGACCTCGGCGCCCGGTGCCCCGGCCGGTAGGGTTTCCTATCGGCCGGGGCACCTCCGCGCCACCACCGAACTTTGGAGAGCCCCCATGAAGCTCGAATCCTTCCTGCTGGAGATCCTGGTCTGCCCGCAGTGCCGGGCCGCGCTCACCGAGGGCGGCACCGAGGAGCAGCCCGAGCTGCTCTGCACCGGTGCGGACTGCGGCCTCGCGTACCCGGTCCGCGACGGCATTCCGGTCCTCCTGGTGGACGAGGCCCGCCGCCCGGCCTGATCCTTGGGGCGAAGCCCCACCCCGCCAGCCGCTCAGGACCGCAGCCGGAGGCCCGCCGCATGCTCGACGACACCCTGCTCGACGACCCGGCCGCCCTCCAGCGCGCCGACCAGGACCGCGCGCTGCTGGCCCTGGCCGGCGCTGGCGCCCGGGTCCGGACCGCGCTGCGCCAGGCCGACGCGGCCGGCCTCGACCGGCTGCGCCCGGACGGCCGCCCGCGGGCCGTCCTGGTCGCCGGGCACGGCAGTGCGCTGACCGCGGCCGGGATGCTGGCCGCGCTGGCCGGCACGGCGAGCCTGGTGGTCGCACTGCCGCCGACCGAGGCGGCCGCCCCGCGCAGCGACCGGGCCGGCGCCCCGCCCGCCTTCACCACCGGGCTCGGCTGGCAGCTGCCCGGCTGGGCCGGCCCGCTCGACCTGCTGGCGATCAGCTCCGCCGACGGCGGCGAGCAGGGCCTGGTAGCCCTCGCCGAACAGGCCTACGCGCGCGGGTGCTCGATCGTCGTCACCGCCCCGGCGGGCAGCCCGCTGGCCGAGGCCGCACTGCAGGTGCGCGCGCTGCCGCTGCCGTACGTGACCTCGGTGCTGCCCGAGGACGGCCCGCCCGCCGCGGCCGCCGAGCCGGACCTCCCGGCCGAGGACCCGGCCGCGCTGTGGTCCCACCTCACCCCGCTGCTGGCGCTCGCCCAGAAGATCGGCCTCACCCAGCTGCCGTACGACGCGCTGCCGGGCGTGGCCGACCTGCTGGACGCCACCGCCGTGCGCTGCCGCCCGGACGCCGCCGCGTACACCAACCCGGCGAAGGGCCTGGCGGCGCGGCTGGCCGGGACGGTCCCGTTGCTGTGGGCGGAGGACCCGATCGCCGGGGCGGCCGCCGTCCGCTTCGCCGCCCAGCTGGCTGACCGGGCCGGGCGGCCGGCGCTGGCCGGGGAGCTGCCGCAGGTGCTCACCGCCCACCGCGGCATGTTCACCGGGCAGTTGGGCGCGGGCGCGGACCCGGACGACTTCTTCCGCGACCGGGTCGAGGAGCCGGACCCGCTGCACCTGCAGGTCCTGCTGCTGCGGCACACCCCGGGCGCGGCCGGGACGCAGGGCGAGCAGGACGGCCCGGTCGAGGTGTCGGAGGAGGACGCGGGCCCGCGCAGCTTCGGGGTGACCCGGGCGCACCGGCTGGCCGCCGCGCACGACGTCCGGCTGACCGAGTACGCCAGCACCCGGTCGGACGCGCTGCTCGGGCTGGCCGACCTGGTCGCGCTGACCGATTTCGCCGCCGTCTACCTGGGTCTGGCTGCCGCGCAGTCCTGAGACGGTCGACCGGGCCGGGCCGTGCGGCCGGTACGGTAAGCGGTCGAGGACGCTGACCCGAACCCGTGAAGGACAATCAGGCATGAGTACCGAAGGCGGCACCAAGGCACTGGTGGCGGCGCTGTCCGCGAATCTGGCGATCGCGGCGGCCAAGTTCACCGCCTTCGGCTTCACCGGTTCCTCGTCGATGCTGGCCGAGGGCGTGCACTCGGTGGCCGACTCCGGCAACCAGGTGCTGCTGCTGGTCGGCAGCAAGCGGGCGCGCCGGGAGGCGGACGAGGAGCACCCCTTCGGGTACGGCCGCGAGCGCTACGTGTACGCCTTCCTGGTGGCGATCGTGCTGTTCAGCGTCGGTGGTCTCTTCGCGATCTACGAGGGCTGGCACAAGGTCAACCACCCCGAGGCGCTCGATTCCTGGGTCTGGGCGGTCGGCGTGCTGATCTTCGCGATCGCGATGGAGGGCTGGTCCTTCCTCACCGCGATGCGCGAGTCGGCGAAGCTCAAGGGCCGGCAGAGCTGGACCCAGTTCATCCGCACCGCCAAGGCGCCGGAGCTGCCGGTCGTGCTGCTGGAGGACACCGGCGCGCTGATCGGCCTGGTGCTCGCGCTGCTCGGCGTCTCGCTCACGGTGATCACCGGTGACGGCGTCTGGGACGGCATCGGCACCCTGTGCATCGGCGTCCTGCTGGTGGTGATCGCCGTGGTGCTCGCCCTGGAGACCAAGTCGCTGCTGCTCGGCGAGTCCGCCGACAAGGACGCGGTGCGACGGATCCGCGAGGCGCTGGTGGACGGCCGGTCCGTCACCGGGGTGATCCACATGCGGACCATGCACCTCGGCCCGGAGGAGCTGCTGATCGCCGCCAAGATCGCCGTCAACGCCGAGGACAGCGCCGCCCGGGTGGCGGAGGCGATCGACGCGGCGGAGGAGCGGGTCCGGGCCGCCGTCCCGATCGCGCGGGCGATCTACCTGGAGCCCGACGTCTACAGCGCCGAGAAGGCCGCGGCGGGCGAGGACCCGGCCGCCACGCCCGGCGGGCCGGGCCCGGAGGCCTCGCACTGACGGGCCACTGACGGGGCCGGGACGGGCTCGGGGCCCCAGGCACCCGGAGGCGTCGCCGAGGCCCTGGGGCCGGGCTTGAGACCCGGTCGGATCGGGGGCCGAAATCGGTCATCGACAGACGGCTCGTGGGGCCAGCGGTGTAGATTCGTCACCAGAGCCAGAACGTCGCTGCTGATGGCGGTCGATCGGCGGCCCGCACCCGTAGGGTGTGCGCCGGTCGAGGGAGAGAGGTCCTCCGACGGTTTGTGCTGCGCAGGGAGCCGGTCCGCCACCGCGGGGATCCGGTGGCCCCGGCGTGGCCGTGCACCCGTACGGCCTGCCATGCGCGATGCACATCCGGACCTTCGGCCCCACCCCATCAGCGAGGAGCAGACGCATGTCGACCGACATCACCGGTGACTTCAAGGTCGCCGACCTTTCCCTGGCGCCGTTCGGCCGCAAGGAGATCCAGCTGGCCGAGCACGAGATGCCCGGTCTGATGGCGATCCGCGCGGAGTACGCCGAGTCGAAGCCGCTGGCCGGCGCGCGCATCACCGGCTCGCTGCACATGACGATCCAGACCGCCGTGCTGATCGAGACCCTGACGGCGCTCGGTGCCGAGGTCCGCTGGTGCTCCTGCAACATCTTCTCCACCCAGGACCACGCGGCCGCCGCCATCGCCGTCGGCCCGGAGGGCACCCCGGAGAACCCGCAGGGCATCCCGGTCTTCGCCTGGAAGGGCGAGACCCTGGACGAGTACTGGTGGTGCACCGAGCAGGCGCTGACCTGGCCCGACGGCAAGACCCCGAACATGATCCTGGACGACGGCGGCGACGCCACCCTGCTGATCCACAAGGGCGTCGAGTTCGAGAAGGCCGGTGCCGCGCCGGACCCGTCCACCGCGGACAACGACGAGTTCCGGATCATCCTGGAGCTGCTGAACCGCACCCTCAAGGACACCCCGAACAAGTGGACCGAGGTCGCCGCCACCATCAAGGGCGTGACCGAGGAGACCACCACCGGTGTCCACCGCCTGTACGAGATGCACCGTGACGGCAAGCTGCTGTTCCCGGCCATCAACGTCAACGACTCGGTCACCAAGTCGAAGTTCGACAACAAGTACGGCTGCCGCCACTCGCTGATCGACGGCATCAACCGCGCCACCGACGTCCTCATCGGCGGCAAGGTCGCGGTCGTCTGCGGCTACGGCGACGTCGGCAAGGGCTGCGCCGAGTCGCTGCGCGGCCAGGGCGCCCGCGTCATCGTCACCGAGATCGACCCGATCTGCGCGCTGCAGGCGGCGATGGACGGCTACCAGGTCGCCACCCTTGAGGACGTCGTCGAGACCGCCGACATCTTCATCACCACCACCGGCAACAAGGACATCATCCTGGCCTCCCACATGGAGCGGATGAAGCACCAGGCCATCGTCGGCAACATCGGTCACTTCGACAACGAGATCGACATGGCCGGCCTGGCGCAGCTGCCGGGTGTCGTGAAGACCGAGGTCAAGCCGCAGGTCCACGAGTGGCGCAAGGCAGACGGCCGCACCATCATCGTCCTCTCCGAGGGCCGCCTGCTGAACCTGGGCAACGCGACCGGCCACCCGTCCTTCGTGATGTCCAACTCCTTCGCCAACCAGACGATCGCCCAGATCGAGCTGTTCACGAAGACCGAGCAGTACCCGATCGGCGTCTACGTGCTGCCGAAGCACCTGGACGAGAAGGTCGCCCGCCTGCACCTCGACGCGCTGGGCGTGAAGCTGACCACCCTGACCAAGGACCAGGCCGACTACATCGGCGTTCCGGTCGAGGGCCCGTACAAGCCGGAGCAGTACCGCTACTGATGCGGTGTCGCTGATGCTCTGACGCGCTGACGCCGGTGGCCGGCACCCCCGCCCGGGGGTGCCGGCCACCGGCGTTCCGGCTCGTTCAGCGGACGATCACGTCGGAGGTCCAGGTGCCTGGGTTCGGGCCGAGGGCCGTGGTGTGGGCGAGCAGCCAGGGCAGGCCGCCGAGCTGCTCCAGGGTGGCGGGCATGCCGGCCCCGGCGCCGATGGAGACCTCCACCCCGTTCTGCACGGTGACCAGCGGCGGGTTCGGGTCCGTGTAGGGGGAGCCGTCCGTGCTGGTGAAGGTGGGGTGCGGCCCGTCGGGGCGCATGCCGACCGACACGTTCTTGCCGTCGAGCTGGAACATCAGCCACAGGCTCCAGGCGCCAGAGCCGTCGGTGTCCGGCACCATGAGCTGGACGTCGGTGGCCTTGAACGCCTCAGGCAGGCCGGTGAACCGCACCGGCAGCGGGACGTTCCAGTGGCCGAAGCGGACGTCCGCGGCGGCCTTGTGGAGGATCTCCTTGGTGATGTCCCCGGTCCCGCCGCCGTAGCCCGAGATCTCCGCCCAGCGCCCCGAGGCGGTCAGCCAGCGCAGCGTGGGCTGGGACGGGGCACCCCTGCGGGCCGGGTCGTCGCCCAACCAGTAGGCCTCACGTCCGTCGATCGGCTCGGCCGCGACCTTGGTGAACTTCTCGCCGACGGAGTCGGTCATCGGCGGTTCCTCGCCGGCCTTGTACTGCGAGAGCAGGATCCGCGGCGCGCGCTCGCCGGTGCCGCGGGCCTGGGCGTAGATGCCGTGGTAGCCGGTCTCGTAGCCGACGCCCCGCTCGCCGTTGGCCCAGTCGGGCAGCCAGCCGAAGTGGACCTCGGTGGTCAGCGGGTCGAAGCCGACCGGGGTCGGGGTGGCGGACGGCGAGGGCGAGGTGGTCGCGGTGGGGCCGGCCGGCGGTGCGGGCGTGGCCGAGCCGCCCCCGGGAGCCAGCAGCGCGGTCGTCGTGATCACCGCGGCGGTGACGACGGCGACGGCGCCGACCAGGGCGCGCCTGCGGCGGCGCAGCCGGGTGGTGCCCTCGGCGATGGACCGGCCGGCGTCGACGCGCGGCGGCGGCGCGGGCCCGTCGGCGAGAGCTGCCAGCCGGGTGGTCAGGTCGTCGTGATCCTTGCTGGTCATGGCGTCCTCTCGGCGACGGTGGGACGGGGTGCGAGGCTGCCGCGCAGGGCGTCCAGGGCGCGGGAGCTCTGGCTCTTGACGTTCCCGGAGGAGCAGCCCAGGGCCTCGGCGGCCTGCTCGATCGACAGGTCGCAGTAGTAGCGGAGCACCACCGTGGCCCGCTGGCGGGGCGGGAGCGCGGCGAGCGCCCGGCGCAGGTCGAGGGAGGCGTCCAGGTCGACGCCGCCGGCCACCGCGTCCGGGTCGGCCTCCGAGCGGACGGTGCGGCGCCACCACGGGGAGCGCTGCTCGGCCAGGAACGTGTTCACCAGGACCCGGCGGGCGTAGCCGTCCCGGTTCTCCATCCGTGCGGCCCGCGCCCAGTTCACGTACAGCTTGGTGATCGTCTCCTGGACCAGGTCGTCGGCCCGGTGCCAGTCCCCGCACAGCAGATAGGCGACCTTCCGCAGCCAGCCGCTCCTGGAGGCCACGTACTCCGTGAACTCCGCGTCGCGCGTCTGCTTCGCCATCTGCACCCCCTCTCGTAGTGGCGGCGGCACCGGTCCGGTGCCGTCCACCCCCCTAATGCGCGGGGCGCCGCGGAACGTTGCACGTGAGTCGGACCCGGAACGCGCACGTAGTCTTTCGGGCATGCCCAATGGCCGGTACTCGCTCCACGACACCCATGACCACGTCCTGCTCGGCGAGGAGCGCTTCAGCTGCGCTCCCGGGGCGGCCGGGTGGCGGTACGTGTCCAAGACCTACGCGCCGGACGGCCGGGTGATCGGCGGCGTCGACCTCACGCTGGACTCGCGGGCCCGGCCGCTGCGGATGGAGCTGCGGGCCGGGGGCTGGCAGGTGCGCGGAGGCGCGGTGGACGGGGTGGCCTGGGTGCGGACCGACCCGGCGGACCCGGGCGGCGAGCACGCGGCGGAGGGGCACGACCGGGCGCACGCCTTCACCGGCCGCTCGCCCGGCTTCCTGGTCGCCACCGCCCGGCTGCTGCGGCTGCGGGAGGGGGCGAGCGCGCGGGTGCGGCTGGTGGCGTTCACCGAACCGGTCCTTGCGCCGCGCACGCTCGACCAGGGGTGGTTGCTGGAGGGCGTCGACACCCACGAGACGGACTCGGGGCCGCTGCTCGTCGAGCGGTACCAGGTCGCGGACCTGGAGACGGGGGAGCAGCAGGTCGTCCACCTGGCGGGGGACGTGGTGCTGGCGGCGGGCGGGATCGAGCTGGAGGAGCTGGAGTCGCCGCCGAACGCCTGGCGGGTGGGGGAGGACGAGGAGTAGCGGACTGCGGGACCGCCGGTGGCCGGGCCGGGCCGCGGCTGGGGCCGGCCCGTGGCTCAGGAGGGCGGGGCGAAGCCGGTGCCGGCGGCGGGCTTGTCGAAGGACGGCGCGGTCGGCGCGACCGGGGTGGGGGCGGCCGGAACGGGCGTCGGCGCAGTGGGTACCGGTGTCGGCGGTACCGGGGAGGTCGGTGCGGGGGCGGTCGGAACACCGAGGACCCGGAGAGGCCGTCCGTCGGCGGTGCCGGGCACCGGTCCGGAGGCCGCGCGGGGCGCCGGGACCTGCGGGGGCACCGGCCCGGCCGCCCACAGCTGCTGCTGGGCGCGCGTCCACTCCCGCCGCTGGCGCTCGGTGAGCACCGCGCCGAGGTAAGCCGCCGGGTGCAGCCCCGGGGGAACGGGGTGGCCGATCCGGGCGGACAGGTCCTCGGCCAGCCGGGCGGTCATCCGGTTCATCACCGCCGGGTCCAACTGGCCGATCCGGCCGAGCAGTTGGCGCACGGCGAGCCAGAGCGGCTCCGGAACGGCCGAGAAGTCCATCGCGACCAGCTCGGGGCCCATCGTCTGGAGCAGGTGCGGGTGCACCGGCGGCAGCGGGGTGGCGGAGCCGCCCGCGCCCGGGGTGCGTTCCCGGACGACCACCGTCCCGGCGAAGATGTCGCCGAGCCGCCTGCCCTCCGCGTTCACCGCCGAGGTGATCACGGCCGGGGAGCCGGACAGCGCGATCAGCTCGAAGAACCCGACCAGCCCGCGCACCAGCGAGTGCCGGAACCGCACCGGGCCACCGTCGGTGCGCACCACCCGCAGGCCGAGCGCGGCCTTGCCGAGCGACCGCCCGTGGCTGAAGGTCTCGACCATCACCGGGACGGCGACCAGGAAGAACACCGTCATGCCGATCACGGTGGCTGCCAGGGCGGCGCCGTCGAGGCCGACCAGCGCGACGCTCAGCAGCAGCGTGACCACCAGCAGGGCGGCGAACTCCACGAGCAGGTCGAGCACGATCGCCAGTGCCCGACTCGGCAGCTTCGCCGTCTGCAGGCCGAGGACGACCGCCTCACCCGTCACCAGGTCGCTCAAGACACCTGTCCGTTCACGCTCTTGGAGCCCCTACGGCTCGCCCTTGGGGATCCGGGACCGCCGGGGGCGGCAGCGCTGTGGAGGGAATCGGCCCGGACCGGCCCCCCACGCCCCGCTCTCCGCAGTCTGATCCGCAGTCGCCAACATACGGGGCCCGGCGGGCGCGCGGGAAGTGAGATCCCCGGGGGCGGCCACCCGGGGCGCTGCTGGCATGCTGGGCCGCACGTGTCCGTCCGTACCCGCCCGCGCACGCACGTCCGCGCCCACCGCCGATCATGGAGCCGCCGAATGGACCTGGACGTCTTCGTCGCCACCCACCAGGGGGAGTGGGCACGGCTGGACGCCCTCGCCCGCCGGCGCCGGCTCAGCGGCGAGGAGGCGGACGAACTGGTCACCCTCTACCAGCGCACCACCGGCCACCTCGCCAAGGTCCAGGCCGCCGCGCCCGACCCGGCCGTGCTGAGCCGCCTGACCGGCCTGGTCTCGCGAGCCCGCAGCGCGGTGACCGGCTCCCGCACCAACGGCTGGCAGGACGTCGCCCGCTACTACACGGTGAGCTTCCCGGCCGCCCTCTACCGCGCGCGCCGCTGGTGGGTGCCGGTCGCGGTCCTCTCGCTGCTCGGCACCGTACTGCTCGCCTGGTGGATGGCCACCCACCCGGAGGTCCGCAACAGCCTCGTCGCCCCCGACCGCCTGCGGGAGCTGACCCGCCCCGGCGGACAGTACGAGGCCTACTACTCGGACCGGCCGGCCAGCTCCTTCGCCGCGCAGGTCTGGACGAACAACGCCTGGATCGCCGTGCAGTGCCTGCTCTACGGGATCGCGCTGGGCATTCCGGTGGTCTACGTGATGTGGACCAACGTGGTGAACCTCGGCATCGGCGTCGGGCTGATGGCCTCCGCCGGGCGCCTCGACGTATTCCTCGGTCTGCTCATCCCGCACGGCCTGCTGGAACTGACCGCGGTGTTCGTGGCCGGCGGCCTGGGCCTGCGCCTGGGCTGGACCGTCATCGACCCCGGTCCGCGCACACGCGCCGTGGCCCTCGCGGAACAGGGCCGCTCGATCATCGGGATGTCGATGGGGCTGGCCACGGTGCTGGCGGTCTCCGGCGTCCTCGAAGCCTTCGTGACCCCGTCCGGCCTGCCCACCTGGGCACGAATCGCCATCGGTGTCGCGGCGGAGGTGGGCTTCCTCCTCTATGCGCTGGTGCTGGGGCGAAAGGCCGCCGAGGACGGCGAGTTCGGCGATGTGGAGGCGGCCGACCGGGCCGACCTGCAGCCCGTCGCGGCCTGAGGCGCGTGATCAACACCCCTCTGAGCTGCTACTCTTCCCTCATCCCGGCCAAACCATTGACGTGGTGGGGGTGGGCTAGTAGGTTTGAACGGTTGGGACTGACTGGACAACGGTCGGGCCCGGGCGTTAGTGTCTACGACACCGCCGAATCGAGGCGAGCGCGTTTCACGAAATGCGCGCCCTCCGACGAAGCAAATCCCACGGACTGAGCACACCGAATGCTTTGATAAGCTTCGGAGCGAAGTTTGCAGGAAATCCCGCCAGCGGGAATCGGATGAATGAAACTCCGGAAAACGGAGCGGAAAACGTCTGGTAAGCTGGAAACACGAAAGAACGAAGCCCGGAGGGTCCGCTGGAAGGCGGTCCGAAGGAAGCGTCCGTTCCTTGAGAACTCAACAGCGTG
>NZ_JBVJYK010000038.1:0-52403 GCF_055600605.1 Kitasatospora sp. NPDC038210 | reverse complement strand
TCAGTTGCGCTCGCGTCACGCACCACGGTCTACCGGATCAGGACCCACTACGAAGGTGAATCGCACAAATTGATCACGACCGAATACGTGCCCTAAACGCCATCGGCAACGCGGGCCTCACCGACGCCGTCCTCGCCGAAGTCGGCACCGAGCTCGCCGCTGTGGAGAACGCCGAACTCGGCGACCTCACCGGCCGCGCCCGCCAGGCCGTCCTCCTCAGCCGCGAAGGCGCCTCCCCCGTCCAGGTCGCCGCCGCCGACCGCCTCCTCGAACAGGACCCCTTCGGCCCCGCCGCGCTGTTCACCGACATCGACCCCACCGCCGCCGCCGTCGCCGCGGCCCACTGGCTCGCAGCCGCCGCCGAGGTCACCGCCGAAGCCACCGGCCATGCCCCCACCGCCTTGCTCTTCGAAGCCGACAACATCGAAGCCCTCGCCCACGAAACCCCCACCCACCTCCTCGAACTCCTCCAAGCCGGCACCTCCCCCTACGACGCGGTCACCGGCCTCGTACGCCACGCGCTCCACATCGCCGACGGCCTCCTCCCCGACCCCGCCGGCCTGCGCGAGCAACTCGAAGACATCGACGACGACCTCGCCCAGCACACCGGCCCGGACACCGACCCCGAGGACAGCGGCCTGCGCCTGACCCCGCTCGACCCCCGGCGCCCCGCCCCCGACCTCCTCGAAGACCTCCTCGCCGGCATCCACGGCTGCTGGCTCCTCCACGAGGAATACAACGAATCCAACGACGAGGACGGCTTCAGCGACGACGAAGACCGGGACGACGAGCACTCCGGACAGCCCGGCATCGACCGCAGCCGATTCGCCCGCCTCGTCCGCGGAGCCGCAGCCGCCAACCGCGACCGGCTCATCTGACCGTCCGACTCGACCGCACGAGTAGCACCTCCGGCCCGCACACAACCTCCACAAGGACGTCCACACACGGGCCGGCCGACGTGACGCCCCCAACGTCGGCACGCCCACCCACCTCGACCTGGAGCCAGCGGTGGCCCGCCCATCCGGGCCGCATTTCAGTGACACTGTGCAACCAGACCGAGGCCACGGGACGCCCGACCTTCAGGCCGAACATGCACCAGAGGGCGAGAGCCCTCTACCATCTGCTTGGGCTCCCGTCAATAGAAAGGTCGTCCCGGCCTCCTGCTCGCACGTCCCCGCTTCGGGGTCCGAAGCGGGCATGAAGCGGTCCCGAAGCAGGGCCGGTGGTTACGCACGGTAGCAATTTCCGGGTCCTCACGCCGTCCGTCCGAAATAGCGAGGCCGTCTCCCCATTCATTGGCCCGCCCAGGTGCGGGTCCTCACCGCGAGCCGCAGGTCAGGGGCCTGATTCGGCGTTGGTGATCGCATGGTGGTCGCAGACAACCCGATGGGCGGTCACCCCGCTAGCCTCCGCGAGCCGATCGAGCACCAATCGCCTCAGGAGGAACAAGAAGTGCGCAAGTCAGGACGGCCGGGCCGGGTCTACCGCCGATGCGGGTGCCGAGACGCCGACCGGCGTCAGCTCGGCGCCGGGTGCCCGCGCCTGGCCGAGGAGGGGCACGGCACGTGGACGTTCGCCGTCGATATCCCCTCCCTCAGCGGCCGGCGGCGCACCGTGCGCCGCGGCGGGTTCGAGGACGACTTCGCCGCCGAGAGCGCGCTGCGGCGCTTCCTCGAAGGCCGGAAGCTGGGCTTCGACGCAGACCCGCACGAGACGGTGGCCGCCTACCTCACCAAGTGGCTCAAGGGCATGGAGTTCCTGCTCAAGCCCACCACCTACGCCCGCTACCGCACCTACGTGCTCTGCGAGTTGATACCCGTCTTCGGCAAGCTGCGCCTGGAGGACCTCGCCCACGACCACATCGCCGCCTACACCCACGAGCAGCTCGAAGCCGGCCGCGGACGCCAGGCCGTCTACCACTGCCTCGCCACGCTCTCCAGCGCCCTCGGGTCCGCCGTGCGCACCCACCGCCTGCCCTTCAACGCCGCCCAGCCCCTGCCCATGCGCAGGCCCCGCCCCGACGAACGCGTCCCCTGGAGCGCCGAGCAGGCCGTCGCGTTCCTCTCCCACTGCCGAAACGTCGACCCCGCCTTCGCCGACCTCTTCGAGGTCATCATCGGCACCGGACTGCGCAAGGGCGAGGCCCTCGGCCTCCAGCGCCCGTGCGTGCGCCTCGACGACCGCGTCATGTACATCCGCCACACTCTGTCCGCGGTCGACAACCACGAACTCGTCCTGACCGCGCCGAAGACCAGGAAGAGCCGCAACTGGGTGCCGCTGTCGGAGCGCGTCGCCGCCGCCCTTCAGCGCGCCATGGCCCGCAGCACGGCCACCGTCAACGGCCATGTCTTCCAGGGCCCCGACGGCCGGCCCCTCCACCCGGCTGCCGTCCGGCGGCGCTTCCACGAGCTGCGCGAACAGGCCGCGCTGCCCCACGTCACCATCCACGACCTGCGTCACCTCGCCGCCACCCTCGCCCTGGAGGGCAACGTCTCCATGGCCGTCATCTCCAAGACCCTGCGGCACTCCACTCTCTCGACCACCGCGAACATCTACAGCCACCTGACCTGGGACGTCGCCAGGGCCGCCGTGAACACCATCGAGGCAAGGCTCCACCTCGTCCAAGCCCGCACCCGGCACGCCCCGGACGCCCCCGCCCACGACCTCGGCCTGCCGAACCCGCTGTTCAGCCACACGGCCTGACAGCCCCACGCCGCAGGCGGCTCGGCCCTCCTGGCCGCTGCGGCCACCAGAGCCGACAAGCAACCGGGATTCCCGGCTCATAGCTGACACCCGATAAACGTGCGGCCCGTCGCAGCAGATGACGCCGCAGGTTCCGTCAGCATGCCTATTTCCCGCGAATCCCGGCCCATTTCCGCGCCGCAGAGGCGACCAGTCCGCGACCGACGGCACGCGGATTCCCGGATGAACGAACAAATGCCCCGTCACGACCAGGTCGGAGGGGCCGGCCTGCGGAAACGTGCCCAGCAAGGTGATGTGAACGAGCGTTCACGACCACATTGCGACCACCAAAGGAAAAAGCCACTTCTATCGTTTCGATAGAAGTGGCTTCCGACCTGCAGAAATGCTGGTCGGGACGACAGGATTTGAACCTGCGACCCCTTGACCCCCAGTCAAGTGCGCTACCAAGCTGCGCCACGTCCCGTGGTCTCGGTGCCTGCAGCGAGGGCCTGGGGGGCTCTGCTGTGGGCTTCTCGACCTTGTCCCCGGTGTCCCGGCGACGTGGAAAACAATACAGCACGTCGGGGGGTGCTCGCTGCCAGGTTTGGGGGTGGGGGGTCAGGGGGTCGGGTGGCGGGCGTCGTAGGCCAGGAAGGCGGGACGGCGGGCGGCGAGGAGGAGGACGGCGGCGACGCAGGCGAGGCCGCCGCTGATCACGGAGGTGGTGGGGTTGGTGAGGGCGGCGACGGTGCCGGACTCGAAGTCGCCGAGGCGGGGGCCGCCGGCCACGACGACGATGAAGATCCCCTGGAGGCGGCCGCGCATCTCGTCGGGGGCGGCGACCTGCATCATCGTGTTGCGGAAGATCATGCTGACGGTGTCGGCGCAGCCCGCGACCGCGAGGAGCAGGAGGCCGAGCCAGAGGTTGTGGAGGACGCCGAAGGCGGCGATGGCCAGACCCCAGGCGGCGACGGCGGCGAGGACGGCGACGCCCTGGCGGTGGACGCGGCCGACCCAGCCGGAGAAGAGGGCGCCGGTCAGGGCACCGACGGCCGGGGCGGAGACCAGCAGGCCGACGGTGCCGGCGTCGCCGCCGTAGAAGGTGACCGCGATGGCGGGGAAGAGGGCGCGGGGCATGCCGAAGACCATCGCGGCCAGGTCGGCGAGGAAGCTGGTGCGCAGGTTGGGCTGCTCGCGCAGGAAGCGGAGGCCGTCGAGGACGGAGGCGCGGCCCTTGCGCTCGCCGAGCGGGCGCATGGCGGGCAGGCGCCACATCGCGTAGAGGGTGCCGGTGAAGGCGACGGTGTCGACCAGGTAGGCGGCTTGGGCTCCGTACGCGCCGATCAGGACGCCGCCGAGCATCGGGCCGATGGTGAGGCCGAGGTTCATGCTGACGGTGTTCAGGGCGTTCGCGGCCGGGAGCTGGTGGCTGGGTACCAGCCGGGGGATCATCGCGGAGCGGGCGGGCGAGCTGAGGGCGAAGAATCCGGCCTGGACGGCGACGGCCGCGTAGAGGACGGCGACCAGGCCGAGGCCGGCCAGGGCCTGCGCGGCCAGGACCGCGGAGACGACGGCGAGGCCGCCCGAGCCGATCAGGCCGAGCCTGCGCCGGTCGACGGTGTCGGCGATCGCGCCGCCGTAGAGGCCGAAGGCGACCAGCGGAACGAGGGAGAAGATGCCGACGAGGCCGGTCGCGAAGGCGGAGCCGGTCAGGTCGTAGACCTGGACGGAGACGGCGACGGCCGTCATCTGCTGGCCGATGGAGGAGACGGCCTGACCGGACCAGACCCTGCGGTAGTCGGCGTTCTCGCGCAGCGGGCTGAGGTCGGCGAACGCACGCCGGTACCACGGCGCGTCGGTGGCCACCGGGTCCGCCGGCAGGTCACCGGCAGCCTCGGTGCCGGGCGATGCGGGACCGGACGACGCGGCACCGGACGACGCGGCACCGGCCTGGGAAACGGCACCGGAAACGGCACCGGCGTCGGGGGCGAGACCGGTGGCTGCGGCACCGTCCGCCGGATCGGGCCCGGGTCCGGCCACGGGCGGTGCGTCCGCCGACGCGGCGGAGGTGGAATGTTGATCGTTCGACATGTTCCCATGCTCCGCCCCGCCCCCGGCCGCCCCCGCAGCGGGGCCTCCCTTGGCCCGGAACCCCGTGACAGCTACCTGCTCAGCACCTGCTTCTCCCCCGCCTCGACCGCGAAGTCCAGCCGGTTGCCGGGCGGCGGGAAGGGGCAGATGAAGTGGTCGGAGAAGGCACAGGGCGGCAGGTAGGCCCGGTTGAGGTCGAGGACCGTACGGCCGTCGGCATCCGGTGCCGGCAGGGTGATGAAGCGGAAGCGGTAGGTGTCGATGCCGCTGCCGGCGTCGGCGAACACGCCGCTGAGGAGGTCGCCCGACCGGCTGACGGTCAGCGTGCGGTGCTCGCCGGCCACGGTGAAGGCGATCTGCCCGGTGACGGCCAGCGGGCGATCCTTGCCGTCCGCGTTCGGGACCACGACCGACCGGGCCCCGTCCTCGAACGGGGTGAAGACCGCGGGCACGGCCCACTCGGGCGCGTACGGATGGGCCGAGATGCCCGCGAAGGCGACCCGGCCCGGCGCGGCCGGGTCGAAGACCCGCAGGGCGAGTTCGCCCTCGCGCTCGATCGGGACGAGCAGCAGGTCGCCCAGGGTGGCGGTGTCGGCTGCCGGGTCGCTGTCCGGGCGCAGCAGCACCTCGCCGTCCACCGGCGTGTCCGCGCCGGTCACGGTGATGCCGTCGCCTGCCGCCGCCCGGCTCCGGACGCCCTCGGCGTCGGCCCACCAGCGACCGGGCAGGCCGGGGATCTCGGCGGGCTCGGGTTCCAGCCAGTACGTGCCGGTGAGTGCCAGCTGGCCGTGCGGTGCGCTCACGGACGCGGCCCGCCCGTCGCTCCAGTGCTTCCAGTCCTCCGCGGCCGTCGCCGTCATCGGTCCACCCTCCCGGTCGGTCCGGGGACGGCCCGCTGTTCGGGCCGCCCGTCTCGATCATCCACGACACCGTCCGCTCGGACGGATCATTCCCACCGGTCCGCGGCCGCCGAAACCGCAATGCGGCCACCCGGCGCGCCTTCCCGTCTCACCGCTTCAACGGTCGGAACAACCCTTCCTGCACCACGGACACCACCAGCTGTCCGCTCTGGTCGAAGATCTGCCCGCGGGCCAGGCCGCGGGCACCGTGCGCGATCGGGGCCTCCTGCTGGTAGAGCAGCCAGTCGTCCGTCCGGAACGGCCGGTGGAACCACATCGCGTGGTCCAGGGAGGCCATGTCGAAGTGGCGCTCGCCCCACAGCGGCTCGACGGGGGCCCGGACGGCGTCCAGCAGCGTCATGTCGCTGGCGTAGGTGAGGGCGCAGACGTGGATCAGCGGGTCGTCCGGCAGCCGGCCGTTGGTCCGCAGCCAGACACCGCTGCGCGCCTCGACGCCGGCCAGCTCCTCCTTGGTCCAGCGCAGCCGGTCGACGTAGCGGATGTCGAAGGGCTGGCGGCGGCTGATGAACGGGGGCAGTTCGCCGAGCCGGGAGCCGACCTCCTCCAGTGCGCTGGGCAGCTCCTCGGGCGGGGTGACGTCCGGCATCGGGTACTGGTGCTCGATGCCGCCCTCCTCCGGCCTGTGGAAGTCGGCGGTGAGCGCGAAGATCGACCGGCCGCCCTGGATGGCGAGCACCCGGCGGGTGGTGAAGGAGCGACCGTCCCGGATCCGGTCGACCTGGTAGACGATCGGCACGCCGGGCACCCCGGGGCGCAGGAAATAGGCGTGCAGCGAGTGGACGGGGCGCTTGTCCTCGACCGTGCGGCCCGCGGCCACCAGCGCCTGCCCGGCGACCTGGCCGCCGAAGGTCCGCTGCAGTGCCTCCTCGGGGCTGCGGCCGCGGAAGATGTTCAGTTCGATCTGCTCCAGGTCGAGCAGATCGACGAGGTCGTCGACGGGGGTACCCATGAGCGTGCTTCCTCTCCGGACCCCGATCCCCTCGGATGCGGACTCCGATCGAATTCTCCAGCTCACTCGAATTCTCCGGCGACCCGGGTCATTCCCGCTCACCGTGTCCGATCCACCGTTTCACTCGAACGAGTAGACGAGTCGACGAACGGATGACGGAAGCGGCGGGCCCGGCCGAGCCCTCCCGGGCAGCCGCCGCTACGCCCCCAGCCCCGACTCCCGCACCGTGATGTTGAGCCGCCCCACCAGCCCCAGCTCCGGGTCCGCCGTCCCCGGCAGCGTGCGCACCACCCCGTGGTAGGCGAACCGGGACGGGCCGCCGAACACCAGCAGGTCGCCGCTGCGCAGCTCCAGGTCGGTCCACGGCCGGGTCCTGGTCTCGGTGTTCCCGAGCCGGAAGACGCAGCGGTCACCGAGCGAGAGCGAGACCACGGGCGCGTCCGTCCGCTCGTCGCGGTCCTGGTGCAGGCCCATCTTCGCGCCGTGCGGGTAGTGGTTGACGATGGCGATGTCCGGCTCGTACGACGCGGCGCCCGCGACCTCCGGCAGCGCCTGCCCGTACGCCTCGGCGACGGCCCGGCGGGCGAGGCGGCCCAGCTCGGGCGGGAACGGCTTGACGGGCGCGCCGTCCTCGGCGACCCGCCGGTACCCGTACGGGTACCAGTGCCATCCCAGGCTCACCATCCGTACGGACATCATCCCGCCGGTGGGCATCCGCACCGTGTGCAGACCGGCCGGCGGACGGGCCCACTCCCGGCAGGCGGCGATCAGGCGCAGCTGCGCGTCCAGGTCCAGCCAGCCGGGGAGCAGCACGGCGCCGGGAGCGGGCTCGACGCGCGCCCGCCCGTCGGGCCCGGGTCCGCCGGAAGCCTCAGAAGATCCGGAAGACCCGGAAGACCCGGAAGACCCGGAAGCTCGTGCGGCTGCGGCTGCGGCAGCGCGCGCGGCGCCGTCAGCCCCTGGCAGATCACCGAACAACTCGCCCTGGATCACCCCACCATCCTCCCGCACCGACCCCACCGGGGACCGCCCCAACCCCGTTCCGGTCGTGACCAGCCCCATCAGGCCAGCCTCGGTCAGGCCCGATCGGGCCCGGTGCGGCGCTCGCCGGGCCCTCCCCCGGTCAGCCCCAACTCCCTCGCGCAGGACGGCCAGGCCCCCCACCCCTGCCGCCGGACGATCTCCTCGCCGACGGTCGTCTGCTCCCGCCGACCGGCGTGGTCCGGCCGGTCGGCGAAGCGCAGGCCGTCGGACTCCTCCCAGGTGGAGGGCCGGATCTGCAGTCCGCCGTAGAAGCCGTTGCCGGTGTTCGCCTGCCAGTCGCCGCCGCTCTCGCAGTCGGCCAGCGCGTCCCACACCAGGTCCGCGACCCGGACGGCCGCACCCGCCCGCGCACCGCCCGTGGGCAGGGCCAGCACCAGCGCCAGCGCGGCACCGACCCGGAGCACAACCCGACGTCGGCCCACACGTTCATCACACGATTGCGACATGGCAGCCGACCCTAGACATGCCACGGGCCGCCCGCCACGGAACGCCGACGGCCGCTCCCCCACTCGGCGGAGTATCCGCGCGAGGGGGAGCGGCCGTGGAAGCCGGAGCCGGTGAACGCCCGGGCAAGCGGTGTCAGCCGCTCACGAAACCTCAGGACCTCGAAGCCCCAACAGCTTCAGCAGCCTCGACGGTTCCAGCAGCTCGGCAGCTCAGACGTTCGACAGCTCAGCAGCTCAGATGCTCAGGGTCTGACCCGGGAAGATCAGGTCCGGGTTGCCACCGACGACCTTGGCGTTGTTCTTGTACAGGTCGTGCCAGTCCAGGCCCTGCGCGGCGGCGATGGAGCTCAGGGTGTCACCGGACTTGACGGTGTAGTTGCCCTTGGCCGGCTTGGCGTCGTTCGAGCCGGTCCAGGCCTTGGCGCCCTGGTCGGCCTTCGGGGCAGCCTTCGGGGCGGCGGCCTTCGGCGCGGCGTCGGCCTTGGGGGCGGCGGCCTTGGGCGCAGCGGCCTTCGGGGCCGGTGCCGGCTTGGCGGCCGGGGCGGCGGGCTTGGCAGCCGGGGCGGCCGGCTTGGCGGCGGTGGCGCCCGACGAGGTGTCGACGGCGGCCGGGGCGCCGCCCTTGGTCAGGCCGGCCTTGACGGAGCAGACGGGCCAGGCGCCCGGCCCCTGCGAGGCGAGGACCTTCTCGGCGACGGCGATCTGCTGCGCCTTGGTGGCCAGGTTGGCCTGCGAGGCGTAGGCGGTGCCGCCGTAGGCGGCCCAGGTGCTGGAGGTGAACTGCAGACCGCCGTAGAAACCGTTGCCGGTGTTGATGGCCCAGTTGCCGCCGCTCTCGCACTGGGCGACGGCGTCCCAGGTGGAGACGGAGGCGGCGGAGGCCGAGGTGGCCGTGACGAGGCCGGCCACCGGCAGGGCCGCGACAGCGGCGCCCGCCACGACAGCCATCCGAACGCGGTTGCGCTTGGTGGCGGCGGAGGTGGTGGCAGCGGCGTTCTCGTTACGGAAGGTCATGGGGTTCCTCTCGACAGCCCCGGGCGGGCATGCGGAACCAGGCCCCGTGAGGGGCCGCGTTCGCCTGCCGCGTCCGTCGGGCGGCCGTGCACGTGTCGGACGTGCCGCTGCCGCCCCGGCCACCCAGCCGCTCGCCGACGACCTGTTCGAGCGGTCGTGTCGGCGGGCACCTGCCGCGCCCGGCGGACCGGGGGGCTGTGCGTCGGGGGTGATCCCGGGTGGCGCTCGTTGCGCCGACCAAGAAGCTACGAGCCGGTCGGTGGAGATTTCAAAACTTGAACGGTCTGCCCAGCTCAGCCAAGGGTTACCGGCGGTAAGACCCGCACAATCATGCCCGAAATGTCCGCTTTGACCATTGATTCCCAGCTGAAACATCCCCGGCGGGTGACCCACCTCACGGTTCCGTTCCGGCAGTCCCGACACCGACATCGACAGATTGCGACCACGAGAACACGCCGCGCGGTCGGATCCGGGGCAATTCCCGTCAGCCTCGACGGGCACCCGTGACGCCTGACACAAGGGCCCGTTGGTCATGTCGACCTCCCCGTGTCCGCCCCCGAAGCCCCATCCGCATCCATCCGAGGAGACCCTGTGCCGCGCATGCTCGACGTCAGCGACGAGGTCCGGTCCGAGATCGGCGACGACGAGGCCGACCGCCTACTGGGCGGCGACCGCGCCCCCGACAGCTACGAGTGCACCTCCTGCCGGACCCCCGGCGACACCCACGTGGAACCCACCAGCACCGTGCTCTTCGTCGGCGACGAGACCGCCGTGCTCGCCTTCGCGCACGCCCGCTGCATCCCCTCCCAGGTGGTGCCGGTCGCGGAGGAGCAGCTGGTCGGCGCCGTCCGCAGCATCAACCAGGCCCAGACCGGCGCCCCGGACCTCGCCGTCCCGGCCCCCGCGCCGGCCGGCCACGTGCCGGCCGCGCCGCAGCCGGGCCCGGCCGCCCCCGGCGGGTCCGCGGCCCAGTCGCCCGCCCCCGGCCAGGCCGCCATCCTCGGCATCACCTGCGGACTCGTCCTGCACGGCAAGGTCGGCCACGCCTCGCTGGTCGTCGAGCCCACCGGTCCGGTCGGCCGCCCGGGCAGCACCTCGGGCGAGGACGAGTTCCTCGACCTCCTCCAGGACGCCGGCTTCCAGCCCGTCACCGACCTGGACGAGACCCCGGAGCAGCTGCCCGGCTGGTCGGTCCTGGTCGCGATGGGCAAGCTGCACGCGATCCTGCAGCCCGCCGCGGCCGGCGGCAGCACCGGCTGGTGGCAGGCGCACCAGCCGCTCCAGGTCACCGACGCCTGGCGGATGGCGGCGAGCCAGCTCTCCGAGGTGACCATGTACGCCGTCCCGGCCGGCATGGTCGGCCGCCAGCCCCGCGAGGACCTGCTGCGCCAGGCGCTGGAGCGGGCCGTGGCGCTGGGCCAGGTGGTCGCTGCCTCCCTCCCGCTCGCCGGTACCTGATCCGTCCTCCTGCCCTGCGCGCCGGACGGCGGCCTCCCCCGCCGCCCCGGGCCGCCTCCGGCGCGGGCTCGCTCCTCCCGGCACGTCCCGATGGTCCGCGCGTCCGGTGTGCCTCACGGTTCCCGCTCCCCGCTCCCCGCTCCCCGGGATGAACGCCTCACACGGGGGCGTAGAGCGCATGAGCGTGATTCATGGGGCCTGCCCATGAGCTCGGCTCATGGGCCTTACTCATGGGACCCGCATGAGAGTCCCTCATGAGACGCCGCATGAGAGTCCCTCATGGCCCCGGCATGAGCGGCGGTCATGCCATCCGCGCAGCATGCTCACCGCTCATGACCGCCGTACATGACCTCCTCTCATGGCCGCCCCGCATGAGCGCCCCGCATCCCCCGCCCCCTCTCACTCGTTGGCCCCTACGTGTACAGCTACGACGTCTCCGCGTCCCCCGGCCGCTCCACCACCGTCCCCCGCTCGATCCCGGGCATGCGCCCGTCGTACGACGCCGAGCACCCGCACTCCACCACGCCGATCTACGACGAGCTGTACTCCGAGTACCGGCGCCTCTTCCGCGCGCTGCCCGGCGACCGCTCGGGCGAGGAGGACCTGGCGTTCACCGGCTTCGCGGTCCGCGACGGCTACCCCCTGCGCAGTGAGCAGCGCTCGTACCCGCACCAGCACCAGGCCTTCCACACCCTCGCGGGCCAGGCGCCGGGCCTCCCCCAGTTCATGGCCTCCCAGCCCCACGGCACGGGCTCGGGCTCCGGCCACGTCGGCGGACACACCGGCAACCACCAGCACGGTCACCACGGACACACCGGCGGCCACCACCATGCCGCGCCCGCCGCCGCACCGCACGGCGCACCCCACACCGCGGCCCACGCTGCGGCTCACACCGGCCACCATCCCGGAAGCCACGCAGCCCACGGCCTCCAGGCCCACCACCATCCGGCCCCCACCGCAACCGCCGCCACCGGCACCCGCACCGGCGACGGCCTCGACCACGCCGCCCCGACCGCCACCGCTGCCGCTGCCGCCCCCACCTCGGCCCAATCCGCAAGCGTTGCAGGCCAGTTCACCAACGGCCAGGGCTGGGTCGCCGCCGGGTACCTCGGCCCGGTCCCGCATGCGATGTCCGTACCGGCGCCCGCGCCGCCCGCACCGCCCGCCCCCTCCCCGGTGATGGGTACGGCCACCGGGCTCGCCACCGCCCCGGCCACCGGCGGCCGTCACCGACAGATGCTCTCCCTCCCCCCGGGCCGCAACGGCGATCACCACTGAGGCACCGCGCATCACCCCATCACCCCATCACCCCACCGCCCCGCCGCCCCGCCGCCCCACCGCCCCACCACCGGCACCGGCACCGCCAGCACCGACCCCACCGCCGCCCCTGCCCCCCGGCATCCACGGCATCCACTGACGCACAGAAACGCCGATGGGCCCCGCCACCACCGTGACGAGGCCCAACCGCCGTGAGCCGGGTCGCCCCGACTCACGCTCCTTCTACTTCTACCTCCACCCGCTACTTCTACTTCTTCTTGCGCTTCTCCCGAACCCGCACCGAGATCGAGATCGGCGTCCCCACGAACCCGAACTCCTCACGCAGCCGGCGCTCGATGAAGCGCCGGTAGCCGGCCTCCAGGAAGCCCGAGGCGAAGAGCACGAAGCGCGGCGGACGGATGCCCGCCTGGGTGCCGAACAGGATGCGCGGCTGCTTGCCGCCCCGGATCGGGTGCGGGTGGGCGGCCACCAGCTCGCCGAGGAAGGCGTTCAGGCGCGCGGTCGGGATGCGCGTCTCCCAGCCCTCCAGCGCGGTCTCGATCGCCGGGACGAGCTTCTCCATGTGCCGGCCTGTCTTGGCCGAGACGTTGACCCGCGGGGCCCACTGCACCTGGACGAGGTCGCGCTCGATCTCGCGCTCCAGGTAGTAGCGGCGCTCCTCGTCCAGCTGGTCCCACTTGTTGTAGGCGACGACGACGGCGCGCCCGGCCTCGACGGCCATCGAGATGATGCGGGTGTCCTGCTCGGCGAGGGTCTCGCTGGCGTCGATCAGGACGACCGCGACCTCGGCCTTCTCCAGCGCGGCGGCGGTGCGCAGCGAGGCGTAGAAGTCGGCGCCGGCAGTGAGGTGGACCCGGCGGCGGATACCGGCGGTGTCCACGAACTTCCAGGTCTTGCCGCCGAGGTCGATCATCTCGTCGACCGGGTCGCGGGTGGTGCCGGCCAGCTCGTTGACGACCACCCGCTCCTCGCCGGCGACCTTGTTCAGCAGGCTGGACTTGCCGACGTTCGGGCGGCCGATCAGCGCGATCCGGCGCGGGCCGCCGGGGGCGGCGTCGCCGAAGGTCTGCGGCGGGGCCTCGGGCAGCGCGTCCATGACGGCGTCCAGCAGGTCACCCGAGCCGCGGCCGTGCAGGGCGGAGACCGGGAACGGCTCGCCCAGGCCCAGCGACCACAGGTAGGCGGCCTCGGCCTCGGTGGAGGGGCCGTCGACCTTGTTCGCGCACAGGACGGTCGGCTTGCCCGCCCGGCGGATGATCTTGATCAGGGCCTCGTCGGTGTCGGTGGCGCCGACCGTGGCGTCCACGACGAACAGCACCGCGTCGGCCTGCTCGATGCCCAGCTCGGCCTGGGCCGCCACCATGGCGTCGATGCCGAGGACGTCGATCTCCCAACCGCCGGTGTCGACGACCTTGAAGCGGCGACCGTTCCAGCTGGCCTCGTAGGTGACCCGGTCGCGGGTCACGCCCGGCTTGTCCTCGACGACGGCCTCGCGGCGGCCGATGATGCGGTTCACCAGGGTCGACTTGCCGACGTTCGGGCGGCCGACCACGGCCAGCACCGGCAGCCGGACGTGCTCGGCGCCGTCCAGGACGTCGACGCCGTCGATGTCGAAGCCCTCCTCGGCGGCGAGGGCCATGAACTCGGCGTAGTCGGCGGCGTCCAGTCCGCCGTGATCGGCGGTGGTGTGCTCTGCGGTCATGTTCGTCTGTTCCGTTTCCCGGCCCGGCCCTTCCCAGGGGCGTGCCGTGCGTACCTGCCCCGCTCGGGGCAGCGCGATGGTTGTCTCCGCGGCGCCTCACCGGCCCGCGGTTCACTCGGTAGGGGTCGGACCCGGCAGCGGCCGGCCCGGCAAGGGCCCGGCCGGACCATCATCCGGTCCGACAGTCAGCCGGTCCGACGACGGCCGGCCCGACCATCGGCCGGTCCGACGAGCGCCGGGTCAGACCGAGGACAGCCCGGCCCGTTCCTCCACCAGCCCGGCGATCCGGTCGATCACCTGCTCCAGCGTGAGGTCGCTGGTGTCCACCAGGACCGCGTCCGCGGCCTGGGCCAGCGGGGCCGTCTCCCGGGAGGAGTCGGCGGCGTCCCGGCGGGCGAGATCGGCGGCCATCGCGGTGATGGTCGCCTCGTCGACGCCCTTGGCGCGCAGCTCGGCGGCCCGGCGCGCGCCCCGGGCCTCCTCGGAGGCGGTCAGGAAGACCTTGACGGTGGCGTCCGGGAACACCACGGTCCCCATGTCCCGGCCCTCGGCGACGATGCCGCGCTCCGCGACCTCGGCGCAGCCGCGCTGCAGCTCCACCAGTCGGGCCCGCACCGCCGGCACCGCGGCCACGGCGCTGACCTGCGCCGTCACCTCGGGGCCGCGGATCGGGCCGGAGACGTCCTGGCCGTCCACCGTGATGGTGGGGCCGTCGGCGTCCGTGCCCGACACGATCACCGGCTTGCCGCACGCGACGGCGACGGCCTCCGGGTCGTTCACGTCGACCTCGTTGGCCAGCATCCACCAGGTCATCGCCCGGTACATGGCACCGGTGTCCAGGAAGCTCAGGCCCAGCCGGGCGGCCACCGCCCGCGAGACGGTCGACTTGCCGGAGCCGGAGGGTCCGTCGATGGCGACGACGACCGGGGCGTGCGCTCGGTCGGCAGTGTCCACGGGGGCGAACCTCTCTCTGAGCATGGGAGCCGAAGCCTGCGCAGGCGGACGGCCGGGGATTGTCTCCCTCAAGGTTAATGGACCGCCGCCGTCACGGACTCCGCCGCCCGCCCCGCTCCCGCTCAGCCTCCGGAAGCGCCCGGGCGAACCCCGGCCCCGAAGCCCCCCGAAGCCCACCAATCCCCCCGAAACCCCGAAGCCCCCGGCAGCCCCCGGCGCCTCAGTCCCGCACGCTCCACCCGCTCGCCCGCAAGGCCTTCACCAGCCGCTTGACCGCCGTCGGCGCCACCGACAGCTGGACGAAGCCGACCTGCTGCCCGGTCGAGTGCTCGATGACGACGTCCTCGATGTTGACCCCGACGTCACCGACCTCCCCGAACAGCCGGCCCAGCTCGCCCGGCTGGTCGCCGAGCACGACCGCCACCGTCTCGTACCGGGTCGGCGGCGCACCGTGCTTGCCGGGGATCCGGGCCTGGCCGGTGTTGCCGCGCCGCATGACCGCCTCGATCCCGGCCGCGCCGGCCCGGCGCTCGCCCTCCTCGGCCGCCTCCAACGCGCGCAGCGCGGTGACGGTCCGGCCGAGGTCGAGGGCGACCTCGTCCAGGATGTCGGCGACCGCGCCCGCGTTGGCGGAGAGGATGTCGACCCACATGCCGGGGTTGGACGCGGCGATCCTGGTGACGTCGCGCACACCCTGGCCGGAGAGCCTTATGGCGGTGTCGTCGGCGTTCTCCAGCCGGGCCGCGACCAGCGAGGACAGCAGCTGCGGGGCGTGCGAGACGAGGGCGACGGCCCGGTCGTGCTCGGCGGCGTCCATCACGATCGGCATCGCGCCGCAGAGCGCGACCAGCTCCAGCGCGGCGTTGAGCGTCTCGGTGTCGGTGTCGGCGGTCGGGGTGAGCACCCAGGGGCGGCCCTCGAAGATGTCGGCGCGGGCGGCCAGCGGGCCGGAGCGCTCGCGGCCGGCCATCGGGTGGCTGCCGATGTAGTGGACGGTGTCGCAACCGAGTGCGGCGATCTCGCTGCCGGGGCCGGCCTTCACGCTGGCGACGTCGGTGTACCAGTGCGCCAGGTTGCGGCGCTGGCAGTCGGCGAGCACCTTGCCGACCAGCGCGGGCGGGACGGCGATGATCGCCAGGTCCACCGGGCCGTCGGCCGGATCGGTGGTGCCCGCGCCGAGCGACTCGGCGGTGCGGGCGGCGTCCGGGTCGGCGTCCTCCAGATGGACGGTCAGGCCGCGAGCGGTCAGGGCGAGCGCGGCGGAGGTGCCGATCAGTCCGGTGCCGACGACGACGGCAGTGCGCATGGCGGGTCGCTCTCCTCGATCACGATTCTCGACAGGTGCCGGGACCGTCCGGGAGCACCCGCGCCCCATCCTCCCTCATCCGCTGCGCCGAAGTCCCCACCTGCCACCCGGCAACCACGGGGGCAGTTCCCGGCAGCTCCCGGCACCGGCAACCGCGGCGACCCCGCCCCCGTCCCATCCAGTGCACACGCCGCACCCGGAAATCCGGCGACGCCCGCACCGAAGCCGGGCAGACTGGCCGCCCGGGCGAAGGAGCGGACGAGCAGGAGAGCAAGAGAACAGCACCAGTCGGCCGCGACGGGCGACACCCGGCACGGCGACTCACGACAACGCGGCACACGCACACGGCACACGGCACACGGCACACGGCACACGGCAGGCAACACGCGAACGAAGGGGTTGCGCATGGACGATCAGCACAGCAGCCGGACGGGTCGGACGAAACCGCCGGCCGTACCGGCCCACCCGTCGGTCCTCGACTCCGTGGTGGTGTACGCGGAGGGCGCGGTGTGCCGCCGCCGGGCCACCGTGCCCGTTCCGCGCGGCGGGCGGCTGCGGCTGACCGGCCTGCCCCTGTCCCTGGACGGCCGCTCACTGCGTGCCCGGGTGCTCTCCGGACCGGCCGGCACGGCGGTCACCGAGGCCCGGCTGGAGCAGGTCGCCGAACTGCGCGAGCCGACGGAACTCTCGGATCTGCAGAGGGAGTTGGACGAGGCTACCGAGCGCCGCAGCATGCTCGGCGAGCGCCGCGGGCTGGTCCTCTCCGCGATCGCGGACACCGCCGCCCTGCGTGCGGTGCCGCCCCGTAGCCGGCACGAGGAGCCGCTGCGCCGTACACCCGCGGACGCCTGGCTGGAGCTCGCCGATTTCGTCGACGAGCGGCTGGCCCGGCTCCAGCAGCGCGCCGAGGAGCTCAACCGGGAGATCGAACTCGCCGACCACGAGCGCGACTCGGCGGCCGACCGGCTGGAGCGGGCGTCCACCGCCGACCGGGCCGCACCGGTCTCGACCACCGCCACCGTCCTGCTCACCATCACCACGGACGGCACCGCCCCGACCGAAGGCACCACCTCCACCGACCGCACCGCCCCCACAGACGGCGAGGCCACCACCCTCCACCTCGAACTGGAGTACGGCGTCCCCGCCGCCCGCTGGGTGCCCACCTACCGCCTGTCCCACCGGACCGGCTCCGACGCCGGCCACCTCCTCCTGCGCGCCGCCGTCGCCCAGCGCACCGGCGAGGACTGGACCGGCGTCCGTCTCGCCCTCTCCACCGCCGACCTCGACCGCCGCACCGACCTGCCCCGGCTCGCCTCGCTGCGGATCGGCCGCAGCCAGCCCGCCCCGCCGCCCTCCGGCTGGCGCGAGCCCCCGGCCGGCCTGTCCGACCTCTTCACCGGCTACGACGCGGCCGCCGTCCCGCCCCCGCCCCGGGCCGCCCACCTCGCCAGGCCCGTACCGGCCGGCCCCGTACCGGCCGGCCCCCGGCTCGGCGGAGCCCGACCCGCCGGCCCCCATCCCGGGGCCTTCGCCGCACTGGCGGACACCCCGCCCGCGCCCTCCGGCCGGTACGGCGGCGGCACCCTGAGCGTCGACGAGCCGATGGCCACGCCGACCACCGCACCGACACCCCCGCCCGCCCCCGGCGGCTTCGCCGGCTACGGCGGCCCCCCGCCACCCGTACTCGCCGCTCCCGCCGCCGCTCCCGCCGCCGCCCCGCTCCCGCAGGCACCGGGCGGCCGCCCGCCGGCGGAGGCCCGCCGCTCCCGCGGGCTCCGCCGCGGCGGCCGCGCCGTCCCGCCCCGGGCCACCGGCTTCGCCCCGGACGCCACCCTGCTCGACTACCCCGACCTCGTCCTGGCCGGCCCCGACGAACCCACCGCCCGGCGCGGCGCCCTGCACCCCCGCCCCGAGCGGGTCGAGCACGAGGAGCTGGACCGGGCCCTGCCCGGCGGCAACCCGGGCGAGCAGGTCCGCCGCCTGGTCCTGCCCCGGCACGCCGTCCCGCCCCGCGAGTCGGCCGGCTCCTTCGACCACCGCTTCGACGCCGCGGCCCCCGCCGACATCCCGTCCGACGGCACCTGGCACACCGTCACCGTGGACGAGATCCCGCTCACCGTCCGCCCCGAGTACGTCACCGTCCCCGCCGTCGAGGAGAAGGTGTACGCGACCCTGGTGCTCGCCAACCGCACCGACCGCGCCGTCCTGGCCGGCCCGGTCGAGGTCACGGTGGACGACGAGTTCCTGCTCACCGCCGCCCTGCCCACCCTGGCGCCCGGCGGTGTGCGGCGCCTGGGCATCGGCGTCACCGAGAGCATCGAGGTGGCGCGCCGCACCGAGCTGCGCGAGTCCACCACGGGCATGCTGAAGGGCAACAGCACCGTGCTCGACCACCGGGTGCACGTCCGGCTCGCGAACCGGCTCGGCCGCGCCGTCACGGTGGAGGTGCGCGAGCGGGTGCCGGTCACCTCCGACGCCGAGGTCCGGATCGAGGAGCGGGCCGAGTGGCACGCCCCGACCGTCCCGACACCGGAGTGTCCGCCCAGCACCCGGCTCTGGCGGGTCGACCTGCCGCCCGGCGGTAGCACGGAGCTGGACGGCGGCTACCTGATCAAGATCCCGGCCGGAAAGGCCATCGTCGGCGGAAACCGGAGGAACTGACCATGAGCGGAGACACCACCCGGGAAACGAACGCCCTCCCCGTCACCGCCGTCACCTGCCTGGAGGACCGCAGCCAGGTCGAGCGCACGACGACGGTCGACCTCACCGCGGGCGTCCAGCGGCTGCGCCTCGGCCCGCTCACCGCACTCGCCGTCGACCGCACCCTGCGCGCCGAGTCCGCCACCCCTGGCGTCCGCGTCCTGGACGCCCGGCTGGTCCGCGCCTGGACCCCGCGCGCCCCGCTGCCGCCCGGCCCGGACGACTCGGAACTGCGCCACCGGCTCCACCGGCTGGACACCGAGAGCCGCCTGGCCGACCAGACCCGCGCGCGGCTGGAGGCCCGGCTGGCCCTGCTCGCCCAGCTCTCCGCCGACCTGCTGCGCGAGATCGGCGAAGGCGCCGGCATCGGCGAGCTCGAACGCAGCCGGTGGTCCCGCGAGCTGGACCGGGTGGACGCGGAGCGCGAGCGCTACGGCGAGGAGCTGCGCACCACCCACTCCCGGCTGCGCCGTCTGGAGCAGGAGCGCTCACAGGCCCTGATCGCGCTGGACGAGGCCGAGGAGGACCCGGCCGAGCTGACCGCCCACCTGGACCTGACCGTCGAGGCGGTACGGGCCGGCCCGGCCGGGCTGACCGTCTCCCACCTGGTGCCCTGCGCACTCTGGCGCCCGTCCTACCGCGCGACCCTGGGCGACGGCGGCCTGCAGCTGGAGTCGGAGGCGGTGGTCTGGCAGCGCACCGGAGAGGACTGGACGAACGCCCGGCTCACCTTCTCCACTGCCCGCTCCGCGCTCGCCACCGACCCGCCGGCCGTCGCCGAGGACGTCCTGGTGCTGCGCGAGCGCACCGACGAGGAGCGCCGCACGGTCGAGGTCGAGCTGCGCGAGGAGGCGATCAGCGAGCTCGGGCCGAGCAGTGGGGTCCCCGGCGTGGACGACGGTGGCGAGGTCCGGGTGCTGCCCGCCTCCGCCCCCGCGACCGTGCCCTCCGACGGCCGGGCGCACCGGGTGCCGCTCGGTGCCTTCACCGGCCCGGCGAGCAGCGAGTACGCCTGCGCCCCGGAGCTGTCCCCGCTGGTCACCCAGGTGGTCCGGTTCCGCAACGCGGCGGGGCACCCGCTGCTGGCCGGCCCGGTCGAGCTGGTCCGCGGCAGCGGCTTCACCGGCCGGGGCGAGCTGCGCTTCACCGCCACCGGCGCCGACGCCGAGCTGTCCTTCGGCAGTTCGGACGGCTACCGGGTGGTCCGCGAGACCGAGGAGCGCCAGGCCACCGCCGGCCTCACCGGCCGCCAGACCACCACCCGCACGGTGCGGCTGCACCTGTCCCGCTTCTCCGGCCCGGAGGAGCACGACGAACGGATCGTCACGGTGCGCGAACGGGTGCCGGTCTCCGAGGTGTCGGCGGTCGAGGTCCGGCTGCGCAAGGAGGAGTGCTCCCCGGCGCCGGACGCCTTCGACGCCGAGGGCATCGTCCGCTGGGACGTCCCGCTCGGCCCGGGCGCCCGCCGCACGCTCACCCTGGTGTACGAGATCTCCGCCTCCGCCAAGGTGGCCGGACTCTGACGCCCGCCGTCGGGCAGGGCGACCACCGCCCGGCGGGTGACGACCGCTCAGGAACAAACCCGGAGACAACGGGTAGAAAAGGAAACATGATCCTCCACCTCGCCCCCCTGGACGACTGGCTGGCCGACCCCGGCCGCCCGTACGCCACCGCCTCGCTGCTGACCGACGGGTTCATCCACTGCTCGGCGGACGAGCAGACGGCGCTCGCGGTCGCCAACGCCTTCTTCGCCGACTCCCCCGACCCGCTGATGGTGCTGCTGATCGAGGAGTCGCTGGTGGAGCCGATGGTCAAGTGGGAGGCTCCGCACGGCGCCCCGCCGCCCGGGGCCACCCCCGACGTGCTCTTCCCGCACATCTACGGGCGGTTGAACCGCTCCGCCGTGGTCGGCCTGGAGAAGGTCGAACGGGGGCCGGACGGCCGCTGGTCCTCGCTCACCCCCTGGAGCTGAACCCCGGAGCCCAGCCCCGATCCCGGCCAAGCCCCCGCCCCGCCCGAGCCCCCGCCCCCGGTGCGAGGCTCGGGTCCGGGGCCGGGTCCGGGCTCAGAGCCACCCCCGCTCCCGGGCCGCCATGCCGGCCTGGAAGCGGGTGGTGGCGCCCAGCGAGCGCATCAGGCTCTGCAGTCGGCGCTGGGTGGTCCGGGCGCTCCAGCCGAGCGAGCGGGCGATCGACTCGTCGGTGAGCCCGGCCGCCAGCAGGCCCAGCAGCTTGCGGTGGTCGGCCTCCGGCTCCGGCGCCGCGTCCCCGGTGCCGACCGCGGCCTGCAGCCGCACGGCCCGCTCCCACTCCGCCTCGAACAGCGTGTCCAGCGCCTGGAGCAGCGCCGAGGGGTGGATCACGTAGGCGGCGTCCAGCACGCTGTCACCGACGCTGATCGGGATGATCGCCATCCGGTCGTCCGAGATGATCATCTTCATGGGCAGCGTCGGCCGGACCCGCGCCTCCTCGCCGTCCGCGACCCCGACCAGGATGTTCTTCTCCAGCCGCCCGGGCCAGGCCACCGCCTCCCGGTCGTAGACGGTCCGGAACTTCACGCCCTCGCGCAGCCGGCGGCGCTGCAGCGGCATCGGTGCCACCGGGTCCTGGATGTACGGCGGGCGGTCGAAGCCGCGCACCTGGTACTGGCTGGTCTCGGTGATGTGCTCCAGCCGCTGGGCGATCGCCTCGCCGCCGGTCAGCACCTCCACCGAGTGCGCCGGGTCGGTGTAGCGCGAGGCCTCCCGGAAGGCGTCCATCAGCCGGTGCATCTCGGCCCTGGCCTGCCGCAGTTCGGACTCCCGGTGGCCGATCAGGGTGCCGATCGCGACGTCCGGGGCGACCGCCAGGAAGCGCTGCCGGTCCACCGGCGCGCGGGTGGCCATGCCCTGCTGCGCCAGCCGGTCGAGGGCGCGCACGCCCTGCTGGAGCGTCAGGCCGCAGCCCTCCGCCAGTTCCTCCGCGGTGGACTGCGGATTGGCCACCAGCGCCGCGTACACCTGCCCGTCCGGCTCGGCCAGGCCCAGTGTGCCGAGGGCCTGTCCGCCGGCCCGCCCCAGTGGTGCATCGGACACGACGCCGTCTCCCCCTGTTCGCCCCTGCTCCGCCCACCGGCGCCCGTGCTGGCGCAGTCCCGCCACGCGGCGGGACGGTGGCCCGGTGGCCATCCTCTGCCACGGATCATGACGCTGACAAGGCCGTGACCAGCGGTTGCGTCCCGTCTCACACGACCCGCACGGACCGCACACCCCGCACGACAGAGGGCCCCCGGCCGCACCACGGCGACCGGGGGCCCTCAGGGACGGGCGAACGCGACGACCTACAGGCCGACCTCGCGCATCAGCTGGCCGACCTCCGGGTTGGTCAGGCGGCGCAGCCAGCCCGACTTCTGGTCACCCAGGGCGATCGGACCGAAGTGCGTGCGCACCAGCTTCTCGACCGGGAAGCCGGCCTCGGCCAGCATCCGGCGGACGATGTGCTTGCGACCCTCGTGCAGGGTCACCTCGACCAGGTAGTTCTTGCCGACGTTGGAGATCACCTTGAAGCTGTCGGCACGGGCGTAGCCGTCCTCCAGCTCCACGCCCTGGGCCAGCTGCTTGCCCAGGTCGCGCGGGATCGGGCCCTGGATGGCGGCCAGGTAGGTCTTGGTCACGCCGTAGCGCGGGTGGGTGAGGCGGTGGGCCAGCTCGCCGTGGTTGGTGAGCAGGATGATGCCCTCGGTCTCGGTGTCCAGGCGGCCGACGTGGAACAGCCGGGTCTCCCGGTTGGTCACGTAGTCGCCCAGGCACTGGCGCCCGTCCGGGTCCTCCATGGTGGAGACCACGCCGGCCGGCTTGTTGAGCGCGAAGAACAGGTAGGACTGGGTGGCGACGGTCAGGCCGTCCACCTTGATCTCGTCGTTCTGCGGGTCGACCCGCTTGCCCTGCTCGGTGACGCGCTTGCCGTTGACCTCGACCCGGCCCTGCTCGATCAGCTCCTCGCAGGCGCGCCGGCTGCCGACGCCGGCCCGGGCCAGCACCTTCTGCAGGCGCTCGCCCTCGGGCTCGCCGAAGGTCTTGGGAAGCTTGACGGCCGGCTTGTCGTGCCGGGCGAGGACGGCGTCCTCGATCTTGGCCTGCAGCTCGCGCGAGCGCTGCGGCTGGCGGCGCGGGTCACCCGGGGCGCCCTGGCCCTCACGGCGCGGGCGCGGGGCCGGACCGGGGCGCCGGCCGGCGAAGCCGCCGCGGGCGGGGGTGGCGTTCGGGCCGCCGCCGTATTCGGGGCGGTCGTACTTGCGCTCCTCGGGCCGCAGCGGGCGGTCCGGGTACCGGCGGTCGTCGCGCCGGTCGTCGCGACGGTCGTCCCGACGGCTGTCGCGGCCGTACGAACCGGAGCCGCCGCGCGAGCCCGAACCCGAGCCCGAGCCGCCGCGGCCGCCGCCCCCGTAGGAGCCACCGCCGTACGAACCTCCGCGCGAGCCCGAGCCGCCGCGGCCGCCACCGCTGCCGCCGCCGTAGGAGCCGCCGCCCCGGCCCCCGCCCTGTCCGCCGCGACCGCTCCCGCCGCCGCTGCTGTTCCTGCCGTTGCCACTGCTACGCATCAAAGTGTCCGTACGTCGTTCCGTCTGGGATGTGCGGTCGTTTCGGCCGACCTCACCGCCCCCTACCGATCGGGCCCGGCCCGACCGGCCTCGCCACTGCCGTCCGCGGCCTGCGCGGCAGCGGCGGCGACCGCCTCCGCGATCATCGTGCCCTCCAGGGACTCCGCTTCCACGTCGTCGACCTCGGGCAGGAAGGGAGCGAGCTCCGGCAGCTCGTCCAGGCCGCGGAGCCCCATCCGTTCCAGGAAGTAGTTCGTCGTCCGATACAGGATCGCACCTGTTTCGGGCTCGGATCCGGCCTCTTCCACCAGTCCTCGCTGTACCAGGGTACGCATCACGCCGTCACAGTTCACACCGCGGACGGCGGAAACCCGCGATCTGGACACCGGCTGCCGGTAGGCGACCACCGCCAGGGTCTCCAGCGCGGCCTGGGTGAGCCGGGCCTGCTGGCCGTCCAGGAGGAAGCGGTCGACGGCCGCGGAGCAGGTCTCGCGGGTGTAGAACCGCCAGCCGCCGGCCACCAACCGCAGGTCGAAGCCGCGGCCCTGGGCGGTGTACTCGGCGGACAGCTCGCGCAGCGCTGCGGCCACCTCGGCCCGCGGCCGCTCCAGCACTCCGGCCAGCCGCTCCTCGGCGACCGGCTCGTCGACGACCATCAGGACCGCTTCCAGCTCGGCCCGCAGTCCGGCGTCGGCCCGGGGCCCGGCGTCGGCCGGCCGCGCGGGGGCGGGCGGCTGCGCGGGGGCGGGCGGCTCCTCTGCGCCGGAAGTCGACGGAGCCGACTTCTGGTGCACCACCCGGGCCTCCGGCTCGGCCGCCACGGGCTCCACACGCTCCCCGCGGTCCGCCGGATTCGTGGTCTCCACCGGGTCCGGCAGCAGCTCGAAGGCCGGCTCCATCCACTCCTCGGCCCGCGGCTGCCCCGGCAGCCCCAGTGGGCGCCGCACCGGCCGCCCTCCCTCGTTCCCGCCGCTCATCGCCGCTCGTCCTCCTCCACCTCGCCCCGGGTCTCGCCCGGGGCCTCTCCCACCGGCCGGTCGAACTCGTCCGTCACCTCGACCGAGACCCGGCCCTCCTCCGCCACCCACCGCACCCGCAGCTCACCGAGCGCCTCCGGCTGCTCGAAGTCGAGCACCCGCTCCCGGTAGAGCTCCAGCAGCGCCAGGAAGCGGGCGACCACGACCAGGGTGTCCGGCGCGTCCTCCACCAGCTGCCGGAACGAGGCCTCGCCCAGCTCGGTGAGCAGCCCGACCACCAGCCCGGCCTGCTCGCGCACGCTGACCGGCGGGGTGTGGATGTGGTCCACGTACACGACCGGCTTCGGCTTGGGCTCCATGGCCCTGGCGGCCAGCTCGGCGAGGCGCTGCGGACCGATAGTGATGACCACCTCCGGCAGCAGTTCCGCGTGCCGGGGCTCCAGCCCGACCGTCCGCGGGCGCCGCAGCAGCTCGGCCGCCCAGCGCTCGCCGAACACCGCCGCCGCGCGCTTGTACGCCCGGTACTGCAGCAGCCGGGCGAACAGCAGGTCACGGGCCTCCAGGACGGCCAGGTCCTCCGCGTCCTCGACCTCCGCCGCGGGCAGCAGGCGGGCGGCCTTGAGGTCGAGCAGGGTGGCGGCCACCACCAGGAACTCGGTCGCCGCGTCCAGGTCCCAGTCCGGGCCCATCGCCCGGATGTGCGCCATGAACTCGTCGGTGACGGTCGCCAGCGCCACCTCGGTGACGTCCATCTTGTGCTTGGCGATCAGGCTGAGCAGGAGGTCGAAGGGGCCCTCGAAGTTGTCCAGCCGCACCCGGAAGCCGCCCCGCGACCCGTCCTCGGTCGCGCTCACGGCGGTTTCAGCTGGTTCGGTGGTGCTCGGCATGACGGTCCATCTTCACCCGTCCCCGCCCCACGCTCCGCCCCGGGCCCCCCGACACGCCGCCCGAGGGCCCGCCACGCCCCTCAGCCCCGCGCACAGGCCCATCACCCACCCGGACCCCCGCCAGGGACCCACGGCCCCGAGAACGCCCCTCCAGCGCCCGCCACGGACCCGGCGAGCAACGCCCCACCCCGGAGCAGCCACCGCATGAGGCCGACTCATGGGCCTCGGCATCCGCCCCGGCGACCTCATGAGCACCATGAGCACCGCTCATGCCCCGCAACGTCCGACCTGCGACCCTCATCCCGCGTCCCTAAAACCACACGAGCCCCATGAGCCCGACTCATGCCACCCGGCACCCGATCACCAACCCACAGCCCCGAGGGCAGGCGCCCCCATGAGCGGACCTCATGGCCCTCGGCACCCGATCACCAACCCACAGCCCCGAGGGCATGCGCGCCCATGCACGGATCTCATGGCCCTCGGCACCCGATCAGGAAGCCGCAGCCCCGCCGCACTCGACAGCCCCATGAACCCGACGCATGGCTCTCAGCGCCCGGCCCGCGGCCCGCACCCGGAGCGAGCGACCCCATGAGCGCGCCTCATGACCCTCAGCACCCGATCAGGCCCGACCCCGAGGCAGCGACCCCATGCCCTCGGGTGAAGAGTCCTGGCGCCCGGCCGCCCAGCGGCGGGCCTCCGGCGCCGGGCCCGAGGCCCCTCGGCGCCCCTGTCGGGCTCTCCGGCCGACCTGCCGGCCCTACCGCGCCGCGCCGCCCTACCGCCCGCGCGACCTACCAGGCCCGCCGATCTGCCACCCACACGGCCCCGCCGAACCTACCGACCCACCGACCCACCGACCCACCGGTCCGCCGCGTCCTACCGGCCGCGCAGGCGCCGGACCAGGATGGAGGCCTCGCCCCGCTGCTCCAGGTCCGCCAGGACGACCGCGATGGCCTCCCGCACGATCCGTCCGCGGTCCACGGCCAGGCCGTGCTCACCGCGCAGCACCAGCCGGGTGTGCTCAAGGTCCATGAGCTCCTCGGCGGACACGTAAACGGTGATCTTCTCGTCGTGCCGCTCGCGCCCGCTGGGTCGGCGCGGCGCGCGGCCGCGCGGCCGTGCGCGCCCGGCGGCACCGGCCTGCTCCTCGGCGGTTCCCGCGTGCGCCCGAGCCGCCGGAGCGACGGCGGCGCCTCGGCCACCCGGCACGGTCGTGCCGACCGCCTGGGCACCCGGCGCGACCTGGGCCCCGCCGGGCCGCTGGACGGGCGGCTGCGCGGGCGCCGGTACGACGCCGGACGCCTGCTGCTCCGGCGTCAGCTGCCTGTCGCCCTGGGAGCCCTGAGCACCCTGGTGGCCCTGAGCGCCTTGGGGCCCCGGGACGCCCTGGGCACCCTGTGCGGACTCGGCGCCCTCGGCGCCGTCCGAGCCGTTGACGGTCCGCGCGGTCTCCGGTCTGGATGCCTCGGCGGCCGGACGCGACGCGAGGGACGGCGACAGCGCCATCCCGCCGGTGGTCCGGAACAGCTCGTCGGCACCCGGGAGACTCACTCGGCGGGGCGGCACCGGTCGAGCACCTCCCTGGCGAGCTGGCGGTAGGCGGCGGCACCGACCGAGTTGGTGGCGTACGTGGTGATGGGCTCGCCGGCGACGGTGGTCTCCGGGAACCGCACGGTCCGCCCGATGACGGTGTGGAAGACGTGCTCGCCGAACGCCTCGACGACCCTCGCCAGCACCTCGCGGCTGTGCACGGTGCGCGAGTCGTACATGGTCGCGAGGATGCCGTCCAGGCGCAGCTCGGGGTTGAGCCGCTCGCACACCTTCTCGATGGTCTCGGTCAGCAGCGCGACACCGCGCAGCGCGAAGAACTCGCACTCCAGCGGAACGATCACGCTGTGAGCGGCCGTCAGTGCATTGACCGTCAGCAGGCCCAGCGAGGGCTGGCAGTCGATGATGACGTAGTCGTAGTCGGGCAGCAGCGGCTTCAGGGCGCGCGCCAGCGCGGACTCCCGGGCCACCTCGCTGACCAGCTGCACCTCGGCGGCGGAGAGGTCGATGTTGGACGGCAGCAGGTCCATGCCCGGGACCGCGGTCTTCAGCAGCACCTCATCGGCCGTCAGGCCCCGCTCCATGAGCAGGTTGTAGACGGTGACGTCGAGCTCCATCGGGTTGACGCCGAGGCCGACCGAGAGCGCGCCCTGCGGGTCGAAGTCGACGAGCAGCACCCGGCGGCCGTACTCGGCCAGCGCCGCGCCCAGGTTGATGGTCGACGTGGTCTTGCCGACGCCGCCCTTCTGGTTGCACATGGCGATGATCTGGGCGGGGCCGTGCTCGGCGACCGGCGCGGGGATCGGGAAGTACGGCAGCGGACGGCCGGTCGGGCCGACCCGCTCGCGGCGCTGACGCGCGGCGTCGGGGGCCAGCGTGGCGGCGTACTCCGGGTCCGGCTCGTACTCGGCGTCCGGGTCGTCGTAGGCGCCGTAGGCGAACTCTCCGTAGGCCAGGCCGTAGGCCGCCAAGTCGGTGTCGTGATCGGTCACCGTGGTCACCTGTGCTGTGTTCTGGCGTGCTTCGAAGGTGCGGAGTGCGACCGAGCCGACCTCGGCCGAACCCACGGAGGGCTGCCGGGCCCCGGGCTCCACACTCGGCTGGCCGGCGGTGTGCTCCGCCAGTCCTGGCTGACCACCCCCGGGAGCAATTGTCGACTCATTCACAAGTCGTCTTACCTCCTTGGGCATCCAGGACTCTATGTCGATTCGTCAGCGTGGCAGCATGCCGACGGTTTGCGACTCTAGGCCGTTCAAGGCGTTCGCAGCAACACAATCCACGGTAGTGGGCAGGATGTGTCGACTATCAGGCGGGCTGCTGTCAAGGGATGAGTGGGTCATCGACCCCGACGTTTCTGCGGGCGGGTGACACGACCGACGGAAATTGACGACAGAGCGACCCACCCGGTCAACCGGCCGTTCACGGGCACGGCCAAGCCCCCGACCCGGAGGCACCGGATCGGGGGCGAACGACCGCCGTGCGGTCAGGGGGTTCAGGCGAGCACGCTCTCCAGGGAAACCGACTCCAGGCCGAAGGCCTCGGCCACGGCCGGGAAGGTGATCTGGCCCTCGTGCACGTTCAGGCCCTTGGCGAGCGCCGGGTCACGGCGCAGCGCCTCCTTCCAACCGCGGTTCGCCAGCTCGATGACGTACGGCAGCGTGGCGTTGGTCAGCGCGTAGGTGGAGGTGTTCGGGACGGCGCCCGGCATGTTGGCCACGCAGTAGAAGACCGAGTTGTGGACCTGGAAGGTCGGGTCGTCGTGCGTGGTCGGGTGCGAGTCCTCGAAGCAGCCGCCCTGGTCGATGGCGATGTCGACGAGCACGGAGCCCGGCTTCATGCGGGAGACCAGCTCGTTGGTGACGAGCTTCGGGGCCTTGGCGCCCGGGATCAGCACGGCGCCGATGACCAGGTCGGCGTCGAGGACGGCCTTCTCCAGCTCGAAGGAGTTGGACATGATGGCCTTGATCTTCGTGCCGAAGATGCGGTCGGCCTCGCGCAGCTTGTTGATGTCGCGGTCCAGCAGGGTCACGTCGTAGCCCATGCCGATGGCGATGGTGGCCGCGTGCCAGCCGGAGACGCCACCGCCGATGACGACGGCCTTGGCCGGGTGGGTGCCGGGCACGCCACCGGGCAGCACGCCGCGGCCGCCGGCCGGACGCATCAGGTGGTACGAGCCGACCTGCGGGGCCAGGCGGCCCGCGACCTCGGACATCGGGGCGAGCAGCGGCAGCGCGCCGTTGCCGAGCTGCACGGTCTCGTACGCGATGGCGGTGGTGCCGGAGGCGATCAGGGCGTCGGTGCCGGAGCGGTCGGCCGCCAGGTGCAGGTACGTGAAGACGGTCTGGCCCTTGCGCAGCCGGTGGTACTCGGAGGCGATGGGCTCCTTGACCTTCAGGAGCAGGTCGGCGGTGGCCCACACCTCGTCGGCGGTGGGGAGGATGGTGGCGCCGGCGGCCACGTACTCCTCGTTGGGGATCGAGGAGCCGAGACCGGCGTTGTCCTCGATGTAGACCTCGTGTCCGTTGCGGACCAGCTCATGCACGCCGGCGGGCGTGATGGCCACGCGGTACTCGTGGTTCTTGACCTCGCGGGGGATGCCGACCTTCACGACTGAACACGTCCTCTTGCCATGGGGGTCCCGACCGGAGAAGACCGGTGGGCGACGCGCACGTGGGGAAGCCTCCGGGCAGCCCGGGGCGGGGATCGCTGCGCGACTAGGTCCGAGTGTAATGAAGCCCAGTCGGCGTGTCAGCCTTCCAAAGTGAATAATTTTCCCGCACACATTGGCAGGTTCGTAGGCTTCCCCTGCGACTTACCTACCAAAGACGTCCCAACCGGGCATCTTCGACAATACCTCTGAAACGCCCGTCACCACCCGGCGTCGACGCGTTCCCGCAGGTCCGCGAGGGCCGCCCCGACGGCTTCCCTGGCACGTTCGTCGCCCAGCCGGCGCAGCACGGCGAGGGCCGCCCGGTACTCGCGGTCCGCCTCGTCGAAACGGCGCTGGGCGGTGTGCGCCTCGGCCACCCGAGCGAGCAGTCGGGCCTCGGCCGCGTGGTCCCCGAGCGACTGGCGCAGCCCGAGCGCCCGCCCGTACCAGTCAGCGGCGCGCACCGCGTCGCCGAGCGCCCGGTGACAGCCTGCCGCGCCCTCCAGGGCGCGCGCGCAGAGCGGTTCGTCGTCGGCCTTCCGGGCGTGCTCCAGGGCGGCCCGGTAGTGCGCGGCCGCCTGCTCCCAGCGGCCGGCCGCGACCTGCAGGTCACCGAGGTTGAGCAGGGCGGCCGAGGCCCGGCGGGGGCGGCCGTTGCGCTCGGCGACGGTCAGCACCAGTTCGTGCAGCCGGTAGAGGTCCGCGGGCGCGGGGGCGCCGGTCAGCGGCAGCGCCCGCAGCAGCGCGGTGACCAGCCGCCCGGCCGAGCCGTCCAGGTCGCCCTGGCCGATCGCGTCGGCCACCGCCCCGAGCAGCAGCTCCCGCTCGCCGAGCAGCCACTCACGGGCGTGCTCGGGCGAGTGCAGCCGCAACGCGGCCGGCAGCGGGTCGGGGGCGGGGCCGCCCTCGGGGTCGAGCAGCGCACGGGCCGACTCGGTGAGCCGGACCAGCCGCTCCAGCAGCCGGGCCCGGGCGAGTTCGGTCTCGGCAGGCCGGTCCTCCTGCTCGCGGAGCCGGACCAGCCGGGGGTAGAGGCGCCCGGGCACCCGGTAGCGCGGGGTGCCGTCGGCGGCCGGCGCCTCCGCGCCGAGCAGCTCCCGCTCGGCCAGCGCGGCCAGGGTCGCGGCCGCGTCCGGCACCGGGCAGCCGACCAGGGCGGAGGCGGTGCGCGGGTCGGCGGTCTGCGCCGGGGCCAGGGTGAGGGTGCGCAGCATTCGCGCCTGGGCGGCCGGCAGCCCGCGGTACAGCAGCGTGAAGGCGCCGAGCAGCGGGTCGTTGTCGGGGACGGGCACCGGCTCGGCCGGCTCCGGGCCGGGCTTCACCCAGGCCGCCCGGTCGCCCGCCGACTCGACACCGGGAGCGGCCGCCCCGGCACCGGGAGCGACCCCGCCCTCCTCTTTCTTCTTTGGCGCGTTCCCCGACCCGTTCCCCGACCCGTTCCGTGCCCCGTCCCCCGACCCGTTCCGTGACCCGTTCCCCGGCCCGTTCCCTGGCGCGTTCCGTGCCGTGTCCCCCGCCTGCGTCCGAGCGGCACTCCGCGACGCGTCCTTGCGTGCTTCCTTCCGGGCGTTCGCCGACGGCTTCGCCTGCTCCGCCCCCGCCTTCACCACGTCGTCCGCGGCGCCCTTGCCCCCCGGGGCCGTCCCCGTCTCCTCGCCCACCACCCGGGTGAGCTCGCGCGCCGCGTCGGTGACCGCGGTCTTCGCGTTCCCCCGCAGCCACCCCGCCATCAGCCGCAGCGCCGCCGGCCGGGCGGCGCAGGCCTCGGCCAGGTCGGCCGCGCCGACCGGGTCGCAGGAGATCCGGGTGCCGCCGACCAGGTCGGCCAGCAGTTCGCCGGAGGCCGTCCGGTCCAGCCCGCCGAGGATCACCGGGTCGATGTCCTCGATCCCGGTGAGCGGGCCCGCGGTGGTGGCCAGCACCAGGCAGCCGGGCTCGTCGGCGAGCAGCGGCCACACCTGTCCGGCGTCCCGCACGTCGTCGAGCACGAGCAGCACCCGCAGTCCCGCCAGCGCCTCGCGCAGCGCGACGCAGCCGGGCTCGTCCCGTCCGTCCTCGACCGCCCCGGGCAGCGGCACGGCCGATTCCGGGTCGAGCTGCTCCAGCAGCAGTCGGGCGGCCCGAGCGGGCGGGACCCGTCCGCCGTCGGGGGCCGAGAGCCGAGCGAACAGCACGCCGTCCGGGTAGTCGGCGGCGACGGTGCGGGCGAAGCGTGCGGCCAGCGCGGTCCGCCCGGAGCCGGGGCGCCCGGCCAGGACCAGGACCGGGCAGCGGCCGCTCACCGGACGGGTGGCGGCCGCCCGCAGCGCGGCGAGCTCGGCGCGCCGGCCGACGAAGAGCGTGGGCCCGGCCGGGAGTCGGTCCAGGCCTGGGACGGCTCCGGCGGGCACGTCGGGGCCGGGGTCCGTCGTCGCCGTCTTCCTCGCCACCCGTGCCACTCCCGACGTCATCCCGCGCTCGGCATCCGGAGCTGGGCATCCGGCGCTCGGCATCCGGACGGGGTGCCCGGTGCTCAGCGGAGGCGGCCCGGGACGGGCGCCCTGTCTGCGAAGCGTAGTTCGACCGTCCGGCTGAGCCGAGGTGACCGGTCGTACGAACCGGCGAATCACCCGGGCGAATCAACCGGGCGGTTCGCCATCAGGTGCGCCGGCAGGTCCACCGGACGGTTCGCCCGGAGGTTCACCGGGTCCGCCGGGCGGTTCGCTCACGCCTCGAAGGGCCGGGCCGGCCAGGGCGAGTCCGCCGGGCGCAGCGCGTCCAGCCCGTCCGGGCCGGTGAGCGCGGCGTGCACGGCGAGGGTGCCGGTGATCAGGGTCGGGTTGTGCAGCTGTCCGGCCTGGATCAGCCTGATCAGTTCCGGCACGGGCACCCAGGCGACCTCGATCTCCTGCTCCTCGCCCTCGGCGGCGTAGCGCTCGCCCTCGGCCGCCGCCAGGTCGGTGGCCAGGAACATCCGCAGCGCCTCGTCGGTGCCGCCCGGCGAGGTGTAGTAGTCGGCGAGGATCCGCCAGGTGCCGGCCTTGCAGTGGGCCTCCTCGTACAGCTCGCGCTGCGCGGCGTGCCAGGGGTTCTCGCCGGGGACGTCGAGCAGGCCAGCCGGCAGCTCCCAGAGCCGCTGGCGCACGGGGTGGCGGTACTGGCGCAGGACCAGCACCCGCTGCTCCCCGTCCAGGGCGAGGACGGAGACCGAGCCGGGGTGGGTCTGGTAGTCGCGGCGGGCCCAGCTGCCGTCGGGCATCCGGACCTCCTCGCTGCGCACGCCGGTGACCTTGCCCCGGAACGGCGTCCCGCTCGCCCGGACCTCCCACTCCTCGGCCACGTCGGCGATCACCGGGTCGCTGTGCTCGTCCATCGCTCTCCCCTTTTCGTCAGTACGACACAATCTAACGCCGGACGGCGGCCCCGCGGGAATCGCGGGGCCGCCGTCCGGTGAACGACCGAGGCCGATGAGAGGAAAACTACGCGGAGGCCGCGGTCTTGATCTCGATGGCGGCCTTGACCAGGCCCGCGAACAGCGGGTGCGGGCGGGTCGGGCGGGACTTCAGCTCCGGGTGGGCCTGGGTGGCCACCAGGTAGGGGTGCACCTCGCGCGGGTACTCGACGTACTCGACCAGGTCGCCCTTCGGCGAGAGGCCGGAGAACTGCAGGCCGGTCTTCTCCAGGTCCGCGCGGTAGGCGTTGTTGACCTCGTAGCGGTGGCGGTGGCGCTCCTCGACGTACTGCTCGCCGCCGTAGACCTCGCGGACGATCGAGCCCTCGGCGAGCTTGGCCGGGTAGAGGCCCAGGCGCATGGTGCCGCCCAGGTCGCCCTTGCCGTCGACGATGGCCAGCTGCTCGGCCATGGTGGAGATGACCGGGTGCTTGGCGGCGGCGTCGAACTCGGTGGAGTTGGCCTCGGGCAGGCCGGCCAGGCTGCGGGCCGCCTCGATGACCACGCACTGCAGGCCCAGGCACAGGCCGAGCAGCGGGACCTTGTTCTCACGGGCGAAGGTGATGGCGCCGACCTTGCCGTTGACGCCGCGGTCGCCGAAGCCGCCGGGGATGCAGATCGCGTCCACGTCGCCCAGCTGCTCGCGGGCGCCCTCGGGCGTCTCGCAGTCGTCCGAGGTGACCCACTTGATCTCGACCCGGGCGTTGTTGGCGAAGCCGCCGGCGCGCAGGGCCTCGGTCACCGACAGGTAGGCGTCGGGCAGGTCGATGTACTTGCCGACCAGGGCGACCTTGACGATGTGCTGCGGCTCGTGGACGCGGCGCAGCAGGTCGTCCCAGGTGGTCCAGTCCACGTCGCGGAACGGCAGGTCCAGGCGGCGCACGACGTAGGCGTCCAGGCCCTCGCCGTGCAGCACCTTCGGGATGTCGTAGATCGACTTGGCGTCGATGGCCGCGACCACGGCCTCCTCGTCCACGTCGCACATCAGCGAGATCTTGCGCTTGATGGCCTGCGGCACCTCGCGGTCGGCGCGCAGCACGATGGCGTCCGGCTGGATGCCGATGTTGCGCAGCGCGGCGACGGAGTGCTGGGTGGGCTTGGTCTTGAGCTCGCCCGAGGGGCCGATGTACGGCAGCAGGGAGACGTGCACGAAGAACACGTTGTCCCGGCCGACCTCGTGGCGGACCTGGCGGACGGCCTCCAGGAACGGCAGCGACTCGATGTCGCCGACGGTGCCGCCGACCTCGGTGATCACGACGTCGACGTCCTCGGTCGCCATCCGGCGGATCCGGGACTTGATCTCGTTGGTGATGTGCGGGATGACCTGGACGGTGTCGCCCAGGTACTCGCCGCGGCGCTCCTTGGCGATGACGGTCGAGTACACCTGGCCGGTGGTGACGTTCGCCGAACCGTGCAGGTTGGTGTCCAGGAACCGCTCGTAGTGGCCGATGTCCAGGTCGGTCTCGGCGCCGTCGTCGGTGACGAACACCTCACCGTGCTGAAACGGGTTCATGGTGCCCGGGTCCACGTTGAGGTACGGGTCGAGCTTCTGCATCGTGACGCGCAGGCCGCGGGCCTTGAGCAGGGCTCCGAGGCTGGAGGCGGTGAGCCCCTTGCCGAGCGAAGAGGCGACACCCCCGGTGACGAAGAGGTGCTTGGTCGTCACGGCTCGGCCGTTCGCTGCCTTGCCGGAATGGGGCTGTGCCAAGAGGGGGCTCCCGTGGGTCGCGTGTCGAAAGTGACGTGGGCGGGAGGCTCGGGGTTCGCCGGGCGACGGTGGCGGGTGCTGGGCACCGCGCTCGAAGAGTCGCCGGTTCGGCTGGTCCGGGGCGTTTGATCCCGCCGGTCCACGGGATACCAGGGTAACAGTGACCCGACCCGGACGCCGTTCGGGCCGCGCGCGCCGCACCTGGGGCGCACGCCGGGCGCACCACCGGCGCATCATCCGCCGCATGAGTCACACCGGTCGCACGACCCACCGGACCGGGCCAGCCGGCGGCATCCGTCCGGGTCATGGCGGCTCCTCCACAGGGACCAGCCGGAGGTGATCCTTCCGGACCATCCTGCGCCACGCCTCCGCGATGCACGGCATTTCCGCCGAATTGCGGCGCCACACCGGGCGGCGCCCGCGTGCTTCGCCCCTTTCGTCCGTCGTAAGCTGCTCGGACGCATCGCCGACAGCACGAGCACGCGGAGGGCGTGGGAGGGTCAGGACGCTCCCGGTCCCCGATGCGCGACCGGACCTCCCCGTATTGCAGCTCCTCCCCACCCACTCCAGGGGCTCGACCGAGCCCCGCGCGGACACTCCAGCAAGGCCTGCCACCACCCCCCGGCAGACCGGACGTCCCGGGGTGGACCTCCGGCCCCGCAGACCCGCTCCCTCGTCTCGCCGATGCCCTGACCACATTGCGAACTGGAGATCCACGTGGCCGGCCGTATCGAGGACTACGCACTCATCGGGGACATGCAGACCGCCGCCCTGGTCAGCAGGGACGGGGCGGTGGACTGGCTCTGCCTGCCCCGCTTCGACTCGCCGGCCGTGTTCGCCGGCCTGCTGGGCACCGATGAACACGGCTTCTGGCGGATCGGCCCCGCCGAAGCCGTCCTGACCGAGGTCCCCGCGCCCGCCACGGCCACCGCCCCCACCACCGGGGGCCGGGTCCGCATCGCCGACACCGCCGACCTCCGGGTGCCGCCGCCCACCGCCGCCGCCCCCGCCGTGCCCGCCGACCGCCGCCGCTACCGGGGCGACTCGCTGATCCTGGAACAGGAGTGGGACGCCCAGGGCGGCACCGTCCGGGTGATCGACTTCATGCCGCCGCGTCCGCTGGCCGGCAAGGACGCCGTCCCCCAGGTGATCCGGATCGTCGAGGGCGTGGCCGGCACCGTCCGGATGCGCTCGGCGCTGCGGATGCGCTTCTCGTACGGCCGCATCGTGCCCTGGGTGCACCGCGTCGAGCAGGCCGACGGCACCCACCGCACCGTCGCCATGGCCGGACCCGACTCCGTCTGGCTGGACGGCGTCTCGGAGACCTACGGCCGCAACCTCACCACCTACGCCGACTTCACCGTCACGGCCGGCGAGCGGATCGCGTTCGCCCTCACCTGGCAGGCCTCCCACCTGGACGCGCCCCGGACCCCGGACGCCGAGGTGATGCTCGACGCCACCGCCGACTTCTGGCACGAGTGGGCCGACCAGTGCACCTACCAGGGCCCCTACCGCGAGGCCGTGGTCCGCTCCCTGATCACCCTCAAGGGCCTCACCTACGCCCCCACCGGCGGCATCGTCGCCGCCCCCACCACCTCGCTGCCCGAGGACATCGGCGGCGAGCGGAACTGGGACTACCGCTACACCTGGCTGCGCGACGCCGCGATCACCCTCTCCTCCCTGCTGCGCACCGGCTACCGCGACGAGGCCAAGGCCTGGCGCGAGTGGCTGCTGCGGGCCGTCGCCGGGGACCCGGAGAACCTGCAGATCATGTACGGCATCGCCGGCGAGCGCGAGCTCACCGAGTCCTCGCTGGACTGGCTGCCCGGCTACGAGGGCTCGCAGCCCGTCCGGGTCGGCAACGGCGCCGCCGGGCAGCTCCAACTCGACGTCTACGGCGAGGTGGTGGAGGCCCTCCACCTGGCCCACATGACCGGCCTGGTCCGCAACGACCACGCCCACCACCTGCAGCTGCGCCTGATCGAGTACCTGGAGGAGCACTGGCAGGAGCCGGACGAGGGCATCTGGGAGGTGCGCGGCCCGCGCCGGCACTTCGTCCACTCCAAGGTGATGGCCTGGGTCGCGGTCGACCGCACCATCAAGCTGCTGGAGCAGACCCCCGAGGACGCCCCCGCCGACGGCCACCTGGAGCGCTGGCGCGAGCTGCGCGAGACCATCCACCGGGACGTCTGCGAGAAGGGCTACGACCCGGAGCGCAACACCTTCACCCAGTACTACGGCGGCAAGGAGCTGGACGCCTCACTGCTGCTCATCCCCCAGGTCGGGTTCCTGCCGCCGGACGACAAGCGCGTGATCGGCACCATCGAGGCGATCCAGCGCGAACTGTCCACCGAGGACGGCTTCGTGCTGCGCTACCCGACCCACGACGAGTCGGGCAACAACGTGGACGGCCTCTCCGGCCACGAGGGCGCGTTCCTGGCCTGCTCGTTCTGGCTGGCCGACGACCTCGCCATGATCGGCCGGGTGCAGGAGGCCCGCGACCTCTTCGACCGGCTGCTGTCGCTGCGCAACGACCTGGGCCTGCTCGCCGAGGAGTGGGACCCGCGCCTCAAGCGCCAGGTCGGCAACTTCCCGCAGGCCTTCAGCCACGTCCCGCTGATCGACACCGCCCTGCGGCTGACCGCGTGCGGCGCCGCGTACCTGTCCGCCCAGCCGGACGGCCGGGCCGCCGACCGCGTCGAGCAGGCGACGGTCTGACGCACCGGAACCGGCCCGGGGCAGGCTCGGGACGGGCTCGGAGCAGGCCCTAGCTGCGCTGCACCAGCTCGTCGTAGGTGCTGAGCACCTGGGCGACGGTGGCGGCCTCGTCCGGCCAGGTCTCGGCCTGCTGCCGGCCGGCCGCCACCAGCGCCTCGCGGCGGGCCGGGTCGGAGAGCAGCCCGCGCACCGCGCCGCCGATCGCGGCCGGGTCGCCGGAGGGCACCAGCACGGCGGCGTCGCCGACCAGTTCGGGGATGCCGCCGACGGCGGTGGCGACCACCGGCACGCCGGCCCGCATCGCCTCCTGCACCACCAGCGAGCGGGCCTCCCAGCGGCTGGGGACCACCACCAGGTCGGCGGCGGCCAGCAGGTCGGGCACGTCGGTGCGGTAGCCGAGCAGCCGCACCGGGAGCTTCTCGGCGGCCGCCCGCTCACGCAGCGGGCCCGCCTCCGGGCCGTCCCCGGCGAGCAGGACCAGCGGCTCGGGGTCCAGCGCGGCCAGCTCCCGGGTGGCGTCCAGCAGCAGCCCGAAGGCCTTCTGCGGGACGAGCCGGCCCACCGTCAGCACCAGCGGGCGGTCCGGTCCCCCGCCGAGCAGCGTGGCGCGCGCCTCGGCCCGGCCGAGCCGGCCCTCGGGCATCGGCGGGGCGGCCACCGGGCCCAGCCGGGCGTCGGTGGCGCCCAGTTCGCGGGCCCGGGCGACCAGGTCGGAGGAGGCCCCGAGGACCAGGTCGGCGGCGCGCGCGACCCGGCGCTCCATCAGCCGCTGCAGCCGGCGCTCCATGCCGGTGGCCAGCAGCGCGTGGTGCGAGGTGACCACCAGCGGGGTCTCCGGGCGCAGGCCAGGGAACCGGCCGGCGGTGCGCAGCGCGAGGTCCGAGAGCAGCCCGGCGCGCAGCCCGTGGGCGTGGACCACGTCCGCGCCGGTGAAGGCCCGGCGCAGCTCGCCGATCGCGGTGGCGTCGCTGCGGGCGCCCGCGGTGGGGGTGATGTCGACGGTGTGGAACCTGGCGCCCGTGCGGGAGAAGCCGAACAGCGCGTCCGTGCCGGCCGGCGCGCAGACCGTGACGATCACCCCGTGCGCGACCAGGCCCTGGGCCAGGGAGCGCACGTGCGCACCGATGCCGCCGGTGCTGGCGGCCAGGACGAGTACCACGTGCAGCTGCCCCGGTTCCGGGGCGGCCGCGGTGGCCCGGGCGGCGGAATGGTCCACGTCGTCTCGCATCCGACTCGATCAGGTTCGCGCGCCGCTTCGCGAGGATTGCCCGCCGGGCGGCGCTCGGGGCTGGGAAGCCAGTGTCCAGCGGCCACCATGCCAGGTCGGCGGCCCTCTTGGACAGTCGGCGCCACCGGGGCGCGTCGCCGGCGGTCCGGGGGGCCGTCGGCGCCGGCTACCGGTGGCGCGGAGCCCGGGCGGCGGCCAGCAGTTCCTCGGCGTGGGCACGGCCCAGCTCCGAGTCCTCCAGGCCCGCCAGCATCCGGGAGAGTTCGCGCACCCGCTCCTCGTCGTTCAGCACCTTGACCCCGCTGCGGGTCACGGTGCCGTCGTTGGTCTTCTCCACCACGAGGTGCCGGTCCGCGAACGCGGCGACCTGCGGGAGGTGGGTGACCACCACGACCTGGGCGGACTCGGCCAGCTTGGCCAGCCGGCGGCCGATCTCGACCGCGGCCTTGCCGCCGACGCCCGCGTCCACCTCGTCGAACAGGTAGGTCGGGACGGGGTCGGCGCCCGCGAAGACCACCTCGACGGCGAGCATGACCCGGGACAGCTCACCGCCGGAGGCGCCCTTGGCGATCGGGCGGGGCTGGGCGCCCGGGTGCGGGGCGAGCAGCACCTCGACCTCGTCCACGCCGTGCGGGCCGTACGCGACGGTGCGGCCGCCGACCTCGATCCCGCCGAGGTCGTCGACCTGGCTGATCGAGAAGGTCACCCGGGCGTGCGGCATGGCCAGTTCGGCGAGTTCGGCGGACACGGCCGCGGCGAAGCGCCCGGCCGCAGCCTGCCGGGCGGCCGACACCTCGGCCGCGAGCTCGGCCAGCTCGGCCCGCAGTTCGGTCTCGCGGGCGCCGAGCTCGTCGATCCGGTCGTCGTCGCCGTCGAGTTCGGCGAGCCGTACGGCCCCGGCCTCGGCCCAGGCGATCACCTCGGCGAGGGTGTTCTCCTCGCCGCCGTACTTGCGCAGCAGCTGGGCGAGCACGGCCCGGCGGTCCTCGACGGCGGCCAGGCGCACCGGGTCGGCGTCCAGGTCGTCCGCGTAGCCGGCCAGGTCGCCGGCCACGTCGGCGAGCAGGTAGCCGACCTCGTTGAGCCGGTCGGCGAGGGCGGCCAGGCGCTCGTCGTGGTGGCGCACGGCCTCCAGGGCGCGGCGGGACTGCCCGAGCAGGGTGCCCGCGTCCAGGGCCTCCGGGTCGGCCGGGTCGCCGGCCAGTGCGGCGTGCGCGAGGGCGGCGGCGGAGGACAGCGCGTCGGCGTGGCCGAGCCGCTCGGCCTCGGCCGCGAGCTCGGCGTCCTCGCCGCCCACCGGCTCGGCGGCGGCGATCTCGTCCAGGCCGAAGCGCAGCAGGTCGGCCTCCTGGGCGCGCTCGCGGGCCCGGGTGGTCAGCTCCTCCAGGGTCGCGGAGACCTCGCGCAGGGTGCGGTAGGTCTCCCGGTAGCGGGCCAGCGGCTCGGCGACCGCCTCGCCCGCGTACCGGTCCAGCGCGCCGCGTTGGCGGGCCGGGCGCAGCAGGCGCTGCTGGTCGGTCTGGCCGTGCACGGCGATCAGGTCCTCGCCGAGTTCGGCGAGCAGCCCGACCGGCACGGCCCGCCCGCCGACGTGCGCCCGGGAGCGGCCCTCGGCGGAGACGGTCCGGCTGATCAGCAGGGCTCCGTCGTCCAGTTCCGCTCCGGCCTCGACGGCCCGGGCCGCCACCGGGGAGTCGGCGGGCAGTTCCAGCCGGCCCTCGACGACGGCCCGTCCGGTGCCGTTGCGCACCAGGCCCGGGTCGGCGCGCCCGCCGAGCAGCAGGCCGAGGCTGGTGACGACCATGGTCTTGCCCGCGCCGGTCTCACCGGTCACGGCGGTGAAGCCGGGGGCCAGTTCGACCACCGCGTCGTCGATGACCCCAAGATCCCGTATCCGCATCTCGTCCAACACGGAGACGACCATACGAGGTTCCGCCCCCGGCGCGCGACGAGCGACAACGGCGCGCGGCAACTCCGTGCCCCGAAGTTCACCCCTTCCGGCGGTTTCACGCGGGCTGTGGCCCGGCTGTGGGCGCGGTCACAGGTGCGGTCGCACGTGCGGTGCACAGGGGAAGGAAGACCTGCACCAGGGGGCCTATGGCCAGCGCGTACGCGACCGTGCCGATCCCGGCGGTGCCGCCGAGCAGCAGGCCGACGGCCAGGACGGTCAGCTCGATGCCGGTGCGGATCAGCCGCAGCGAGCGGCCGGTGCGCCGGTGCAGGCCGGTCATCAGTCCGTCCCGCGGGCCGGGGCCGAGGCGGGCGCCGATGTAGAGGCCGCTGGCCAGGCCGTTGAGCACGATCGCGCCGGCCATCACGGCGATCCGCACGGGCAGGGCCGCGAAACCGTCGACGACCCGCAGGGTGAGGTCCATCGCCGCGCCGATCACCAGCACGTTGGCGACGGTGCCCGGCCCCGGACGCTGGCGCAGCGGTATCCACAGCAGCAGCACCAGGGCGCCGCAGATCGTCACCCAGGCCCCGACCGAGAGGCCGATGCTGCGCTGCAGGCCCTGGTGGAGGACGTCCCAGGGGTCGAGGCCGAGGCCGGAGCGGAGCATCAGCGCCATGCTCGCGCCGTACAGGGCGAGGCCGGCGAACAGTTGCGGGACCCGGCGGCCCAGGCCGTGGGTGTCGCCGAGGACGCGGGCCGCGAGGCTGCTGTCCCCGGCGGGTTCTCCGGTCGTCGGTACGGGCGTGCCCGGTCGGGGCGTGGTCGACGTGGCCACTGGTGCTCCTGCGGTGGTGCTGCACCCCCGGTCCGCCCGGCGGTGGCGGCCGGTGCGGCCACCCTGCCATGATGGACGAGCCAAAACGGCCCACTACAGGGCCAATCCCGAGCAAGTGGACTGATATCCATGGCCGACTGGCACACCACCGTCACCCCGCCCGCGCTGGCCCGGCTGCTCGCCACCGCCCGGCTCCCCGAACCGGCCACCGCCCGCCGGCCCGCCTACCGCACCCTCGCCGGGCAGATCCGGCTGCTGGTCACCGAGGGCCGGCTGCCGGTCGGCGCCCGCCTGCCCGCCGAGCGCGAGCTGGCCACCGCCCTGGAGCTGAGTCGCACCACCGTCGCCACCGCGTACGAGACGCTGCGCGGCGACGGCTACCTGCACAGCCGGCGCGGCGCGGGCAGCTGGACCGCCCTGCCCGAGGGCGCCCCGCCGCCCGGTGACGCCCTGCACCCCGTCCCGCCGGACGAGCAGGGCCGCACCCTGGACCTCGGCGTCGCCGCCCCGCCCGCCCCGCAGCCCTGGTTCGGCGCCGCCGCCGCCCGGGCCGTCGAACAGCTGCCGTACTACGCCTCCGGGCACGGCCACTACCCCACCGGCGTCCCGGTGCTGCGCGAGGCCGTCGCCCGCCGCTACACCGAGCGCGGACTGGCGACCACGCCCGACCAGATCCTGATCACCACCGGCGCGATGGGCGGCCTGCACCTGGTCCAGCGGGTGCTGGTGGGCCGCGGCGACCGGGTCGCCGTCGAGGCGCCCAGCTACGCGCACACGCTGCAGGCGCTGCGGCTCTCCAGCGCCCGCCTGGTCCCGGTGCCCTTCGCGTACCGCCCGGGGCCGGACGGCGGGCCGGCACCGCGGTGGGACGCGGAGGAGTGGCAGCGGGTGCTGCGCGGCGCCGCGCCCAGGCTCGCCTACGTGATCCCGGACTTCCACAACCCGACCGGCGCGCTGATCGGCGAGGAGCAGCGCCGCGAGCTGCTGGCCGCCGCCCGGGCCGCCGGGAGCATCGTGCTGGTCGACGAGACCACCGCCGAACTCGGTTGGGGCGTACCGGAGTCCGGGCCGCTGCCGCGCCCGGTGGCGGCGCTGGACCGGTCCGCCCAGGTGGTCACCGTCGGCTCGGCCGGCAAGCTCCTGTGGGGCGGCCTGCGGATCGGCTGGGTCCGGGCCGCGCCCGCGCTGGTGCGCCGGCTGGCCGGCGAGCGGGTCTACAGCGACGTCGGCACCCCGGTGCTGGACCAGCTGATCGCCGCCGAACTGCTGGGCGAGCCGCTGCCCGCCGTACGGGCGCACCAGCTGGCACGGCTGCGGGCCACCGCGCACGCCTTCGCCGCCGCGCTGCCGGAGCAGCTGCCGGACTGGAGCTTCCCGATGCCGACCGGCGGGCTCGCGCTGTGGGTCTCCACCGCCGGCCTGTCCGGCGCGGCGCTGGCGCAGGCCGGGGAGCACGGCGGGGTGCGGGTCGCCTCGGGCAACCGCTTCGGCTCGGACGGCGCGTTCGAGCACCACATCCGGATCCCGCTCACCGTGCCCGCCGCGACCGTGCCGGCCGCCGTCGGCCGCCTGGCCGCGGTCGCCGCCCGCGCGGCGGCGGGCGGGCGGCTCGGCCCGACCGACGAGGCCCAGCCGCTGGCGGTCTGACGGACCGTCCGCGGCCGGGCCGGAGCCGGACCGGCGGTGCGGTCCGGCCGTGCGCTCCTAGTGGTGGTTCGCCCGGCCGCGCCAACCCGTCACCGGCAGCGCGAACTTGGCGACCAGCCGGTCGGTGAACGGCGCCCGGTGCAGTCTGGCCAGCCGCACCGGGGTCCGGCCCCGGCGGACCTCCACCCGTGCCCCGGCGGGCAGTTCGACCGAGCGCCGCCCGTCGCACCAGAGCACGCCGTGCGGGGTCTTCGGCTGCACCTCGACGGCCAGCACCGACTCGGGCGAGGTCACCAGCGGGCGGGCGAACAGCGCGTGCGCCGAGATCGGCACCATCAGCAGCGCCTCCACCTCGGGCCACACCACCGGCCCGCCGCCGGAGAACGCGTACGCGGTGGAGCCGGTCGGCGTGGCGCACACCACGCCGTCGCAGCCGAAGTTGGAGACCGGGCGGCCGTCCACCTCGGTCACCACCTCCAGCATCCGCTCCCGGGACGCCTTCTCGATCGAGGCCTCGTTCAACGCCCAGTCCTCGTGCACCACGTCGCCGTTGGTGCGGACGATGACGTCGATCGTCATCCGCTCCTCGACCTCGTAGTCCGCGTCGACCACCCGCTCGACCACCACGGCCAGGTCGTCCCGCTCGGCCTCGGCGAGGAAGCCCACCCGGCCCAGGTTGATCCCGAGCATCGGCAGCCCGTGCGAGCGCGCCAGCTCGGCCCCGCGCAGCAGCGTCCCGTCCCCGCCGGCCACCAGGATCAGCTCGCAGCCGTCCGCCGCGCCGGGGCCCTCGGCCACCTTCTCGACGCCGTCCGGCAGGTCCAGGTCGACCGCCTCGGCCTCCAGCAGTCTGATCCGGAGCCCGGACTTCAGCAGCCCGTGCACCAGGCCCTCGACGCTGCGCAGCGCCGCCTCCCGGCCGGTGTGCGCGATCAGGAAGACCGTACGTTCTTCATCGCTCATGCCGCTGCCCTCTCCCTCACGCCTGCCGGGTCTCTCATGGCCCCGGTGCGGCCGCCATACAGCATGACGGGCCGGACGTCCGCTGAGCACCCTACCGGGGCCCCTCCGCCACGGCCCGGTCCGCGTCCGCGGGGTCCAGCTGCGGGGCGTCCCGCCGCAGCCACAGGAAGTACTCCACGTTGCCCGACGGTCCCGGCAGGGGGCTCGCAGTGACGGCGCGAACGCCCAGCCCGAGCTCCCACGCCTGCCCGGCGACCTGGCGCACCATCTCCGCGCGCAGCTCCGGGCTGCGCACCACCCCGCCGCTGCCCAGGCGCTCCTTGCCGATCTCGAACTGCGGCTTGACCATCAGCACCAGGTCGGCGTCCTCGGCCGCGCAGGAGGCGAGCGCCGGGAGCACCAGGCCCAGCGAGATGAACGACAGGTCGCCCACCACGAGGTCCACGGGGGTGCCGCCGATGAGGTCCAGGGTCAGCTCGCGCACATTGGTGCGGTCCATCACGGTGACCCGCTCGTCGCTCTGCAGCGACCAGGCGAGCTGCCCGTACCCGACGTCCACCGCCAGCACGCGGGCCGCCCCGGCGCGCAGCAGCACGTCGGTGAACCCGCCGGTGGACGCGCCGGCGTCCAGCGCCCGGCGGCCCTCGACCACCAGGCCCTGCGGCACGAAGGCGGCGAACGCCCCGGCGAGCTTGTGGCCCCCGCGCGAGACGTAGTCGGGGTCGTTCTCGTCCTTGGCCACCACGACCGCCGCCGAGGTCTCCACCTGGGTGGCCGGCTTGGTCGCGGTGGTGCCGCCGACGGTCACCCGGCCGGCCGCGATCAACTCGGACGCGTGCTCACGCGACCGGGCCAGCTTGCGGCGGACCAGCTCCGCGTCGAGTCGGCGTCGTGCCACTGCCACTGGTGTTTCAGCTCCTACGGGTCCCGCGGGTCATTCCTGGTCGAGCGCGGCCAGTGTGTCGGCCAGCCGCTGGTGAACATCTTCGTACACCGCGACGTGCGCCTCGGCGGGGGCCCCGTCCAGAGCCTCCAACCGGGCGAGTGCGGCGTCCACCACGGGATGGCCGGTGGGCTGCAGGTCGACGCCGAGCGGCTCCGCCCCCGGTGCCGGCCCGGTGCCCCCGGGTGCCGCGACGGGCTCACTCGTCCCGGGCATCGGGCTTCTTCACGCTGGTGGCCTTGCGGACGGTGGTCTTCCTGGTCGCCGTGCGCTTCGCCGGTGCCTTGGGCTGCGCGGCCGACTGCTCGGCGGCGGTGCCGCGCCCGGCGGTGGCGGTCTTCTTGACCGTCGTGGTCTTCTTGGCAGCCTTCGCAGCCTTGGCGGGCTTGGCGGGCTTCGCGGGCGTGGCAGCCGCCTTCTCGGCCGCGGCCTTCCCGGCCGCCGTCCCGGGCGTCGCCGTCTTCTCGGCGGCGCTGCCCCCGGCCGGGGCGGCCTTCTTCGCCGCGGCCTTCTTCACCGCCGCCTTCTTCACCGCCGCCTTCTTCACCGCCGCCTTCTTCACCGCCGCCTTCTTCGCGGGAGCCTTCTGCGCCTGCTCCTTCGACTCCGGCGGCGTCGGCGAGAACCGCGCGGCCGGCGGGACCGGCGGGTCGACCTCGACCGGCGCGTCCACCTCCACCCGTTCGGCGATTATCGGCTCGCCCGCCGACCGGCCGGACGGTTCGTCCTCGTACTCCCAGCCGCGCCCGAACAGGTCGTCCGCCCGCGGCGCCGGCACCCGTTCCTCCGAGCCGTACGCACCCTCGCCGGGCGCCGCCGGGGTCTCCTCCTCGACCTCGCGCAGCTTGCTCTCCAGGTACGCCAGCACCACGCCGACCTTGGTGACCTGGTCGCCGACCTTCTCGAAGACCTTCTCCGCCTCGTTGCGCGCCACCCCGACCGCCAGGTCGACCCCGGCCAGCCCGGCGGTGACCGCCTCCCCCGCCAGCGTCTGCAGCGTCTTCGCCGACGGCGGGAACTCCCCGCCCAGCCGGCGTTCGACCTCCGTGACGTCGACCCCGGCCTTCTCCAGCATCGAGGCGGCCGTCACGACGACCCGCTTGCCCACCTCCTCGACCACCCCGGCGGCGGTCTCCACCACTCCCCGAACCGTCCTCGGCAGCATCCGGGTGCCTCCCAATCGCCTTCGCGTCGCTCCGTCGCCCTCAGTACCCGGGCCGTTCCGGGCACCCCACGGACGACGCTACCGCCAAAACCCCGCTGAGGTACCGTGGCCCGCAGTCAGCACCGTAGCGACCGGGGGAGGGAGCCGCCGCCCATGGCCAACGTCGAGGAGTGCCGGGAGGCCCTGGAACAGCTCAGCCGGAACATGTCGCAGTCCACCGGCAACGTCCGCAAGGCCGCGTCCCTCGACCGGTCGCTCAGCTGCCGGATCACCGACCTGGACCTGACCTTCACCGGGCGGCTGCGCGACGGCCGGATCCAGGACGTGGTCACCACGCCCGGCCCGCCCGCCGAGAAGGCCGAGATCCGGCTCACCATGAGCAGCGACGACCTGGTCGCGATGGTCGACGGCCGCCTCAACTTCGCCGCCGCCTGGGCCGGCGGCCGGGTCCGGCTGGAGGCCGGCTTCCGCGACCTGCTGCGGCTGCGCACCCTCCTCTGACGCCGGCCCCGGCCCGCCCCGTTCCGCAGGAGCCGGGACCACCGGGCCCCGGCGGACCTCAGAAGCCCAGCTCGGCCAGGGCCTTCCGCCCGTCCACCGGCTCACCGTCCGCGTCCAGCGCCGCCCACGCCGCCGCGCACAGCGCCCGCAGACCGTCCCAACGGTCGCCCGACCCGGTCAGCCGCAGGGCGCCGCCCTCCACGCCCGCGACCCGGCCGCCGCACGCGAAGCCGCCGGCCTCGGCCGTCACCGACGCGTGCGGGACCAGGAGCCCGCGCAGGTCGGCCGCCAGGTAGGTCGGCCGGTGTTCGACCGGGGCCGCCAGCAGCAGCTCGGGGGTGGTCACCCCGGTGAAGACCAGCAGGCTGTCCACCCCGCCGTTGAAGGCGCCCTCGATGTCGGTGTCCAGCCGGTCCCCGACCACCAGCGGCCGCTTCGCGCCGGTGCGCAGCACGGTCTCCCGGTGCATCGGCGGCAGCGGCTTGCCCGCCACCTCCGGCTCCACCCCGGTCGCCGCCCGCACCGCCGCGACCAGCGTGCCGTTGCCCGGCGCGATGCCTCGGGCCCGCGGCACCGTCAGGTCCAGGTTGGACGCCACCCATGGCAGCCCGCTCTGCACCGCGTACGAGGCCTCCGCCAGGTCCGCCCACCCCACCGAGGGGTCGAAGCCCTGGACCACCGCGAGCGGCTCGTCGGCCAGCGAGCGGACCGCGACCAGCCCCAGGTCGGCCAGCGCCTCCTCCAGCCCGAGGCCGCCCACGACCAGCACCTTCGCCCCGGCCGGGACCTTCTCGGCGACGACCCGGGCGGCCGCCTGCGCCGAGTTGATCACGTCCGTCGGCTCGGCCGGCACGCCCAGCTCGGTCAGGTGCTCGGCCACCACCCGCGGCGGGCGGGAGGCGTTGTTGGTCACGTAGGCCAGCCGCATCCCGGCCGTCCGGGCGGCGTCCAGGGCGGACACCGCGTGCTCGATCGCCCGGGCGCCCGCGTAGACCACGCCGTCCAGGTCCAGCAGCGCCGTGTCGTAGGCCTCGGTCAGCGGCCGCTCGCTGCCGCCGGGGGCGGTCCGTCGCACGGGGGTGGCCGAATCGGTCATGGCTGCGCTACCTCATTCACTGCGTCGTCGTTCACTGCGTCGTGATCACGTCGTACACCTCGCCGCCGCACCACGCTGTGCGACGCCGCGCCCACCGGCACCGGGTACGTCGGGCCCCACGGGAGGCCCGGCGCCAGTCGACCCGGCACTCACCGACCCGGCATCCGTCGGCCCTGCGCCGGTCGGTCAGCCGTCGGCCGGTCGGACGTCGCCGGCGGTGCCGTCCGGCTCGCCCCCGGGCCGGTCCGCCTCCCCGGGCGGGGGCGCCAGGTACCCGGGAGCCCCCGGCAGCAGCGGGCCGTACGCACCGGCCCGGGCCGCCAGCGTCGCCCGGGTCTGCCGCAGGGCCGCCCGGTAGTGGTCGGTCTCCGGCCGCATCGCCACGGCGAGCGCCAGGTGCTCGGCGGAGGTCTCGAAGTCACCCAGCCGGGCTGCCGCGACCCCCCACCCGAACTGAGCGTAGTCGTCCGACGGGTCGGCCAGCGCCACCGCCCGGAAGTTCTCCAGCGCGGCGGCGTACGAACCCGCGTCGAACTGGGCCCGGGCCAGGGCCTCCCGGATGCTGCGGGAGTGCGGCTCGGCCGCCACCGCTCTGGCCAGCAGCTGCTCGGCGGCCGCCGGATGGCCCTGCGCCAGCAGCTGCGCGCCGCGGCGGAACCAGTCGTACACGTCCCCTGCGGGCTCCCCGGACCGGCTCTGCGGCGGCACCCCGCCGACCGGCCCGCCCGACCCGGTCGGACCGCCGCCGTCCACCCGTTCCTGCCCGTCGTCCATGCGGTACCTCGCCCTCGGTCGCACACCCGCCCCACGAGTCGGCACGGGTGTTCCGATCTCTCAACAACGCGTACCCGGTTACGATGCCCAGAATGAGCACACCCAGTGCAGAAGACGGAGTCGAGACTCCCGAGGGCGGCCCCGGCGATCCCGGGCACGTCGCCACCGCCGGCCTGTCCCTGTCCCCCTTCCGCGGCCTGCGCTACGTCCCCGACCGGGTCGGCGCCCTGGCCGCGGTGACGTCCCCGCCGTACGACGTGGTCGACCCGGGCCGTCGGCTCGACCTGGAGACCGCCGACCCGCACAACGTGGTCCGGCTGATCCTGCCCAGGCCCGAGCCCGAGGACGCCGGCGACCGCCCCGACCGCGACACCCGGTACCGGCACGCCGCGCGGCTGCTGGCCGCCTGGCAGCGCGAGGGGATCCTCGCCGCCGACCCGGCCCCCGCGATCTACGTGTACGAGCAACGGGTCCCCGCCACCGCCGACTCCCCCGAGCTGCTCCAGCGCGGCCTGATCGGCGCCCTCGCGGTGAGCGGCCGCGAGGCCGGTGTCGTCCTCCCCCACGAGGACGTGATGCCCCGGCCGGTCGCCGACCGGGTCGGCCTGATGCGCACCACCCGGGCCAACCTCGAACCGCTGCTGCTCACCTACCGGGGCGACGGCGGCGCCTCCGGCGTGATCGAGCGGACGGTCGAGGGCGAGCCGCTGATCTCCACCGCCACCAGCGACGGCACCCACCACCGGCTGTGGGCCGTCACCGACCGGGCCGACATCGCCGAGATCGGCCGCGACCTGGCGACCTGCCGGGCGCTGATCGCCGACGGCCACCACCGCTGGGAGATGTACCTGCGCCTCCAGCGCGAGCACCGCCACCTGCCGCGCAGCCCCTGGGACCGCGGCATGGTGCTCCTGGTCGACACCGCCCGGTACCCGCTGCGGGTCCGCGCGATCCACCGGGTGCTCTACCGGCTGCCGGTGGCCGAGGCGCTGGAGAAGCTCGGCGACCACTGGAAGGTCAAGGAGGTCCCGGGCCCGCTGCCCGCCGCGCTCCAGGCACTCGCCGAGCAGAAACGCCACGGCGGCAACGGCTTCGTGCTGACGGGTGGCGACGGCGTCTACTGGCTGCTCGGCGAGCCCGACGAGTCGCTGCTGGACGCCACCGTGCCGCGCGACCGGCCGGAGGAGTGGCGCCACCTGGACGCCACCGTCCTGCACTCCACCCTGCTCGACCGCACCTGGCACGTCCCCGACGGTCCGGACGACATCGGCTACCTGCACACCGCCGTCGCCGCCGAACGGGAGGCCGCGCGCACCGGCGGCACCGCCGTCCTGCTGCACCCGGTCCGGGAGAGCGTGGTGCGCCGACTGGCCGAGCAGGGCGTCACCATGCCGCGCAAGTCCACCTCCTTCGGGCCCAAGCCGGCCACCGGACTGGTGCTGCGCAACCTCACGCTGGGCTGACCCCGCGCCGGGCCGTCCCCGCGCTTCGCCGCGCGGTGTCACGGGCCCGGACGCCGTGAGGCCCTGCCGTACCCCGGGAAGTCCGGGAACGGCAGGGCCTCACGGCGTTACGCGATCGCTCAGCTCTTGGCGTCGGCCTCGTCGGCCTTGACGTCCTCGGCCTTGGCGTCGTCAGCCTCGGCGTCCGCGGACGCGACGTCCTTGGCGCGCTCGGGCACCACGCCGTCGAAGTCCTCGTCGATTTCGAGGTCGTCCTCGTCGTAGAACTCCTCGACGTCCTCCTCGTCCTCGAAGATCACGCGGTCGTCGGCGACGTCGCCGGTGCGCTTCTTCGCCGGGGCCTCGGCCTGCTCGGCCTCCTCCTCGGCCAGCTCCGGGTCGAGCGCGTCGGTGAACTCCACGCCGTCGATCTCGGCGAGCCGCTCCGAGGCGTTGGTGGTGCCGTCGGTGTCGGCCTCGGCCGCCTTGGCGAACCAGTCACGGGCCTCGTCGCCACGGCCGGCCGCGATCAGCGCCTCGGCGTAGGCGTACCGCAGGCGCGCGGTCCACGGCTGCACGGAGCTGGAGGCCAGCTCCGGGCTCTGCAGGGTCACCACGGCGGCGTCGAACTGCTCCATGTCGCTGCGGGCACCGGCCGCCACCAGGCGCATCTCCACCTGGCCGGCCTTGTCCAGCTGCTTCACCTCGGGCTCGCCGGCCATGGCCAGCGCCCGCTCCGGACGGCCCAGACCACGCTCGCAGTCGGCCATCACCGGCCACAGGTCCGCCCGGCCGGTCATCCGACGGGCGGCGCGGAACTCGGTCAGCGCCTCGGAGTAACGCTGCGTCATGTACGAGGCGAAACCGGCCGCCTCACGGACGGCGGCCACGCGGGACGCCAGACGGAGCGCGACGCGCGAGTACTGGTAGGCCTCCTCGGCCTCGCCGTCGAGCAGGCGGGCCACCATCACCAGGTTGCGGGCGACATCGTCCGCGAGGGTCTTGGGCAGGCTCTTGAGCTCCTGGCGCACGTCCGCGTCCAGCTCGAAGCCGGTGACGTCCTCCGGGATCGGCAGGCGCTTGACGGGCTCGTAGTTGCCACGGCGGTCGTCGTAGTCCCGACGGTCCCGGTCGTCGCGGCGGTCGTCGCCGCCGCGGCGGTAGCCACCACCCTGGCGGTCGTCACGGCGGAAGCCGCCGCGCTCGCCACCCCGGTCGTCGCGGCGGAAGCCGCCACGGTCACCACCGCGGTCGTCACGGTCACGGCCGTAACCACCGGAGGGACGGTCGCCGCGGTCGCGGTTGAAGCCGCCGGAGGGGCGGTCGTCGCGACGGAAGCCGCCACGGTCGCCACCGCGGTCGTCGCGGTCACGGCCGTAACCGCCGGAGGGACGGTCGTCGCGACGGAAGCCGCCACGCTCGCCACCGCGGTCATCACGGTCACGGTTGAAGCCACTCGGGCGGTCGTCCCGACGGAAACCGCCCGACGGACGGTCGCCGCGGTCGCGGTTGAAGCCGCCGGAGGGGCGGTCGTCGCGGCGGAAGCCGCCACGGTCGCCACCGCGGTCGTCGCGGTCACGGCCGTACCCACCGGAGGGACGGTCGTCACGACGCGGACGGTCATCGCGGTCGCGGTTGAAGCCGCCCGGGCGGTCGCCACGGTCACGGTTGAAACCACCGCCAGCCGGACGGTCATCCCGGCGGAAGCCGCCACGGTCACCACCGCGGTCATCGCGGTCGCGGTTGAAGCCGCCAGCCGGACGGTCGTCACGACGGAAGCCGCGGTCGCCACCACGGTCGTCACGGTCGCGGTTGAAGCCACCCGACGGACGGTCACCACGGTCACGGTTGAAGCCACCGCCGGACGGGCGGTCGCCACGGTCACGGTTGAAGCCACCGCCGGAGGGGCGGTCGTCGCGGCGGAAGCCGCCACGGTCACCACCGCGGTCGTCACGGTCACGGCCGTACCCACCGGAGGGACGGTCGTCACGACGCGGACGGTCGTCGCGGTCGCGGTTGAAGCCGCCCGGGCGGTCGTCCCGACGGAAGCCACCCGACGGCCGGTCGTCGCGGCGGAAGCCGCCGCGGTCGCCACCGCGGTCATCGCGGTCGCGGTTGAAGCCGCCCGACGGACGGTCGTCACGGCGGTAGCCGCCACCGGCCGGCCGGTCGTCGCGACGGAAGCCGCGGTCGCCACCACGGTCGTCACGGTCGCGGTTGAAGCCGCCCGACGGACGGTCGCCACGGTCACGGTTGAAGCCACCGCCGGAGGGGCGGTCGTCGCGGCGGAAGCCGCCACGCTCGCCACCGCGGTCGTCACGGTCACGGCCGTAACCACCGGAGGGACGGTCGTCACGACGCGGACGGTCGTCGCGGTCATCGCGACGGTAGCCACCCGGGCGGTCGTCGCGGCGGTAGCCGCCGCCGGAGGGGCGGTCGTCGCGGCGGGAGGCGCCACGGTCGTTCGACCAGCCCCCACGCGACCGGGGCTCGTAGCCTCGGCCGTCGTCCGATCGACGCTCGGGACGGTCCTGGGGCTGGTTCGACATCGTGGTGACTCCTTCTGCTGCTTCAGCTTCACCGCGTGGGCCGTGCGTGCAACTCCCGCTGCCGTCACGCGGTTTCGGCGCCGGCCTCCTGGCCCGCGCACCTTCTCCATTGTCCGGCATGTCAGGACCCTCCGCGTCTGGGCGGAAGTCCCGTTCTGCCGGACTTCTTCACGTTCGCAAAACACAAAAAGGCCGCGGCCCCAGCGAGTCGCTGGGGCCGCGGCCTTGAATAATTGTTCGGCGGCGTCCTACTCTCCCACAGGGTCCCCCCTGCAGTACCATCGGCGCTGTGAGGCTTAGCTTCCGGGTTCGGAATGTAACCGGGC
>NZ_JBVJYK010000037.1:0-53779 GCF_055600605.1 Kitasatospora sp. NPDC038210 | reverse complement strand
GCCGACCGGATCGGCGTCTCCCAGATGCACGTCTCCCGACTGCTCGCCGCCACCCTGACCCGGCTGCGCGAGCAGCTTGAGGACCAGGACGCCCCCGGCTGGTCCGGCGACCCCGATACGCTCGCCGACCCCGACTGGGACCACCACGTCGACCTCGGCGGGCCCCACCGGGAACCCGACACCACCGGGGCCCCGGCCTGAATCAACGGACGCTGCCGGACCGGGACCGGTCAAGCCGCAGCCGGGGTGTGTCGCCGACCGATCAGGGTAGACACGCGGGGGTGACCGGGCTCCCGACGGTCACTCGGCGTGCGGGGCGCGGCCACCTACACCGCAGTGTTCACACCACGGCACGGGCGCGCGCCCGCCATGACGCCCGACCGCCACGCGGCGGAGGCAGTCGAAGGACGAACGCGGCGGGGATGGCCGATCTGACGCGCATCGCGCAGATCGTGGCCGAGGCCCTGAACGGCCCCGGCCGGCGCTGTCCGAGCGGCCCCTCCGCCCGGAGTGATGTGCGGTGCCCTGTTGCCGGTGGGCGCCGGGAGCGCCTGCCGACCCGCAAGGCCGAGGAGGCCGCCATGGACCACCTGTCCCAACACCCCCTCCCGCCGCCCACGGCGCGGCCCCGTACCGAGGACCGGCCGTTCGATGAGTCCCCGGAGGGCCTGCCCCCGGACCGCACCCAGGCGATCCTGGAAGCGGCCAAGCGCATCGGCTCCCTGCTCAAGGCCAGGGGGCCATCCCTTCGCGCTGGCGGGCGGTGTCGCGGCCTACGCGCACGGCGCGGTGGTGCGCCTCCAGCACGACGCGGACTTCTGCATCCGCCGGGAGGACGCGGAGGGTGTCACCCGGAGCCTGCGCGCGGCGGGCCTCCAGGTCTACCTGCCGCCTGAGGACTGGCTGATCAAGGCACGGTGCCTGGGACAGGACGTCGACCTCATCCTTGAGCTCACCGAACGGCCGGTCACCTCCGAACTGCTCGACCGCTCCGAGGTGCTGCCGGTGGACTCCGTGCACATGCCGGTGCTGGCCGCCACCGACCTGGTCAGCAGCCTCCTCGCGGCCTTCTCCGAGCACCATTGCGACTTCGGGGCCGTGCTGGCCGTGGTGCGGCCGCTGCGGGAGAAGATCGACTGGGCCAGGGTCCGCGCCGAACGCGGCGACGCGCCGATGGCCGCGGCGTTCCTGTACCTCCTGGAACGGCTCCAGGTGATCGAACCGGAAGGAGCCGGCGCATGACGAGCGTCGACGACACCGAGTACCGGGTCGCGCACCTGCGCGAGCGCCTCGCCGACGACGAGATCGGCGAACTCGGGCTGCGGATCGAGGCCCACGGCGCCCGCGTCACCGTGTGTGGGACCGTGTCCACAGCGGAGCGCCGTGCGGCCGTGGAGCGCATCGCGGCCCAGGTGCTGGCCGGGCTGGTGGTGCACACCGACATCGCGCTGACCGACGGCCGGGCCCCGACCGGAATCGAGGACCTCCCGTGATCCGGGTTGCGGCCGTCGGCGGCATCCACCTGGGCCCCGACAGCCGCGGACTGCTGCGGCCGGCTTTCGAGACCCTCGCGGACCTCGCCGACATGCTCCTGCTGGCCGGCGATCTCACCCGGCACGGCCTCCCCGAGGAGGCCGTCGTGGTGGCGGAGGAGACCGGCGGACTGACCGTTCCCGTGATCGCAGTCCTGGGCAACCACGACCACGACGCGGGCTGCCCGGACGAGGTGGCCGCGATCCTGTCGGCCCGCGGCGTCCGGGTGCTGGAGCGCGACTGCGTCAGCGTCCCGGTGGGCGGGGGCGTGGTCGGCGTGGCCGGGACCAAGGGCTTCGGCGGCGGGTTCGCGGGCCGCAGCGGCGGCGAGTTCGGCGAGCCGGAGATGAAGGCGTTCATCCGGCACAGCCGGGAGTGCGCGGACGGGCTGCGGGCCGGCCTCGACCGGCTGGCCGCCGAGCGGTGCGACGTGCGGATCGCCCTGACCCACTTCGCACCGGTACCGGACACCCTCGCGGGTGAGCCGCCCGAGATCTACCCCTTCCTCGGTAGCTACCTCCTCGCCGAGGCGATCGACGGGGCGGGCGCCGACCTCGCCGTGCACGGGCACGCCCACCTCGGCACCGAGCGCGGCCTGACCGCCGGCGGCGTGCGGGTGCGCAACGTCGCCCAGCCGGTCATCGGCCGGGCGTTCGCCGTCTACGGGCTGCACGGCTCCGGCAGCCCGGACATGACGTCCGGGGGAGCCCGGGAGCCGTTTGGCGGGACCGCCGCCGGGTAGCCGACGGGTCCCCCGGTGCCCCACCGGGCACCCCCGAACCCCATGGAGGTGGCCCCCACGGACGCGCGCGAAGGCCGCGACCGGGCCGTGGCCGACCTGCTCGGCCGGCGGCACTCCACTGGCCTGGCCATCGGCATCACGATGGAACGCTTCGGCGTCACCCCGCACGCCGCACTGGCGTTGCCGGTCAGGGCGGCCCAGCGGTCCGGGACCACTGCCGCGCCGGGGAGCCGTCCTGGAGGCCCGGGATTCCCTCGTCCTCGGGCTCGGCCGCCGGTCGTGGTGGCCGGGCTCCGGTTCGGGCAGAGCCTCGACCCGCCGCCCCGGCCCCGCGCGGCCGCCGCGGCCGGGCCGGGGCGGCGGGTCGACGGTGGACGGCTCGCGGTGCGGCGGGCCCGCGTACTCCTCGCCGGGTGCGAGCCCCGGCACCGGGCCCTCAGGCGCCGGGGGCCGCGTCGCTGATCCGGGCGAGCGCGGAGTCCGGGTCCCGCTCCAGCGCGAGGTCACCGAGCGAGACCATGCCGACCGCCCGGCCGTCGTCCAGCACCGGCAGCCGGCGCACGGCGTGCCGGCGCATCAGGTCGACGGCGTGCCCGATGTCGTCGTCCGGGGCGACCGAGATCATCGCCCAGGCTTCCGCGGACTCGGCCCGCATCACGAAGTACAGGGTCTCGGTCGGGTTGTGGCTTCGGCGCATGATCTGGCGGCCGCCCGGAACCATGGAGGTGTCCCGGATGTTGCTGTCGGACGCTGTGCGCGGCACGAACCAGTAGGCCATGCGGATGCCGATCGGCCGGTACGGGTCGGCGTCCGCAGGGAGGATCGCTCGACGGATGCGCGATCCCTGTCCGTCGGCGTCGACGGAGAGGTCGAACGTGCCGGAGGAGCCGTCGGAGAAGTGCGCGACGACCTTCTGCCCGTCCTGTTCGAAGCCGTCCACGCTCACCGAAGACGTAGCCGGGCGCGGCCGGACCGGGGTCGCGCGGGGCGGACGGGGGCGCCGGGTGCGGCCGGTGGTGCCGGGTGCTCCCGGCCCGGAGCCGGGCCGGGCCGGGAGCGGTGGATCGTACCGGTGGGGCGCGCGGTGCACTCGGACGGTCAGGGGGTCAGGACGACCGGGGTGGTCAGGCCCCGGCGCAGGCCTTGGTCACGTCGGCGGCGGCGCTGGTGATCGCGCCGAAGTCGGGCTGCTTGTTGTCGTTGACCTTGTCGATGGCATCGGAGACGGCCTTGGAGAGCTTGTCGGCGGCGGCATCGAGCTTGTCCCCGCCGTCGTGGCGGATCTTCTTGGCATCGTCGACGACCTTCTTCAGTGCGTCGACGGTGCGCCGGCGGCGCTCGTCGTCGGCGATCTGGCCGACGTTGGACGCCGCGTCCGTGAGGTCCTGGACGTCGCCGGCGAGGCTGACCGCGCGCTTCCCGCAGTCGATGGCCTGGTCGGCGCTGTTGCACGCGGTGAACAACGGGGCCGCGATGAGCACCGCGAGAGCGGCGGCGGCCGGACGGTACGGCTTCCTTGTCATGTCACTATCCCTCCCGGCATGGACAACGCCGTTGTGCCGTACGGTGGTTCCGGCGGGGCGGATGAACGGTTGGCAAAACCTCGGGCCTGGGAAACGGTCATGACGAAGCGTCAATTCCGCTCCTCAGGTGCGGTGGTGTGCCGTCCGGGGAGATCGCTGCAGGCCCGCCAGGCGGCGGACGGCAGCAGGGCGCGGGCGCGGGCGAAGAGTTCGTACAGGCCCGGTCCGTAACGGGCGGCCAGGTCCGCGTTGTGCGCGAGGACGTCGAGTTCATTGGCGACGGTGAGGGCGAGGAAGGCGCGCAGGTCCGCTTCCGGCGGCGTGTGATCGGCCCCGGTGAACCGGTCGCGGAACACCACCGGTTCGTCGACGCCCAGCCGCGGGTAGACCACCGCCCGGTCGCAGCTCGCGTAGAGGTGAACGAGCGCCTCGGCGCGGGGGCCGACGAGGTCGGCCAGGGTGCCGCGCCGGTCGAGCCCCAGCAGGGCGTGGTCGAACCCGTCGGTCCCGTACGCGGCGTGGCAGAGCCCGGCGGCCCGGACGGCCGGGTCGCAGCACCAGTCCGCCAACAGGCCGGCCACGCGGTGGAGATGTGCCAGCAGTGTGCCGCCGGGGTGGGGGATCCGGTCGGCGTCGTGGGCGAGGAGGAAGGCTTCGATGCGGTCCCACGCGGGAGCGCTGTCGGGTTCGGAGGGCGTCATGCCGCGACTCCTACCCGGATCGCGCCCGTTGCGCCCGCTGCTGCCGCAGGAGGCGCCCGGCGCGGGCCCGTCATCGTTCGGCGGGCTCCGACAGCTCGGCGACCAGGCGGGCGAGCGTCGGGACGGCGACCCCGTGCGCGGCGGCGGCCCGCAGGACGGCGCCGCCGGTCGCGTCGAGCTCGGTCGGGCGGCCGGCCTCCGCGTCCCGCTGCATCGAGGACCTCATCGCCCCGGGGGCGCGGTCGACCACCGCGAGCAGGACCTGCGCGTCGGCCGGGGCGCCGACCGCCCGGGCGACGGCGGTGATCTCGTCCAACGCGGCGAGGAGTTCGGGCCGGTGCTCGGTGCGCACGGTGCCGACGTCACTCGTGTGGCGGGTGGTGAGCAGCGCCAGCGGGGCGAGGAAGGAGAGCTTGCTCCACAGCATCGCCGTCTCGTCTTCGCGCAGCGTCACGGTCAGGCCGGCGTGCCGGAGCTGCTCGGTGAACTCCTCGACGGATCGGCGGAGTTCGTCGGACGTCGCGGAGGCGTCGGGCGTCGCGGAGGCGTCGGGCGTCGCGGGTTCGGTGGGTCCGGAGGGTGCGGCGAGTTCGATCGCGGCGAACGGGCTGGTGTGCTCGATCCGCCCGGGCGCGGTGCGGGTGGTCTCGACCCGGATCGTGCCGGCCACGACCCGGGCGGCCGGGTAGCGTTCGCGCAGCACCGCCATGTGGTCCAGGCCGTTGAGCAGCGGCACCACGAGCGCGGCGCCGAGCACGTCCGCCGGCAGCCGGTCGAGCGAAGCTGCCAGGGCCGTCTCCTTGACGGTCACGAGGACGGCGTCGACCGGCTCGGACAGCTCGGCGGCGGCCTCCACCTCGGCGGTGAACGTGCCGAACTGCCCGCTGCGGACGTGCAGTCCGTCCCGGGCGAGGACGGCGGCGGTCCGCTCGCCCGCCAGGCAGACGACGCGGTGCCCGTCGCGGGCGAGAAGTCCGCCGATCAGTCCGCCGACGCCGCCTGGTCCGAGGACCGCGACGGTCAGGGGGGTGGTGGTCATGCTGACTCCCGGGGCTGAGAGGAGGGTCGCGGGGGTGGTCACGGGATGTCCCAGTGGAAGCGGCCCTCCAGGCCGTCCGGACTGAGGAAGCCGAAGCCGTCGCCGTGGCCGAAGTCGAGGAAGTAGGGATCGTCCGGGTACGGGGCGTCCGACAGGGCGAAGAAGAACCGCCACGGCGCGGGGACCCCGGCCCGGCCGCTCGGGAAGGACGGGAGGCCGCCGACGTGGTCGTGCACGTGGCCACCGTCCGGGAACCGGACCTCGGGGCCCTCGCCGCGCAAGTGCCGTTGGAAGGCGGCACGTTCGTCCATCGACCGGTCGAGGTCGCCCGGCAGCGGCACCAGGTCGAGGTGGAACTCGACCGGGGTCCCGTTGCCGTTGCCCTTGCCGTCCCCGTCCCCATTCCCGGCGGGGTCGAGGCGCCACAGCGTACGGCCGCGGGTGCCGGGTGGGCCGATGACGGCGAAGGGCGGGATCCGGCCGCCCGGCTGGACGAGCAGCACGGCGTCGCCCGACTCCGGGTCGAGCCCGCCCATGGGGCCGTCCAGGCCACCGTCCGCCGCGAGGAAGAGGAGGGCGAGCCGCCGGTCCTCGCCGGGGACGGCGAACTGGCCGACGAACACCAGCGGTTCACCGGTGCGGGGCGAGAGCGGCCAGGCGGGCTGGGCCGGCCAGCAGGGGTCGCCGCCGAGCTTGGGGACGGGAGCGGTGATCGGCCGCTCGGACCGCCGCAGGGCGAACTGCAGACGGGGGAGGAAGGCGGCGTCGTGCGGACCGGTGGCCGTGCCGGTCGGCTGCGGCAGGGGCGGGGTCGTCATCCGGTGGCCTCGGCGGGTTCGGTTCGCGTGGTCCACGTGTCGACGTGGAAGGAGACGCAGTCGAAGGCGAACGGCTCCTCGTGGCGCGGCTTGCGGCCCGGTGCGGACGGTCGGCGCGGGGCGGGGTGGCGGCACAGGTGGAGCGGCCCGTGGCGGAGGGTGCCGCGGGTGGGATCGGGCACCGGCAGGCCCTCGGCGCGCAGCGCCTCTACCAGTTCGTGGGCCGGCCAGCCGAGGAGGTCGATCCCGAGGTAGCCGACCGGGCAGGCAGGCCGGTCGTCGCCCGGGTTCCGGTTGACCGTGACACTGCGGAGCCGGTTGTCGTCGTCCGAACAGAGGGTGACGCTCACTCCGGGCAGTTGGAACGCCAGCGCCCAACGGGTGCCGCAGACGAAGGTGTTCCGCACGCCGTCGGGCAGCAGCCCGTCGTGCGGGGCCAGCAGCGCCCGTACCGCCGTCTCGGTCAGGCCGAAGGGCAACTCGGGCAGCGGCTCCGGCAATCGGACGCCCTGGCCGGGCAGCAGGTCGATGGTCACCCGCTCATGATTCCTCGTGGGGCGCGTGGCGGGGAGCGCGGGGCGGAAATCGGCGGGTCCGTTCCGCTCCGGCCGGGTCAGGGTGCGCCGGGTGCGTGGCAGTGCCCCGGCGGTGAGGACGCGGTCCGCGGCGGCGGTGGTGGGACGGCGCGAGGGGAGCGGATGACGGCGGACGGGCTGTTGGCGGCGGCAGTACGGGCACGGGATGTCGACGCGGTGCGGTCGGCACTCGACGCGGGAGCGGATCCCGACGCCTGCGGCGTGGACGGACGGCCGCTGCTGTGGTCCGCCGTGGACGGGTTCGACCACGCGCTCGCCGAACTCCTGGTCGAGGAGGGCGCCGACCCGGACCGCCCGCTGCCCGACGGGACGGCACCCCTGCCCGAGGGCCATGGACCTGGGCTCCCACGCCCTGTTCTGGGCCGTCCTCGGCAAGGACCCCGCCGTTCGCCTGCCACGTGCTCGGGGAGCCCCGCAGCCGGAGTCGTCCTGGCAGCGCCGGAGCCGGCCGGCGAGCACGTAGCGCCCGTCCTCGGCCCCCTGCCTGCGGGGTTCGGTTAACCGAACCCCGGATTCGGGGGCCAGCTCGATCGATCCCCCGGCCCCCGCTGCCCAGGATGGAGGGCATGAACGGGATGACGACAGCCGCCGCCCCGGCGGCGCACGGCAGGACGACGGGCACGGCACTGAGCGGGGAGGGCCTGTACCGCGAGTACGGGCGCGGCACGGCGGCGGTACGGGCACTGGACGGGGTGTCCGTGGCCTTCGAGCCGGGGACGTTCACCGCGGTGATGGGGCCCTCGGGCTCGGGCAAGACGACCCTGCTGCACTGCCTGGCCGGGATGGACCGGCCGACCCGGGGCACCGTCCGGTGGGGCGACACCGAGGTGTCCGGGCTGCCCGAGCGACGGCTGGCGGAGCTGCGCCGCACCCGGATGGCCTTCGTCTTCCAGGCCTTCAACCTGATGCCGGCGATGACCGTCGCCCAGAACGTCGAACTGCCCGGGCGGCTGGCCGGTCGGCCACCGGAGCGGGACCGGGTGCGGGAGGCACTGGCCCGGGTCGGACTGGCCGGACGCGAGCGGCACCGGCCCGGACAGCTGTCGGGCGGCCAGCAGCAGCGGGTGGCGATCGCCCGGGCGCTGGTCGCCCGGCCGCAGGTGCTCTTCGCCGACGAGCCGACGGGTGCGCTCGACCGGGCGACCGGGCACGACATCCTCGACCTGCTGCGCGCGGGCGTCGACGTGGACGGGCAGACCTGTGTGATGGTCACCCACGACCCGGTGGCCGCGGGTTACGCGGACCGGGTGCTGCTGCTCGCGGACGGGCTGCTGGTGGACGAGCTGCTCCGGCCGACCGCCGCGCAGGTCGGCGAGCGGCTCAGCCGGTTGGGCGGGTGAGCACGATGAGCACGATGGGCCCGATGAGTACGGCATGGACGAGCAGCCCCGTGTTGGCCCTGTCCGTCGGGCAGATCCGGCGGCGGCCTGCGGCCTTCGCCGGCCTGGGGGCGGCGCTGTTCCTCGCGATGGCGACGGTGACGCTCTTCGGCTCGCTGGTCGCCGCGCAGGCGACGGCTCCCGCGGCGGTGGCACGGACACCGGTGAGCGGGCCGGGCGTGATGGTGATCGCCGCGGCCTTCGGTGAGATCGCCGTCCTGGTCGCGCTGTTCGTCGTGGTCAACGCGCTGGGCTTCACCGTCCGTCAGCAGCACCGCGACCTGGCCCTGCTACGCACCGTCGCCGCGACGCCCCGGCAGGTGCGGCGGGTGGTCCGCGCGCAGGTCCTGGCGACCGTCCTGCTGGCCGCCGCCCCCGGCTGCGCAGCGGGCCTCCTCGCCGCCCGGTCCTTCCTCTCCGCCCTGCAGCGGCGCGGGATGGCCGCTCCCGGTCTGCACGTACCCGGATCGCCGGTGCCCGTGCTGGTCGCGCTCGGCGTGGCGCTGCTGGTCGGCCTGGCGGCCACCGCCGTCGCGGCCCGGCGGATCACCCGGCCCGCACCGGCCGTCGCCCTGACCGGGGAGACGGGCGTGCCGCGGCGGACCGGCGTGCCGCGGCTGATCGCCGGGGTGGCCGTGCTGGCGGGCGGTGCGCTGCTGCTGCGACTGGCCGCGACCAGGCCCGCCGGGGAGCTGGACAAGGCGGGACAGGCGTCGCTGCTCGGTTCGCTGGTGCTCCTGGTCGCCGTCGCCCTGCTGGGTCCGTCGGCGGCGTGGGCGACGGCCGCGGTGCTCGGCGCCCCGGTCCGGGCACTCCTCCCGCGGGCCGGCTGGCTCGCCGACGCCAACCTGCGCGGCTACGCCGCCCGGCTCTCCTCGGCGGTGGTTCCGGTCGCGTTGCTGGTCGGGCTCTCCGGCACGATGCTGATCATGACCAGCACCGCCGAGCGGGTCGCCCGGGCGACCGGCGCCGCGACCAGCGTCACCAAGGCCAGTGACATCTGGCTGCGACAGGCCGAACTCGGCCTGCTGGTCTGCTTCGCGGCGGTCTCCACGGTCAACACCCTGGTCGCGCTGACTGCCGACCGGCGCCGGGAGTTCGCCCTGCTGCGCCTGGTGGGCGCGACGCGGCGGCAACTGCTGCGGATGCTCACGGCGGAGGCACTGCTGACCACGGCGGTCGGCGTGCTGCTGGGCGCGGCGGTGGCCGCCGCGGCCACCGGGGCGTTCAGCCGGGCGGTCCGGGGAACGGTGGTGCCGGTGGTGCCGGGCGCGGAGTGCGCTTGGGTGGTGCTGGGCGCGGCGGTCCTGACGGTGCCGGGGATCGTGGGGACGGGGCTGTGGGCGAGCGGCGGATCGGCCGTGGAGTCCGCGGGCGGGGAGCGGGGGTGAGGTGACCGGCGCGGGGGCGGGGGCGGGGGCGCGCGGGCGGGGCGGCGGGGCCTGAGGAGACCGGTGCAGGCCGCTGGATGCGGTAGTTGCGACGTTGCGGCGGGGCCTGGTGGATGCTTGCCTCGGTCGGCGGGTGAGCGGTGAGGTGGACGGCAGTGCGGTGGACGGCAGAGCGGTGGGCGGTGGCGCGGTGAACGGCGGTGCGGTGGGTGGCGGTGCGGTGGCGCGGTGGGCGGCAGCCCGGTGGGCGGCGGTGACGCGGACGGTGGCGGAGCGGCGGCGGTTCCTGGCGGTGCGCGGTGACGAGGTGGCGTTCGCCGTCCTCGGGCTGCCGCTCGGGGTGCTCGGCGGCGTCTACGCGGTCGCCGTCCTCTACGCGGGGGTGCTGCTCTCGCTCACCGTGCTGGGACTGCCGTTCCTGGCGGCCGCGCTGCTCGGGGCCCGACGGATCGGCCGGATGCACCGGTGGCTGGTCGAGTGGCTGCTCGACGAGACGGTGCCCGGGCCGCCGCCGCTGGCGCGCCCGTCCGGGCTGATCGCCCGCGGCCGGATCGTGCTGACCGACCCGGTGGCCTGGCGGGTGCTGCTCTACCTCTTCCTACGGCTGCCGGTGGGAGTGCTCGGCTTCCTGGCCGCGGTCGGGCTGCCGCTCGGCGGCGTCTGGTTGGTCGGCTTCCCCCTCTGGGTACGGCTGGCGGAGCCCGGTCCGAGACCGGTCGGCTGGTCGGACGTGCTGGCGATCCCGGTCGGCCTCGCACTGCTGGCCGCCGTACCCGCCGTGCTGCGGGCCCTGAGCCGGGCCAACCGGGCGCTCGCCCGGACGCTGCTCGGCCCGGTGCGCTCGCAGCAGCGGGTACGCGAACTGGAGAGCGCACGGGCCACCCTGCTGACCGAGAACAGCGACCGGCTGCGGCGCCTGGAACGCGACCTGCACGACGGCACCCAGGCGCAGTTGGTCGCGCTCGCCATCACCCTCTCACTGGCCGACGACGCCCTCGCCGACCCGGCCGAGCCCGACCTCGGACGACTGCGCACCCTGGTCGACCGGGCCCGCGGGCAGACCGACGACACCATCACGGGCCTGCGCCGCCTCACCCGGGGCATCCACCCCGTGGCACTGGACGGCGGGTTGGCCGAGGCGCTGCCCGGGCTCACCGCGACCTCGCCGGTGCCCGTCACGCTCCGGCTGGACCTGCGGGAACGGCCGGTCGAGGTGATCGAACGGGCCGTCTACTTCTGTGCGGCCGAGCTGCTGACCAACGTGGCCAAGCACAGTGGCGCGCGATCGGCGGAACTGACCGCGAGCGCCGTCGACGGGAGGGTCCGGCTGACCGTGCGCGACGACGGCCGCGGCGGCGCCGCGATCGGCACGGGCAGCGGTCTCGCGGGCCTGGCCGAACGGCTCGCCGCGGTGGACGGCGTGCTGCGGGTGGACAGCCCCCCGGGCGGGCCGACCGTGGTCAGCGCCGTGTTGCCCGACAGGCTGTGACGGACTCTCATGGGCCGTCGGAGCGGTTGGAGCCATCAGGGGTGGGGGCGGGGGCATGAGAGGAGCTCATGGGGCGGGCCATGAGCTCCTCTCATGGGGTCGGCCATGAGCTGCGTTCATGGGTCGACGTGCCCATGAGAGGTCTTCATGGGCCCTCGACATGAGAGGACTTCATGAGGAGCACCCATGAGCGTTGCTCATGAGGCGCACTCATGCGCAGCCTGCAAGCCCGGTTTCACGAGGCGCCGCTCTCCGCGAGGTAGGCGAGTACGGCCTTGACCCGTCGGTTGTCGGTGTCGGTCGCAGGCAGGTCGAACTTGGTGAACACGGCGGCGACGTGCTTCTCCACCGCCCGCTCCGACACCACGAGCTGCGCGGCGATCGAGCGGTTGGAGTGGCCCTGCGCCATCAGCTCCAGTACTTCCCGCTCGCGCGGGGTGAGCGCGTCCACCGGGCTGCGCCGCCGGCCGCCGATCAGCCCGTTGACGATCTCCGGGTCGAGGGCGGTGCCGCCCGCGGCGACCCGGTGCAGCGCGTCCACGAACTGGGAGGTGCGGGCCACCCGTTCCTTGAGCAGGTAGCCGATGCCGGCGGCGCCGTCGGCCAGCAACCGGGCCGCCCAGACGGTCTCGACGTGCTGGCTGAAGACCAGGATCCCGACCTCGGGCGTGGTGGCGCGGATCTCGACGGCCGCCCGGATCCCTTCGTCGGTGTGGGTCGGCGGCATCCGGATGTCCACCACGGCCACGTCGGGCCGGTGCTCGGTCACGGCGGCGACCAGCTCGGGCGCCGTACCGGCGGTGGCGACCACCGCGCAGCCGCGCGCGGTGAGCAGTTCGACCATCCCGTCCCGGAGGATCACCGAGTCCTCGGCGAGGACGACGCGGAGCTGTTCATCGGTCATACCGCCATTATTCCGGGCTGCCGGACGGAGCCGTCCCCGTAGCCGGACAAGAGGAAAACCATCAGTCCAGACTGGACAGTCCAGACTGATGAAAACTACCGTGGAAGCATGACCGAGAAGCGAGAGACCCGCCCTGTTCCCGCGGCCGCCGTGGCCGCTGGTGACTCCGCCGTCCCCGGTGACTCCGCGGCCCTGGCTGCCCGGGAGCTGCGCGCCGTGTTCAGCCGGCTGCGCCGCACCCTCCGGGAGGCCGACGGAACCGGCGACCTCACCCCCTCCCAGACCGCCGTGCTGAGCCGGCTGATCAACGACGGCCCGGCCTCCGCCAGTGCGCTGGCCGCCGCCGAGCGGGTCCGGCCGCAGTCCATGGCCGCCAGCCTCGCCGTGCTCGAACAGCACGGCCTGATCGGGCGACGGCCCGATCCCGAGGACGGGCGGCGCCTGCTGGTCAGCCTCACCGGGGCCGGTCTGGCCCGGATCGCGGACAGTCGACAGGCGCGCGAGGAGTGGCTGGCCCGGGCGCTGGAGGAGCAGTACGACGAGGCCGAACGCGCCACCGTCCTGGCCGCGCTCGCCCTGATCGACCGGCTGAACCAGCGATGACCGGCCCGGCCACCCGCCCGGCCCGCCGCGGGATTCGTCGCGGAGTCCGCCGCGGGGCCAGCGGCTTGGCCGGCCGTCTACGGGCCGACCGCCTTCGGGTGGGCCGCCTTCGGATGGGCCGTCGCCGCGCGCCCGCTCCGAACAGCGCGTTCGACCGACGGCTGATCGCGCCGATGGTGCTCGGCTCGGTGCTCAACCCGATCAACTCCTCGATGATCGCGGTCGCCCTGGTGCCGGTCGGCGCAGCCTTCGGGGCCCCGCCCGCCGAGACCGCCTGGCTGGTCACCGGCCTCTACCTCGCCACGGCCGTCGGACAGCCGGTGATCGGGCGTCTGGTGGACACCCACGGCCCGCGCCGCCTCTACCTCGCCGGGACCGCGCTGGTCGGCGCGGCCGGACTCCTCGGCGCGCTCGCCCCGTCCCTCGGTCTGCTGATCGCCGCCCGGGTACTGCTCGGCCTGGGCACCTCGGCGGCCTACCCCGCCGCGATGCACCTCACCCGCAGCGAGGCCGAGCGGACCGGGAGGTCCGGCCCCACCGGGGTGCTGACCGCGCTCGCCGTCGCCAACCAGACCGTCGCCGTGATCGGTCCGACCCTCGGCGGCCTGCTGATCGGCGTCGGCGGCTGGCGGACGGTCTTCCTCGTCAACGTGCCGCTCTCGCTCGCCTGTCTGGCGCTGGGTGCGGCCCGGCTGCCCGTCGCCGCTGAACACCGCGCCCCGCAGAACCAGCCCGACCGTACCGACCGTGCCGACCGTGCCGACCGTGCCGACCGTACCGGCCGGCCCGACCACACCGGTCAGCCCGACCACACCGGTCAGCCCGACCGCCTCGACCGCAGCGGGATCGCGCTGTTCGCCGTCCTGCTGGTCTCGTTGATGCTGTTCCTGATGAGGCCGAGCCCGGCGCTCTGGTACCTGCCCGTGCTGGCCCTCCTCGCCGCCGCCGGCTTCGCCGTCCGCGAGACGCGGGCCCGCACCCCCTTCATCGACCTGCGGGCGCTCGCCGGCAACCGGCCGCTGATCGCCACGTATCTGCGCCAACTCCTCGGCTACACCGCCGGCTACGCCTTCCTCTACGGATACACCCAGTGGCTTGAGGAGGGCCGCGGCCTGTCCGCCACCGGCGCCGGACTGGTCCTGTTGCCGCTCTCGCTCACGGCCCTCGCCGTGTCCGGCCTCACCGGCCGCAGCCCGGCTGTCCGCGGCAAGCTCCTGGTCGGTGCGGCGTGCCAGATCGCCGCCTGTGCCGCCCTGTCGTCGGTGCACGCGGACAGCCCGGCCGGGCTGCTGATCGCGATCGGCGTGCTGGCGGGCATCCCGCAGGGGCTGATCGGGCTCGGCACCCAGACCGCCCTCTACCACCAGGCCGAGCCGGCCGCCATCGGCTCCGCGGCCGGGCTGCTGCGCACCTTCATGTACCTCGGTGCGATGGCCGCCTCCGCGGCGAACGCCGCCGTCTTCCCGCACGGTGCCACCACGGAAGGCCTGCACGGCCTCGCGCTGTTCATGCTCGGTGCGGCGGCCCTGCTGTTCCTCCTCACCCTGCCCGACCGCTCCCTCGGCCGCCTCGCGAAGCCCGCCGGGACTACAACCGACGAGCCTGCCGGGACTGCAACCGACGAGCCCGCCGGGACCACAGCCGAAGAGCCCGCCGGGACCACGGCCGAGAAGAACGCCGGGTAGCACGTCGGGAAAGCGGGTTGACGGCCACTCAGCCCTCGACGGCCGGCGTCCCGCGCCGCTCCGCGTGGACGCCGGGAGCGGCCTCGATCACCTCGGTCGGATAGGCGTTCCGGACGAGTTCGAGCAGGGCGTGCTGCTCTTCCAGCCAGCCGGGGGCGGGGGAGAGGGCGACCCGGAGCGTGACGCCGGACTCCTCGGTGTCCGAGACGGTCACCCACAGCCCGCCCGGCCGCCCGGGTTCTATCCGCAGTTCCGGGCCGTGCTCCTCGTTCAGCCAGCGGACCGCGAACCCCTGGCGAAGCCGGTCCAACGCCGTTTCCCAGCGCCGAAGATGGCGATCGGTCACCACGGTGGTGAAGCGTCCGCGCACGGTGTCGGCCGTGACGGTGATCTCGCAGTCCAGCCAGTCGTGCCCGCGCAGGGAGCCCGGCGCGTGCCGCCCGAGCACCCGGACCCGGACGTCGCGGCCGCCGGTACGCCCGTCGCATCCGCGGGCGTCGGCGGCGCCCGGACGGTCCGTCAGTTTGATCAATTCGTGCTGGTGCGAAGCGACTTCACTCACTGCGTGCTCCCCGGTGGCAGTGGATCCAAGGGCTGACATCCTCGCGCAGGTGTTCGCTCCGGTGCCAGCCCGGGGGTGGTGCGTTCCGGTCGGGGTTCCCTGCCGTAGCTCGCCGGCCGGCTGCCGTTCCCGCCGAGGCCCGTCCCGCCGGCCTGCGTCCCGGCCGGGGGCCGTCCGCGCGGGCCTCCGTTCCGGCCGGGATCGGCCCCCGCTGACGCGCGCTGCCCCGAGCGGGTCGGCCCGCCGGACCGGGGAGGTCGGGCGGGCCGTCGCGGCGGTGCGGGACGTTCGCGGGGAGGGGACGTTCAGGCGGTGGGGCCGTACCGGCTGCCCTCGCCGCACCGGCTGCCCGCTTCGGTGCGGCGGTGGGCGGTGCGCGTCGACTCAGCGGTGGTCCGGGTGTCCGGTGAGGACGGTGGTGAAGATCGGCTCGCCGTGCTGGTGGCCGGTCACGGTCGTGGTGAGCGCGTCCGGGTCCTCGCCGGGGGTGTGCCGGGCGGTGATGAGGGTGGGCGCGTCGTGCTCGGCGTACCGGTGGAAGGTGGTGGCCGCGGCGGTCGGCGTGACGGTGACCGGGCTGGCCAGCGCGTTGGTCGCCTGGCGGGCCGCTTCCAGCAGGACCATGCCGGGGATGTGGTCGTTGGCGTGGTCGAAGAGGATCGGGTGCCAGAAGTCGGGGGTGAGGTGCCAGGTGCCGGGCGCACCGGCCGGAGTGAGGACGACGTCGCAGGGGCGGAGCCGGCCGACCCGGGCCGGCGGCAGCGGCTCGGCGGTGGTGCCGGGCACCGGCAGCGTGTCGACGTCGACACGACCCCGGCGAAGCCGCTCGTAGGTCGAGCCCGGGACGGTGGTGAAGCGGGCGTAGCCGGTGGCGGCCAGCTGCGGCCCGCGCCGGACGACCGCGCTGAAGGTGAAGTCGACGGTGTTGCGGGTGCGGCGCGGCTCGGCGACGAGCTTCGCCTCGATGGTGAGGTCGGTGGGCTTCGCACCGATCAGCAGCTGGCGCGGGCGGGTGGTGTAGTCGAGGTTCCACATCATGAACTTGTGGTCGAGCGGAACGCCGAACCGGGTGTGGGCGAGGTAGAGCCCGGCCTGGCGGATCGTTTCAGCAGCCTGGATCGGGTCGTGCCGGGTACCGTCGGGGGTGCTGAAGAACGTGTGCGCCCGGGGCCATTGCGCGGAGACCGCGAAGGTGGTCTCGTTCAGCTGCTCGCTGCCGGTGAGGAAGACCTCGGCATGGCAGGCCCGGTGGACGTACTCCTTGGCGACGGTGCTGGTCAGACGGGGTGCCGGGCCGGCGTCCGGGCCCTGGCCGGGGACGGCCCCGGGGGCCTCGGCCGAGGTGAGGCCGGCGGCAGGCGTGCGGAAGGCAAGCAGAGTCATGGGGAGCGCTCCGAAAGGCCGTAACGGGCGGGGTGGGCTGCTCAGGGCTCGTAAGATACGTACCTACCGGTTTGCTTTTCAAGGCAACAGAACAAAGGTTCGTCGGCGGCCGAGCGGGGTCGTTCGGATACCCCCGGCAGAGGTCTGAACCGTTCCGCGGGCTGTGTGGGGTTGGTGAATGTCCGTTGACCTGCGGCGATTTCGGGGCTCAGACTTGACGGGTTCATTATCATGAGGTGCCTCCCCGTGGGTATGGCGGCTGCAAGTAGGAGCTGCTGTTCCGGTTGGAAGCCCTTCGGTGGGGGTCCTGGCCACCTGGTCGACCCATACCGTCCACGCGGTTTTTCCTCGCTCAAAGACCGCCCTATGTGACCTGGCACGCAGGGATCGCCTCGGGGGCGGGCGGGTAAGATGCGGGGTGTTTGGTTTTGTTTGCCGAGCGTTTCGGGTGGGGTGGTAGCGATGGTGCGGCAGGAACGGGCGGTCCGGACGCGTCGGCTGATCCTGGAGGCGGCGGCGTCGGTCTTCGACGAGTACGGGTACGAGGGGGCGACGATCGGCGAGGTCGTCGCCCGCGCCGGCGTGACCCGCGGTGCGGTGTACTTCCACTTCGCGTCGAAGCGGGAGCTCGCGCAGGGGGTCGTGGAGGAGCAGTTCGGCCGCGACGAGATCCCCGAACGGCACTGCAAGCTGCAGGAGTTCGTGGACCTCGGGATGGTGGTCGCCCATCTCATGCCGCGTGACCCGCTGTTGAGCGCGGGCGCGCGGCTCTCCCTCGGTCAGGACGTGTTCGGCGACTTCAGCGGCGGTGCCGCGCCCGGGTGGATCGAGCGGGCCGAGAGCGTGCTGACGGCGGCCCGCGAGCGAGGCGAACTGCTGCCGCAGGTGGTGCCGGCCGAGACGGCGTGGCTGGTGACCGGGGCCTGGACGGGCGTGCAGATCCAGTCCCAGAAGATGTCCGGCCGGGCCGACCTGGAACGCCGGGTCGCGGTGCTGTACCAGCACCTGATGCCGAGCATCGCCGTGCCCGGCGTGCTCGCCACCCTCGACCTGGGCGTGGACCGGGGCGGCCGGGTGGTGGCCGAGCTGGAGGCGGCCCGGACGGCGGAGCCGGTGGAGTCCGGTGGGGGTGGCGCCGGCCGGGGTGCGGCCGCCGGGGCGGGCGTCGGCGGGGTCGCCTCGCGCTGACCGCCCGGGTTCCGCTGCCCGGTTCTGTGCCGCCGGCGCCGTTTCCCCGGCGCCGTTTCCCCGGCGCCGTTTCCCCGGTTCCGTTTCCCCGGTTCCGTTTCCCCGGTTCCGTGTCTCGGCCGGTCTGCCGGTCTACCCGCGTCGGCCCGTCGGCCCGGTCCAGGGGCGACTCCTCCGCGCAAAAACAAACAGCGCGTTCGGTTTTGTATTGACAAACCGTCCGTCCTGTTTTTGGATAGGCGTCGGGTGCTCAACCGATCCCTCCGCGCAGCATCGCGGGGCCTTGATCGAGCAGCGGAGCACCCGCCCGGCCGGTGGCCGTCGGGGTCGCCGATCCGTCTGGATTTGGGGTGGTCGTCGTGGAAATCCGGGTGCTGGGGGCCTTGGGGGTCCAACTGTCCGGGGTGTCGGTGGTGCCGACCGCCCCGAAGCCGCGGCAGGTGCTCGCCCTGCTGGCGTTACGGGCCGACCAGGTCGTGCCCGCCGGTGTCCTTGCCGAGGAGCTGTGGTGCGGCCGCCCGCCGCGCAGTGCGCGCACCACCGTGCAGACGTACGTCCTCCAACTGCGTGACCTCATCGACCGGGCGCTCGCCCAGGGGGACGGCGGTCCGGGGGCGTCCTGCGCGAAGGACGTCCTGGTCACCTCGGTCGGCGGCTACATGCTGAACAGCGGCGGCGGGCTCGTCGACCTCCGGGAGTTCGACCGCCTCGCCGGGCACGGCTACCGCGCCATGGACGCCGGCGACTATCCGCTCGCCGCCCGCCAGTTGGGCGAGGCCCTCGCGCTGTGGCGCGGACCGGCCTTCGCGGACATCCCGGTCGGCGGCCAACTCGCCGTCGAGGCCAAGCGGTTGGAGGAGACCCGGCTCTGCGCGCTGGACCAGCGGATCGAGGCGGACCTGCGGCTCGGGCGGCACCGCGTGCTGCTCGCCGAACTCACCGTCCTGGTCGACCGCTACCGCACCCACGAGAGCCTGCACGGTCAGTACATGATCGCCCTGCACCGCTCCGGACGGCGCGGCGAGGCCCTGGAGGCCTACCAGCGCCTGCGGAACACCCTGGTACGGGAGTTGGGCATGGAACCGTCCGCCGCCCTGCGCCGCCTCCAGCGCTCCATCCTGCTCGCCGGTCCCGAGCGGGCCGACCAGGACGAGCCGGCCGTGCTCGCCGACGGGGTGGCCGCACGCCCCGCCCGGCTCAGCCGCGTCGGCTGACCCGTCCGAGCCGATCCGCCGGCGCCGACCCGTGCGAGCCGATCCACCCGGACCGATCCACCCGGACCGATCCGGGCGGCCCGGGCGGGGAGCCGGGCCTCAGGCGGGCCTCACCTCGGTGTTCTGGCAGGCGTGCAGGAGCCATCGTCCGTCGTCCTGCCTGGTCATGACGTAGAGCGGGGAACCTTCGGAGTCGCCCGCCGCGGAGTGGTAGACCTGGCGCACCTTGACGGCCGCCACGTCGGGGCGCAGGAAGCGGACGTGTGCCACCTCGTAGGTGACCTCGCCGTCCCAGGTCGCGGCGGGCAGGACGGCGCGGGTGAACTCGGCGATCGCGTCGAGGCCGAGGAGGACCTTGCCGTGGGCGGTCGTCCAGAGGGCGTCGGGGTGGAACAGCGCGAGGAAGCCCTCGGGGTCCTTGGCGCGCTGGGTGCGTTCGACGGTGGCGACGATCCGCTCGATCGCGTCGACGTCGGCGGTGCGGGTGTCGGTAACCGGGGTGCCGGTGGCTTCGGTGGTCATGCGGATCACTCTCGTACCTCAAGTCACCTTGAGGTCAAGCCGGTTGCCGGCACGGCGCGGAGGCTCAGGTAGTCGCCGAGGCGGGCGGCGGCGGTGAGCATGGCGAGACCCCGGTCGGTGAGGCGTTTCTGCCAGCCGTCGAGGGCGGCGGCCAGTTCGTCGGTGCCGCCCGCCGAGCGGATCTGCCGGACCACGGCGGCGATGCGGTCCAGCGGGTAGCCGCCCCGCCGCAGCAGGTGGGCGAGTTGGGCGTCGCGGACGTCGGCCGGGCCGTAGACGCGGTGGCCGGTGGCGCGGTCGCGGGCCGGGGCGAGGATCCCGGAGACCTCCCAGGTGCGCAGGGTCGCGGGGGTGACGCCGAGCCGGTGCGCGACGTCGCCGATGGTGAGCGGACCGGGCGGGACCGGACGGTCGGCGGCGGTCGACGGTGCGGCGGGTGTGGCACCCGCGGAGGTGAGGTGACCGACGGCGTCCCGGACGGCGACCAGCGTCTCCCGGTCGCGCAGCATGCGGGCGTGGCCGCGGTCGAGGGTGGTCAGGGCCTCGTCGAGGCGGTCGGCGTGGACGGCGGTCATGACCGGGCCCGCCAGCGGGTGCCCGTACGCGGCGACGAGGGCGAGGAAGGCGCGGAGGGCGGCCGCGTGCAGCTCGGTGTAGATCCGGTAGCCGGTGGGGGTGCGGGCGGCGGGCGGGAGGCAGCCGTCGCGCTCGTAGTTGCGGACCGCCTGGGTCGAGATGCCGTGCTCGCGCGCGAGATCGGAGGGGCGCATGGTGGTCTTCCGTTCGGGCCCGTTTGAGACTTCCTGCGGCAGATCTCCTGGCAGTCGGCGGGCTGGCTCGGGCAAAGTCTCAACCGATCTTTCAAGGATACGCTTGAGGTCCATGAGTCAGGACATTCACGACTTCGTCACCCCGTCGTGCGAGCTGCTGGGGCTCGGCGAGCCGACGCACCAGGAGCCGGCCTTCGGATGGGTCCGCAACGAACTGTTCGCCCGGCTGGTCGACCGGGGCTTCCGGTCGATCGCCCTCGAAACCGACCGCGTGGCTGCCCTCGCCGTGGACGACTACGTCCGGGAGGGTGTGGGCACCCTGGAGACGGCGATGGCCGAGGGCTTCTCGCACGGCTTCGGCGAGCTCCGCGCCAACCGCGAACTCGTCGCCTGGATGCACGAGTTCAACCGTAGCCGACCGCAGGGGGAGCGGCTGGCCTTCCACGGCTTCGACGCCCCGACCGAGACCTACAGCGCCCCCAGCCCGCGCAGCTACCTTGAGCACGCCCGCGACTACCTGCTCGGACGCGGCCACGCCCGCGACCTGGACCGTGGCCGCGACCTGGACCGCGGCCTGGACCTGGACCGCGGCCTGGACCTGGACCTGGACCGCGACCACGGCGCCAGCCGCGGCCACGACCTCGACATCGCCGGACCGGCCGGCGAGGACGAGCGCTGGAGCCGGGCCGAGGCGGTGCTCGACCCGGCGCAGTCGCCCGGAGCCACCGCCGAGGCCGGGAGGCTGCGCTGCCTCGCCGACGACCTGCTCCTCCGACTCCACGCGCGGGCACCCGAGTTGATCGCGGCGACCTCCCCGGCCGCGTGGTTCCGGGCCAGGACGCAGCTGACCGCGGGCATCGGCCTCCTGCGCTACCACGCGCAGTCGGCGGTCCGTGGCCTCACCCCGAGCGACCGGTTGAGCGGCCTGATCGGCGTGCGGGACGCGCTCATGGCACAGAACCTCCTCGACATCCGCGAGCTGGAGGCGCAGCGTGGGCCGACCCTGGTGTTCTCGCACAACCAGCACCTGCAGCGGAACCCGAGCGCCTGGGCGCAGGGGGAGCTGGACTGTGGCTGGAACAGTGCGGGCCGCATCGTCGGCGCGCTGCTCGGCGAGCGGTACGCCTTCGTCGCCGGGAGCCTGGGGCGCAGCGAAGCGATCGGTCTGGGCGAACCGGCGCCGGACACCTACGAGGCGTTCCTGCAACGGAGCTGCACTGGATGGAAGTTGACGGAGGCGCGGCTGCCCGCCACCGGCCGTACCCGCACCGACACCACACCGCCCCAGGGCTACTTCCCGCTCGACCGGGAGGTCCTCGACGGCGCGGCAGCGCTGCTGCACATCGGTGACGGCGCGCAGGTCGCGGCGGACGCGGCGGCGTCGGCGGCAGCTGGGGGCCGGGGGGCCGCCGGGCCCGGGTAGGCGGCCCGCAGATGGGAGAGCAGGGCGGCGGCCGGCGGCTCGGCCGGCCGCTCGCCCGGCCAGGCCAGCGCGATCCGCACCAACGGAACGGGGTGCGCCAGCGGGCGGACCCGTAGCCCCGGGACCGCGCCAGGGTCCGGCAGGACGGCCACACCCAGCCCGTGTGCGGCGAGATCCGCCAACTGCGGTGGGGCGGCGGCCTCGACGCCGACGGCCGGGCTCGCGCCCGCCTCGGCCAGGGCGTGCTCCAGCGCCGTGCGCATGCCGGTGCCGCGCGGGGTGCTGACCAGGGCGTGTCCGGCCAAAGCGGCGACCGGAAGGGCGTCGTCCCGGACGCCGTCACCCGGGAGGGTCGAGAGCGGGTGGTGCGTGGGGCACGCCGCGACCAGCGGAACCTCCAGCACGGTGTGCAGGCCGAGACCGGCCAGTGTCGTCCAGCCGTCGTCGCCCTCGCGTCCGCTCGCGGCGGTGGGCAGGCCGATCACGGCGAGGTCCAGCCGCCCGTCGCGCAGGGCGGCGAGCATCCCCGCGGTGGTGTCCTCGGTCAGCGAGAAGTCGATGCCGGGGTGCTCCTGGCGGAACGCGGCCAGCGTGGTGGCCAGGCCGGGGAACGTGCCCAGCCCGGGCGGCGGGGTGAACGCCGCCCCGGCGACCATGCCCAGCCGTACGTGCCCGCGCCGCAGCCCGTCGAACTCCCGCGCCGTCCGCCGGGCCGCGGCGGCGGAGGCGAGCGCCGCCCGGGCGTGCGGCAGCACCGCCTCGCCGGCCGGGGTGAGGCGTACGGTTCGGCCCGAGCGGTCGAGCAGCCGGTGCCCCAACTCGCGCTCCAGCTGCCGGATCTGGGAACTGACGCCGGGCTGGGTCAGGTGCAGCAGCTGCGCGGCCCGGGTGAAGCTGCCGTGCTGGGCGACGGTGACGAAGTACTGGAGCTGCCGCAGTTCCATAACTCATGATCATAGGCGGCAGAACATCCCGGTCTTGGACGGGCGTCCGGATCCGGCCGCAGGCTGGACGCATGGAGAGCGTGCCGAAGAACAGCGTGCGGAAGAACACCGTGCCGAATGACAGCGTGAGCGAGAACAGCGGGCCCGAGACCGCCGGGCCCGAGACCGCCGGGCCCGAGAACAGCGTGCCCGGGAACGGCCTGCCGCGGAGCAGTGAGCCGACGGCCCCGGACGCCGGGCGGCTCGACTGGATCCGCGAACAGATCGCGGCCGAGCGCCGTGAACTCGCCGAGGTGTTCGCCGCCTTCGCCCCGGAACAGTGGAACGCGCCCTCGCTGTGCGGGGGTTGGCGGGTGCGAGAGGTCGTCGCGCACATGGGCACCGGCTTCCGGCACTCGACGGCGCGCACCCTCCTGGAACTGGTCCGCTCCGGTGGCAACGTCCACCGCATGGCCGACCGGATCGCCCGCCGCGACGCCGCCGCCCTGACCGTGCGCGAACTCGCCTCCGCCCTGGCCGAGCACGCCGACCACCCCTGGCGCCCGCCGGTCGGCGGCCGGATCGCGGCCCTGGCGCACGATGCCGTCCACGGCCTCGACATCACGGTGGCGCTCGGTCTGCCCGCCCGGCTGCCCGTGGCGCGCACCACCGCGCTGCTGGACGCCGTCACCCCCCGTAGCCTCCGGTTCTTCGGGGCGCGGCTCGACGGAGTCCGGTTGGCGGCGACGGACGCCGACTGGTCGTACGGGCAGGGCCCGCTCACCGTCGAGGGGCGGGCCGAGCACCTGCTGCTGGTGGCGTACGGCCGTCGGGTGCCGGAGGGGCTGCTCGCCGGGTCGGGGGCCGGGCGGTTCGCCCTGGGCGGGTGAGCGGGAGGCCGCGGCCGCGGGTCACCGGGCGGCCAGCCACTCGGTGAGGGCGGCGTGCAGCAGCTCGACCTGTGTGCGGTCCAGGATCACCGTCGTCTGTGCGCTGGCGCCGTCCGGACCGCCCCGGCCCGAGCCCGCCTCGTCAGAGTCGGCATCGCCCGAACGGCCGTCGTGCGGGGTGCCGTCGGCCGGGGTGCTCTCGGCGGGCCGCCCCAGGCCCAGTCGGAGGTACTCCACCGGAACGGGCCGGCCGCCCGCCGACTCGGGATCGTCACGGAACCGGACGTCGGGGTGGCAGTGGTCGGGGATCTCGGCGAGCTCCAGCCAGCCCCCGCGCGGGTCGGCGGCGGCGGGGTTGACGTGCGAGCCCCGGTAGATCCGCGGCGCGGGCGCGGTTTCGAGTCCGCCGTCGTCGGCGAACAGCAGTCGGGTGGCGAAGATGGACACCGGGTTCTCCTCCGGGGAGCGGCGACAGGAGCCCCGAAGTCTGGCGACGGGAGCCCCCGAAGCCTACGGACGCCCCTCACGGCCGTCATGCGAGTTCCGGGCGCCCGTGACTACGATCGGAAGAAGCCCTTCCGGATGGTGGTGAGACGGAAGCCAGGTCGCCGATGCCCCCGAGGTCCGTGCAGTGGCCGCCGTACGTGCGGGTCGCACCGTGGTTGTTGATCATCGGCGGGCTGGTGTGGAACTCACTGGATCCGTCCGACTACTGGGGCGATCCGCTGCTGGCGGCGGCGGCCGTGCTGTCCGGGGCGCTGCTGACCCTGCGCGACACGATCGCGGTCGGGTTGGCCAATGTGACGGGGATCCTGGTGCTGTCCACCCAGGACGCCTCGATCGGGACCGGCGACGGCTACCTGGAGCTGGTGAACACGGCCTTCGCGGCCCTGCTCGGGGTCGGGGTGAACCGGGTGGTGGCCCGGCAGGGGAGGCGGCTGGAGCGGGTGCGGTCGGTGGCGGAGGCGGCGCAGCGGGCGGTGCTGCCGGAGCCGCCGGGACGGGTGGGCGAGCTGTCCGTCGCGGCCTGTTACCAGGCGGCCTTTGACGAGGCACTGATCGGCGGGGACGCCTACGCGCTGCAGACCACCCCGTACGGCGTACGCGCGCTGATCGCGGACGTCCGGGGCAAGGGCCTGCACGCCGTGGGGGCGGTGTCCGTGCTGCTGGGGGCCTTCCGGGAGGACTCGCACCGGGTGCCGGACCTTGCGGCGCTCGCGGACGCCCTGGAGGCCTCGCTGCTCCGGGAGGCCGACCAGTTGAGCGAGGAACTGCGCCTGGAGGGGTTCATCACGGCGCTGCTGGTGGAGTTCCCTCCGGGCGAGGGGGTGGTGCGCACGCTCGACTGCGGGCACCCCGGTCCGTACCTGCTGGGCCCGGGCCCGTCGGTGCCGAGTCGGGGGCCGTCCTTGCGGACCGTCGTCCCGGACCTGTCGACCGCTGATCCCGGCCCGCCCGGCCCGCCCGGCCCGCCCGGCCCACCCGACCGGCTCGACCCGCCGGTGCGGCGGCTGGACGCGGCCGACCCGGGGCTGCCCCTGGGGATGGGCGTGCTGGGGGTGGCCCGGCCCGCCCCGGAGAGCCGGCCCTTCCCGCCCGGGTACACGCTGCTGCTGGTGACCGACGGGGTGACCGAGGCCCGGGACGGCGCGGGCGAGTTCTACGACCCGGCGCTCGGGCTGGCTCCGCTGGGCCCGTTCGCCGGCCCGGGCGCGGTGCTGGACGCGCTGGTGGCGGACGTCGAGCGGTGGGTCGGCGGGCCGCGGGACGACGACATGGCCGTCCTCGCGATCACCCGCCGGGCGGACGGCTGAGAAGCGGGCGCGGCGACACCGGTCGTGCCCCCTTCGACGGTTGCCCACCGTCACGCGGATATCACGATGAGGTGACGGCGGGGCGGTACTCCACAGGATCCGGCCAAGTTGACTGGTGCCGTCCGGTGGCCGGAATGGCCGTGTCCGAATACCGGACGACGGAATGGACGGTCGGCACCGGCGGTGGCCCGCACGCCCCTCGGCCGGTGCAGCCTTGACCGACCGGTGGTGCCGCTCCCGCGGCCGGTCCATAAGGGGGCGTAAGAGACGCGCAAGAGGCGGTCGGGGGAGTGGCGGGATCCGGCCGAGCTGCGGTTCGTCCGGAAACGGACCTGGTGCTTGCCCCGTGTCGAATGGGTGGCCGAGAGTCGCATCGATGAACGAGATGCCTAGCCCCCGCCAGGCCCGTCTGCTCGGCCACCGCGACTTCCGGCTCCTGTTGACCGGAGCCGCGGCCGCCCAGACGGGCAGTCAGGTCACCCTGGTCGCGTTGCCCTTGGTGGCGGTGGTGGTGCTGGACGCCACCCCGTTCGAGGTGGGTCTGCTGACCGCCGCCGAGACCGCTGCCTTCCTGCTGGTCGGCCTGCCGGCCGGCGCCTGGCTGGACCGGATGCGCAAGCTGCCGGTGCTGATCCGGGCCGACGTCGTGCGCTGCCTGGCGGTGGGGTCGATCCCGCCCGCCGCGGCGCTCGGGGTGCTGACCATGCCGCAGCTGTACCTGGTGGCGCTGGTCACCGGGGTCGCGACGGTGTTCTTCGACGTCGCCCACCAGTCCTTCCTGCCCGCCGTCCTGCCGCGCGAGCAACTGGTCGGCGGCAACGGGGCGCTGGAGACGGTCCGCTCCTCGGCGCAGATCGCCGGGCCCGGCCTCGGTGGCGGGCTGGTCCAGCTGCTCGGCGCGCCGCTCGCCATCGTGGCCGACGCCTGCGGCTACCTGGCCTCCGCGCTGCTGCTCGCCCGGATCCGGGTCGAGGAGCCGCGGCCGGAGCCGGCGCCCGGGCGCTCGCTGCGCGCCGAGGTGGGGGAGGGCGTCCGGTTCGTGCTCGGGCACCCGCTGCTGCGGGCGATCGCGACCGCCACCGCCGTGTCCAACCTGTTCGCCGCCGTCCTGATGGCCGTGCAGACGGTCTTCTGGGTACGGGTGCTCGACCTGTCGCCGGGAGCCATCGGCGTGCTGCTGTCGACCTCCGCCGTCGGCGGGCTGGCCGGCGCGCTGTGCGCGGGCCACCTGGCGCGGTGGGTCGGGCAGGCCCGGCTGATCTGGCTGTCCACGGTGGTGACGGCGCCGTTCGCGGTGCTGTGGCCGCTGTCCGGCGGCGGCGCGGCCGTGGTGCTGTTCGGCCTCGCCTCCGGGGTGGTGCTGTTCGGCGCGGTCGCCTACAACGTCGCCCAGGTCAGCTTCCGGCAGAGCGTCTGCCCGCCCGAACTGCTCGGCCGGATGAACGCCACCATGCGCTTCCTGGTCTGGGGCACGCTGCCGATCGGCGCGCTGGGCGGCGGGATCGTCGCCGACGCGGCCGGGCCGCGCGCCGCACTCTGGCTCTGCGCGGTCGGGTTCCTGCTGGTGCCCGTGCCACTGCTGCTGTCGCCGCTGCGGCGGATGCGCGAGCTGCCGGGTGCCGGGGCGCCGGGTGCCGAGGAGGCGCCCGGCGAGGCGAACGCCACCGCCGGGGAGACCGCTGCCGTGGACGAGGCCCCCGGGGAAACCGCCACCGCCCGGGAGAACACCGCCGTGAACGACGCCACCGGGGCGACCGCTGCCGCCGAGCCCGCCGTCGAGCGGATCGCCGCGAGCCCCACCACCCACTGACCCACCCCTGACCTGCCGAGCCGCGACCGGAAACCGGAGACCGTTCCCGTGCACGCCAGCATCACCTCCGCCTACCTCACCCGGTACCGCTCCGCCGCCGCCCGATCCCCGGTGGAGCTGCTCCCGCTGACCGGAGCTCAGCGGCGGTTCCTGATCACCCGCCGACTCGCGCCGCTCCGCCGCTCCGACGTCGTCCCGCTGTTCTTCGCCTACCCGCGCGGCACCCTCGACCAGGACCGGCTGGCCCGCGCCGCCACCGCGGTCGCCGCCCGCCACCCCGCGCTGTGCGGCAGCTTCGCGGCCGTGCGCGGCACACCCGTCCTGCGGGTCGGCGGCCCCTCCGCCGAGGCCGCCCGGATCGCCGTCGCCCCCGGCGGCACGGCCCGCGAGGCGCTGCGCGAAGCCCTGCTGGACTGGCCCGCCGACGGGCCCGCGCTGCGCCTGCTGTTCGCCCACGAGCCGGACGGCGAAGAGGAGCTGCTGGCCCTCGCGCTGGACCACGCGGCCTGCGACGAGCAGTCCCTCGGGTTGCTCACCGCCGAACTCAGCCAGGCGTACGAGACGGACGAACCGGCGGCGGCCGGGCCCGATCCGCAGGCCCTGGCCGACTACCGCCAGGCCGTGGAGCTCCAACTGGCCACCGAGGACGCCGCCGGCGGGCCCGCCGCGCAGGCCCACTGGGGCCGTCGGCTGGGCGGACTGACCGGGGCGGGCGGCGGCGCGGCCGCGTCCACCGGGATGCTCACCGAGCGGCTGCCCGCCGCCGGGGGCGCGGCGCGCAGCGGTGTCTTCCCGGCCCTGCTGGACGCCGTCGGCGTCGCCGCGCACCGGCTGCACCGGGCGCACCGGACCTACCCGGGGGAGGGAGCGCTCGCGCTCGGCTACCCGTGGGGCGGCCGGCCGGCCGGCGCGCCGGCCGCGCTCGGCTGCTTCCTCAACACCCTGGTGCACCCGGCCGGTCCGACCGCCACGAGCGACCCGGACGCGCTCGCCGACGCCTGGTGGGACGACCTCGACCACGCCGGGACCCCGTTCGACGAGGTGGTCCGCGCCGCCCGTACCGCCGGGGCGCCGTGGTCGGGCGCCCTGGACGCCATGCTCACCCTGGAGGACCTGAACCGCCGCCCGCCGCTGGTGCTCGGCGGCACGCCGGGCCGGGAGACCCACCTGGCCGGACGCCCGCTCGCCGCACCGCTCGCGGTCTCCGCCTCGCACGGCGACGACCTGCTGATCCGACTCGCCTGGGACAGCGACCGCTTCCCCGAGGCCGACGCCCACGCCGCCTTCGACGACCTGCTCGCCGTACTGCGGCAGCACCTGCCGGCCCGGCCGCTCCTGCACACCCACGCCTGAGCCGCCGAGCCCGAGCACCCGCACCCGAGCACCCCCGAACGCGCGTGCCCCGAGAGGGCATCGCGCCTCCCGTACCCCGGGCCCCCACCCGCCCGACCTCCCGCGCCCACCCCGCGGGCCCGAACTCCCACACCGGATCCGCCTCGCCGGATCCACCGCGCCCGGACGCGCGTGCCCCGACGGGCACGGGCGCCCGGTCGCCCCGCCCCGCGGCGCACCGACACCCCGGTGCGCCCCGGGCCACCCGGCCGCAGCGGGACCACCCCACACCCGCTCCCCGGCCACCGCAGTGCCGACAAAGCCCACCACACAAGGGAACCGCCCATGTTCGCACTCTCTCCGTCGCAGGAGATCGTCTGGCTGCACGAGCAGATGCTGCCGGGAAGCCGCGCCTACAACTTCACCGCCGTCCTCGACCTGTGGGGCACCCTCGACCGGGACGCCCTGCACGCCGGTCTGGGCGCCGTCCTGGACCACCACCCGGGCCTGCGCCTGGAGTTGGTGCCCACGCCGGAGGGGCTGCCCGGCCAGCGGGTCGCCGAGGGGTGCCGCCCGGAGCTGCGCGACAGCGACTTCACCGCCGAGGAGGACCCGGAGGCGGCCTTCCGCCGGCTGCTGGCCGCCGAGGCCGAGGAGCCGGTCGACACCGAGCGGGCGCCGGTGCTGCGCTGGCACCTGGTCCGGCTCGCCGAGGACCACCACCGGCTGATCCACGTCGAGCACCACCTCGTCCACGACGGCCACTCCTTCGCGATCCTGCTGCGCGACCTGTTCACCGTCTACCGCGCCCGGGTCCTCGGCGAGCCCTACGAGCTGCCCGCCGCGCCCTCGTACGAGGACCACGCGCGGACCGCCGCCGACGTCTCCCGCGAGCGCGCCCTCGACTTCTGGACCCGCGAGCTGACCGACGCGCCGCGCGAGGTCGCCCTGCCCGGCCTGGCCCGGCCGGGCGTCGAGCGCCGCCACCGCGGCGGCCAGCTGCGCCAGGCGATCGGCGCCGACCTGGCCGAGCGGCTGCGCGAGCGCAGCACCGCGGACGGCCACACCCCGTTCAGCACCCTCCTCGCGCTGCTCGCCGAACTGCTGCGCCGGCACAGCGGCCACCGCGAGATGGTGATCGGCACGGCCGTCGGCAACCGCCCGGAGGGCTTCGAGGGCACCGTCGGCATGTTCGTGAACACCGTGCCGCTGCGCCTGCGGCTCGACCCCGCCGCGTCCGGCACCGACGCCGTCGACGAGGCGACCGACGTCCTGATGCGCGCGCTGCCCTACCAGGACCTTCCGGTGCAGGAGCTGACCCGCCGCCTGGGCCTGCACACCAGCGGCGCCGACAACCCGCTGTGGAACGTGATGTTCAGCGCGCACGACGCCGCGCTCCCGGACGTCCAGGCGCCCGGACTGGAGGTCTCGCTGTACGAGGGCTTCAACACCGGCACCACCCGCTTCGACCTCGACCTGGTGCTGCTGCCGGACGACCGCCGGGTGGTCGGCGAGAAGCACGGCGCCGCCGGGATGACCCTGGTCTGGGACTACGACGCGGACCTGTTCCGCGAGTCCGAGGCCGTGCTGCTCTCCGAGCGGCTGCTGGAGCTGCTGCGCTGCTACCTCGACCGTCCGCAGGCGCCGATCGCCGAGCTGGCCCCCGCGTCCGAGGCCGGGTCCGAGGCCGCGCAGGCCGGAGCCGCGCGGACGGACACCGCGTGGGCGGGCGCCGCGCCCGCCGGCGCACCGGCCCTGCTCGACCCGGCCGCCGCCCACGACCCGACCGCACTCGCCCTGCTGGCCGGCAGCGAACGGATCAGCTACGGCGAACTCGACCGCCGCGTCACCGAGTTGGTCGAGCGCCTGCGCGCCGCCGGGGTCACGCCCGGCCAGCCGGTGGCCACCGTCCTGCCGCGCGGCACCGACAGCGTGGTCGCCCTGCTCGCCTGCCTGCGCCTCGGCGCCGTCCACGCGCCGCTGTCCACCGAGGACCCGGCGGCCCGGCTCGGGCTGCTGCTGGAGCGGCTGAGCCCGGCGCTCGTCCTGGCCACCCGGCAGAGCGCCCTCGCGCTGCCCGCCGAGGGCGTCACCCCGGCACTGCTGGACGGCCCGGCCTTCCCGAAGGCCGAGCCCGCCGCCGTCCTGGACGGCGCCGCGTACCTGATCCACACCTCCGGCTCCACCGGGGTGCCCAAGCCCGTGCAGGTCGGCCGCGAGGCGCTCGCCGGGTACGTCGCCGCGATCGCCGCCCGGTACGAACTCACCCCCGCCGACCGCGTCCTGCTGTTCGCCCGGCCGTCCTTCGACGTGGCGCTGGAGGAGGTGCTGCCCGCCCTCGCCGTCGGCGCCGCCCTGGTCGTGCCGCAGCGCGAGGTGCCCACCGGGCCCGAGCTGGTGGCCGTCCTGGCCGCCCGCGGCGTCACCGTCGCCAACCTGCCGACCAGCTACCTGCTGGCCGTCCGCGAGGACCTGCGCGAGGCGCTGCGCGACGGCCGCTGGACTCCCCGGCTGCTCGTCCTCGGCGGCGAGCGCCTGCCCGCACGGGCCCTCGCCGACCTCGCCGGGGCCACCACCGTGCTGAACGCCTACGGCGTCACCGAGGCCACCGTCACCTCCACCGTCCACGAGGTGACCGCCGCCGACGTCGCCGCGGACGGCGAGGTCCCGCTCGGCACCGAGCTGGACGGCGTACGGATGCACGTCCTGGACGACACGCTGCGCCCGCTCCCGGCCGGCTGCGTCGGCGAACTCGTGGTCGGCGGGGCGATGGTGGCCGACGGCTACCCCGGCCTGCCGGAGCCGACCGCCGCCCGCTTCGTCACCGTCCCCGCGCTCGACGGTGCTCGCGTCTACCGCACCGGCGACCGCGGCTACCGCGACCTGGAGGGCCGGCTCTGCTTCCTCGGCCGCGCCGACAACCAGGTCAAGCTGCGCGGCCACCGGATCGAGCTGGAGGAGATCGAGGCCGCCGCCTCGGCCGAACTCGGCGGCCGCTCCTGCGCGGTGGTGCTGCACAGCGACCCGCAGAACGGCCCCCGCCTGATCGGCTTCCTGGAGGGCGCCGAGCGACCCGACCAGGCCGCCCTGCACGACGCGCTCGCCCGCCGGCTGCCCGGCGGACTCGTTCCGGCGACCTGGACCGCCGTCGCGGCGATGCCCACCCTGCCCGGCGGCAAGCCCGACCGCGCCGCCCTCGCCCGGCTCGCGGACGCGAGCGCCGACCAGGCCGCCGAGGCGCCCGCCGCGCCGAGCACCTTCGCCGACCCCGGGCAGGAGCTGATCGCCGCCGCCTGGCGCGCCGTGCTCGGCCACGACCGCTTCACCGCGGACTCGCACTTCTTCGAGGTCGGCGGCCACTCGCTGCTCGCCGCCGAGCTCGCCGCCCAGCTGGAACCGCACCTCGGCAGCCGCCCGCCGCTGCGCACCCTGTTCCGCCACGCCGTCCTGGCCGACCAGGCCCGCGTCCTCACCGGAGGAGAGAAGTGACCGCCCCCTCCGCCGTCCTGGAGGACGGCCACCGCGAACTCGTCGAGGCCTTCGAGAGCTTCGTGCGCCGCGAACTCGTCCCGCTGGCCGCCGAGTTGCCGGAGACCGCCGACCAGGTGCCCGGCGACCTGCGCACCTACGTCCGCAAGCGCTCCGCCGCGCTCGGCTTCTACGCGGGCGACTACCCCGAGGAGCTCGGCGGCTCCGGCATGCCCTTCACCGCCGTCGTCCTGCTGCACCACGCCGCCGGGCGCAGCGGCTGCGTCCTCGCACCGTACGCCCTGGCCGGCTCGGACGGCCCCAGCCCGCTGCTGCGCAACGGCACCCCCGAGCAGGTCGAGCGCCACCTGATCCCGCTGGTGCGCGGCGAGCAGACCCGCTGCCTCGCCCTCACCGAGCCGCACGCCGGCTCCGACGCCTTCCGGCTCACCACCACCGCGGTGCGCGAGGGCGACCGGTGGGTGCTGAACGGCCGCAAGACCTTCGTCAGCAACGCCGAGCACGCCGGGATCGCGCTGGTCGTCGCCGCCACCGACTTCGGCGACGGCGCCGGCCCCACCGGCGGCTCCACCGCCTTCGTGCTGCCGATGGACCAGCCCGGACTGCGGATCGGCCAGCGCTACGAGGGCATGTCCGGCGAGCCGCTGTTCGAGCTGCTGCTCGACCGGGTCACCGTCGGCCCGGAGGCCGTGATCGGCGGCGAGGAGGGCGTCGGCGCGGCCACCGCCCTCGCCATCGACAGCCTCTCCCGCGGCCGGCTGGTGGTCGCCGCGATGTGCAACGGCATCGCCGAGTACGCGCTGCGCGTCGGCGTCGAGTACGCCAAGGACCGGCGCGCCTTCGGCCGGGTGATCGGCGAGTACCAGCACGTCCAGGAGCACCTGGTGTCCACCCGGGCCGAGGTCGAGGCCTCCAAGCTGCTCACCCTTGCCTGCGCCCGGCTGGTCGACGAGGGCACCGAGTCGCCCGAGAACGCCGCGCTCGCCAAGCTCACCGCGTCCGAGACCGCCGTGCGCGCGGTGGACCGCTCGCTCCAGGTGCACGGCGCCACCGGCTGGGTGCGCGGGCACCCGCTGGAGTTCCTGTACCGCTACGTGCGGATGACCACGATCATCGAGGGCACCTCCGAGGTGCAGAAGGTGATCATCGCCCGTTCCATGGGCCTGAACTGACGGTTCGTCATGACTTTGGAGACCACGATGGATTCCCCGAGCATCGGATACGGCCGTCCGCACCAGGACGGCGCGGTCCTCGACCTGTTCACCGCCTGGGCGCACCGCACCCCGGACGCCCCCGCCCTGATCGACGGCGAACGGACCTACAGCTACGCCGAACTCGACCACCTCGCCGACAGAACCGCCGAGGCCCTGCGCGACAGGGTCGGCCCCGGTGACCTCCTCGGCGTCTGCCTCGGCCACTCGGTGGACCTGGTGGCCGTCACCCTGGCCGCCGCCAAGCTCGGCGCCGTCCACCTGCCGCTCGGCCCGCGCCCCGGCGAGCACCGGCTGCGGGCCGTCGCCGAGCAGCTGCGCCCGGCGTGCCTGATCGGCGAGCCGGACCTGCTGCCGCCCGGCGGCGACCGGCTGCCGCTGGACCTGCCCACCGGCGGCGTGGTGGCCGCCCTGGCCCCCGGCGAGCAGGTGCGCGTCCCCGCCGGCACCCACTACGCGGTGCTCACCTCCGGCTCCACCGGCACCCCGAAGGCCGTCGCCGTCACCGAGCCCGCGCTCGGCGCGCTGCTGCACTGGTACCGCGAACTGACCGGCCTCGGCCCCGGCGAGCGGCACAGCCTGCTCATCGGCGTCGCCTTCGACCCGCACGTGATGGAGCTGTGGGCCGGCCTCACCTCCGGCGCCGCCCTGGTCGTCGCCCCCGAGGCCGTCCGCTGGGACTCCGGCGCGCTCACCGACTGGTGGTGCGAGGCCGGAATCACCGTGGCCGTGCTGCCCACCCCGCTGGCCGAACCCGTCCTGGGCCGGCCCTGGCCCGCCGGCTCGGCGCTGCGCCACCTCACCATCGGTGGCGACCGGCTCCGCCGCGCCCCCGGGCCGGACGTCACCGCGGCCGTGCACAACGCCTACGGCCCCGCCGAGGCCACCGTCACCACCACCGTGCACACCATGGCCCCCGGCGCCGACCACGGCGCCGGCGCCCCGCCGATCGGGCTGCCGATCGCGGGCGCGGTCGTGCTGGTCACCGACGAGGACGGCCGGCCGGTGCCGCGCGGCGTCGCCGGAGAGCTGCGGATCGGCGGCCGGGGCCTGGCCGCCGGGTACCTCGACCCGGAGCTGACCGCCCGCCGCTTCGTCGGCGCGCCCGAGGGCGTGGACGGCACCGACCGCGTCTACCGCACCGGCGACCGGGTCGTCATGCGCCCCGACGGGGTGCTGGAGTTCCACGGCCGCCTGGACGACCAGGTCAAGGTCAGCGGCGTGCGGATCGAACCCGCCGAGGTCGAGGCCGCGTTCGAGCGCGACCCGCGGGTGCGCCGGGCGGTGGTCGCCGCCGAACAGGCGCCCACCGGTGGCGTCCGGCTGCTCGCCTTCGTCCAGCCCGAGGACGGCGCGCCCGGCGCGGACGGCGGTGCCGACCCCGAGCGGCTGCTCGACGCCGTCCGGCCCTGGCTGCCCGAGCAGGCCGTCCCGTCGGCCGTCCGGCTGGTGGAGCGCTACCCGCTGGACGCCAACGGCAAGGTCGACCGCCACGCGCTGCTGGCCGCCGAACAGCCGGAGCCGGTCGGCGAGGAGGGCGACACCCCCGTCGAGCGCACCGTGCTCAAGCTCTGCCGCGAGCTGATCGGCCGCGCCGACGTCGGGCCCGCCGACAACTTCCTGGCCTCGGGCGGCAACTCGCTCGCGGCCGCACGACTGCTGGAGGCGCTGGAGAGCGAGTACGGGATCCGGCTGCGCGCGCCCCTCGTGCTGCGCCAGCCGGACCTGCGGGCCGTCGCCCGACTGGTCGAGGAACGGGTCGCCGCCTCGGCCGCGACCGCCTGAGCCCCGACCGACTCCGCCCGCACCTCCTCACTGGGGCGCCCCGGCCCTGCGCCGGGGCGCCCGGAAGGGAACCACCATGACCACCGCGACCCTGCCCGCGCTGATCGCCCGGCAGGCCGAACGGCAGCCTGACGCGCTCGCCGTGACCGACGGCTCCACCATCCTCACCTATCGCGAACTCGTCGACGCCGCAGTGCAGTTGTCCGCCGTGCTGACCGCCCGGGGGATAGGCCCCGGCAGCGCCGTCGGCCTGCTCTGCGCCCGCTCCACCCGCCTGGTCGTCGCCCAGCTCGCGATCTGGCGCACCGGCGCCCACGTCCTGCCGCTCGACCCCGCCTACCCGCGCCCGCGCATCGCCGAGATGACCTCCGACGCCGGTGTGCGGCTCGTCCTCGGTGACAAGGCCCTGCTCGCCGAAGCCGGGCTCACCGAGGAGCAGACCCTCGTCCTGACCGACCACGGCACCGACGCCACCGGGCCGGTGACGCCCGACGCCGCCGACCCGGCCGCGCCGGCCCTGGTCTTCTACACCTCCGGCTCCACCGGCCGCGCCAAGGGTGTGCTCGTCCCGCACGGCGCCGTCGCCGACCTGGTCACCGCCCCGGACGCCATCGCCCTCGGCCCGCGCGACCGGGTGCTCTTCCACTCCGCCGTCACCTTCGACGCCTCCACCTTCGAACTGTGGGCCCCGCTGGCCCGCGGCGCCGCCGTCGCCGTCTCCCCGGCCGACCGGCCCACCGCCGAGGAACTCGGCCGCGACGTCGAGCGGTTCGGCGTCACCACCCTGCTGCTCACCAGCGCGCTCTTCCACCACCTGGCCGCCCGGCAGTCCCGGATCTTCGGCGTGCTGCGCACCGTGGCGGTCGGCGGCGAGGTGCTGTCGCCCGAGCACGCGGGCGCCGTGCTGCGCGCCTTCCCGTGGCTCGAACTGGTCAACGTCTACGGGCCCACCGAGGCGACCACCTTCACCACCCTGCACCGGGTCACCCGGGCCGACTGCGCCGGCGCCATCCCGATCGGCCGGACGTTCGGCGGGGCCCGCGCCCTGGTCCTGGACGAGCAGCTCGCCCCGGTGCCGCCGGGCACCGTCGGCGAACTGTGGATCGCCGGGGAGCGCCTCGCCCAGGGCTACCTGAACCGCCCCGAGCTGACCGCCGAGCGCTTCCGCGAGCTGCCCGGCGTCGGACGCGCCTACCGAAGCGGCGACCTCGCCCGCCGACTCCCCGACGGCACCCTGGAGTTCCACGGCCGGACGGACGAGCAGGTCAAGCTGCGCGGCTTCCGGATCGAACCGGGCGAGGTCGAACACGCGCTGCTGCAGCTCCCCGAGGTCGCCGAGGCGGCGGTCGTCGTCCGCCGGGCCGGGCAGACCGACGCCGCCCTCACCGCATGCCTCGTCCTCACCGAGGGCGCCGGCCAGGCCGTCGACACGCTGCGCGCCCGGCTCGCCGATCGGCTGCCCGCCCACCTGGTGCCCACCGCGTGGACCGTGCTCGACGCCCTGCCACTGACCGGCACCGGCAAGGTGGACCGGCGGGCGCTGGCCGCCGACGAACCGGCCGGCCAGCGCCCCTCCGGGGCCGGCGCGCTCACCCCGATCCAGCAGGTCGTCGCCGAGGCCTGGAGCCGCGGCCTGGAACGCCCGATCACCGACCCGGCCGCCGACTTCCTCGCCGAGGGCGGGCACTCGCTGCTCGCCATGTGGGTCGTGGACGACCTGCGCGAGGACCTCGGGGTCGAGCTGTCGCTCGCCGACTTCCTCGGCCACCCGACCGTCGCCGGACAGGCGGAACTGCTCGAACGAGCGCTGCGCGAAGCCGACGGGCCGGACGGCGCCGGGGATCCGGCGGCCCCCGAGGGCCCGGCCGGCTCGGACGACACCCCGGGAGCGGGCCGATGAGCGCCGTGGACCAGGCCGACCTGCTGCGCCGCGCCCGCAGCCGGCGCAGCGCCGCTGCCACTCCGCCGCGGCGCCAGGCCGTGCCCGACGACGGACCGGCCCCGCTCTCGCACGCCCAGCAGCGCATGTGGCTGATGGACCACCTCGGCCAGGGCGGCGCCCTCTACAACGTCCCGATCGCCGCCCGGCTGCGCGGCCCGCTCGACCGGGCCGCCCTCGCCGCCGCGATCACCGGGCTCACCGAACGGCACGCCGTCCTGCGCACCCGCTACCCGCGGCGGGGCGAACAGCCGTACCAGCAGGTCGACCCGGTGGCGCCGGTGCCGCTGCCGGTCGTGGACGCCGGGACGGACGCCGCCGCCTCGGACCGGCTCGCCGCCGAGGCCGCCCGGCCCTTCGACCTCGCGGCCGGCCCGGTGCTGCGCGCCCTGCTGCTGCGGCACGGGCCGGAGGACCACACGCTGGTACTGACGATCCATCACATCGCCGTCGACGGGGGATCGTTGCCGGTTCTGGCCGCCGACCTGGCCGCGCTCTACGCCGCCGCCCGCGACGGCGCGGCTCCCGAACTGCCGCTCCCCGGACCGTCGTACGCCGAGTACGCCCGCGAGGAGCGCGCCCGGGACGCCGAACTCACCGCCGCCGCCGACACCCTCGCCGCCCGGCTGGCCGGAGCCCGCCCGCCGGCGCTGCTGCGGCCCGTCCCGCCCGGGGCCCGCGAGCGCCGGGCCGTGCTGCACGCCGCCCCGCTGGACCCCGCCGTCCTGGACGGACTGCGCGGCCTCGGCGCCCGGCACGGTGCCACCCTGTTCACCGTCGTCCTGGCCGCCGCGTTCGCCGCTCTGCGAGCCGCCACCGGGCAGGGCAACGACCTCGTCCTCGGGTGCGCCAGCGGCCACCGGGCCAGGCCCGACCTGCGGCACACCGTCGGCCTCGCGGTCAACACCCTTGCCGTGCGGGTCGATCCGGCTGGGCGCCCGTCGTTCGCGGACCCGACGTTCGCGGAGCTGCTGACGGCGGTGCGCGGCGAACTGCTCGACGCCCAGCGGCAGCACGACGTGCCCTTCGACCTCGTGGTCGAGAGGCTCGGCGCGGCCGCCCGGGGCGCGGACGGCACCCCGCTGCTGTCGGTCAGCTGCGACCTCGTCCAGCCCGTCGCCCCGCTGACGCTGCCGGGCCTGGAGTCCGAGAGCGTCGAACTCGACCTGGGGCTCGCCAAGTTCGGCCTGGCGCTGCTCGTGGAGGACGGTCCGGCGCCGCGCTGCCTGGTGCAGCACGACCGGGACGCGCTGGACGCGACCACCGCCGGACGGCTGCTCGACGCCTTCGCCGCGCTGCTCGCGGCCGTGGCCCAGGAGGCGGACCGGCCGCTGTCCGAGCTGCCCGGCCGCCTGCTGGTCGCCGCCGAACACCCGGTGGTGGCGGGCCTGCTGGCCGATCCCGGGGTGGTCGAGGCGGCCGTGGTCGACCGCGCCGACGGCCCGCCGCTCGCCTACGCGGTGGCCCGCGGGCCGGTCGCCCCGAACGGCGCCCAGCTGAGGGCGGCCCTGCGCCGACGCCTCCCGGCCGCCGAACTCCCGCTCGCGGTCACGCTGCTGGACCGGATCCCCCGGCACCCCGACGGCACCCCCGACCGCGGCCGGCTCCCCGGCGCGACCGGGGACAGCCGGACGGGGGAGGGCCCGATCGGGGACAGCCGGGCAGGGGACGGTGCGACCGGGGGCAGCCCGGCCGGGGAGGGGCCGATCGACACCGTCCGTACGGCCTTCGGCGAACTGCTCGGCACCACCCCGCCCGCCGACGGCGACTTCTTCACCCTCGGCGGCCACTCCCTGGTCGCCGTCCAACTCGCCGAACGCCTGCGCACCCGCACCGGGCTGCCGCTCACCGGCCTCGACATCCTGGAGCAGCGCACCCCGCGCGCCCTCGCCGCCGTACTGGCCGCCCGGGAGGACGAGCGCCGCGCCGCCCAGGCCAGGACCGGTACCCGCCCGCGGACCCGCCCCCGCACCGGCACCGTCCTGCTCACCGGCGCGACCGGCGGGGTCGGTGCGGCCGTCCTGCAGGAGCTGATCGCCCAGGGCAGGCCGGTGCGCGTCCTGGTCCGGCCCGAGTCCGCGCACCTGCCCGCGCTGAACGGCGCCGAGGTGGCGGAGGGCGACCTCGCCGACGCGGACAGCCTGCGCAGCGCCGTCGAGGGCGTGGACGCCGTGATCCACTCCGCGTGCACCTTCACCGACCACGCCACCGACCTCGCCGCGATGCGCGCCCTGGTGGACGGCTGGCGGGGCGGCCCGTTCGTCTTCGTCAGCAGCATCGACGCGTACGGCCGCCCCGTGGGCACCGAGGTCCCCGAGGGCGCTCCGAGCGGTACGGCGGTCACCCCGTACGGGCAGGCCAAGCTGGACTGCGAGCGGATCCTGTTCGACGCCGCCGCCACCGGCCGCGGACCGGTCACCGCCGTGCGCGCCCCGATCGTCTGGGGCCCGCACCACCGCCTGCGCGACCAGCTCCGGTGGGGCTCCACCGGCGAGCTCTACCAGGCCGCCCTGGCCGGCCGGCCCATCCGACTGCCGGAGGACGAGGGCTGGTACGGCGCCTCCTGGGTGCACGCCGCGGCCCTGGCCCGCGCGCTCGCGGCCTGCGCCGTCCCGGAGCACCCGGCGGCCGGACGGGTCGTCAACGCGGTGAGCGGGCACGTCTCCTGGGCGGACTTCACGGCCGAACTGGTGCGCCTGCTCGGCTCCGCCAGCCCGCTCACCGTCGGCCCCGACGCCGATGCGGAGCTGCGCCGCCCCTGGCGCTACCGGGCCGGGACCCTGGGCGGAGCGCTCACGCCCGAGCCGGGCGAGGACTGGCGCAGCGTGCTGGCAGCCATGGTCGGCTGACGGTCGAGCAGGCTCCGGACGGAGGGGTCCTCGGGCAGCGGACCCCTCCGCCCGGCCACGGCAGCAGCCGACGCAGCAGAAGCCGCCGAAGCCGCTGCTATTCCAGCAGCCACTCGACACCCTCCTGCGGCACCCACGGGAACGGCACCTCGGGCCACCGGGCCGCCGCCCACGCGTCGAGGTCGACCGCGAGGACGGCGGCCACGAACTCCGCGGGCGGCCGGTAGCCGTGGGCGGTGACGTAGTGGGTGATCAGGAACGGCGCCGCGTAGGCGATCGACGGCGCACCCGGGATCCGCAGTTCGCCGTTGCCCTCCGGCCCCTCGTCCGGGCAGAGGTCGCACTCGTGCACCCCGAGGCAGACGTTCATCCACTGCACCCGCTGGACGGCCGCCAGCTTCTCCACGAACCCGGCGGGCACCTCCCCGGTCGGGTACGGCTCGCCCTGCTGCAGCCAGCCGACGTTCAGGCGGGTGTACGCGGGCCGGTACCAGAGCGCGTAGAACCCGGACTGCGGGTCCGTGAACGAGTCGTCGGCACTGTAGGTGTACTCGGTCAGATCTTCGTAGAACACCGACGCATCATGCCCGATCGGGCCCGCTCACCCGATGGTCACCACCCTGGCCCACTCCGGCGGGGCCTCCGGCCGGTAGTCCGGGTCGGACTCGTCGTAGCTGCCGGGGCGGGGGAAGAGCCCGACGACGGTACGGCAGGGCGGTGCGGTGGACGGCCACGGGGTCTGACCGTCGGTCAGCACCACCACGACGTCCGGCCGGGGAGTCGAGCCCAGGGCCGCGCGGAAGCCGGTGCGCAGGTCCGTGCCACCACCGCCGATCAGCGGGATGCCCGCCGACCGGCACACCGAGTGCACGGCCTGGGGAGCCGCGTCGCACGGCACCACCGTGACCTGGTCACGGCGGCCGCCGACCGCGCGTGCGATCGCCGCGACCTCCAGCAGCGCGCTGCCCAGCTCGTCGTCCGAGACCGACCCGGAGGTGTCGATCACCACCGCGACCCGGGGCGGCCGCCGCCGCAGGCTCGGCAGCACCACGCCCGGCACCCCGGCCGAACGGCGGGCGGGGCGGCCGTAGCTGTAGTCCTCGCCCGTGCCCGGACCGGAGACCGCCGAGCGCATCGCCGCCCCCAGCAACTGCCGCCACGGCTGCGGCGGGTGGAACGCCTCCTCGGCCCAGCGCCGCCAGCCCGCCGGGGTGTCGCCGGGGCGGCCCCGGATCCCCTCGGCGACCCGGAAGCGGACGGCGTCGCGCTCCTGTGCGCTCAACCGGTGTGCCCCGTCGGGGCCCAACTCCCAGGGGCGGTCGGTGCCGTCGGCGCCGCTTCCGCAGTCCAGCCAGGCCGCGTCCAGGTCGCGCGGGTGGAACCGGTAGGCGCGCAGGTACTCCTCCATCAGGAGACCCTCCGGCAGCAGCAGGCTTTCCGGCCGCAGCGCCCCGGCCGGCCGGACCAGACCGTCCCCGTACACGTCGTCGTTGATCTCGCTGTCGGCGGCGATGTTCGTGCGCAGCTGCGCCGCCGGGCCCTCCAGGCCGAGTTCGCGGGCGATCCGGTCGCTGCGCCCGTGGTGGTCCCGCAGCAGGTGGGAGACCTCGTGCACCCAGACGCCGGCCAGCTCCTCCACCGGCGTGCGGTCGACGAAGACCGGTGAGGCGTAGCAGCGCCAGTACTTGTCCACGGCCATCGTCGGTACCTCCCGCGACTCCACCAGGTGCAGCGCGAACAGGGCCGTCGACAGGTAAGGCCGGGCGCGGACGGCCTGCAGCCGGGCGGCGTACAGCTTGTCGACGTCCAGCTTCGCGGCGTACGGCTTCCGGGCGTCCGGCTCGGCGGCGGACGGCGTCTCGACGTCCGGCTTCGCGGTGGCCGGCGCTCGCGGGACCGGCTTCCTTGCGCGGGGCGTCCCGGCAGCCGGCTTCGCGGGGTGCGGCGGTCCGGGACGGGGCCTCCGGGCGCCCGGCCCACCGGCGCCCGACTCACCACTGCCCGGCGTCCCGGCGCCCGCCTTGCCCGCGCCCGGCACGGCAGCCGTACTCATCGGCCCGCCTTCTGCGCCACCCGGGCGGCGGCGCGGTCGGCCCGCCGGGAGAGCGCCAGCGCCGGGGCCAGCCGCTCGATCGCCTCCGGCACGTCCCAGTCCTCCCGCCGCAGCGAGGCGAGCGTGGTGGCCGGGACGACCACCAGGTCCGGCGCGCCGGTCTCCAGCGCCCGGGCCAGCAGCGCCCAGGCCGAGTCCCAGCGTTGACGGTCCGGCCGGTTGCGCACCGCCGCGACCACCCCGTCCAGCACCGCCTGGCGCAGGTCCCCGCGCTCGGGCAGTTCCGCGCCCGCCGGGTCGGCGAGCAGGTCCTCCGGGTCGGGCAGGTCCATCCGGTCGATGCCGGCCATCAGCTCCAGCCCAGGGCCGTCGCCGACGGTGCCGCGGACCAGCAGCGACAGCACCTCGCGCTCGGACCCGGCCGCGGTCGCGAAGGCGATCAGCCGAAGCGCCATGTCCCAGCTGCGCGGGGACGGCCAGGCGCCGCCGCGCCGGGTCTCGGTGGTGGGCAGCCGGTGCACCAGCTCCGGGCGGGCGGTCAGCAGCCCGCACACCGCGCGCCGCGCGTGTGCGACGGCCGCCGGCAGCGCCTGCGGGTCGAGCCGGGGCAGGGTGGCCACCGGCCAGACCCCGCCGAGGCCGCGCACCACCACCTCGTGGTCGTGCACCCACTGCAGGTGGACGAAGCGGTTGGCCAGCGGCGGGCTCAGCTCCCAGCCGTCGGCCGCCGACGCGCGCGGGTTGGCGGCGGCCACGATCCGGACGCCCGGCGGGAGCCGGAGCGTGCCGATGCGGCGCTCCAGGACCACCCGGAGCAGTGCGGCCTGGACGGCGGGCGGCGCGGTGGACAGCTCGTCGAGGAACAGCAGCCCGCGCCCGGCGCGCACCAGCCGCACCGCCCAGTCCGGCGGGGCCATCGGCACGCCCTGGTGCGCCGGGTCGTCGCCGACGACGGGCAGCCCGGAGAAGTCGGAGGGCTCGTGGACGCTGGCGATCACCGTGGTCAGCGGCAGTTCCAGCGCCTCGGCGAGCTGGTTGATCGCGGCGGTCTTGCCGATGCCGGGCTCGCCCCAGAGCAGCACGGGCAGGTCGGCGGCCACGGCCAGGGTGAGGGCCTCCAATTGGGTGTCGGCGCGCGGTTCGGTGGCGGTGTCGTCGAGCAGGTCGAGCAGCCGGCGGGCGACGTCGAGCCGCGAGGGCTCGCGCTGCGCGGCCTCGGGGCGGTCGGCTTCGGGGCGGTCGGCTTCGCGCTGCGAGGCCTCGGGGGTGGGTGCGGGCACGGTCATGGTCATGGTCACGGGTGATCACCTGAGGGGTCACGGGCGGAACGGTCCCGGCGCGTGCCGGGTGACGGTCCGGGAGTCAGCGGAGGGTGGCGAGGCGCGGGTGGGCGCGGTAGGCGAAGTGGCGCGGCCGCGGCCGGTAGGCGTCGTCGTACGCGGGCGTGCGGTACGTCGGGGAGCGGTGGTCGAGCGGGTAGGTCAGGCCGGAGCGGACCAGGCCCGTCCGGTAGAGGCCGTACGCGATCCGGCGGTGGGCGGCCGCCGCCAGCTCGTCCCGCAGCGGGCCGTCGCGCAGCACCGCCTCCGGGCCGAGCAGGTGCTCGACGACGGCCAGCGCCCCGGCGGTGTCGCCGTGGTCCAACCGCTCGCGGAAACCGGTCAGTTCGTGCGGACGGCGGTGCGCCAGGTCGACGGCGACCAGGCAGGGCAGCGGGCTGCCGGACAGGGCGGCCAGCAGCTCCTCGCGGCGCAGTTGGGCCGGATCGTGGTCGAGCGGGGCGAGTGCCCCGTCGACCAGGCCGATCCGGTGCCACTCCCCGCGGCAGTCCACCAGCCGTTCGGGCGCGGGCCCCGCCGCCGGGCCCGTCCGGCCCGGCGTCCGGGAGGGGTGCCCGGGCACCAGCGCGGCCGCCACCAGCGGATGCAGGCGCTCCGGCTCGATCGCGCCCCGGCGGAGCAGATCGAGGTCGGGCGGCACCCAGGTCGCGGCGTCGGGCAGCAGCGGCAGCCCCGAGGTGTCCCCGGCGGCGCCGGTGGTGGACCCGTCCGGCCCGAGGAGCAACCGCCGCCGCCCGAGCCGTACGACCACGGGCCCGTCGGGGTGCCCGTCGGCCCGACGCAGCAGGGCGGCCTCGGCGGCCCACCGGTCGACGGCGTGCCGCTCCCCGGGATCGCCGACGCCCTTGTCAGGAAGGCCGGTCGGCGCACCCGACCCGGCCCGTTCGGCCAGCTCCCCGCTGCGCCCGGCGTCCCAGAGGTGCCGGTGCAGGTCGTAGCGGAAGCGGCGGCTCGGGCGCGGGTGCGGGTGGAGCGGGAGGCCGTCGCCGCCGGACCCGTCCCAGAGCGCGAGGGCGATCCGCTGGCCGTACTCCGCCCACGCGGGCGGTGTCCGGACCACCAGGTGCACCGGCCGCTCGCCCGGGTAGCGGGCCAGGGCCGTGGTGAGCCCGGGCCGCAGCAGCCCGTCGGGCGCGGATCGCGGCAGGTGCCAGCGCAGCAAGTCCGGTGCGAGGCAGCGGAGATCGTTGCGCACCCGGTCGGCGAGCTCTCGGCCGTGGAGACTCGCGACGTCCCCGAGACGGAAGTCGACCTCGACGTTGGCGGCTGCGCACGCCCCGGCCCAGTCGCCGGCCAGACGGCGGGCGGTGGCGGTTTCGATCATGGAGGGCGGCACGGCGTACTCGCGTACGCGCCGCCAGAAGGAGATGCGGGAGTCGTTCCCGTTCGCGGTGGAAGTGAGCATCAGCACTCACTCTTCGCGGACGGGACCCCCATTCTGTGATCAGCGTGAGTGGTCATCGCCGGGGAGCATAGCGCCCCCGGCGGCCCGCCCGCCACACCGTTTCGACGTGCCGCCGCCGGACGGCTCAAGGGCCGGTGGAAGGCCGGTCGAGACGGGTGGTTCGTGACGGCTTGGGTGTGTTCTGGTGGTGGACGGAGAAGGCGCGGCCCCGGACGGACGGGGCCGGGCGGGGCAGCGCGAGGGCGTGTCGGGCGCGTAGACGCTCGCGCATGGAGCTGAGTGCGGAGGCTATGGTTCGCCGGCCCGGAGTGACATTGACTGGTGGACACAAGGACGGACGCGAAGGGCCGCGGGATCCGGGGCCCGTCCGACCGATCCGACTGGTTTCTACTCCGAGCGAGGGTGATCGTGATGGCTGGTGTGGTGGATCTTTCGACGGATGCCGGTGTCGTGCTGGTGGTCGGTGGTACCGGGAAGACGGGTCGGCGGGTGGCGGACCGGCTGGCTGCGCGTGGGTACGGGGTGCGGGTGGGTTCGCGGTCGGGTGCGGTGCCGTTCGACTGGCACGACGAGGGGACGTGGGAGGCGGCGCTGGAGGGTGTGAGCGCGGCGTATCTGACGTACTACCCGGATCTGGCGTTCCCGGGTGCGGTGGAGGCGGTGGGGGCGTTCTCGCGGCTGGCGGCGGCGCGTGGGGTGGGGCGGCTGGTGCTGTTGTCGGGGCGTGGTGAGGAGGCGGCGGAGGCGGGGGAGAAGGCGGTGATGGAGTCGGGGGCTGCGTGGACGGTGGTGCGGTGCGCGTGGTTCAACCAGAACTTCAGCGAGTCGTTCTTCCTGGAGCCTGTGCTGGCGGGGGAGTTGGCGTTGCCGGTGGGTGGTGCGGTGGAGCCGTTCGTGGATGTGGAGGACATTGCGGACGTGGCGGTGGCGGCGTTGACGGAGGCGGGACACGCGGGTGAGGTGTACGAGCTGACGGGGCCGCGGTTGCTGTCGTTCGCGGATGTGGCGGTGGAGTTGTCGGGGGCGGTGGGGCGTGAGGTGCGGTTCGAGGCGGTGTCGCTGGAGTCGTACCGGCGGGTGCTGGAGGAGGCGGGGTTGCCGGCGGACTTCGCGGAGCTGTTCTCGATGATCCTGGACGGCCGGAACGCGTCGTTGGGTGACGGGGTGCGGCGGGCGCTGGGTCGTGAGCCGCGGGACTTCGCGGACTACGCCCGGGAGGCCGCCGCCTCGGGCGTGTGGAACGCGTGACCGGCTGCAGGTCCGTGGTTGAACCGTCCCACCCGGCGGAACCGGCCCACCCGGAGAGCAACACCTGCCGTGCGTACGGCAGTTCAGTAGATCGTCGGCGCCGGGCGGCGCCGGCCGCCTGATCGTCCACCCGGCTGCGTCCGGGGGCGGTGAGGAGGCCGGTGCGCCGGGTGCCGGGAGGGTCCCCGCGCAGGGCGGGGACCGGGGAGAACCGAAGGATCACCAATGAGCACACACCAGACTGCGACTCCTGCTTCCTACACCGCCTCACAGACCTTCACCGGCCTCGCCCCGGGCGGCGCGGGCGCGCCCGCCACGCGCAGCAAGGCCACCGGGCCGCTGCTGGTGGGTGCCACCGTCGCGATGGGGCTGATGGCGGGGCTGTTCTTCGCCTTCGACGTGTCGGTCATGCCGGGCCTGGCGGCGAGTGACGACCGCACGTACGTGACGGCGATGCAGCACATCAACAAGTCGATCGAGAACGGCATGTTCGGCCTGGTCTTCGTCGGCGCCTTCGTCGCGACGGGTGTCGCGGCGTGGCTGCTGCACAAGGCGGGCCGGCGGCAGGCGGCGCTGTGGGCCGCGCTGGCGACGGCGCTGTATGTGGTGGCGCTGATGGTGACCATGGGCGTCAACATCCCGCTCAACAACCAGCTGGCGGCGGCGGGCGACCCGTCCCAGATCCAGGACTTCGCCTCGGTGCGGGCGCACTTCGCGGACAGTTGGGTGCCGGTCAACATGCTCCGCACCGCGCTGTGCACGGGCGGTCTGCTCGCGCTGACCCGCTCCCTGGTGCTGCACGGGCGCTCCGGGCGCTGAACGAGGCCGCCCCGCAGCGCGATCGACGCCCCCGACGGAGCCCGTCGGGGGCGCTCGACGTGCCCGGTGAAGCCGCCGCGCCCGGGCCGCATCCGCCCGCATCCGCCGGCGTTCGCCCGCTCGGTACCGCCGCGTGCCCAGCTGGGCCCGGTGGCGAACGTCATGCGGAGTCCGTCCGGTTCGGCCCGTCGTGCGGCCGGCCGGACCTGGCCGGATCCGCCCGGTTCCGCCACCCGGCGGGTCGCGGCCGCCCTGCCGTCGGAGCAGACTGGCCGTCGGCACCGGAGTTCCGACCGCAGGGGGCAGGCATGTCCGTACGACTCCGCAGGCGCGGGAAGCTCGCAGCGATCCGGACGGCGGTCGGCACGCTCGCCGTCGCCCTGGCGGCGGGAGCGGCGGTCGCACTGCCTGCCGCACCGGCGGAAGCCGCGGGCGGGGGTACGGGCGGCAAGGTCGTCTACCTCACCTTCGACGACGGGCCGAGCTCCGCCTACACGCCCAAGGTCCTTGCCGCGCTGGCCCGTTACGGGGTGCGCGCGACCTTCTTCGAGATCGGGCAGAACGTGGCCGCCCACCCCGCGCTGACCGCGGAGGTCGCCAGGCAGGGGCACAGCGTGCAGAACCACTCCTGGTCGCACCCGGACCTGCGCAGGCTCTCCGGCTCCGCGCTCGACTCCCAGGTGAGCGCCACGGACCGGGCGATCCGCGCCCGGACCGGCCGCACTCCGACCTGCCTGCGCCCGCCGTACGGCGCGGTCAACGCCACCGTGCGCTCGCACGCGGCGGCGCTCGGCAAGCAGGTCGTGCTCTGGTCGGTCGACCCGGCGGACTGGTCCCGCCCGGGGACGGCGGCGATCCGCTCACGGGTGCTGAACAGCGTCCGCCCCGGGGCGGTGATCCTGCTGCACGACGGCGGGGGCGACCGCAGTCAGACGGTGGCCGCGCTGCCGGCCGTCATCTCCGCGCTCAAGGCGCGCGGGTACGGCTTCGCCACCCTGTGCGGCTGAGGCCGCCCAGGGTGGCGTCGGGTGAAGCCGTAGGCCGTCGGTGAAGTCCGTAGGCCCTTGGTGAAGTCCGCAGGCCGTCGGGTGGACTCCGAAGGCCGGCGAACCCCGGTCAGCTCTGCCCGTTGAGGACCAGCGCCCAGGCGAGGAAGCCGAGGGCGGCCGTCGAGAGCAGGGCCCGCAGCACGTTGAAGCGCACCCAGCGCGCCTCGAAGCGGCCGCGCACGCCGGCCGGGTCGGCGATCCGCTGCGGCGTACCGGCGGCGGCCAGCTCGTCGTTCAGCGGGATGTTGACCGAGCGGGTGACCCCGATCATCGCGACGTACAGGACCAGCGCGGCGATGGTCGCCGGCAGCACGTCGTGGCCGTCCGAGGGCAGGTGCAGGGCGACCGCGGCCGCCGTCGTCAGGAGGGCGCCGACGAAGCCGAGGACGAACCAGCCGTTCAGGATCGCCACGTTGACGCGCTGCATGACCTCGATGAAGGTCCGGTCCTCGACCCGGGCGAGCGCGGGCATGACCGAGCACGCGTAGGCGTAGAACAGTCCGGCGGTCAGTCCACAGGTGACAGTGGCCGCCACCAGGACGAGTGTGCGTGCCGTTTCCATCGTCGTGAGCCCCTCACTTCTCGCTGTCGGTATCGCTGCGTCGCTGTCGCTGCGTGTCGCTTCCTACCCCCGTGGGCAGATCATCCGGCATTTGACGCCCGCGAGCCACCTCGATCACTCAAGAGTCCCTCAAATGACGAGCCGTCAAATGATGTTTTGCCGTCTACACTTGTCGGCATGGACACTCTGACGGGACTCCTCGACGGCCCCAAGGCCCGCGGCGCGTTCCTGCTGCGGTCGATCCTCACCCCGCCGTGGTCGCTGCGGATCGAGGACCGGGCCCCGCTCTCGGTCGTGACGATGGTCCGCGGCGCCGCGTGGATCCTGCCCGAGCGCGGCACCCCGCTGTTGCTGCACCCGGGTGACGTGGCGATCGTGCGCGGCCCGGAGCCGTACACCGTCGCGGACGACCCGGACACGCCGGTGGACGTGATCGTCGGCCCGGGCCAGGTCTGCACCAAGGGCGGGGTGGACGTCTCCGAGGTGATGTCGCTCGGCGTCCGGACCTGGGGACAGGGCCGTGAGGGCGACGAGGCCTCCTCGGTGGTCCTCTCCGGCACCTACCAGGCCGAGCACGAGATCGGCCAGCGCCTGCTCGGCTGCCTGCCCGCCCTGCTGGTGCGTCCCGCCGGCACCGGCGCCGACGACACCCTCGTGCACCTGCTGGCCGCCGAGATAGGACGCAACGAGCCCGGCCAGGAGCTCGTCCTGGACCGCATCCTCGACCTGCTGGTGGTCTCCGTCCTGCGGTCCTGGCTCGCCGCCCCCGACTCCGGTGCCCCCGCGTGGTACCGGGCCCAGCACGACCCGGTGGTCGGCCCGGTCCTGCGGATGATGCACGACGACCCGGCCACCGCCTGGACGGTCGCCGAACTCGCCCAGCGGGTCGGGGTCTCCCGGGCCGGCCTGGCGCGCCGCTTCACCGCCCTGGTCGGCGAGCCCCCCATGGCCTACCTCGCGGGCTGGCGCCTGGCCGTCGCCGCCGACCTGCTGCGCGAGCCCGAGTGCACCGTCGCCTTCGCCGCCCGCAAGGTCGGCTACAGCAACGCCTTCGCCCTCTCGGCGGCGTTCAAGCGGGTGCGCGGCATCAGCCCACAGGAGCACCGCCGCCTCGCTGCCACGGGCACCCCGCCGCAGCCGGTGGGCTTCTCGGGTCCGGCGGAGACGGTGATCCTGGCGGGCTGAGACCGAGGCTGAGGCCGAGGCCGGGGGCTTCCGCCCGATAGTGGTTTCCCATTTGCCTAAACCGTTTAGGTAATCCCATACTGGCCGTAGTGCGTCGGCGTACCAGTGCGCCGACGCGTCGGCGCGCGCCGGTACGGGAGGAAACACATGGCACGGGCAGGACTGACCGTCGAACGCGTGGTCGTCGCGGGCGCCGAACTCGCCGACCAGGTCGGGTTCGACCAGGTGACCGTCGCCGCCGTGGCGCGCGGCTTCGGCGTCCAGACCGCCAGCCTGTACTCGCACGTCAAGAGCTCCCACGACCTCAAGACCCGGATCGCCCTGTACGCCCTGGAGGAACTCGCCGACCTCGTCGCCGAGGCCCTCGCCGGCCGGGCGGGCCGCGACGCGCTCGGCGCCTTCGCGGACGCCTACCGCGACTACGCGGCCCGCCACCCCGGCCGCTACGACGCCACCCGGCTGCGCCTGGACGCCGAGACGGCCGCCGCCAGCGCGGGCGTCCGGCACGCCCAGATGACCCGGGCGATCCTGCGCGGCTACGACCTCACCGAGCCCGAACAGACCCACGCGGTCCGGATGCTCGGCAGCGTCTTCCACGGCTACATCAGCCTGGAGGCGGCCGGCGGCTTCAGCCACACCGCCGTCGACGCCCGGCAGTCCTGGGACTGGATCGTCGACTCCCTCGACACCCTGCTGCGCCAGGGCGGCGCCCGCCCGACCGCCTGAACGCCTGAACGCCCGACCGACTGAACGCCCGACCGCCTGAGCCGCCCGTGCGGCGCGCCTCGCTGCCACCGCCGGTACACCGACCCGAAGAAGACGCAAACGCCATGACCACGATCACCACCCCTGTCACCGAGGACCTGCTGCACGGCCACCTCGACGTCGAGCACACCCGCCGAGGCCTGCTGCCGCACCGGCTACCCGCCGGCGCCCGCCGACAGATACCCGACGACCAGCTCGCGATGGCCGAGTCCCAGCCCTCCGGCGTCCGCCTCGCCTTCCGCACCCGCGCCACCGCGGTCACACTGCACGCCGTCCCCACCAAACGCGCCTACCCCGGCGTCCCCGACGTGCCCGACGGTGTCTACGACCTCCTCGTCGACGGCGTCCTCGCAGCTCAGGCCACCGTCCCCGGCGGCAACCTGCGCACCGTCGACCTGGCCACCGGCCGCTTCGAGTTCACCGAAGGGCCGCCCGGCAGCGCCCGGTTCACCGGCCTGCCCGCCCGGGACAAGACCGTCGAACTCTGGCTCCCGCACACCGAGACCACCGAACTGATCGCGCTCGAAACGGACGCACCCCTGCAGCCCGTCCCGGCCGGCCCGCGCAAGCGCTGGGTGCACCACGGCAGTTCGATCAGCCACGGCTCGAACGCCAGCCACCCGACCGGCACCTGGCCCGCCCTGGTCGCCAACGGCGCAGGGCTCGACCTGGTCAACCTCGGCTTCGGCGGCGGTGCCCTGCTCGACCCCTTCACCGCCCGCGCCATCCGCGACACCCCCGCGGACCTGATCAGCCTGAAGCTGGGCATCAACCTCGTGAACAGCGACGCGATGCGGCTGCGCGCCCTCACCCCGGCCGTCCACGGCTTCCTGGACACCGTCCGCGAGGGCCACCCGACCACCCCGCTGCTCGTCGTCTCCCCGCTGCTCTGCCCGATCCACGAGGACACCCCCGGCCCGCTCGCCCCCGACTTCAGCAGCGGCACCCTCCGCTTCCGGGCCACCGGCGACCCGGCCGAACGCGCCGCCGGCCGCCTCACCCTCACCGTCATCCGCGAGCACCTGGCCCGCATCGTCGCCGAACGCCGCGCCGACGGCGACCTCGCCCTGCACCACCTCGACGGACTCGCCCTCTACGGCGAGCCCGACTACGGCACCCACCCGCACCCCGACGGCCTCCACCCCTCCCCGGAAGCCCACCGCCTGATCGCCGAGCGCTTCACCCGGCTGGCCCTCACCCCGGGCGGCCCGCTGGCGCCCTGACCGCGACGAAGGCGCTGACCGTCCGTCACGACCGGGGTACGACGGGGACTACCGAGGCGGCACTACTCCGTGCGCAATGACCCGGACGTAGCCCGTCCGGCGTTCGGGGATCAGGGGTTGTGAGGATTCTGTGCGCGCTGCACACTCGTTCCCGCTCGACCCGAACACCCCGACACAGGAGGTCAGATGACCAGCTCCGTGCTCCAGACCTCGACCAGGCGCCCGGGAGTCCTCGCGGCTCCGCTGCTCGCCCTCGCCGCCCTCGGGCTCGCCGCCCCCGCCCACGCGGACGCTGCGCCGAGCGTCACCGTGCTCTGCGACTCCGGCAACAGCGTCTGGTCCTGCGACGCCCACGCCACCGGCGGCAGCGGGAACTACAGCTACTCGTGGAGTGCGGTCAGCAACGCGGGCTTCTTCTCCGGCCGCACCGCCCCGAGCGCCTACGGCCCGTGCCGGACGAACCTGGCGGCCACCCTGCAGGTGACCGTCACCGACAACGGGACCGGTGCCAGTGTCACCCAGCAGGGTCGGTTCTTCTGTTACGCCATCGCGCCGTAACGGCGGCCGGTCCCGGCGACCCGGATCGACCGGGTGAGGCCCCGCGCACCAGGAGAATTCGAAGGGTCGTTGCAACACGTGGTGAGTTGATCAAGCCGCGAGCAGTGTACGCAAGCGCTCGGCTGGGGTTTCCCAGCCGAGCGTTTTGCGTGGTCGGCTGTTGAGCTGGTCGGCGACGGCGGCCAGGCGCTCGGGGGTTTGGGCTGCGAGGTCGGTTCCCTTGGGGAAGTACTGCCGCAGCAGGCCGTTCGTGTTCTGGTTGGTGCCCCGCTGCCAGGGGCTGGCGGGCTCGCAGAAGTAGACCGGGACACCGGCCCAGCCCGCGCACCCGGGCACCCGCACGCCCGCGCTCACGCCGTCGGCGGAAGGGCGAGCGCGGTCATCAGAATGCCGCGGTGCACGCCCCACCGACCCGTGCCGACCTCGTCGTGGTGAGGATGCCGGGCGGTGAACGTGCCGTCGGGGTGGACCGCGACGGTGATCGCGGCCAGTGCCGTCCACCGGCGGGTCAGCGGGTGGACGGCCTTGTAGATCGCCTCCTTGGCGCTGAAGAACACGGCGTCCCAGGGGACCTCGCCCACCGGGAGCGCGGCGAGCCCCCGCCGCTCGTCCTGGCTGCTGACGAGGTCCAGGACCCCGCGCGGGAGCGGCCGGACGGGCTCGGCGTCGATGCCCAGCGAAACGTGCCGACCGGTACTCGTCACGGCACAGGCGGTGTAGCCACGGGTGTGGGTGATGCTGCCCGCGGCACCCGAGGGCCACTGCGGCGCACCCCCGGGCCCGGGCAGCAGGGGCACCGGCGGATGGCCCAACTCGGCGAGGGCCCGGCGGGCCAGCGTCCGGGCGGTGGTGAACTGCTGCCGGCGGCGCGGGGACCGGTCCCGGATGTAGGCCGCCTCCGAAGGGTGGAGACGGCCCGCATCCAGGGTGCCGAACGCCTCGGCGCAGTGGACGTACGGCGGGAGCAGCGAGCCCAGGACGCCGGCGGGAGCGGTGGTGGTCACGGCGGTCAGCGGCCGGCCAGGACCAGCTGGTGGATGTGGTGGGCGATGAACCGGGGCGTTTCGAGCGGCAGCATGTGCCCGGTCCCCGGCACCTCGTACAACGTCGCCTGCGGGAGTGCGACGGCGAGCTCCTGACTGAAGCTCGGCTTCACGACCTTGTCCTCCGTACCCGTGATCACCACGGTGGGCGCCGTGATCCCGGCGAGCCCGGCCCGATGGTCCATCTCCTGCGTCGAAGCGAAGCAGGCGGCTCGGGTCTGCGGCAGCGTACGGGCGAACAGCCGGCGGTTGGCCTCGCGGGCCTCCAGGGTCGCCCGCGGCCCGTGCGTCTGCCCGAGCAGCTTGCGCCCCAGCCACGGCGTCCGGAGCGCCCGGCTGAACAGCTGAGAACCCATCATCTTCACCTCGTTCGCGGGGGTCTCCTGCCCGTGCGAAGCCGTGGACACCAGTACCAGCCCGGCGATCCGCCTACCCGCATCGGCCGGCCGCGCCGCGGACAACTGCGCCGCCCAGGCGAGCGCCGCGTAGCCGCCCCCCGAATGTCCGACCACCACGACCGGCCGCTCCGGTGTCGTCAGCGTCCCCACGACGGTGTCCAGATCCCGCGCGAGCCGCTCGATGCCGATCGCCTCCCGCCCGACCGTCGACGAGGCGTGCCCCCGCTGGTCGTACGTGGCCACGGTGTGCCCCGCCGCGGCCAACTGGCTCGCGGTGCTGTGCCAGACCGTCCGAGAGGCGGCCCACCCGTGGACGAGGACCACGAGCGGCCGTGCCGGGTCGGGCGTCGCGGGCTGGTGGACCGTGATGGCAAGACGCGCGAAGTCGTCCGTGGTCGCGGTGTGATCGGTGGCGGTGACGGCGTGATCGGCCGGCAGCTCGGGGATTTCGACGGCGGTCTGCATGAGGCCCTCCTGTTTCCGATTGTGGTTTCCGGCGCTGTAATTCGGCGCTGTTATTCGGCGGCGTTGTTGGTGAGGTGGTGGTGGAGGTTGGTGAGGGCGTGTTGGGTGGCGGTGGTGTGTTTGTAGGTGAGGTTGGTGAGTTTGTGGAGGAGTTTGGGC
>NZ_JBVJYK010000036.1:0-55043 GCF_055600605.1 Kitasatospora sp. NPDC038210 | reverse complement strand
CGGCAGCCGCCTGATAGCCACACCCAGAACCCCTGGGCGACCCAACCTTACGAATGGCCCGATCAACCCGGCTCAGAAGGTAGAGCCGCCTGACCCCCTTTCGGGGCTGCCCCGACAGGGGCCGCCCCGAAAAGGGGCTGGGGTCGCGGCGGGCCCGGGGGGCGGCCGCCCGGGGCCGTGAGGGGCGCCGCGTGAGGGGTGGCTTCCCCGGGGACGGGGCCGGGGCGGGGCCGGGGCGGGGGAGGGAGCGGGGGTGGTGCGGGTCCTGGGCCTGCCGGGCGGCGGTGCCCTCACCCGCGCGTCGGCGTGTCAGCGCGGCGCTGCGCCCCGCCGGTGCCCCGGAACGGCCCGGGCGGGCACCGGCCCGCTCGCGTCGGACCGCCCGGCAGCCCGCGGCGCCGCGGTGACCGGGGGGCCGGACCGCCCGGCGGGGCCCGGGAGACCCCGTGGCCGTCCCGCCGTCCGCGGTGACGACGACCCGTGGAGCCGCATCCCCGACCCGCCGCTGCCCGTCGTCCTCGGCGCGGACGACGTGCGTCCCCTTCCCCGGGCCGTGCGGGGCGCCCGCACCGGCCGCGAGGCCTCCGGCTCCCGGAGGAGCACCGCGACGGCTTCATCGACGCGCTGCGGCCCGACCACGACCACGACCACGATCTCGACCACGACCTCGGCGGCGACCTCGGCGGCGACGACACCGTCACACCGGTGGTCACCCTCATGGGAGCAGCCGCCTTGACCGGGCAGCCCTGTCGGACCGGAGCCGTCGTCAGGTCACCCGCCCGCCCGGGGCTGCCGCATCCGCCCGGGGCTGCCGCGTCCGGCGGGCGACCCCTGTGGCGGGAGCGGCCGCCTGCACCGGCGGCACGCGGCGGGGCCGCGTTGCGGGGCCGGAACGGGCGCACCCCCGTCCCGGGGCGGGACGGGGGTGCGAGGTGCGCGCGGCAAGCGCGCGGGGCGGCTCAGGCGAGGACGGCGAGCGCGGCCTCGTAGTTCGGCTCGTCCGCGATCTCGGCGACGAGTTCGGTGTGCAGGACGGTGTCGTTCTCGTCGAGGACGACGACGGCGCGGGCGGTCAGGCCCGCCAGCGGGCCGGAGTTGATGGCGACGCCGTAGCTGTCGTGGAAGTCGCGGCCGCGCAGGGTGGAGAGGGTCTTGACGTTGTCCAGGCCCTCGGCGCCGCAGAACCGGGCCTGCGCGAACGGCAGGTCGGCGGAGATGCACAGCACGACGGTGTTGGCCAGCGCGCCGGCCTGGGCGTTGAAGGTGCGCACCGACGTCGCGCAGGTCGGGGTGTCGATGCTGGGGAAGATGTTGAGGACCTTGCGGCTGCCGGCGAAGTCCTTCAGCGAGGCGTCCGCGAGGCCGGCACCGACCAGCGTGAACGCGGGGGCCTGGCTGCCGGCGGCGGGCAGCGCGCCGCCGACCTCGACCGGGTTCCCCTTCAGCGTGACCTGAGCCATGAAAAGCCTCCTACCAGCGGTGTGTCTACGGGTGTGCAACGGCGCCGATCCTACTGCCCGCCCCCGCCCCGCCCACCGGCCGACCAGGGGCTGGACACCCCGCCCGCCCACCGCCCGGACACCCCGCCCGACCCGCCCGCCGGCCGGGGGCCGGCATGCCGCCCGCCTGCTGACTGACTGCCGGCCGGACTTCCCGCCCCTCACACCGGCCGGGCAGGGCTGGATATCCGGCCCGCCCCGACCCGCGGGCCGGCTGCCCGTCGAGCACCCCGCCCATCGGCCGCCCATCGGGCGCACGCCCTGGCCCGCCTGCCGGCCGGCCATCGGGGGGACTTCCCGTCCCGACCCGTCGGCTGACCGAGGGCCGGACGCTGTGCCCGGCCTTCCGGCTGACCGAGGGCCGGGTCCCGCTGCGCCCGCCGGCCGGTCGCCGGTCGGACATCCCGTCGGACCTTTCGGCCGGTCAGGGTGCCGACGCCCGCCAGGCGCGTCGTACGTCGTACGTCGTACGTCGTGCTCCGCGTCGCAGGTTCGCCGCCCGGCCGTGAAGGGGCCGGCACGCCGGGCAGGGACGCCCGACAGGCGGGGGCCGGACACCCACCGCGTGAACCAGTCCGGGGAGTCCCGCAGGGCGCCGTCAGGGCCGGACGGCGGGATCCGTGTCCGGCCGGTGCCCCGCGGCTGCCCCGAGGGGTGTCCGGGGCCACCGCGGGCCGGGCGGGCGGCGCCGGGCGTCACCGAAGCGGCGCGGTCCCGGCCCGACAGGCCCGACAGGCCCGACGGGCCCGACGGGCCCGACGGGCCCGACGGGCCCGACGGGCCCGGTCGAGGACCGGCACGTCGGCAGGCACCGGCAGCGGGCTGCTCCACCCGATGTCGGTCTTGGACGTGACCACGCCGTTGCCGGGGGCGATGCGCGACACCCGGAAGGGTGCGGCGCCGACGGACCGGGCACCGCCCGCGTTGGTCTCGCAGGCCGTGATGACGACCGTCGAGTCGGGCCCGATGACGTTCCGGGGGATCCGGAGGTCGAAGGTCCCGTTGCCCGGCTCCACGTCCACCACGCCCGCCGCACGGCGCCGACGTTGCCGCCGGTCGCCGCGAGGCCCCGGTCGTGGTCGGCGGGCCGTGAACCGTCCGCGATCCGCGGCACCCCGGAGGCGGAAGACTCGGCCGCGGCCGTGACGGCTCCTCGCGCCGGGAGAGCCCCCACCGGCTCTCCGTACACGATGAGTGCCTGTCGGTGTTCGCAGCATCACAATCACTCGTGCGGGTGAACCACCGGCGCGCCTGCACCCCGCCCCCGGCCACGGCCACGGCCACGCCCCCGGCCACGGCCACGGCCCCGGCCCCGGCCCCCGGCCCCCGGCCCCGGCCCCGGCCCCCGGCCCCCGGCCCCCGCCCCGGCCACGGCCCCGGCCCCGGCCCTGCCCGGTTCGTCCGCACCCCCGGGGTGTCCCGTCGGGCAGGCAAGCCGCGGCTTGCCTACGGTGGGGTGGTGACGGACGACGCCCTGTGGAAGGCGCTGGCGGACCCCACCCGCCGCCTCATCCTCGACGAGCTCGCGCGGCGCGAGGGCCAGTCCCTGTTCGAGATCTGCGCACGGCTGGCCTCCCGCCACGCCCTGGGCATCTCCCGCCAGGCGGTCAGCCAGCACCTGGCCGTCCTGGAGGACGCCGGCCTGGTGCGCACCCGCCGCGAGGGCCGCTACAAGTTCCACGACCTGGACACCGGACCGCTGCGGCGCATCACCGCCCGGTGGCTCACGCCCCGCACACCCGAGGAGGCCCCGTGAGGATCAACCTGGCCAGCGTCTTCGTCGACGACCAGGACAAGGCCCTGCGCTTCTACACCGAAGTGCTCGGATTCGTGAAGAAGACCGAGGTCCCCCTCGGCGGCCACAGCTGGCTCACCGTCGTCTCGCCCGAACAGCCCGACGGCACCGAACTCGTCCTGGAACCCGACCGGCACCCCGCGGCCAAGGCCTACGTGGCCGCACTCGCCGCCGACGGCATCCCCGCGACCTCCTTCGCCGTCGACAACGTCCACGCCGAGTACGAGCGGCTGCGCGCCCTGGGCGTGCGCTTCACCCAGGCCCCGCTGGCCCTGGGCCCGGTGACCACCGCCGTCCTCGACGACACCTGCGGCAACCTCATCCAGATCGCCCAGTACCACTGACGACCCCCGCCCGCCCGCGTCAGCGGCCCTGCCCGCCGGAACCGGTGCCGGCGCCGGCACCGGAACCGCTGCCGGGGATCCGGCAGCGCCCGTCGGGGCAGGACGGGTGTGCCCGGCCCAGGGTCAGGACGCGCAGCAGCGTGGCCGTCCAGCACAGCGGGCAGCCGCGCAGCGCGTACAGGCCCGCCGGGGCCAGCAGCAGGCCCGCCGGCCCGAGGACGGGCCACAGGGCCACGGAGGCGGCCAGCGCGCCGAACCCGGCCGCGCCGCGCGCCAGGTGACGGGGCAGCGAGGGGACACCGGCGCCCGCGCGGGCGCCGGTCTTCACCGTCCGGTTCACCGCGCCCGCCCGCCCGCCGCCACCGGCACCGCCGAGGCCGCCGCCGCGGCCACTGCGGCCGTCACGGGCACGGGCACGGGCGGGGGCGTGGTGGTCAGGGCGTGGCGCAGGGCGGCGCGGGCGCGGTGCAGACGGGACTTCATCGCGCCCTGCCCGATGCCGAGTTCCTCGGCGACCGCCCGACCGCTGCGGCCCTGCACGTCGCGCAGGACCAGCACGCGGCGCTGGTCGCCCGGCAGCGCGGCGATCGCCTGCGCGATCCGGTGCGCCTCCAGACGCCGCAGCGCCTCCTCCTCCGCCGAGGCCCACCCCGCCGGCCCGCCGCACCCGTCCTGCCCGCCGCCCGCGCCGGCCCCGTTCTCCCGGCCGTCCCCGTCCTGCCCGCCGGCCGCGCCGGCCGTGTGCCCCGGCGGATGGTCGCGCAGCACCGCGCGGGCACGGCGCAGGCACTCGTTGCGCACGATGCGGAACATCCACGACGCCAGCGCCGTGGAGGCCCGCAGCATGCCGATCCGCCGGTACAGCACGATCAGCGCCTCCTGCGCCGCGTCCTCGGCGTCCTCCCGGCCCGCGCACAGCGAGTGCGCGAAGCGCCGCACATGGGGGTGAGCGGCCGTCACCAGCGCGGCCAGCGCCTGGGCGTCACCGCCCTGCGCGGCGACGACCAGCCCCTCACCCGGCCACACACCACCCCCGCCCCCGGCTGCCTCCCAGGCCCTCACGCCGTCAACGCCCCGGGCCGCACCGCCGTCCACGCGCTCAGCCACGCCCGCCGCCCCGCCTGCGCCCGAACACGAACACGCAGGCGCACACCAGCACCGCGCCCACCGCCACACCCACACCGACGACCACAACGACCTCCCACACAAGGGGCTCCCGCCCACCGGGCACCACACCCGGGGACCCACACACGGCCCCGGCAACGCACCGGGCCCGCCCATAAGAGGCAGCCCGGCCCCGAAAGGATTCACCCCGCCTGTGAGAGCATCACCCGGTGAGCCGACTCACCGTCCTGGGAACCAGCGCCGCCCACCCCGAAGCGGACCGGGCCGCCAGCGGCTTCCTCCTCGAACACGACGGCTACCGCCTCGCCCTCGACCTCGGCTACGCCACCTTCCCCCGCCTGCTCCGGCACACCGCCGCCACCGGCCTGGACGCCGTCGTCATCACCCACGAACACCCCGACCACTGCGCCGACCTCAGCGCCCTGTGCCGCGCCCGCTACTTCACCACCCCCCGCCCGCCCCGCCTGCCCCTGTACTGCACCCCCGGCGTCGTCACCCGCGTCCAGGCCATGGAACCCACCGAAGACCTGAACGACGTCTTCGACATCCACCCCCTGCCCACCGCCGCCACCGCCACCCACCGCCTGGGCCCGCTGCGCCTGGACACCGCGCCGCTGCCCCACCACGTCCCGCACGCGGGCGTGCGCCTGAGCGCCCCGGGCCTGACCCTCGCCTACAGCGGCGACGCGGGCCCCGGCCCGGCACTGGCCGAACTCGCCGCCGGCGCCGACCTGTTCATCGCCGGCGCCACCACGTGCGGCTGCGACCCCGACGACCCGTACCTGCTCAGCGCCGCCCAGGCCGGGCAGTGGGCCGAACGCGCCGGCGCCGCCCGGCTCCTGCTCACCCACTTCTGGCCCGGCACCGACCGCGCCCAGGCGCTCGCCGAGGCCCGCCGCACCTTCACCGGCGACGTCACCGCCGCCGAGGAGGACCTCCGGCTGCACCTGTGAGTGGCCCGGGCGGCCCGGGCGGCCCGGGCCCGGCCGAAGGCGCTCACCGTACGGGCGGCCGCCCGCGCTCCGGCCCCCGGCCCGGGGGTGCGCGCCGGGCCTCCGGTCCGGGACACCGCACGGGAGCGCTGTCATGCCCGGCCGCTTCGGGGGCCGGGTGCGCAGGAAGCCGGCGGGGCCGACTTCCCGTGCCACAGGGGGGAGGGACGCGGCGGGCCGGCGGGACAGGTGGCGGAAGCAGCGCTCCTCCCTCACACGCCGCTGCCGGTGCCGGTGTTCGGTGCCCGGTCCTGCGGGCCGTGGCGGTGCGCCGCCCGTGGGCGTCCGCCTCGCCCCCACCGGGTCAGTCCCCGGTGACGCCCCAGAAGCACAGCCCCACCGCCCGGCCGCCGTCCCCGTGGACCGCGGTGCAGCAGCCCGAGCCGCGCCCGAACGGCGGGAACCACCCGTCCCCGGCCCGCGCCAGGGCCGGCTCCACCGCCTCCCGCGAGGGCCGCGGCGTCCCGAACAGCTCCACCGCCTCCGCCCCCTCGACCACCCGCACCTCACCGGCCCCCTCGGTGTCCGCCTCGCAGCGCACCACCCACCGGACGTCGAGCACCGAATGCGCGCCGCCCTCCTCCTCCAGCACCCCGCCCGCGTCCGGCTCGGCCAGCGACGCCACCCCCAGCTCCCGCCAGTACCCGGCGCCCCGCGCGAACACCTCCTCGCGCAGGGCCTCCAGCGCCCGCTGCTCCTGCGCCTGCCACGGCGTGACGTACGACCAGCTGCTCGCTCCCATGACGGGCGACCCTAACCCCCAGGCCCGACAGCCGACCGCCCCCCGGGGGAGCCCGCTTTCCCGCCGGCGCGAGGGTCCGTCCACCTGCTCCGGCGACGGGCAGCCGGCCGGGGCCCGGGCACACCCACCGGCGGGGAACAGCCGCCGCAGCCTCCGCGTCCGACCGCAGGCGGCGGCCTGCAGCCCGAACCGCGGGAACCACGACGCCGCCCCGCCCACCCCGGCACCGCCCGCCCGGGGAAACCGCCCCCGGCCGGCCGCGGCCGAAGAACCGGCGCAGACCCGCGAGCAGACGTACCGGCAACGCGCCGGGCGCCCGGGAGCCGGACACGTGGGCGCCGTTTCTCGGTGCGCGCCGGTGCGCGCCGGCGGGCGCACCCGGCCGCAGACCCGGTGCGCGAGGACCGTGCCCGCTGTGTCCGCCGTGCCCGCCACCTGCCCGGCACCTGCCCGGCACCTGCCCGGACCAGGACACCCCTCCGGCGAGCGCAGCCCGCACCCGCCTCGCGCGCTGCGCCGGCGGCCCGCCGCGGTGGCACTGCCGCGAAGACCCGTTGCCACGCGCCGTCGACGCCCCCGGCACCGTCCGGGTGCCGGGGCGTGTGGGGCTGCCCGCCGTGCTCCGTGCGCGGGGCCGGCCCGGGGGCTTCGTGGGGTGGTGGGGTGTCAGGCGTAGAGGTCGAACAGGGCCTGCAGGTAGTCCTCCAGGCGGGCGGTCAGCAGGGCCGGGGTCAGGTCGGTGCGGCCCAGTTCGCGCCAGGGGACGGCGACCTTCTCGGCGTCGGGGGCGAAGGCGAGGGCGTCCAGCAGGCGCCAGTACAGGTGGTCGCTCCCCTCGGCGAGGGGGGTGCCGCCGGCCGCGCGGTAGCGCTCGGCGAAGGCCAGGCCGGCGGCCGGGCCGTGGAGCAGGGCCAGGGCGGTGGAGCAGTGGGCGACGTCCAGGTCCGCCGGGCCCCAGGAGGTCTCCACCCAGTCGACGACCCCGCTGACCGCGAGGGTGTCACCGGCGCCGGTGAACAGCACGTTGCCCGGGTGGAAGTCGCGGTGCAGGAAGCACCCCCTGAACGCGGGCGCCTCGCGGCCGATCGCCTCCACCGCCCGCGCCCACAGCCCGCGGCGCCCGGTGCCCTCGGGCACGCGCACCAGGCCGGGAGCCGTCCACGCCTGCCAGGTGCGCGGGCGCTGCCCGCGGGGCACCGGCAGGGCGTGGACGGCGGCGAGCTGGGCGGCCAGCAGGTCCGCGCGCCGCGGGGCGTCCGCGTCCTGGGCGACCCGCACGCTGCCGGGCAGGCGGGTCATCACCAGCGACGGGTGGTCGCACGCCCGGCCGTCCCCGTCGAGGGCGACCAGGCGCGCGGCCGGCACGCCCGCGCCCTCCAGCAGGCGCAGCACGCCCGCCTCGCGGGCCAGCAGGGCCGGGGCGTGGCGGCGGTAGAACGGCGTGACGAAGGACCGCAGCACCAGCGCGTACGGCGCCTGGCCGTCCGGGCGTTCGACGTCCAGGCGGCGCATCCGGGAGGTCCACCCGCCCTTGAGCGGTGTCACCGCCGTGATCCGCTCGCCGGGTGCCAGCGCCCGCCCGGCCCAGCGCAGGGTCGCGGCCCAGCCCGGGCCGCCGTCGGTGTCTTCGCCGGTGCTGCCGTCGGTGCCGCCGTCGTTTCCGATCACGGGCCCAGAGCCTACGCCCCGGCCCGCGGCCCCGGTCGCGGGCCGGGCCGCCTGCAGCACCCGGCGCCGGCGCGGCCAAGGAGTGACAGCGGCCCAACTCCCTTGCAACCGCCGGAAGCTGACCGTTATTCCGATGACGGTCGACGTTTGACAGGGCGGTGCGGGCACGGCTTGGGTGGGGGAGCGGACGCGACGCCGGCTCCGCACCGTAGGACCGCCACGAGCAGGGGAGGGACGCCATGCCCAGGACCGTCGTCTTCGAGACCACCGGCGGACCGGAGGTCCTGTCCGTGCGCGAGTGCCCGCTGCCCGAACCAGGGCCCGGCGAACTGCGCCTGCGCGTCGCCGCGATCGGCCTCAACCGCGCCGAGGCGCTCTTCCGCGCCGGCACCTACCTCGAACACCCCGCCCTGCCCGCCACCCTCGGCTACGAGGCCTCCGGCACCGTGGAGGCCCTCGGCGACGGCGTCACCGGCTTCGCCGTCGGCGACCGGGTCGACACCGTGCCCGCCTTCGACCTCAACGACTACGGCGTCCACGGCACCCACGTCCTCGTGCCCGCCCGCGCCGCCGTCCACCGCCCCCGCGGCCTCACCCCCGTCCAGGGCGCCGCCGTGTGGATGTCCTACCTCACCGCCTACGGCGCCCTCGCCGAGGACGGCCACCTGCGCCCCGGCGACCACGTCCTGCTCACCGCCGCCGCCTCCGGCGTCGGCCTCGCCGCGATCCGCACCGCCCGGCGCCTGGGCGCGATCCCCATCGCCACCACCCGCACCCGCGCCAAGGTCCCCCGCCTCCTGCAGGCCGGCGCCGCCGACGTCGTCGTCACCGGCGAACAGGACCTCCTCGAACGCGTCGGCGCCGCCACCGGCGGACACGGCGTGCGCACCGTCTTCGACCCCGTCGCCGGACCCGGCGTCCTCACCCTCGCCCGCACCCTCGCCCCCGGCGGGCGCCTGATCGTCTACGGCCGCCTCGACCCGCGCGACACCCCCCTGCCCGGCCAGGACACCTTCGCCCCCGTCACCAGCCGCTTCTACTCCATGCACGAGGTCACCCGCGACGACGAACGCCTGCGCCGCGCCCGCGCGTTCGTCACCGCGGGCCTGGCCGACGGCACCTTCACGCCCGCCGTCGACCGCGTCTTCGAAGGCCTCGACACCATCGCCGAGGCCCACCGCTACCTGGAAGCCGGCACCCAGACGGGCAAGATCGTCATCACCGTGGACGACACCGCGCACGACAGCGCGCACGACAGTGCGGACGACCCCGCGCACGGCACGCCGGCGGACGGCGGCGCGGCGGGCTGACCCCGCGTCACCGCACGGCCGAACGCGCCCGGGCCCGCGGCACGGACCGTGCCGCGGGCCGGGAACGCGAACCGGTGCCGGCAGGGCCCGGCGCCGGAAGGGAGCGGTGTCAGGACGGCGCGGTGTCCAGCACCTCCGCGTCCGCGGCGGCCACCACCGCCGACAGCAGACCCGGGAAACGCCGCTCCAGCTCCTCGCTGCGCAGCGCGTTCATCTTGGTCGTGCCCACGTAGTACTGGCGCAGCAGCCCCGCCTCGCGCAGCACGCTGAAGTGGTGGCTGGAGGTCGAACGCCCGACCGGCAGGTCGAAGGAACCGCAACTCAAGTCCGCCCGGGAGTGCGCGAGCGTGCGTACCACCGACCTGCGGGCCGGATCAGCGAGCGCCTCCAGCACCTGCTGGACGCTCACGTCCTCCACACCAGGGTGCACGATCACCCGCGCCGCCACGCGTGCCCGTCCCACACCCACCACCCCTTCCCAACGCTCGACCCCCGTCCGTCCGATGGTCAAAGACCGCGCCGTGCACGCGACTTCACGCCCCGACGCTACTACGGCAAGGCCGTCTGCCACGCCCACCGCAACACCTCCGCAACACGCCCCGGGGCAGGACAGGCAAGGCCGCACCCGCCCGCACGCCGGGCCCGCACACCCCGCCGGCCGGGCGCGCCCGGCGGCTCACCGCACCCCGGGAGCGCCGCCCGGCCCCACCGCGCGCCCGCCGGTGCGCCGGGCAGGCCCCGCGCAGGAAGCACAGCCGCACCGGAGCCGGCACGCGGCGCGGACGGGGCGGACGGGGCGGACGGGGCAGCGGAGGGAGGGCGGGGAGAAACGGAGGGAGGGCGGGAGAAGAAGAGGGAGGGCGGGGGAGAAGGGGGCGCTTGCGCAGCCGGAGTGGGGGGAGAAGTGAGCGGGGCCGGCCGCGTGTGCTCCCTGCAGCCCCCGCCAGGAAGCGGGTTGGGCGTGCACGAGGGCCAGAGGACGCCGCCCCGCCCCCGCCCCCCCGCGCGCGGGAGCGGACGGGCGGCGCCGCGCGGCCCCCGGCGTCCCGTGGCCGGGGCGCGAGGGAGAGGGGAGGGGAGGAGGGCCGTCCGCCGGGCCGCGGGGCCGCGGGGCCGCCCGTCCCCTCCCGGGGTGGGGGCGGGGGCGGGGGCGGACGGCCCGCGGGTCAGGCGGCGCGCACCGGGGTGGGGGCCGGGCGCGGCAGGCGGACGAGGGCGAGGGGCTCGAAGATGCCCATCAGCACCGGGTCCACCGGGCGCACCGCCGCCGGGGCGGGCGGCGCCGGGGTCGGGGTGCGCAGCAGCGCGAGGTAGAGCTCCTGGGTCTCGGAGGCCGGGTCGATGCCCAGCTCCTCGGCCAGCACCTGGCGCAGCTGCTGGTAGCAGCGCAGCGCCTCCGCGCGGTTGCCGGAGGCGGCCAGCGCCTCCATGCGGCAGCGGTAGGCGCTCTCGCGGAACGGGGCGCGGCGCACCGCCTCGTCGGCCCAGCGCAGCGCGTGGTGCTCCTCGCCGAGCGCGGAGGCCGCCAGGCTCGCGGTCTCCAGCGCGCTGATCCGCAGCTCCTCCACGTGCTCGCGCACCCCCTGGGCCCACTCGCCCTCGTGGTCGGGCAGGAACGCCCCGCGCAGGTTCGCCAGCGCCCCGGCGGCCAGCTGCTGCGCCACCGCGTGGCTGCCCGCGGCCAGCGCCTCCCCGGCCTCGCCGACCGCGGACGCGGCGGCCTCCAGGTCCACGGCCGCGTCCGCCGGCAGGCGCAGCACGTAGCGGCCGCCCTGGGCGATCAGCGGGGTCGCGCCCGGGCCCTGGCCCGGGTCGGTGACGAAGGCCCGCACCCGGCTCACCACGCTGCGCAGCGCCGAGGCCCAGGTGTCGGGCAGCCCGTCGGGCCAGATGGTGTCGGCCAGTTGGTCGCGGCTGGTGCCGCCGGAGCGCTCCAGCACCAGGCGGGCGAACGCCACCTGGGCCTGGGCGCTGGACAGGTGCTGCGGGGCACCGTCCTCGTGCTCGATCGCGACCAGACCGGTGAGGCGGATCAGCATCGCCGCGCCCCCGATCTGCCGGACGGACTGTCTTCCCTGAAGCCGTTCAACGTAGCTCCAACCCCCCTTGAGCCAAAGCGGAAGTGACGGCCCGTGCCGGGCCGTCGGCATGGGAAACCCGGAACAGAACAAATATCCGCCGACCAGCCGTTCGGTTTCGGCGGATTTTGACCATACATTCGCTGCGAGGCGCGGTGTCAACACCGGCCGCGAAAACATACCCGCCGGCCGGTCGATGCGTCGTGGACGCAAGGTTTCCGCACGTCAGAGCGGAACCGCAGGCCGGCGAAGCGCCTATTGCGGATGCCTTGCGCATCCTGCCGTAGAAATGTAGCCATCCTTGAGCACCCCGCGTGAACGCTTCGAGAAAGCCCGCCCGAAGCCGCCCCGGACCCCGAACACCCCGGCCCCGACCGGAAAGCAACCGGAAGCAGCCGGAAAAAAACCGGACCGAAACCGGAAGCGAACCCGGAAACCGGCAGGCCCGGAAACGGAAACCGGGAATCCGGGAATCCGGGAATCCGCGAAAGCCGTCCAGCACCCCCCGCACCCCGCGCAGCCCCGCAAACCGCGACAGCCGCGACAGCCGTGAAGCCGTGAAGGAGAAACGCCCGTGAACGCCACCGGAGCATGGGACCGCCTGGAGCCGAAGCTCGCCGCAACGAACGCCCGGGTGGCCGCACTGGAGTCCGACCCCTCCCGGCGCAACAGCTTCGTCGCCTACACCATGGAACGCGACAGCGCCTACTGCGACCTCGACGGCGAGCGCCTGCTCATGATGTCCGGCTACAGCTACCTCGGCCTGGCCGGCGACGAGCGCGTGGTGGCCGCCGCCAAGGCCGCCGTCGACGTCTACGGCACCGGCAACCACGGCGTGCGCGCCCTGGCCGGCACCATCCCCCTGCACGAGGAACTCGAAGCCGAGGTCGCCCGCTTCGCCCGCCGCGAACGCGCCCTGGTCTTCGGCTCCGGCTACGCCGCCAACGTCGGCACCGTCGGCGCCCTCGTCGGCCAGGGCGACACCGTCCTGATCGACAAGTACGACCACGCCTCCATCGTCGACGGCTGCCGCCTCTCGGGTGCCACCGTCACCCGCTTCCGCCACAACGACGTCGAGCACCTGGAGCGCCGCCTCAAGGCCGCCTCCCCCACCGGCGTGCGCCTGGTCATCGTCGACAGCGTCTACTCCATGGACGGCGACATCGCCCCCCTGCCCGAACTGCGCGAGGTCTGCGACCGCTACGACGCCCTCCTCATGGTCGACGAGGCCCACGCCCTGGGCGTCATCGGCAAGACCGGCGGCGGCATCGAGGAGCACTTCGACCACAAGGTCCGCGTCGACGTCAAGCTCGGCACCCTCTCCAAGGCCATCCCCTCCATGGGCGGCTGGATCGCCGGCAGCCACGACCTCATCGGCCACCTGCGCTACGCCGCCCGCCCGTTCCTGTTCTCCGCCGCCCTCGGCCCCGCCCAGACCGGCGCCGCCCTGGAATCCCTGCGCATCCTGCGCCGCGAACCCGAGCGCGTCACCCACACCCAGGTCCAGGCCCAGCGCCTGCGCGAGCGCCTGAACGCCGCCGGCATCTCCACCATGGACTCCACCACCGCCGTGCTGCCCGTCATCGCCGGCTCCGACGACGCCGCCTACGACTACGCCACCGCCTGCCGCAAGGCCGGCGTCATCGGCCTGCCCGTCGTCACCCCCGCCGTGCCCAACGACCTCGCCCGGCTGCGCATCGCCGTCACCGCCCGTCACACCGCCGCCGACATCGACTTCGCCGCCGACGCGTTCCTGACCGCCGCCGCCCAGACCGGCCTGATCTGAGCCCCCGCCACCACCCGGCCCGCAGAGGAGAGGACGCCATGGCCCCGCACACCCGCCCCCCGATCGCCGTCACCGGCCTCGGCGTGGTCAGCCCCGCCGGCCACACCGTCCAGGAGTTCTGGCACACCGTCGCCTCCGGACGCTCCACCGCCACCGCCCTGACCGACCCGGCCCTGGCCCGCCACCGGGTACGCCTGGGCTGCCGCGTGAGCGCCCTGCCCGCCGACGGGCCCGTGCCCGCCAAGGACGCCCGCCGCCTGGACCCCTTCGCCCACTACGGCACCCTGGCCGCCCTGGCCGCCCACGCCGACGCCGGAAGCCCCCGGCCCGAACCCGGGCGCAGCGCCATCGTCGTCGGCAACGCGGTCGGCGGGCGCACCACCAGCGACCGCGAATCCGCCCTCTACACCGAGCACGGGCCGCTGCGCGTCTCGCCGCTGATGCCGCTGGTCACCATGCCCAACGCAGCCGCAGCGCAGATCGCCATGCGCCTGGCGTGGAGCGGCCCGGCGCTGACGATCGCCACCACCTGCGCCTCCAGCGCGGACGCGATCGGCCACGCCGCCCTGCTCCTGGAGACCCACCGCGCGGACGTCGTCATCGCCGGCGGCTGCGAGGCCACCCTCACCCCGGTCACCCTCGCCGCGTTCGGCAACCTCGGCGCGCACTCCCAGCGCAACGACGACCCCGCCCGCGCCTCACGGCCCTTCGACACCGAACGCGACGGCTTCGTGATGGGCGAAGGCGCCGGCTTCCTCGTCCTGGAACGCCTGGACGACGCCCGCGCCCGCGGCCGCACCCCCCACGCGCTGCTCGCCGGGTACGGCTCCAGCTCCGACGCCTACCACCTGTCCAACCCGCGTCCCGACGGCGCCGGCGCGGTCGCCGCGATGCGCGCCGCCCTCGCCGACGCCGGCCTGAGCCCGGCCGACATCGCCCACGTCAACGCCCACGGCACCTCCACCGTGCACAACGACCGGGCCGAAGCCGCCGCGCTGCGCACCGTGTTCGGCCCGCACGCCGTGCCGGTCACCTCCACCAAGGGCGCCATCGGCCACCTGATCGGCGCCGCCGGGGCCGTCGAGCTGATCGCCGCCGTCCAGGCCATGAACACCCGCACCGTCCCTCCCACCGCCAACCACGAGAAGACCGAAGAGGGCCTGGACCTCGACGTCGTCCACACCGCACCCCGCCCCATCCGAAGCGGCGCGGCGCTGTCCAACTCGTTCGGCTTCGGCGGCCACAACTCGACCCTGGTGGTGACCCCGCTATGACCACGCCCGCCCCCGCGACCGCCCCCGCCCCCGCGACCGCCCCGGCCCCCGCGCCCGCAGCGCGCACCCGCCTGACCGTCACCGCCGGCGACCTGGCCGCCTACCGCGCCGCCGCCCGCACCGCCCTGCCCGCCCCCGACGGCGCCGGCGCGGCGAGCCCCGCCCACCCCTTCGTCGCCGCCCACGCCCTGGCCCAGCACACCGTCACCGCCCTGACCGCCGGCGACGACGGCTTCACCGGCGTGGTCCACCTCGCCCAGGAGATCCGCACCCACACCCCCCTGGCCCCGGGCGAGGTGGACGTCAGCGTCGAACTCACCGCGGTACGCCGCGAAGCCCGCGGCACCCGCCTGGCCCTGACCACCCGCATCACCGACGCCGCCACCGCCACCCCCATCGCCGACCTCGACACCTCCGCCCTGCTGGTCGGCGCCACCCGCACCGAGGCCCGCGGCACCCTCACCCCCGCCGCCCACCCCGGCACCACCCCCGACGGCGAACCCCTCACCCTCACCCACACCCTCACCGCCGCCGACACCACCGCCTACGCGAACGCCTCCGGCGACCTCAACCCCATCCACCTCGACGACACCGCCGCCCGGGCAGCCGGCTTCCCCGCCGCCATCGCCCACGGCATGCACCTCGTCGCCCTGGCCGCCGAGGAGATCACCGACCGCCACGCCGGCGGCGACCCCTCCCGCGTGACCGCCCTCGGCGCCCGCTTCGCCGCCCCCACCCTCCACGGCACCGAGCTGCGCCTGACGCTGCAGCCCTACGACGGCGCCACGGTGGTGCGCTTCACGATCGCCACCGACGCGGGCACCGCGGTCAAGGCCGGCTGGGCGCGGATCGCGCCGGCGGGGGAGTGACCCCGATGACCACCCACGCCACCGCCACCGAGGCCGCCACCGGCACAGCCACCGCCGCCACCGAGGCCGCCACCGGCACAGCCACCGCCGCCACCGAGGCCGCGACCGCCGCCGCCGAGGCCGCGCTGGCCCCGGTGCCGCTGCCCGACGCGTTCACCGCCCACGCCCGCACCCGGCCCCACGCCCCGGCCCTGCTGTGGCACGAGCGCACCGTCTCCTACGGCGAACTCGCCCGCCTCGCCGACGCCGAACGCGAGCGCCTGGCCGCCCTCGACCTGGCACCCGGGGAACCGGTGGGCCTGCTCGCCGTCAAGTCACCCGAGGCCGTCGCCCTGGTCCTGGCCTGCCTGATGGAGCGCCGCCCCTTCCTGCTGCCCTCCCCGCAGCTCGCCCCGGCGCTGCTGGCCGCCCTGTTCGCCCAGGCCGGCGCCCGCCGCCTGCTCGCCCCCCGCGGCCAGGACACCCCCGCCCTGCCCGCCCTCGCCCACACCGCCCCGCGGCCCACCCTCGCCGCCGGCACCTCGTTCATGCTCACCACCTCCGGCTCCACCGACCTGCCCAAGATCGTCCCCCTCGCGCAGGGCGCCGTCGACCGCTTCACCGCCTGGGCCCACGACACCTTCGACCTCGGCCCCGGCCGCGTCGTGGCCAACTACGCCCCGCTGAACTTCGACCTCGCCCTGCTCGACGTGTGGGCCACCCTCGCCGCCGGCGGCACCTGCCTGCTCATCGACCCCGCCCACGCGCTCAACGCCCGCCACCTGCTCGCCCAGCTCACCCGCCACCGCCCGCACGTCATGCAGGCCGTCCCCCTGGCCTGGGCCCTGCTCCTGCAGGCCGCCGGCACCGCCGCCCTGGACAGCGTCGAACACGCCGCGTTCACCGGCGACGCCATCGACGCCCGCACCCTCGCAGCCCTGCCCGCCCTGCTGCCCGCCGCCCGCCTCTACAACATCTACGGCTGCACCGAGACCAACGACAGCTTCCTGCACCCCCTGGACCGCCTGGACGCCGCCGCCGCCCTGCCCGTGCCCATCGGCCGCCCGCTGCCCGGAGTGCGCACCCTCATCGCCACCCCCGACGGCACCCCCCTCGACGGCCCCGGCAGCGGCGAACTGTACGTCTCCACCCCCTTCCAGGCCGCCGGCTACCTCGACCGCTCCCGCGACACCGGCCGCTTCACCACCCAGCCCGAAGGCGCCGGCCCCGGACGGCGCTGGTTCCGCACCGGCGACCTCGTCACCCGCGACGAACAGGGCCGCGTCCACCTCACCGGCCGCTCCGACTTCCAGGTCAAGGTCCGCGGCGTCGCCGTCAACACCGCCGAGATCGAACGCGTCCTGCTCACCCACCCCGAGGTCCTGGAAGCCGCCGTCGCCGCCGCGAGCGACCCGCTGACCGGCAAACGCCTGCACGCCGCCGTCCAGCGCACCCCCGGCTCCACCCTCAACACCCTCACCCTGCGCGAGCACCTGGCCCGCAACCTGCCGCGCGCCGCCGTCCCCGAGAAGCTCGCCATCCACGACGAGCCCCTGCCCAAGACGGCCACCGGCAAGATCGACCGCAAGGCCGTCCTGCCCACCCCCTGAACCACCCATCCCTGTCCCGATTCCTCAACCACACAAGGGAGTTGCCACCATGAGCAACATCACCCAGATCAAGCGGTTCCTCATCGAGGAGTTCCTGCCCGACGTCACCCCCGAGCAGCTCGCCGACGACCACGACCTGCTCTCCGACGGCGTCATCGACAGCCTCGGCGTCCTCAAGCTCATCGCCTGGGTCGAGGACCACTTCTCCCTGCCCGTCGACGACACCGACCTGGACCCGAACAACTTCCGCTCGGTCGCCGCCATCGACGCCTTCATCACCGAGCGCCGCGCCGCGGCCAGCGCCACGGTGGGCGGCTGATCCCATGCACCCGGCCCTCACCGCACTCCTCGCCGGCCGCCCGGTACCCCTGGAAGCCTGGCGCACGTGGTGGGACCAGCTGGAGCAACGCACCCTGGGCCCGGCCCGCGACAGCGACCGGGCCCAGGCGGCGGCCCTGCTGGCCAGCCTCACCACCCGCCTGCCCGAGCCCGCGACCCTCGCCGCCCTCACCACCTCCCTCACCGAACGCGCCCCCGACCCCGGCCCCGCCCACCCGGCCAGCGTCAACATCGTCGGCACCGGCGGCGGACCCGCCACCTTCAACCTCTCCACCGCCGCCGCCCTGACCGCCGCCGCCATGGGCATCCCCGTCGTCAAAACCGGCTCACGCGCCTACACCAGCGCCGCCGGCTCCGTCGACCTCCTCGAACGCCTGGGCATCACCCTCACCTCCGGCCACGCCGCCACCGCCGACCACCTCGCCCGCCACGGCATCGCCTTCGCCGGCCCCCACGTCTACCCGCCGGCCCTCACCCGCCTGGCCCGCATCCTCTACCCCCTCACCCTCAAACCCTTCGGCGCCTTCCTCAACACCCTCGGCCCGCTGCTCGCCACCGTCCCCGTCACCGCCCAGCTCACCGGCGCCTCCGCCACCGCCCCGCTGGACGCCCTGCGCACCCTCGCCGCCCGCACCGCCACCCGCACCGTGTGGCTGGCCCACAACAGCGCCGGCGCCGACGAGCTCCTGCCGTTCGCCGACAACACCCTCCACACCCCCGACGGCGCCATCCACCTGCCCGCCGGATCCGTCGCCCCCGACACCGGCACCCTCGCCGACCTCGCGCCGCACCCCGACGACCTCACCGGCCACTTCCTGCGCGCCCTCAGCGCCCAGGCCGGCGACACCGCCACCCACACCATCGCGCTCAACGCCGCCGCCCTCGCCCTCGCCTCCGGCCGCCACACCCGCTGGGCGACCGCCTACACCACCGCCCTGGACGCCCTCGCCGACGGCGCCCCCCGCGCCCTCGCCGAACGCCTGCGCGCCCGCCCCCGGGAGGCAGCCGGTGTCTGAACCCCTCTTCCCCGACGGCGGCCAGGGCCTCGCGGTCTTCCTCAACGCCGGCGACCCCGCCGGGCGCCTCGCCGACCTCGCCCACATGCTCGACGCCCACGGCACCGACGTCCTCGAACTCGCCGTCCCCTTCCCCAACTCGCCCACCGACGGCCCCGTCATCCGCCGCTCCGCCGCCCGCGCCCTCGACGCCGGCACCACCCTGGACACCGTCCTCGCCGAACTCGCCGACCTCACCCCGCACCTCACCCGCCTCAAGGTCGTCCTGCTCGCCGACTGGAGCCACAGCCTGCGCCACCGCGACCCCGCCGCCACCGCCCGCGCCATCACCCGCGCCGGAGCCGCCGCCCTCCTCGTCCACGCCCTGCCCCCACGGGTACGCCCCGCCTGGCAGCAGGCCCTGCACGACGAAGGCCTCCCGCAGGTCACCACCTGCTACCCCGCCTCCACACCCGAGGTCCTCACCGCCGCCGCCCACGGCGCCGCCGGCGCCTACGTCTACCTCGTCGCCCACTACGGCCGCTCCGGCACCACCCCCGCCCACGGCCACCGCGCCCTCGCCGACACCGTCACCGCCCTGCGCACCGCCGCCCCCACCACCCCCGTCGCCGTCGGCTTCGGCGTCAAGACCCCCGCCGACCTCGCGGCCGTCGCCGACAGCGGCGCCCACGCCGCCATCGTCGGCTCCGCCGCCGTCGCCCGCATCGAACACGCCCACACCGAAGGCCTCGACCCCGTCGAGGAGTTGCGCGCCTTCCTCACCGACCTCCGCCCCACCCGTCCCCCACAGCCGGACGCACCCGGCGGACGCACCACCGCCCACAGCACCACCAGCACCAGCACCGGCACCACCAGCACCAGCACCGGCACCACCGGCACCACCACCCTCACCCCCGCCAGCACCACCACCCGAGAGGAACAACCGGCATGCTGATCCGCGACATCGCCGACGTGAAGACCGTCGAGTGGGGCAACGGCCTGTCCCGCCGCTTCCTGGTGGCCAGCGACGGCCTCGGCTACAGCCTCACCGACACCATCGTCAACGCCGGCACCAAGTCCCGCCTGGAGTACCGCAACCACCTGGAGGCCTGCTACTGCATCGCCGGCTCCGGCGAGGTCATCGACATGGACGGCAACTCCCACCCCATCACCCCCGGCCGCCTGTACGCCCTCGACGAGCACGACGCCCACTACCTGGTCGCGAGCCCCCACGAGGACCTGCGCCTGGTCTGCGTCTTCTCCCCGGCCCTGCGCGGCGACGAGGTCCACCAGCTCGACGCCCACAACTCCTCCGCCTACTAACGGGCGCAGCGCCCGGACAGCCCGGACAGCCCGCAGCGCCCGGCCCCGAGCGCGAGACCTTCTGTTCAGACGAACGCCGGCGACCCGTGCGCCGGCCTGCCACCCCGGGCCCCCGAAAGGCGGGCCCGGGAGGAAGGCGGCAACACCGTGATCCGCTGGAACGCCGACCAGAGGGCCCTGCGCGAGGGCCTGGCCCGCTTCGGCGACGACCTGAGCGCCGGCCACATCGAAGGCGACGAACAGGCCGCCTTCTCCCACGACAAGTGGCGCCTGATCCAGAAGACCGGCATCCTCTCCCTGCCCTTCGACGAACAGTACGGCGGCCTGGGCCAGTCCCTGCTCACCACCATGTACGTCCTCGAAGGCCTCGGACAGACCTGCCGCGACGGCGGCCTCAACTTCTCCGTCACCACCTCCATCGCCTCCACCGGCGTCCCCCTGCAGGCCTTCGGCTCACCCGCCCTCAAAGAGGCCTACCTGCCCCGCATCGCCTCCGGCGAGGCCATCGGCGCCCACGCCATCACCGAGTCCGACAGCGGCTCCGACGCCATGCAGATGCGCACCCGCGCCGTACGCGACGGCGACGACTTCGTCCTCACCGGCGCCAAGACCTTCGTCTCCAACGGCCCCGTCGCCGACGTCATCGTCGTCTACGCCCGCACCCACCCCCAGGGCGGCGCACTCGGCGTCACCGCCTTCCTCCTGGACGCCGGCATGCCCGGCCTCAGCTGCGGCAACCCCATCAAGAAGATGGGCCTGCGCACCTCCCCGCTGTCCGAACTCTTCCTCGACGGCGTCCGCGTCCCCAAGGACCGCGTACTGGGCCGCGTCGGCGGCGGCTTCATGGTCCTCGACCACGTCATGAAACGCGAGATCCTCTACTCCTTCATCGTCAACACCGGCGAGATGCAGCACCGCCTGGACCGCTGCCTGGACTACGCCAAGACCCGCATGTCCTTCGGCAAGCCCATCGGCTCCTACCAGTCCGTCGCCAACAAGATCGTCGACACCAAGATCCGCCTGGAAACCGCCCGCAAGTGGCTCTACGACACCGCCCAGCGCCTCGAAGCCGGTGACAACGTCACCGTCGACATGGCCATCGCCAAACTCCTCACCAGCGAGTCCAACCTCGCCACCTCCCTCGCCGCCGTCCAGGTCTTCGGCGGCAACGGCTACATGTCCGAATACGGACTGGAGAAGGACGTGCGCAACGCCGTCGCCGGCACCATCTACTCCGGCAGCAACGAGATCCAGTACAACCGCATCGCCGCCATGCTGGGACTGGGCAAATGACCGCCCCCGCCCTCGCCCCCGCCCGCGCCCTGCGCCCCGGACACCTCAAGGTCTGCGGCGCCCGCACCCGCGCCGACCTCGCCCTGCTCGCCGACACCGGCCCCACCCTCGTCGGCCTGTGGCACGGCGTCCCCGACGGCCCCGCCGACCTCGAACCCGAACGCCTCGCCGACCTCGCCGCCACCGCCATCCGCCTGGGCCTGGAACCCGTCCTCGTCACCTTCCTCGACGACGCCGACCAGCTCGCCCGCCTCGCCCGCGCCACCGGCATCCGCTGGATCCAGCTCCACGCCTACCAGAACCCCGCCCTCGTCGCCGACCTGCGCGAGAGACTGCCCTACGCCGTCCTCGTCAAAGTCCTCCACCTCTCCCGCGGACGCTGCCTCGAACGCGCCTTCACCGGCGCCTTCGAACGCGCCGGATGCGACCTCTTCCTCCTGGACACCGTCACCGACGACGGCCGCGTCGGCTCCACCGGCCAGAGCCTGGACCCCGACCACGTCCACGCCCTGCTGCCCCGCCTCACCATCCCCTTCCTCCTCGCCGGCGGCCTCAACACCGCCAACCGCGACACCTACCGCACCGTCACCGACCACCCCCTGTACGCCGGCGCCGACATCGACACCGCCGCCCGCGACCGCACCGGCCGCCTCACCCGCGACGCCGTCACCGCCCTCACCCGCGCCTGGCACCCGCGCCTCCAGGAGGCCGCCGTATGACCTTCATCGACACCCTGCTGGCCGCCCGGCGCCCCCTCATCATGGAAGTCAAACTCCGCGACCCCCACGGCAACGACCTCCTGGGCCAACGCACCGTCACCGACCTCGTCACCCGCTACGAACAGGCCGGCGCCCCCTGCCTGTCCGTCGTCACCGGCCGCTGGTTCGGCGGCACCACCCGCCTGCTGCGCGAGGTCACCGCCACCACCACCCTGCCCGTCCTGCAGAAGGACTTCCTCACCCGCCCCGCCCAACTCGAAGCCGCCCACGCCATGGGCGCCTCCGCCGTCCTGCTCACCGCAGCCCTCCTGCCCGCCACCTCCCTGCACCGCCTGGTCACCTGCGCCCTCACCCTGGGCCTGACCCCCTTCGTCGAGATCACCGACGAACACGAACTCGACCACCTGCCCGACATCGACCGCTGCGTCGTCGCCGTCAACAACAAGGACATCCGCACCCGCGAACGCGACCCCGGCGACCTGACACGCAGCCTGCGCCTGCTGCCCGCCGTCCGCGCCGCCGGCTGCCGCGCCCCCGTCTCCGCCTCCGCCATCACCGACCCCCACGCCGCCGCCCGCCTCCTGGACGCCGGCTACGCCGCCCTCCTCGTCGGCACCGCCCTCATGCGCACCGACGACCTCGACACCTGGCTCACCACCCTCGACACCGCCCGCACCGGGGCCCTGGCATGAGAAGAGCCCTGACATGAGCAACGACCCGCTGCGCACCCGCTCCCTGGTCCTGGACGCCGCCGGCATCCCGCTCTCCGCCCTGGTCGCCGAACCCGAACACGGCGAACCCAAGGCCGTCATCCTCGCCATCCACGGCCGCGGCATGCGCGCCGCCTACTTCGCCGGCCCCGCCCACCCCGACACCAGCCTGCTCACCCTCGCCGCCGACCTCGGCTACACCGTCCTCGCGATCGACCGCCCCGGCCACGGCGCCTCCGCCCACCGCCTGCCCGCCGGCCAGCTCATCGCCGACCAGGCCGCCACCCTCCACGCCGCCCTCACCGACTACGCCCGCGCCCACCCCACCGGCGCCGGCGTCCAGCTCCTCGCCCACTCCTTCGGCGGCAAGATCGCCCTCCACCTCGCCGCCCACTGGCCCCACGACCCGCGCCTGCCCCTGCTCGGCGCCGACATCAACGGCCTCGCCCAGCACTACGCCCCCGGCGCCTGGGACCGCCCCGACGACCTCGCCGGCGGCGGCCGCCTCAACTGGGGCCCCCTCGGCCTCTACCCGCCCGGCACCTTCCACGCCGCCCGCACCCTGCTCACCCCCGTCCCCGCCCTCGAATCCCGCGAACTCGCCGACTGGCCCGCCCGCTACGCCGCCCTCGCCGCCCGCGTCCGCGTCCCCGTACGCCTCACCCTCGCCGAACACGAACACTGGTGGCGCCTGGACACCGCCCACCGCACCGCCCTGACCGCCGCCTTCACCCCGGGCCTGGCCCACCTCGCCACCGCCCACGGCGCCGGCCACAACCTCTCCCTGGGCCACGCCGCCCGCCCCTACCACCTGCGCGCCCTCGCCTTCACCGACGACTGCCGCACCGCCGCGCCCGCCACCACGGCCCCCGCCACCACCACGGCCCCCGCACCCGCCCCGGCCACCACCGCGCCCGCACGGCCCGTCCTGGCCGCGGTCCGCTGACCGCAGCCCGCACACCACCTGGCGCAGGGTGGGAAGAAGGGCCCCGCCGCCCCCTCGGGCAGGGACGGCGGGGCCCCGCCACGCACACCGCCCCGGCACCTGCGGTGGCAGGGCAGCTGGGATCAGGTGCGCGTGCCGGCCGGTGGGCCGACGACGGTGGTGAGCCGGAGTTTGGTCTCGTCCTCACTGCCCGGCGCGGCGGTCATGATGACGATCTTGAGCTCCGTGTCTCCGTCGGTCAGGACATCGCAGTCCACCGCGACCGGGCCCACCGACGGGTGATCGACCCTCTTGTGGACCTCGCGGTTCGCGGTCACCTCTCCCGTCGCCCACAGCTCGGCGAACCTCTCGTTGCCCGCGTTCAGGTCGCGGACCAGCGCGGCCAGGCGGCCGTCCCGGGGGAAACGGCCGGTGGCGCGGCGCAGATCGGAGACGAGGGCGGCGTCGGCGCGGTCGGGGTCCGTCTCGGTGACCGGCCACAGCGCGAGGGGGGTGTGACCGGCGTCCACCGGGAACCTGTCGCGGGCGAAGTTGCGCATCCCCGGAGGCGAGGCCGAGGGGTCACCCAGCAGGGCCGCCCACCCGTGGTTCCACCACACCAGCTGCCAGTCCGCCGCGAACACGGCCACCGGCACGTCTCCGAGGCGCACGAGCACCCGTTGCACACCCGGCGGCAGATGGTCGCAGATCGTGCCGTCCGCCGGCGGCACGATCCGGGCCAGCCGGTAGAGGTGGTCCCGCTCGGCGGTGGACAGCTGGAGAGCGCGCGCCAGGGACGCCACCACCGACGCCGAGGGCGTCGTGGCCCGCCCCTGCTCCAGACGCACGACGTAGTCGACCGACACCCCGGCCAGGTCGGCCAGTTCCTCGCGCCGCAGCCCGACAGCCCGGCGCTTGCGGACGACCGGCAGCCCGGCGGCCGACGGGGGCAGCCGGTTCCGCCACGTGCGGATCATCGCGCCCAGTCCGGCCCCGGCAGGTGGCGTCGTCATGCTCCCCATCCTCCCGCGTCCCCGAACACCCGCGGGGGCGCGAAGGTGGTACTGCTCTTCCCACCGTCGAAGCGTCCCTGGCCCGGCCCCCTCCTCCAGGCAACCATCGAAGGCATGACGATCACATTCATCACCGGAGCCAACAAGGGCATCGGCCGCGAGACCGCCCGCCGCCTCATCGCCTGCGGCCACACCGTCCTCCTGGGAGCCCGCGACCGCGAGCGCGGCGAAGAGGCAGCCGCCGCGCTGGGCGCACGCTTCGTCCCCGTCGACGTGACCGACGACGCGTCCGTGGCCGCCGCCGCCGCCAACATCGCCGAACACGAGGGCAGGATCGACGTCCTGATCAACAACGCCGGCGTCCAGGGACCCTTCGGCGACCCCGGCGACCTCACCGCCGCCGACGCCCACGCCGTCCTCGACGTCAACGTCATCGGCGTCGTCCGCACCACCACCGCGTTCCTGCCCCTGCTGCGCCGCTCCGACGACCCCGTGATCATCAACGTCAGCAGCGGCATGGGCTCCCTCGCCTTCACCCACGACCCCGCCCGGTCCGAGTCGCACGTCGTCGTGCCGCTGTACGCCGCCTCGAAGGCGGCGCTGACGATGCTGACCACGCAGTACGCCAAAGCGCTCACGGGCATTCGCGTCAACGCCGCCGACCCCGGCTACACCGCGACCGAACTCAACGGCCACAGCGGCCCCCAGACCGTCACCGAGGGCACGGACGCGATCGTCGCCCTCGCCACCGAGGGGCCCGGTGCCGGCACCGGACGCTTCGTCGACCGCCATGGCGAGATCGCCTGGTCCTGACACCGGCGCCGGGTCACCCACCTCCTGCGCGCCCTGCTCGTCCTGACGAATCGTGAAATCAACCGCTGACCTGCGCCGTGAAGCTGGCGGAGGCTCCTTGCGGGTCCTTCCTGGTCGGGCGGGTGGGGGGCAGGCCTACCGGGCGTCGAACTCGCCGGTGCGGACGGCGGTGACGAAGGCCTGCCAGGCGGCAGGTGGGAAGTTGAGGCGGGGGCCGTCGGGGTTCTTGCTGTCCCGAACACGGCCTGGATGCGCGTCATCCACTTCGATGCACATGCCGCCGTCGTTGTTGCTGTGGGTGCTCTTTCGCCAGGTGGTGATGGGGGGAGCAGCGTCCATGGTGGTTCCTCCCGGGTCCGGATACGCGAACGGAGTGGGAAGTCGATGGGACGACTTCCCACTCCGGTGCGAAGTAGGCCTGTCAGGCGCTGAACTCGCCGGTGCGGACGGCGGTGACGAAGGACTGCCAGGCGGAGGAGGAGAAGACGAGGGCCGGGCCGTCGGGGTCCTTGGAGTCGCGCACGGGCGTCAGGCCGGGGATGCCGTCGGCCACCTCGATGCACTGGCCGCCGCTGCCGCTGTACGAACTCTTGCGCCAGGAAGCGTGAGTCAGGTTGACATCCATTCGAGGTCCCTCCGTACCGAGCGGATCATAGCTGCTGAGTCGGCCTGATTCATGGCCTCGACCAGCAACTGATCGTAGTCCCTGGCCAGGGACGAGATCGACTCGGCATCGCGGTCCAGGTAGCCGCGTTGTTCGGTCTCGCAGTAGGCGAGCATCTTGCGTCCTGGCATCTCCAGCATGGTTACCGCTCGTGTGAACGGTCGGCTCGCTCCCAGCGAGTAGGGGGCCACCTGGATGACGAACCCTGGCTGGCTGGAAAGCTCTTCGAGGTGGAGCAGCTGTTCGACCATCACCTCTCGGTCGCCGATGGTCCTCCTGAGACAACTCTCGTCCAAAACCGCGTGCACGATGGGCGCAGGGGTGCGGTGAAGGGTCTGCTGCCGTGTGAGGAGGTAGCTGATGCGTTCCTCGGCTTGTTCCGGAGTGGCAGTGCCACGTTTGATGTTCCCGTGTTCCCAGGCCGTGGCGTAAGTCCTGGTCTGTAGAAGACCGTGAATGACGTTGATCTCGAAGAACTTGATCTTCTCGGCGCTGTTTTCGTAGTTGGCGTACTCGGGGAAGCCCGGCACCAGGGCCGTGTGCTTGTGCTGCCACCACATCAGCATCAAAGTCCCGCCCGTTTCCAGGACTTCGTCGGCCTTGGTAGCAAACTTTTCACTCGGCGGGCGGCGTGCAAGTTCAACGAACGAGACGTACGACGCGCTGACCCCGCACTTGCGGGCGAGCTGATGCTGCAGGAGGCCCTTCGCCCTGCGTGAGTTGCGGAGTTGGACCGCAAAGGGGGCCCAAGGACCGGACGCCGGGTCGATTTCCTTGATGTTCACCATGGCTGCTCCAAAACAACATGCCCGCTGGGTCAAGTCGTTTGACGCTTCCGATACTAGGTGACGCCGGGCCACCATCTGCACAGAACGTGAAACATCGATCGCGGAGGGTTCTCCCATGGCTCCTGACCAGGTTCCCAAGCTGCACGGCTACGGGGTGCGCTTCGACCCGGAGGCGCAGCGTTACCGGGTCCGTAACGAGGTCACGGGGGAGTGGCTGTGCGAGGACTCCGGTGAGTTGGCCTCGTTCACCTTCTTCGGGGACGCCTACACGGCCTGGCGCCTGTTCGAGGTGCACCCGAGGCCGGGGGAGCGGTGATGTCCTCGATGCTCTCCCGGGCCACCGCCGAGCAGCGCCGGCAGGCCGCCTCCGTCGTCGAAGACCTCGTCTCCGTCCTCGCGCTCGGTGGGGTCACGTTGCCCTCCATCGAAGTCGACTGGGAGTACGGCCGGATCACCGGCAACTACCTGATCGACCTCGGCTCGGCCCGGCCGCTGGACCTGCTGCGTCTGCTCGACCTCCTGCGCAAGGGGCTGCGCTACGAGCGCCTGACGTATGACGACTGATCACCTGGCCCGGCTGCTCTGGTGGGCGGCCTTCAGCCTCCTGCTCTCCCGCACGCTCAGAAAGTGAACCGCCCGATGCACGACCCCCGCCTCCCCGCCAAGCCGCCGGTGTGCCGGCTCGGCTGCCTCGTCCTCGTGCGCAACCGGCGCGGCGACGTCCTCCTCGTCGACCCGGACTACCTGGACGGCATGCTCTTGCCCGGCGGCTCCGCGAAGCCCGACGAGCCCCCGCATCTGGCCGCCGCCCGCCACCTGCACGCCGAGACCGGCCTGCACCTGCGCCTGAACGACGTGATCGCCGTCGACTTCACCCCCGCCGACCGCCACCTGGAACGCCTCAACCTCGTCTTCGACGGCGGCACCGTGCCCGACGGGACCACCCTCACCGTCCCGGCGCAGCAGCGCAGCGGACTGCTCGGCGCCCGCTTCGTGCCCGTCCGCGACCTGCCCGCCCGCATGGCCCCCGCCCAGGCGGCCCGCGTCACCGAAGCCCTCGCCGGCCGCGCCCTGCCCGTCCTCCTCCACGGACAGCGCCCCACCTGATGCAAGGAGCCCTGCCCAGGCGCCTCCGCCATCGGCGACGCCGCCCCGGCGAACCCGTCGCACCGGAGGCTGGGGTGCCGATCCGCGAGGCGGCCCTGGTGCAAGGGGGCCGGAGCGGCCCAGGGCGCGGGTGGGCTCAGCCCTCCCGGTAGCGGGCGAAGACCCGCTCCCGCTCCTGCTCCCAGGTCCGTTCCGCTGCCGTGCGGTGGAACGGAGCCCCCTTGGCGAGTTCGAAGAACTGGCCTGCGGGCCTGCGGGCAGTCCTGAGGATCACCACGGCGGAGAGCATGGGATCGAGGCCGGGCCGGCCTCACGCCCCGATCTCGAACACCGGCGGCTGCAGGCCCGCCAGGCAGCCCGTGTCCGGGGCGCCCGGCGTGTCGAAGAACGACCGGGTGATCGACTGCGCGCACGCCGAGTCGGCGAAGACCACGTGGGCGACGTAGGGCACCGTCACCTCGGTGGAACGGCTCAGCGTCCGCGCGGCGTAGGGGCCGTTGCTCGGGGCGGTTTGGGAGTCGAACCCGCCGGACAGCACCAGGGAGGGGATCGAACTGCGCGTCACCTCCCGCACCGAGTCGGGCGCGGCCGGCACGTCCCAGGCCCGGCAGTCCTCGTGCAGCCAGGCCAGCCCCGGCGCGTTGACCAGCACCGACTCGGGGAACGACGGGAAGGCGCGCCGCCCGGCCTCGGTCACCTGCGCCTCGCTCTCGAAGGGCGTCCACTCGCCGCAGAACACCCCGTAGGCCAGGCCGTGGGAGAGCCGGCCGATCGCCTGCGGGCTGAGCTTGCCGCCCGCCCACTGCTCGGCGACACGCCGCGGATCGCCGTGGGCCAGCTCGTCGATCGAACGGGGCACGCCCGGCGCCAGATGGCTGGCGAAGGTCAGCCAGCTCACCAGGACCCCGCCGTCCAGGGTCACAGCCACCGGCTCCGCACGGCCCGGCACGGTGACGGTGGTCGTCACCGGGTGGGCCTCCAGCTCCCCGACCAGGTGCTCGAAGGTGCCCTTCAGGTCCGGATAGCGCTCGTTGCAGGCGCTCTGCTGCGCGCACGCCTCGAAGATGCCGTCGAAGCCCTCCCGGGCGGCCTGCCAGGTCGTGGCGCCGCCGGCCAGGGACGGCGGCAGGATGCCGTCGATGCCGACCGAGCGGATCCCCCGGGGGTGTTCGCGCATGTAGAGCAGGGCCAGGTCGGAGCCGTAGGAGATGCCGAAGACGTTCCACTCCTCCAGGCACAGCGCTTCGCGCAGGTCGGCGTAGTCGGCGGCGCTCTCGGTGCTGTTGTACGCGCCGAGGTCGCCGGTGCGGTCGGCCAGGCCGTCGCGGCAGACGCGGGTCTGCTCGACGTGCAGGTCCCGGGTGGACGGCGCGCCGTAGACCAGGTCGAGGGTGTCCGCGGTGAACCGGTCGATGTTCGGGCAGGTGAGGGCCGGCCGGGCCGAGTAGGTGCCGCGCTGGGACATGAAGATGACGTCCCGGTCGCGGTTGAGGCCGCCGTTCAGGGCCAGCTGGATCTCGGACACGGCGTCGTCGCCGGGCCCGCCGGCCAGCCACACGATCGGGTCGGGTGCCGGCCGGCCGGTGGCGGCGGGCACGATCTCCACGCCCAGGGTGATGGTGCGCCCGTCGTGACGGGAGCGGTTCTCGGGGACGGTGAGGGTGCCGCAGCGGGCGCCCTCGACGACAGGCGCGGGGTCGGCGGTCCGCGGGCAGGGGCCCGGCTCGAAGCGGGCCCGGCCCGCGCTGTGGGCGACCGCGCCCAGCGGCATCCGCACCCCGGGCGCACCCGGCGGCCCGAGGGGCGCTGTGCGGGGCGCGGCGTGGGCGGGCAGCGCGGCGGGGCCGGCCAGCAGACAGGCGGCGGCGCCCGCGGCCAGCGCGGCCCGCAGCCGCCGCGCGGTGCGCCGGGGCGGGGCAGCGGGCATCACGGGGCTTCCGTTCCGGGGGCGACGGCGACCGGGGGCTGCTGGTGAAGGGTGCTCGGACCGGTGTCCTGTGCCACGTCGTGTTCCCGTCTCTCACGCCCCCGGCCGCCCCGGTCGGGACGGCCCCGCGCGGCACCGCTCGCCACCGCAGGGTGCGGGCGGGCAGCACCGGGGCCAAGCCTGTGTTCGCGTGCCCCCGGCCACCAGCCGTGGGCTCCACTCGGCGCACACCGGCCCACCCCTGCGGGGCCCCGGGCGGTGCCCCGGCGCCGTCGGCGGGGTCACTGCGTTCTTCGGCGTCCGTGCTGCGCCCCGCAGGCCGCAGTGACATCGCCCGCCGGCGATGTCACTGCGGCAGGGCCCCGCGGTGCCTCACGGGCCCGGGGCGGTGGTGCGGCGGCTGCCGGTCAGGCCTTGCGGATGTTGTAGGCGACGCCGCTGCCGTAGCAGCTGTTGCTGGGGTAGTAGCTGCTGACGACCCAGCCGGCGGGCAGCGGGGAGAAGGAGCACACGACGGCGGAGGTCTCCGTGGTGATCTTGACGAGGGTGTAGCCGACGCCGGTGCCGGCGCAGTTGTTGCTGCTGTAGGAGCTGGTGACGACCCATCCGGTGGGGATCGGGGTCATCGAGCACGTGCCGACGCGGGTGTCGTTGGCCGTGTTATGGAGCGAGTAGCCGACGCCGGTGCCCGCGCAGTTGTTGCTGCTGTAGGAGCTGGTGATCACCCAGCCGGTCGGTATCGGGGTCATCGAGCACGCGCCGACGTTGGTGTCGTTGGCGACGTTGCGGAAGCCGTAGGCGACGCCGCTGCCCGCGCAGCTGATGCTGCTGTAGGAGCTGGTCACCACCCACCCGGCCGGCTTGGGGGAGAAGGAGCAGATGGCGAGGTTGGTCTGCCCGGCCGTGTCGGTGATCGTGTACGAGACGCCGGAGCCGGGACAGCCCCAGCTGCTGTACGAGCTGGTGACGACCCAGCCGTCGGGGATGGGGGAGAAGGAGCAGATGGTGGTGGAGCCGGCGACCCGCTGCGGGGCCGCCTGCGCCTGCGCGGACGCGGCGGTCATCATGCCCAGGAGCAGCAGCACGACCGTCAGCAGGTGCGAGGTGTGGGTCCGTAAGGTCTTCATGGCAGGCCTCAGATCTATTCGGCGACGCGCTACGACTGTTGTGCAGGCGGAGTGAACGATTGGCACACGGTTCGTTCACGTCGGCTGAGATGGTGTCAGAGATCGTCCGGCGGCGCCAGAGTGGAACCGGCAGTACCTCCGGCCCCGTGCGCCCCTCGCCCCCGCGCACCCGCGCGCCCCGCCGGTCGTGCACGGAAGCCGTATGGGCCGCGTACGGGATGCGTCAACGACGTCCGGCCGCACACGAACCCGCCGTTAGCCTCTGGTCGTCCGTCACAGTGATCAGAACACGGGGGTGTTCCATGGCCGACTTCACGGTCAGTCCGGAGTTCCTGGCCAAGCTCTGCCAGGACCTCAAGGGCTGCGGCGACGAACTCGACCAGGGACTGCAGGCGTTGAAGGGGGCGAGCCGCGCCGGGCTGGGCTACGACTTCCTGGAGGACGCCGGCAAGCACTTCCAGGACAAGTGGGACTTCGGGCTCGGCAAGGTCCGCGAGTCCGTGAAGGTGCTCGTCGAGGGCCTGGAGAGGATCCAGCATGGGTACGACGGCACCGAGCAGAGCATCGTCAAGGCCATGACCCCGCAGGCCGCCTGATGGCCGATCCACGACCGACCTGGCCCGGCCTCGGCTTCGACCCCGCGCCGGGCGACCAGGCGGCCGTCACCAACCTGAGTGCCACCCTGCGCCGGGTCGCCGGGCACCTGGGGAGCATCCACACCACGCTCGCGCAGCTCTCCCACCACGAGGGCCAGTGGACCGGCACCGCCGCCGACAAGTTCGCCGAGAACTTCGGCAAACTCCCCGACTACCTGCGGGACGCCTCCGATTCGATCACCACCGCCTACGGCGCCCTCGACACCTGGTACAAGGCGCTGGCCGAACACCAGCCGAAGGCGGCGGAGCTGGAGCGCGCCGCGGTCGCCGCCCGGCAGCACAAGAGCGAGGCCGAGCAGGCCCACACGAGCGCCGCCGCCCACCCCGACCTCAAGCTGGCCGGGCAGACCTTCCCCGACGACGCGTCCCTCGCCGATGCCACGGCCCGCTACGACGCGGCGAAGAAGCACCTCGACGAGGCCGCCGCCACCATGCGCAGTGCGAGCGACGAACTGCTCCACCTGCAGAGCCAGGGCTCCACCCTGCACACCACCCACACCGGCGACGCCCGCAAGACCGCCGAGGCGATCCGCAAGGCCGCCGACAGCAAGGCCCCGCCGGAACCGGGCTGGCTCGACAAGGTCGGCGACTGGTTCTCCCAGCACGGCGCCGACCTGCTCACGGTGGCCGCGGGCGTCGCCGGCGTCGCGGCGATCTTCTTCCCGCCGCTCGCCCTGGCCGCCGTCGCCCTGAGCCTCGCCGCGGCCGGCGCTCACGCCGCGCAGTACGGCGCGAAGGGGCTGTGGCCGCCGACCTGGGACAAGGTCGGCAACTACCTGACCCTGTCCGGGGACCTCCTCGGCGCTGTCCCGCTGCTCGGGGCGGCGGCCAAGGGCTCGGTCACCGCCCTGAAGGCGGGCTTCGAGGCGGGCGCCGCCGCCGGCGCCAGGGCGGGGGCCTCCGAGGCGGCCTCCGGGGTCCGCGGGGTCAAGTACCTCGACCCGCAGAACCCGCTGTTCAAGGTCGCGGTCGAGAAACCGGCCCTGAAGCTCGGCGTCCCCGTGGAGAGAGCCCAGGACCTCTCCGACGGCGTCCAGGGCGCCACCTCGCTCGCCCTGACCGCGCCGACCGCCGCCACCCTGTTCACGGATACGCCCGGCGACGACCTCAACAGCGCGGTGAACAACACCACCGGCGCCGCCAACGTCATGGGCGGCACCGGCATGGCCTGGGGCGGCAGCACGCCGGCCAAGGTCGTCGGCGGGGTCCTCGCGGTCGGCAACGCCTTCGGACTGTACGGATGGATGAGGGGCAATGGCCGCTGACGCACCCCCGCTCGACACGCCCCCGCTCTGGCTCTCCCCGCCCGACGGCTTCACCGCCGTCGACCTCACCGAGGACCCGGGCGAGCGGATGGCACGCACCGTCGGCGCCCTGGGCGCCGTCTTCGCCGACGCTCGCCCCGAGCAGCGACTCAGCCTCGTCGTCGCCACCGAGAGCGCCCTGCAGAGCCAGCTGCGCGAAGGCGCCGTCCACCTGTCCACCTGCCTGGCGCGGGCCTCGGACGGCGCCCCGGTGGTCGGCGTGTTCACCGTCTTCGTCCGCCGCGAGGAGATCGGCGCCCCGGGCAGCTACCCGCAGCGCATCGCCGACCGGCTGGCCGCCGCCTGGCCGCAGGCCGACGTCGGCGTGCTCGAACTGCCCCCCGGGCGCACCGCGGTGGCCGTGCGCGACGTGCCGGTGACGGTGCCGGGTGCGGTCTACGGCGTGCCGCAGCCGACGGCCACCACCGTGCGGCAGGTGGAGTTCCTGATCCCGCACCCGTGGAGCCCCCACGTCGTCGCGGCCCTCTTCACCACCGAGCAGACCGAGTACTGGCAGGAGTGGCTGCCGGCGATCGCCGGCGCGGTCGGCGCCATCTCCTTCCACCCGCCCCGGAACGAGGCGGCGGACGACCTGCCGCCCGAGCAGTGGGACAACATCCGCAAGGCGTTCGGTTGACGACCGCCCGCACCGACCGGGCCGTGCGCGAGGGACGCCGCCACCGGCTCGGCCACGCGCTCGGCGTCATCGCCGTCTCGACCGGCGTCATCCTCGGCGTCATCGCCGTGAACGTGTACGTCAGTACACTCCTCGCCGTCCTCCTCGGGCTCCTCCACCCCGTGGCCGTGACCGCCGCGCTCGCGGCGCGGCGCGACGCCGACGGGAGGCGCCGGTTCGGGAAGGACGAGGGCGCCCTGGTCGCGGTCGCGGCCGTCGCGGCCCTGTTCGCCTGCCTGGCCGGCACCGGCGCCTGGCACAACCTGGTCCTGCGCTCCGGCACGGACGTGACCGCCGTGGTGCTGCAGGAGAAGGTCGACAGGACCGGCCGGGGCGTGGTCCGGTCCTACACCCTCCTCCCGAAGGACGGCGCGGCCGTTCCCGGCGGGGACCTCACACCGGACTCGCAGCGCTTCAAGCCCGGGGACACCGTCACCGTCCGGGCGGACCCGGCCGGGCGGGTCGCGCCCGAGCTCCCCGGAGAGGCCGACTCCCCGGCCCCGCTCCTGGGCTTCCTCGGCGTCAACGCGGCGATCGGTGTCGCCGTGCTGTGGACGGCCCGCAAGCCCCGGCCACCGCGCCCGCACGGCCCGGCCCGCCGGCGCCTCACCGAGCACGCCAGGCGCGCCCGGGAACGGCTGCGCCGCCTGACCGGGTGGCCGTTCGCCGCGGCCGCGGGGGTGCTCTCGACGGCCTGGCTGGGGCTGTTCCGGCTCGCCCGGACCGACCCGACCCTGACGGTCATGGCCACGGTGGCCTACTTCCTTGTGATGGGGGGCTTCTTCGGCATGTTCGACGACGACAAGACCAGGAACGCCTTCCGCGCCCGCGTAGTCCTCCTGACGGTGCTCGTCACCGCCGCCCTCGGCGCCATCCTCCTGATGGCTACCTGACACCCCGCCAGCAGCACGCGGCCGCACTGGCCGGCCGCGCGAACGGGGGCGGGAAGTCGGCGGGGCCGACTTCTCATGCGGGGTGCCCGGGGGTGGTGAGGCGGTGGCCGTCGTGGGAGCGGATGTGGGGAGGGCCGGGGGTCAGGGCGTCGAGGATGCGGACGGCGTAGACCTCGCCCATGTGCTCGGTGACCTCGTCGGGGGTGAGCCAGGCGATGGCGGTGGATTCGGGGGAGAGCTGTTCGGTGCCGTCTTCGGGGTGGCAGCGGAAGACGAGGGCGACGATGCCGCGGGCCGTGTTCTTGTAGACGCCGGTGAGTCGGTCGACGCCGACTTTGAGGCCGGTCTCCTCGTGGATCTCGCGGCGCAGGCCGTCCTCGATGGTCTCGGTGAGTTCGAGGACTCCGCCCGGCGGTTCCCAGGTGCCGTTGTCGGCCCGCCGGATCGCCAGTACGCGCCCGTCCTCGCGCACGACCGCTCCTGCGACTGACACAGAGTGGAGCGGTGTTGACTGGGGCTTCCTGGCACTGTTACTCATGTACAGGAGAATAGGAGACCTGAAGGACTATGGCGAGCGGTGAGGTGGCCTCGTCGGCCAAGGTGAAGTACCTGCAGATTGCGGATGATCTGGCCGCGCAGATCAGGTCAGGGGAACTTGCTCCTGGTGGTGCAGTGCCCAGCGAGGCTGAGCTGATGCGGCGCTACGGGGTCGCCTCGGGCACGGTTCGCAAGGCCGTCGCCGAGCTACGAACGACGCAGCTGATCGAGACGCATCACGGCAAAGGTTCGTTTGTGCGCTCCCGCCCTCCCGTGCAGCGCAAGTCATCGGATCGGTTCCGTCGGGCCCATCGCGATCTCGGTAAGGCCGCGTACCTTGCGGAGTCGGAGGCGTCCGGGACTGTCCCGTCTGTCACTGTTCTGTTCGTCGGGCCGGCTGAGGCGCCGTGGGAGGTTGCCGAGCGGCTCGCGATTCCGGTCGGCGCGCAGGTGCTCGCCCGGAAGCGTCGCTACTTCCGCGACGGCGTGCCAACGGAGGAGGCGACGTCCTACCTGCCGTGGGACGTCGTGAAGGACATCCCGGAGATCTTCTCGGAGAACCCGGGGGGTGGGGGCATCTACGCTCGACTCGAAGAACATGGCCATCTCCTTGCCGAGTTCACTGAGACCGTTCGGGCCCGGCTGGCGACCAAGCCGGAGTCGATCGCTCTTGCGTTGAGTCCGGGCGCTCCGGTCATCCATCTTGTCCGCAGCGCGGTCACAGGGGAGGGGCGAGTGGTGGAGGTCTGCGACACGGTCATGGCTGCTGATCAGTTCGTTCTGGACTACCGCTTTCCTGCGACAGACTGACGATAGATCAAGAAGGCAAGCCCGCCGCACGGTTACCACCAGCGGCGGGTTTACTTATGTATAGGAGTAGGGCACTCTTGTGTCGTCACTCATGTGCATGAGTTGATGACATCTACTCATCTAGAGGAGAGAGTCATGGGTGAGACCGATGTGCCCCAGGGGCCCGGCCTTCGCAGGCTCCACGGGTACGGGGTGCGCTTCGATCCGGGGGCGCAGCGTTACCGGGTCCGTAACGAGGTCACGGGGGAGTGGCTGTGCGAGGGCTCCGGTGAGTTGGCCTCGTTCGCCTTCTTCGGGGACGCCTACACGGCCTGGCGGCTGTTCGAGGTGCACCCGAGGCCGGGGGAGACGCGATGAGCTCCGTCCTCTCCCGTGTGACGGCCGAGCAGCGCCGGCAGGCCGCCTCCGTCGTCGAAGACCTGGTCTCCGTCCTCGCCCTGGGCGGCGTCACGTTGCCTTCCATCTGCGTTGATTGGGAGTACGGGCGCCGCACCGGCGCCTACCTGGTCGACCTGGGCTCGGCCCGGCCGCTGGACCTGCTGCGCGTCCTCGACCTCCTCCGCAAGGGTCTGCGCTACGAGCGCCTGACGTATGACGACTGATCACCTGGCCCGGCTGCTCTGGTGAGCGGGCCTGTGCCTCCTCCTCTTCCGCACGCTCAGAAAGCGAACTCCCCGATGCGCGACCCCCGCCTTCTCGCCAAGCCGCCGGTGTGCCGGCTCGGCTGTCTCGTCCTCGTGCGCAACCGGCGCGGCGACGTCCTGCTCGTGAACCCGGACTACCTGGACGGCATGCTCTTGCCCGGCGGCTCCGCGAAGCCCGACGAGCCGCCGCATCTGGCCGCCGCCCGGCATCTGCACGCCGAGACCGGTCTGCGCCTGCGCCTGAACGACGTGATCGCGGTCGACTTCACCCCCGCCGACCGCCACCTGGAACGCCTCAACCTGGTCTTCGACGGCGGCACCGTGCCCGACGGGACCACCCTCACCGTCCCGGCGCAGCAGCGCAGCGGACTGCTCGGCGCCCGCTTCGTGCCCGTCCGGGAACTCCCCGCCCGCATGGCTCCCGCCCAGGTGGCCCGCGTCACCGAAGCCCTCGCCGGCCGCGCCCTGCCCGTCCTCCTCCACGGACAGCGCACCACCTGAAATGCCTCTCACTGAGAGCTAAAATGGAGGCGTGACCGCCACGCAGCCCGCACCACCGCCCGGCGTCGCACCGGCCGACGAGTTCTCCGCCCTCCTCGTCGGCATCCAGCGCCTGGTCCGCCGCCGCCTGCGCAAGACGGCCGACCGGCCCCGCCTGCGCGGCGCGCAGGTCGAACTGCTGCGCCTGGCCACGGAAAGCCCCGGCCTGCGCGTCTCGCAGGCCGCCGAGGAGCTGTGCCTGGCCGGGAACTCGGTGTCCACCCTCGTCAACCAGCTCGTCGCGCAGGGCCTGCTGCGCCGCGAGACCGACCCCGCCGACCGCCGCGCCGCCCTGCTGTTCGCCACCGACGCGGCCGTCGAGCGGATCGAGGCGTGGCGCCGGCGCCGCCGCGCGCTGATGGAGGACCTGGTCGCCGGCCTGCCCGCCGACCAGCAGCAGTCCCTGACCGCCGCCCTGCCCGCGCTGCGCTCCCTCGCCCGGGGGCTGCGGGACCTGCCCGAGGAGCCGTGATGAGCGAGGCGCAGGCCGTGGTGTGCGAGGGCCTGGAGTACACCTTCGGCGGCGGCGGCCGCCGGGGCCGGGGCCGCGGGACGAAGGCCCTGGACGGCATCGACCTCACCGTGCGCACCGGCGAGGTGTTCGGCCTGCTCGGGCCCAACGGCGCGGGCAAGACCACCACGATCCGTGCGATCACCACCCTGCTGCCGGTCGGCGCCGGCATGGTGCGCGTCTTCGGGAACGACGCCGCCCGCCGCCCCATGCAGGTGCGCCGCCTGCTCGGCTACGTGCCCCAGCAGCTGTCCGCGGACTCCGCCCTGACCGGGCGCGAGAACGTCGCCCTGTTCGCCCGGGTCTTCGACGTGCCGCGCGCCGAGCGCGCCGAACGCGTCGCCCAGGCCCTGGCCGCCGTCGACCTCACCGACGCCGCCGACCGGATGGCCGCCACCTACTCCGGCGGCATGGTGCGCCGCCTCGAACTCGCCCAGGCCCTGGTCAGCGCCCCGCGCCTGCTGGTGATGGACGAACCCACCATCGGCCTGGACCCGATCGCCCGCACCGGCGTGTGGGAGCGCGTGGACGCCGTGCGCCGGGCCACCGGCATGACCGTCCTGGTCACCACCCACTACATGGACGAGGCCGACCGCCACTGCGACCGCATCGCCCTCATGGACCGCGGCCGCATCCGCGCGCTGGGCACCCCCGCCGAACTCAAGGACCGCATCCGCGAGGCGGACCCGCACCACGACGACCCCACCTCCGGCGCCCCCACCCTCGACGACGTGTTCCGCCACTACGCCGGCCGCGACCTGGCCGACGCCACGGAAGGAGACTTCGGCGATGTCCGCCGTACCCGCCGCACCGCAGGCCGCGTCGGCTGAACCCCCCGGACACGGCCCCGCCGACGGGCCCGACCTGGGCCTGCTGCTGGTGCCCCCGCGCGCCCGCACCGGCTGGCGCCTGGTCCCCGCCCGCATCAGCGCGATGTGCGCGGTCGAACTGCAGAAACTGCGCCACGACCGCACCGAGCTCTACACCCGCGCGATCCAGCCCGCCCTGTGGCTGCTGATCTTCGGCCAGACCTTCACCCGCCTCAAGGCCATCCCCACCGGCGGCATCCCCTACCTCGACTACCTCGCGCCCGGCATCATCGCCCAGTCCGCGATGTTCATCGCGATCTTCTACGGCATCATGATCATCTGGGAGCGGGACTCCGGCGTCCTCACCAAACTGCTCGTCACCCCCACCCCCAGGGCGGCCCTGGTGACCGGCAAGGCCTTCGCGGCCGGCGTCAAGGCCGTCCTGCAGGCCGCCGTCGTCGTCCTGATCGCCGCCGCACTCGGCGTCGCCATGACCTGGAACCCGCTGCGCCTGCTCGGCGTGGTGGCGGCGGTGCTGCTCGGCTCGGCGTTCTTCTCCTGCCTGTCGATGGCCATCGCCGGGATCGTCCTGACCCGCGACCGCCTGATGGGCATCGGCCAGGCCATCACCATGCCGCTGTTCTTCGCCTCCAACGCCCTCTACCCCATCGCGCTCATGCCGGGCTGGCTGCAGGCCGTCAGCCTGGCCAACCCGCTCAGCTACCAGGTCGACGCGCTGCGCGGCCTGCTCATCGGCACCCCCGCCCACCTGCCGCTGGACTTCGCCGTCCTCACCGCCGCCGCCCTGGCCGGCATCGCCGCCGCCTCCGCCCTCCTGGGCCGCCTGGCGCGGTAGGACGTGCCCGCCGTCCGCCCCCGGGCGCTGCCCCGCGGGTGCCGCTGCGAGCCGTGACCCGCCGCCGCCGTCCGGGGCGGGCAACCCACGCCTGCCCGGGCGCCGGTGGAGGGCGCCGCGAAGCGCACCGCCGGCCGCCCGCCCGCAGGAACGTTCGCAGGCGATGAACCCGGCCGGGGCGCAGGCCCGTTGGGGCGAAAGGGGGGACGTTCACGCCCCCGATCACCATCAGGGCCCCGCTACCGGAGGTTTCTTGCATGACGATCAACCGTAGGACCCTGCTCAGGGGTGCGGCACTCGCGGCCACCACCGGCGCCCTGGGCATCGCCGGCTCCGGCGCGGTGGCCTCCGCCGCACCGGACCGCCTCGTCCACCGCCCCACCAACAAGTGGATGTCGCTGCTGGGCGACAACGTGAAGCTGTCGCAGCTGACGATCCCCGGGACCCACGAGACCTGCGCGCTCTACGACGGCGGCGCCTTCGGCTACGCCCAGTGCCAGGAGTGGCGCATCCCCCAGCAGCTCCAGGCGGGGGTGCGCTTCCTCGACATCCGGTGCCGGGTGATGGGCGACGTCTTCACCATCCACCACGACAAGATCTACCAGAAGATCAACTTCGGCGACGTGCTGAACCTGTGCATCGACTTCCTGAAGTCGAACCCCGGCGAGACGATCATCATGCGGATCCGGAAGGAGTACACCGAGGGACAGGACTACCGGTTCAGCGAGATCTTCAACTACTACATGGACGGCTTTGACGGGAAGGGCAACTACCGGCCCTGGTTCTGGCTCCCCAAGGCCGGCTCGCTCCCCGCGGGACTGCCCACGCTGGGCCAGGTCCGCGGCAAGATCGTCCCCATCATGTCGGACTTCACCTGGGGCGACGGCCGCTACGACCCCCTGCGCTGGGGCGACACCTCCCGGATCTGGCTGCAGGACTACTTCGGCGACAGCTCCAGCCAGAAGGTCCAGCGGGTCAAGTGGGGACTGGACCAGGCGTTCTACGGCCAGGACGACAAGAAGCTCTACATCCACTTCGCCAGCGCCAGCGCCTTCCCCGAGGACCCGTACAAGATCGCCAAGGTCGTCAACCCCTCCATCCAGGAGTACCTGACACCGCGCATCTCCCAGCGCGCGCACTACGGCGTGATCGCGATGGACTTCGTGGACGAGCGCAAGGACCTGCTGCAGATGATCGTCGACTGGAACTTCGGCCTCTGACCGCACGGCCCCCTCGAACCCGACGGCGCCGCCCACACGCGAGCGCGCGGAGCCGGACGTCGGCCGGCTCCGCGCGCGCAGCGGAAGAGGAAGCAGGGGCGGGTCAGGAGGAGACGGCGCCCTGGTGGGCACGCACACTGGACACCAGCTGGTCACGGATCCGCGCCGGCACCTCGGGCGCGAAACGCGCCAGGTAGTGGTTCAGATGGGTCTCGTCACCCGTCAGGAACGGCAGGTCGAACACCAGCAGCTTGCGCACCGCCAGCAGCGGCACCGGCGCCCGCAACGGCCGGAACGTCCGGTTCCACAGGCCCGGCTCCTCACACACCGGATGGAACTGCCCGATCATCAGGCCCTGCTCGACGAACTCGTCCTTCGCCTTGCGCTGCACCTCGTCCAGCGCCGTCGAATCGCCGCGGTCCAGCGCAGGCAGCACCAAAAGCACCGTCAGCAGCTCACGGTCCGACTCCTCCGTCAGCCCGGCCAGCAACTCGTCGTAACGGGACCGCAGTTCACCCACCAGCGCCGGAAGGTCCCCGTCCCCGTCACCGTCGGCGACCGCGATGTGGAACAGGCCCCGGCGCAGCGACGGCTGGGTGTACGGGCACACCGGGCCGCTGCGCCCCAGGTCGGGGTGGGCGGTGGTGAGGAAGCGGCGGGCCCAGTCGAGGACCTCCACGGCCTCGGGGTGGGCGGCGGCGTGGCCGGCGTCGATGCGCTCGGCGCTGAACAGGCGCAGCGCGCTCTCGGCGGCGGGTGCGGGCGCGGTCATCGGGGCCCCCGCCACACCGGGGCCAGGCGGGGTCCGCCGCCGGGCAGGGCGATGGCCTCGCCGAAGCGGGTGAAGCCGTGGGTCTCGCACAGGCGGGCGCCGCCGGTGGAGCTGGTCTCGGCGTAGGCGGCCTGTCCCGCGGCGTCGACCTCCGCGAGGACCGCCTCCAGCATCGCCTCGCCGGCGCGGGCGGAGCGGGCGTCGGGGTGCACACCGATGAACGCGAAGTAGTAGTGCGGGCGGTGGCGCGGGTGGCGGCGCTGCTGCAGACGGGTGATGGCGTCCAGACGACGGGCGCACTCGCCGTGCCGTCCGGCGTCGATGGCCTCGGCCAGGGCGCGGGTGGCGGCGCCGTCGGCGTGCCCCGGCTCCTCCCACACCCCCGCGGGCAGGAACAGCAGCGCCCCCAGCAGGGCGCCGGCCTCGTCGGCGGCGACCACGACGCCCCGGTGGGCCAGGCACTGTTCGAGGTGGACACGGAAGAACGCGGGCATCACCCGGGCACGGTGCTCCGGGTCGGGGAAGGCCCACAGCATCAGCGCGTCGTCGGCGAAGGCCTCGGCGAGCAGGGCGGCCAGGGCGGGCGCCTCCTGCGGGCGGGCCCGGCGTACGGCGACGCCGGCAGCCGCGGCGGCTGCGGTGCTGTCGGCGGCCCCGGCGGCGGGCCGCGGGGCGGTGCCCGTGGCAGCGGGCAGGGTGGTGACGGTGGTCAACGGGCACTCTCCTCGGGCGAGGTGACGGACGAGGGGGCAGGGCGTGCAGGCGGTACGACGGGCGTGGGGGAGGACGCGGGGGAGGGGGAGGGGACGGGCGCGGCCGCCGCTTCGGCGACCGCCTCGGCCGCCAGCTCCGCGACCCGCGCGTGCAACCGCGGCAGCCACGCCTCCGCCTCCGGCTTGATCAGCACACTGCGCAGCACCCGCGCCCCGTCCGCGTCCGCCGCCACCCCCCGGTGACGGCGCGCGAAGTCGGCCGCGTCCACCCGCAGCACGCTCAGGAACACCGGGTCCTGCTCATCGGCCATGCCCCGGCGCAGCACCCGGTCACTCGCGGCGTCCACCGCCGACAGCGCGGGCACCCCCGCCGGGGTCGGGAAGTACGTCACGATGTCCAGCTGCGGCCGCTGGAACAGCGTCAGCTCACCACTGGCCTCGATCAGATCGGCCCAGGCCAGCGCGGCCCGCCGCCCCGCCACCAGACCGGCACCCAGCCCCTGCACGCTCAGCGGCAGCAACTGCAGCGTCAGCCACAGCGCCGCCGCCGAGGCACCCGCCCGCGAACACTCCAGGCTGATCTCACCCAGGTGCAGCTCGGCATCGGTGAAGTAGGTGTACGGCGAGTCATGGGCGAAGTGCCGGCCGATCGCCGGGTCCGCGAACAGCACCGCACCGCACCCGTACGGCTGCAGGCCGTGCTTGTGCGGGTCCACCGTCACCGAGTCGCACCCGGCGATCGCCCGCCACGGCGCCACGTCGACGCCCAGGTCCGCCGCCACCGCGTCGTCCGCGGCCAGCAGCGCGAAGAACCCGCCGTACGCGGCGTCCACGTGCACCCGCGCCCCGTACCGGCGCGCCAGCGCCAGCACCTCGTGCACCGGGTCCACCGCACCCGCCCCGGTGGTCCCGCACGTGACGACCACCGTGCCCACCCGGCCGGTGCGCAGCACCTCCTCCAGCGCCCCCGGATCCATCCGCCCCTCGGCGTCACACGCCACCGCATGACCCGCCACACCCAGCACGTGGCACATCCGGCTGTGCGTGTAGTGCGCCTGCGCGCTGTACGCCACCCCCTTGCCGGGGTGGCTCTGGCGCGCCACGTACAGCGCCTCCAGGTTGGCGATCGTCCCGCTGCTGGTCAGATGACCCACGTGCGCGGGCAGCCCGAACATCGCGGCCAGCTGCGCCACGCACTCGCGCTCCATGTCGTTGGTCGCCGGCCCGCCCTCGTAGGCGTGGTTGTTCGGGTTGAAACGCATCGCCGTCAGGTAGCCCACCAGCGCCGCCGGGTGCGGCGGCTTGACCATCTGCCCGGCGTAACGCGGGTGGAAGAACGGGTAGTTGTGCTCCAGGCGCTTGGCGAAGCGCTCGAACGCGACGGCGAAGTCCGCCTCGTCCACCAGGTGCGAGGGGTGCGCGGCGAAAGCACCGAACCGCTCGCCCCACCGCTCGGCCACCTCGGCCGCCCTCGGCAGCCAGTACCGCAGGTCCACGCTTGGGCCCTTCCCTTCGAGTCCTCTGCGAGCCCACCGGGCCCGGGGCTGCCTCGTGCCGCGAGCCTTCCTCGACCGCACCCCGAGCCACCGTGAAGGCGCCGCGCAACGCGCCCGCAACACCCGCAGCTCACCGCCGCCCGACCCCCCACCGCCCCCACCCGCCCCCGCCCGCACCACCCCCGCCCGCCCCCCGCCCGCCCGCACCGGCCCAAGCCGGACCCAAGCGGCACCCAAGGCGGCGCTGCTGCAATCACCCCCGGACAAGGCCGCCCCGCACCCGCAGGGCAGGCGGGGGAGCACGCGGGAGGAACACGCGATGGTGAGCAGACGCAGGATGATCGGCGCCGCCCTGGCGACCGGAGGAGGGGTCCTGCTCATGCGCACCACGCTGCGCCCGGCCGCCTCCGCCGACGCGGCCTCCGCCGCCTCCGTCCAGGACGCGGCCGCCCACACCCACCCGGCGGGCACCGACGCCCCCGACCCCGGGCCGGACGCCGGCCCCGGCCTGGTCGAGAAGTTCACCACCGCGCTGCCGGTGCCCCCGGTGCTCAGCCCGGTCTCCACCGACGGCGGCGCCGACACCTACTCCGTCACCATGCTCCGCTCCTACGCCCGCATCCTGCCCGGGCACCGCACCGAGGTCCTCACCTACAACGGCGCCTTCCCCGGCCCCGTCATCCGCGCCCGCTCCGGGCGGCCGGTGATCGTGCGCCAGACCAACCTGCTGAACGACGCCGTCTCCGTCCACCTGCACGGCTCCCGGGTGCCCGTCGCCAGCGACGGCGGCCCGATGAACCTGCTGGACTCCGGCGCCAGCCGCACCTACACCTACCCCAACGACCAGCCCCACGCGAGCCTGTGGTTCCACGACCACGCCCACCACATGGAGTCCGAGCACGTCTACCGGGGCCTGGCCGGCACCTACCTGCTCACCGACGAGACCGAACGCGCCCTGCCGCTGCCCACCGGCCGCTACGACCTGCCCATCGCCCTGCGCGACGCGCGCTTCGACGCCTCCGGCAACCTCGTCTACCGCATGGACGACCCCTTCAACCGCACCACCATCCTCGCCAACGGCCGTCCCTGGCCCAAGGCCGAGGTCGCCGCCCGCCGCTACCGGCTGCGCCTGCTCAACTCCTCCAACCTGCGCTTCTTCTCCCTGCGCCTGGCCGACGGCGGCCCGATCACCCAGATCGGCTCCGACGGCGGCCTGCTGGAACGCCCCCACACCACCGACACGATCGACCTGTCGCCCGGCGAGCGCGCCGACGTCGTCATCGACTTCTCCCGCTACAAGGTCGGCTCCACCGTCGTCCTCACCAATTCCATGCCCCCCGGCCCCGCCGAACACGTCGGCCAGGTGATGCGCTTCGACATCGTGCGCTCCGCCGCCGACTCCAGCAGCGTGCCCGACACCCTGCGCACCCTGCCCGCGCCCGGCCCGGCGGTGCGCGAGCGCACCGTGGTGCTGAAGGTCGAGGAGGGCACCGGCGGCGCCGCGCCGCGCGGCACGATCGACGGCAAGGTGTACGACCCGGACCGCGTCGACGCGCAGATCGCCTTCGGCACCTCGGAGATCTGGACGGTCGTCAACGCCAACACCGACGTCCCGCACAACTTCCACCTGCACCTGGTGCAGTTCCGCGTGCTGGAGCGCAACGGCAAGGCGCCCGGCCCCGAGGAGTCCGGCCTCAAGGACACCGTGCGCCTGCTGCCCGGCGAGAGCGTGCGCCTGCACGCCACCTTCGACTCCTACCGCGGCCGCTACCCGTACCACTGCCACCTGCTGGACCACTCGGCGATGGGGATGATGGCGCAGATGGAGATCGGCTGACACCCGGGGCCGGCCGCGCGCGAAGGGCACGCGGCCGGCCCCGGCCCGTCAGGCGGTGCAGCCGCGCTGTCAGGCGGTGTGGATGCCCTGGCCCGGGGCCAGGATCCCCGCCGGGTCGAACCGGCGCTTGGCCCGCACCACCCGCTCCCACAGCCCCCCGTAGTGACGCCGCCAGTCCGCCCCCGTCATCCCCGGCACCGCCCCGATCAGGTACCGCTTGCCGCCCAGCTCCACCGCCCGGTCGTACAGGCGCCGGTTGCGCTCCAGCATCGCCGCCGTGTCCGCCCCCGGCCCCGGGAACGCCAGCAGGTCGAAGTGCCAGCCCACCGCACCCTGCGGCAGCACCGCCAGCGGCGCCTTCACCCGCTCGCGCAGGTACGGGTAGAACAGCAGCAGCCCCGCCCCCAGGTCCGCCGGCCCCAGCAGCGCGGCCGCCTCCGCCATGAACACCCCCGCCGTCGAGGCCGGCAGGAACACGCTCAGCCACGGCTTCGGCAGCCCCCAGAACCCCGCCGCCCGCAGGTACCCCGCGAACGCGTCCACCCGGAACGCGTACTCGCGCCAGCTCTGCTCCACCACCGACACCCCGCCCGCCGCCGGCCGCAGCCCCGCCAGCAGCCCCTCGCGGTCCACCGCCCGCCCCGCGTCCGCGAACGCCACCAGCTCCGCCTTGTACCGCCACCGCGACCCGTCCGCGCTGCGCTCCACGTCGCCGACCTGCAGGTCGAAGCGGCCCTCGGCCATCACCTTCTCCTGGTCGGCCAGGTAGGCGTCCAGGTCGTCGTAGTACAGCGAGAAGACGTGGGCGCGCTCGCGCACCGGCACCAGCGCCAGCGTCGCCCGCACGATGATCCCCGCCTGCCCGCCGCCGGCCAGTACCGCCTCGAACAGCTCCCGGTTGCGCCCGGGCGAGGCCGTCAGCAGCTCACCGGTGCCGGTCACCACCTCCAGCTCCAGCACCCGGTCCGCCTGCAGGCCGTAGTGCTGCACGCCGCCGCCGATCCCGCCCACGCTCAGCGTGCCGCCCACCGACAGGTGCAGGTAGTCCGTCAGGCACGGCGGCACCCAGCCCTGCGCCAGCCCCGCCTCGACGACCTGCGCCCACGTCGCCCCGCCCTCCACCACCGCGCGCCCCGGGCGCACCGACACCACCTTCGACAGGCCGCGCGCGTCGATCGCGATCCCGCCGCGCGCATTGGCCTGCCCGTAGCTGGAGTGCGACTCCCGCCCCGCCTCGCCGACCTGCGCCGCGTCCCCGCTCTGCCCGTTGACGGCCACCGGGATGCGGTGCCTGCTCGCGAACGCCACCACCTGCTGCACGTCGCGCACCGAGCCGGGCCGCAGCACCGCCCGCGGTGCCTGCGCGACCAGGTGCCCGAAGTCGGAGGAGAACCGCTCCAGGCCCGCGCCCTGCAGCGTCACCGACCCGTCCAGCGCGGGCAGTTCGGCGACGTCCGGGCCCGGCTCGGCGGCCCACGCCCGGGCCGAGGCGTCCCAGCCGACGACGACGGCACCGGCCGCGGCGGCCGCCCCGGCCAGGAGGGAACGGCGGGACAGTCCCGACCTGCTCATACTTTTCTCCGATCAATCGTCAAATAGGGATCGTTGTACCGCAACCACCCCGCGACCACCTACTGTCCCGTACGCCCCACCTGCTGCTCCGTCAGCCGAAGGTCCGTCACCGCGTACTCCCACATCCGCCGCTGGTACGCCGGCGCGTCGGCCGGGATGCGGGCCGCCGCCGCCCGCGCCTCCGCCAGCAGCGCCTCCCGCGCCTGCGGCAGGCCCGCCACCCTCGGCCCCTCGGCCGCCTCCCGCAGCACCAGCGCCAGCCGGTAGGCGTACACGTGCGGCGTCACCGTGAACAGCGTCCGGTACACCCACAGCCCCTCCTCGCCGTGCAGCACCCGCTCGTTGTGGCTCAGCAGCCGCACCCGCGCCTTCAGCACCAGGTCCCCGTGCACGTTCGTCCCGCTCATGTCTGCGTCCCCCTTCGTCGCTCTGTCCGCACCACCGCCCCCCGGGCACGGCGGCAGCACGCACCGGCCGCCCGCAACGGGGGCGCCGGCACGTCAGGCCGTGGAAGGGGGTGGGATGTTGCACGAGTCTGCGGGCTGCGGGTATCGCGGGGCAAGGCCGAAGAAGGGTGTGCTGAGTCCTACCGGAACCTTGCCTGACCTGGCAGGATTGGGCTCGGCACCCTCCCGGGGCCCGGGGGGAACGAGCCGCCGCGCCGCGGCGGCCATCGCCTGCGGTGTCGTGGACGGCCCGAAGCCCCTGCGGGTGCGCGTCTGGACCTGCGGGACGTGCGCAGCCGTGCACGACCGTGACGTGAACGCCGCACGGAACATCCCGGCCGCCGGGCGGGCGGACAGGCGAAACGCCTGTGGAGCGCAGGTAGGACCGGGCCTCGTCCCGGCACCGCACGATGAAGCAGGAACCGACCGGCACGGGCGAAGCGTTCGTCGCCGGGCTCCGGGACCTCCGGTCCCGGAGGGACGCCAAAGGCCCCTGGGCTCGCCCACGCCCCGGACCGACCCCCCGGCCGACGGCCGGGATCGGCGGGTCTAGCCTGGGCGCATGTTCGTTCTTGAGCTGAGCTACACCGCCGAGCTGGAGCGGGTCGACGCGGAACTGCCGCGGCACGTCGAATGGCTGAACGCGCACTACGCGGCCGGCACCTTCCTCGCCTCGGGGCGCAAGGTGCCGCGCGAGGGCGGGGTGATCCTGGCGGTGGGGGAGGACCGGGCCGCGATCGAGGCGCTGGTGGCCACCGACCCGTTCGTGGTCGCCGGGGTGTGCGCCTACCGGGTCACCGAGTTCCTCGCGACCACCACCGCGCCCGCCCTGGAGGGCTACCGCCAGCAGCTGCCCGGCTGAACGGCAAGACTTCACCGGACCGCCGTGCCCCGGACCGCCCGCCGCGGTACGGGGCACCGTCGTCTTCTGGCTACGATCGATGAGCACGGGGCTGGGAACGTGAACGTGGAACCGGACGCAAGTCGGAACTGGCGGGAGAAGACGGATGGCACACGCACGGGCCGGGCAGCCGGCGCAGCCCGGTGACCTGGTGGACGTCGCGCGGCTGGTGACGGCCTACTACGCGCTGCACCCGGACCCGCAGGAGCCCGGGCAGCGGGTGGCGTTCGGGACCTCCGGGCACCGCGGCTCCTCGCTGGACGCGGCGTTCAACGAGGACCACATCGCCGCGACCACCCAGGCGATCTGCGAGTACCGCGCCGAACAGGGCGTGGCCGGGCCGCTGTTCCTCGGCGCCGACACCCACGCCCTCTCGGAGCCGGCGAAGGTCACCGCCCTGGAGGTCCTCGCCGCCAACGGCGTGCACGTGCTGATCGACGCCGCCGACGGCTACACCCCGACCCCGGCGGTCTCGCACGCGATCCTCGCCCACAACCGGCGCAGCCCCCGCGCGCTGGCCGACGGCATCGTGGTCACCCCCTCGCACAACCCGCCGCGCGACGGCGGCTTCAAGTACAACCCGCCCAGCGGCGGGCCGGCCGGGTCCGAGGCCACCGGCTGGATCCAGGACCGCGCCAACGAGCTGATCCGCGAGGGCCTGCGCGGCGTCAAGAAGGTCCCCTACGCCCGCGCCCTGGCCGCGGCCACCACCGCCCGCCACGACTACCTCACCGCCTACGTGGAGGACCTGCCCTCCGTCCTGGACCTGGACGCGGTGCGGGCGGCGGGCCTGCGCATCGGCGCGGACCCCCTCGGCGGGGCGTCGGTGGCCTACTGGGCGCGCATCGCCGACACACACCGCCTGGACCTGACCGTCGTCAACCCGCTCACCGACCCGACCTGGCGCTTCATGACCCTGGACTGGGACGGAAAGATCCGCATGGACTGCTCCTCCCCGTCCGCGATGGCCTCCCTCATCACCCGCCGCGCCGAGTACGCCATCGCCACCGGCAACGACGCCGACGCCGACCGGCACGGCATCGTCACCCCCGACGGCGGCCTGATGAACCCCAACCACTACCTGGCGGTCGCGGTCGACTACCTCTACCGCCACCGCGCCGAGTGGCCCGCCGACGCGGGCGTCGGCAAGACCCTCGTCTCCTCCTCCATGCTCGACCGCGTCGCCGCCGACCTCGGCCGCACCCTGGTGGAGGTCCCGGTCGGCTTCAAGTGGTTCGTCGACGGCCTGCTGGAGGGCTCGATCGGCTTCGGCGGCGAGGAGAGCGCCGGCGCCTCCTTCCTGCGCCGCGACGGCGGGGTGTGGACCACCGACAAGGACGGCATCCTGCTCGCCCTCCTCGCCTCCGAGATCACCGCCGTCACCGGCACCACCCCCAGCGCCCGCTACGGCGAACTGACCGAGCGCCACGGCGCCCCCGCCTACGCCCGCGTCGACGCCCCCGCCGACCGCGAGCAGAAGGCCCGCCTGGCCCGGCTGTCCCCCGAACGCGTCGGCGCCGGCGAACTCGCCGGAGAGAAGATCACCGCCGTCCTCGCCAACGCCCCCGGCAACGGCGCCGCGATCGGCGGCATCAAGGTCTGCACCGACAACGCCTGGTTCGCCGCCCGCCCCTCGGGCACCGAGGACGTCTACAAGATCTACGCCGAGTCCTTCCACGGCCCCGACCACCTCGCCCGGGTCCAGGACGAGGCCCGCGCCCTGGTCGGCGAGGTCCTCGGGAACTGACGGCCCCTCCCGCACGGCCGCCCCCGGCACGGGGCGGCCGTGCCGGGGGCGGTGCGGGGGCGCTGCGTCCTACTTCTCCTCCGGCTCCCAGGCGCGGAGCAGGTCCAGCAGGCCCGCGTCGCCGTCGACGCGCAGGGACTCGGCCTTGACGCGGTCGTACAGGTAGAGGACCAGCTCACCGGCCGTGCCGTGGACGGAGGCGCCGGCCGCGTCCACGTCCTCGCCGGCCACGGCGGCGGGCGCGGGGACGCTGGTGATGCGCGCGCCGTCGCCGTCGACCGTCAGGCGCCAGGAGAGGCCCTCGTCGGCGTGGAAGTCGAAGGCCGTGGGCTTGTGCGGCCAGGCACTCGGCGTGGCGCAGACGGTGAACAGGAACTCCTCCACACCGTCGAGCGCCAGCTCCGCCGGCAGCGGCTGCGGGGCTCCCCCGGCGAGCTGGGCGTCGTACGTGTGCACCGCGCTCTCCTGGACCCGGTGCCGGGCGACACCGCCGGAGGTCTGCGGCGACTGCGACGCGGGCCACCACGTCCAGCAACCGCCCTCCGGTCCCGCCTCGCGCAGGGCGTCCAGCAGAAGCTGCGTCGACGCGTCCAGCCAGGCCGGCAGCGCCTCACGCTCCCGCGGCACCTCCAGAGCGGCGCGCGCGGCGGCGGCCCCGGCCGGGACCGCACGGCGCCGCGCCCGGGACCGCACCGGCGCTCAGGACCGCACCGCCACCGCCGCCGCCACGGCCGCGGGGGACCGCTCGTCGCGCGTGGTCGCCGCCGCCACCGCGCACGCCGCCACCGCCAGCACCGCCGCCGCCAGCGGGAACCACCGCCCGCCCAGCACCGCGACCGCCGCCGAACCCGCCGCACCCCCGGCCGCCGTCCCCAGGTACAGCGCACTGCTGTTCAACGAGATCAGCACCGGCGCGTTCCCCGGATCGATCGACGCCAGCCGGTGCGGCAGCGCCACCGACACCGCCCACCCCGCCAGCGGCACCACCACCGCGTACACCAGTGCCCCCGGCATGCTGCGCCCCAGCCACGGCAGGGCCGCGAACGCGCACGCCGCCACGGCCGAGCCGGCCAGCAGCACCCGCCGCACCCCCGCCCGGTCCACCAGGCGCCCGCCCAGCCAGCTGCCGGCCACCGACATCGCACCGGTCGTCAGCAGGATCACGCTCAGCCGGTCCGCGTCGCCGCCGGTGGCCCCGGAGACGGCGGTGGCCAGGTAGATGTAGACGCTCTGGAAGGCGAGGAAGAACACCAGGGTGGTGCCCGCCGCGCCCAGCACCCGGCGCTTGCCCAGCGGCGCCAGCCGGGCCCGCAGGGTGGGGGCGGCGGCGGGTGCGGGCGGCAGGCCGCGCAGCAGCGCCGCCAGGCCCGCCAGTGCGGCCAGGCCGAGCGCGGTCACCAGCCACATGGTCAGCCGCCAGTCGGCGCGCCCCACCCAGGTGCCCAGCGGCACCCCGAGGGCGGTGGCCACCGTCATCCCGCCGAGTACGGTCGCCAGCGCCCGTCCGCGCCGCTCGGGGGCGACCAGGGTGGTGGCCACCGCGTTGGCGGTGGGCGTGTAGAGGGCGGCGCCGGCCGCCGCCAGCACCCGGGTGGCCAGCAGCAGGCCGTAGGTGGGGGCGAGCGCGCTGAGCGCGTTGGCCGCGCTGAACACCGCGAGCGCGGTCAGCAGCAGGCGCCGGCGCGGCCAGCGGGCGGTGAGCGTGGCCAGGACCGGGGCCAGCAGCGCGTAGCCGAGCGCGAAGACGGTGACCAGCTGGCCGGCGGCCGGCACCGACACCCCCAGGTCGGCGGAGACCGGGCCGAGGATGCCGGCGACGACCATCGAGTCGGTGCCCACGGCGAAGGTGCCGAGGGCGAGCAGGAGCAGACGTACGGGCACGGGTGGGCCCCCCGGGGCGGAATGGTTGGATGGACATGCAACAGTTTGACGCTCGCCAAACATTCGGGGATTGGTGGATGATTGTCAAACCATTCATTCCCCCGCCGTTCCCCGCACCCCGGAGGCCGAGCGCCATGAGCGCCACGAGAACCGCGAGAGCCACCAGCGCCGAGCACGCCGAGAAGGCCGACGGCGCCGCGGGTGCCGCGGGTGCCGTGGGCGAGGGCGAGCGGCTGCCCCAGCCCGCCACCGCCGACATCGACCTCGTCACCGTCCTGCACGCCCTCGGCGATCCGGTCCGCCTCACCCTGCTGCTCAGCTACGCCGACGACGCCGAACACTCCTGCGACCCCCGAGGCCTGGGCCTGGAGCACCTGCACAAGTCGACCGTCTCCCACCACATGCGCGTGCTGCGCGAAGCCGGCATCACCACCACCCGCGTCGCCGGCCGCAACCGCTTCGTCCGCCTGCGCCGCGCCGACCTCGACACCCGCTTCCCCGGCCTGCTCGACGCCCTCCTGACAGCCGCCTCGACACACCCCGGGGGAGCAGGAGCGGGCCCGGTCCGGGGACACGCGTAGCGTCCGGAAACGGAGCGGAAGCGGAAGCGGGAAGGACGGATCGTGCCGATCAGGGGTGTGCTCTTCGACGTCGACGACACCTTGTTCGACTACTCGGGGTCGGAGGAGGCCGGCATCCTCGCCCGTTTGCGGGAGCTGGGCCTGGCCGAGCGCTTCTCCGCTCCCGCAGCGGCGGTGGCGCTGTGGCGGGGCGTCACGCAGGAGCAGTACGCGCGTTTCCTGGCCGGGGAGCTGACCTTCGCGGGCCAGCAGCGCGAACGCGTCCGGCAGTTCCTGGCCCGCCTCGGGGAGGAGACCGCCGAGCGGCTGCCGGACGAGCAGGCCGCGGCCTGGTTCGCCGGGTACGCGGCCCACCGCGACGCCGCCCGGGCCGCGTTCCCGGACGCCGCGCCGGTGCTGGCCGCGCTCGCGCCCACCCACCGGCTGGGGATCGTCTCCAACTCCTCGCTGCGCCACCAGCGCGGCAAGCTCCGGGCGGTCGGACTGCTGGGCCACTTCGGCGACGAGGTGCTGGTCTGCTCCGACGAGCACGGCGAGGCCAAGCCCGCCCCGGGGATCTTCCGGGCCGGGTGCGAGCGGCTGGGGCTGGAGCCGCACGAGGTCGCCTACGTGGGGGACCGGTACGACCTGGACGCGCTCGGCGCCCGCGACGCGGGCCTGCACGCCTTCTGGCTCGACCGCGCCGCCGGCGGCGCCCCGGTGGCGCCGGGCATCCGCGTCCTGCACTCCCTCGCGGCCCTGCCCGCCGCCCTGGGCGGGCACTGACCCGCCGGCCCGGGAGCAGGAAGTCGGCCCGGCCGACTTCCTGCTCCTGGTTCGCCCGTTCGCCCGTTCGCCTGCTCGCCTGCCCGTTCGTTCCCCGGTCCGCCGGAGTGTCAGCCGGCGATTCCGAGCAGCTCGCGGCAGCCGTCCGTCAGGCCGGTGACGGCCACCGGGGTCTGCGCGTGGCGGGCCCAGTCCTCGCGCGACAGGCGCAGGCGCAGGGACTGCACCACCTGCCCGTCCAGCACGTCGCGCTCGATGCCGTCCTCGCGGTAGCCGAGCTTGCGGGACACCGCGAGGGAGGACAGGTTGTCCGTGAACGACAGCGACGTCGCGAACTGCCCGCCCAGCTCGGCGAAGAGCAGGTGGAGCATCGCGGCGCGCATCTCGGTGCCGAAGCCCCGCCCCTGGTGCTCCAGGCCGATCCAGGAACCGGAGACGACCTCGCGCCGGATCCCGAACTCCTTGGCCCGCACGTCCTGGACGCCCACCGGGCGCCCCTCGTGGAAGGCCACCAGGTTCAGCGCCCACTCCTGCGGCGTCCACCGCCCCAGGCGCCGCCAGTGCATCTGCACCACGTGCCGGGCGCGTTCGGCGGGCGGCAGCTCGCCCCAGGGGAACAGGAACGGGCGGGCGTCCGGCGGGTGGATGCCACGGGCGGCGAGATCGGCCACCTCCGCCAGTTCGTCCTCGGTGGGCAGCCGCAGCTCCAGGCGGGGCGAGATCACGCGCAGCCCGATCAGGGGCCAATGGTCGATGAGCATCGGAACAGTCTGCCCGGCCGCCCCCACGTCCGCACCGGAGTTTCCCGCCCCCCGGCCGCACAGCCCCCGCGGTGACCTGCCGTCATGCCCGCGCGTGCACACGCCGGTACGGTCCGGTCCGGGCCGCGCCGGGGCCGGGGGGCTACTCCTCGAACCAGACGACCAGGCGGACGTGGTCGTCGCCGTGGACCTCGGCGAGGGTGCGCATGACGTTCCGCACCGGCCGCCAGCGCCCGCCGGGGTCGCGGACGCCGAAGAGGCAGGCGAAGACCGGGTAGTCCCGGGTCATGCCGAGCAGGGAGAGTTCGACGGCGCCGTGCCAGGCCTTCGCACCGGTGTCGTCCCGCGTGCGGCATTCCACGAATCCCCGGATGTCCGTCCCCACGGGGGCTGGTTGTGCCCGGCGGCGGCCGGCGCGCCTGCAGCGGGCCCTGCCCCGCGGCTGCCTCGCCGTGGCACCCGCAGCGCCCGGGCGCCCCGGTCCCTCACCGGCCGCCGCGGGCGCAGCCGGCGGGGGTGACCTCGCGCACGGCGGCGGCGACGGCGCGGAAGTCCTTCTTCAGGATCGCGCCGTGACTGCTCGCCACCTTCGCGCTGATCTCGATGTGCGGGTTGCGGGCAGCCACCGCCGTCAGGCTCGCGCGGATGCGCTCCTGCTCGTCGCCGCGGCTGCCCAGCGACGACCCCGAGGCGACCACGTACCGCGTGGGCACGGCGACGGCGTCCAGCACGGGGGCCAGCGCGCGCTCACGGGCGACCCGGCCCAGCTCGATGTTGCACTGCGCCATCTCCTCGCCGTTCATCCGCGGGGCCAGGCCGGTGGGCCGCAGCAGCGGCAGGAACCGGCCCCACCGGCGGAACTGTTCGCGGATGCGCTGCTCCATGGCGTCGTCGAGCCAGTCGTGCGGCTGGGCGCCGTCGACCAGGACCGCGCCCAGGGCGCGCCGCGGGTTGCGGCTCGCCCAGTGCGCGGCGACGAACGCCCCGTAGGACCAGCCGATCACCAGGGCCCGGTCCACGCCCCGGGCGGCGAGGACGGCGTCGACGTCGCGCACGCACGCTTCGAAGGAGTAGTCGGCGGAGCGCCCGGACGTGCGGCCGCGGGCGCGCTCGTCGAAGGTGATGTGCCGGTAGCCGTCGCCGAGTTCGGCGATGACGCGCTTCCAGTAGCCCTGGGTGGCGAACTGGCCGTTGCAGTAGAGGACGGGGGTGCCGCTACCGCCGGTGTCGGTGGCGGCGAGGGTGGTGTCGTCGACGGGGACCGTGCCGGTCCAGGCGGACGGGCGGGCGGTCGTCTCGGT
>NZ_JBVJYK010000035.1:0-63058 GCF_055600605.1 Kitasatospora sp. NPDC038210 | reverse complement strand
CACCGCGCTCGCAGTCCCGGCCGCAGCCGTTCCCCGGAACTCGGTACGCACGGCAACTCATGTGGCGACGAACCGACTCCGAACCAGCTCACTAGGGTCCGACCGGCGTCGCGCGCCCCGAAGGTGGAAGGCCTCGGCAGTACCGCACGCCGGTGTCGGACGGTGCTCGTCTCCGTCAGGACACCGGCCGTGCTCCGTCGGGGTGCCACGCGGAACGGGTGGGTCAGGACACGCCGAGCACTCCGGGCGTGGGCGCCAGGGCCCAGTCGAGCGCCAGGCCGGCGACGGCCTCCCAGCCGTCCTCAGCGCAGGTGTAGTGGCTGCGGCCGTCGAGGAGCTTGCAGGCGGTGATCGCCTGAGAGTGCTTGACGCTGGATGCCCGGGTAGCCGGGCGTGAGCACGTTCGTGCCGCGCGCCTCGTAGCGCGCGCGACCCAGTGCTCCCAGGAGAGGGGTGTCGTCCAGAGGCCGTGAATGAGGACGACCGTGTCCGTCTCTGCGTGCTGTTCCACGTGCCCGATCCGAATCCTCTGGGTGCGGCGGCCCCGCACTCCGCTGGCACCTGCTTCGGGCCACCGGTCCGTGGAGCGGCGGCCGGCCGGTGCTGTACCGGTTCCTCCGCGCTATTCGGACGCCGGGGAAAGCCACCTCGCTGCCCCGCTCCCGTTCCGCGCCGAACGCCCGTCCGGGCTGAGTGGTCGGCTCCGGAAGTCCTTCGGGGGGTGATCACGCGGTGAGGCGGAACGAGGACTCTTCCCGAGCGGGTCCGGCGGGACCGCCCGCCCGGGGGAGAGTCGGCCAAGCGTCACCCGTTCACACTGCGGTTCGCCGAGCCCAGAACAGGGCGTGGCCGCTCTTCCCCTCGGGCACGAACTCTTCGTGGACCACGTCGAGGCCGGCCTCCACGAGCCAGGAGCGGTTCGTGGCGGCGTCCGCATGGCTCCACCACATCGCGACGCCGCCGCCGAGCCAGTCCTCATCAGTCCCGGTCCAGGCCTGGTGCCCGGTCGTGCCCAGGAACCATCCCCCCGGCCGAAGCCACGAAGCGATCCGCTCCAGCAGGGCGGGCTGTTCCTCCAACGGAATGTGGATCAGCGCATACAAACAGATCACAGCATCGAAGCTCTCCTGCGGAAGCTCCAGAGCCGTGGCGTCAGCCCGGATGAAGTCGGCATCCGGCACCAGTTCCCGGGCCCTGCGGATCTGGACCTCGCTGATGTCGACACCAGTGACGCGGTGACCGGCCGTGACAAGCGAGCGGGCCACCGGAACACCGGTCCCACACCCGACATCCAAGACCGTGGCCGCATCCGGGATCCGGTCAAGCAGCTGCCCGATCCACGAGCCGTACTTCGTCTCGCTGCCGAATGCGCGCTCATAGCGCGTCGACAGCAGGTCATACCCGCGCCGGACCAAGTCCTTGGGATCTTCCACGTCCACGCCGCCGCACGCTAGTGCCCAGAGGTGCCCAGCGCGACGACTTTTCACCAGCTCCGTGGATGCGCGTCAACCCCCGAAGGAGGGACTGGCAGGCAGCCACCGGCTGCCTGGCCGCCCACCTGCTCGACACGACGGGCGTGCAGGCGGTCGCGATCGAGGTGGAGCAGGGTGACACCCTCGGTCGACCGGCCGGCGTGCTCGCCTCGGCCCGACGCGGGCCGGCGGGCATCACGACCCGGGTCGGCGGGTTGGCGGTGGTCCGCGACGGACGCTGAGGCCGACGCCTGGGGTGTTCCTTTCCGATCACCGGATCGTTGGTCTCGTCGGACCGTTGGCTGACGCGCGGTGGGCGCTGACAGGTCCGTTGTTGCCGGACGGATGCCGGACCGGATGCCGGGGCGGGGTGGTCGGGGGCGGGGTTGCGGTGTGGGTGGGGTGGTCAGGGGCGGGGGCGCGGTGTGGGGCCCGCCTGCTGGTAGAGCGTCACCAGCACGCCGTGCATCGGCTCGTCAGGCGAGTCCTCCTCCGCCTCGTCGACCAGTCGGGCCAGGGCCTCGGCCAGTCGGGCCGCCTTGGCCGGGCTGAGCCGGATGTGGCGCAGCGACAACGTGTGTTCGACGGGGGAGCGGCCCACCTCCTGGGCGACGGCACCGAACAGGGCGGCGATGCCGTCGGCCTGGGGCTCGGCGACGTTGAGGCGCTCCGTGGTCCGCTGGTAGTACTGCTCGGTGCCGCCGCGGACCTGCCGGGTCCCGCCCTCCTGGACCAGTCCCGCTTCGCGCAGCACCTTGAGGTGGTGGGAGACGCTGCCCTTGTTCACTCCCAGCTGTGCGGCCAGCTTGCTGATCGTCGACGGTTGGCCGCTCAGGGCGAAGAGCAGGCGCTGGCGCAGGGGGTGGGCGAGCGCGGCGTGCTGCAGGGGTGTGTCGATCTGCTGGGCGTCGTCTGCTGATGGCTGGTTCACGGAATCAAGTGTTAAGTGCTGTTGACGCTTTGGCAAGTCGCTGGTCTACTTCCATCCCATGACTGCCATCACCGCGATTCCCGCGCTGGACACCGCTGCCACCGCCACCGCCGTCGAGTCCATCGCCGCCCTGGTTGCCGAGAACTACGTCTTCCCCGATGCCGCCCGGGACTTGGCGGACCTGCTGCGGCGTCGCAGCTCCGAGGGCGCCTACCCGGTCGGAACCGCCGAGGAGCTGGCCGATGCGGTCACCGCCGATCTGCGGTCCGTCAACGGCGACCTCCACCTGGCGCTCAAGTACCACGCGGAGCCGGTGCCGGAGCACCGGGGTGCCGCGGTGATGGTCGAGATGCGGCGGAAGTTCGACGACTCCCTGGGCGGGGTGCCCCGCGTGGAACTCCTCGACGGCGGGGTCGCGCTCCTGGAGCTGGCGCCGCACATGTTCCCGCTGGACTGGGCGGCGCAGCCACTGACCGCGGCGCTCTCCCTGGTGGCCCCGGCCCGCGCCCTCATCATCGACCTGCGCCGCAACGCCGGTGGCGACCCCAACACGGTCGCCTTCGTCTGCGGCTACCTGATCGACGGCCGCACCCATCTCCACACCCTGCTCAAGCGTCAGGGTGAGGTGGCCGAGCAGTTCTGGACGCCCTCGTTCGTGCCGGGCGCCCGCTTCGGCGGCAGCAAGCCGCTCTACGTGCTCACCAGCGGGGACACGTTCTCCGCGGGCGAGGAACTCGCCTACGACCTGCAGCAGTTGAAGCGCGCCGAGATCGTCGGCGAGACCACCCGCGGCGGCGCCCACCCGCGCGAGGGCTGGACGGTGCACCCGCACCTGGAGCTCTCCGTGCCGGTCGCGCGTGGCGTCAACGCCGTCTCGGGCACCAACTGGGAGGGGACGGGCGTGCGCCCCGACGTCCCGTGCGACGCCGGGGACGCGCTCGACCGCGCGCTGGCCCTGGCCACGGCCCGCCTGGCGTAGGGTCCGTCCTCGAACCCTGGGAAGTCCCGCGGCAGGGCCGTCGGGTGGGTCGCGTGGCCGCGATGACCGCGTGGCCGCGGGACCGGGTGGGGCACCGCATGTGCCGGAATCCCGTTTGACGTCCGACCTGGTCGGCTGGTCAGGTCGGGTCATGGAAACCAGCACGACCAGTGATCGCGTACCCGCGGAAGCCGTCGAGCTGCTGGAGGCACTCCTCAGCGGCGACACCCCCGCCCACCGCGCGCTGCGGGCGCAGATCCCGCACCTGCGGGTGACCGGGCACTGCACGTGCTCCTGCGCCAGCATCGGGCTCGGGCTGGACGAGACCCTCGCGCAGGCCGCTCCCGTCACCGGTGGTTCCGTCGTCGCAGAGGCCCAAGTCCTCGGCGATGACGGGCTGTTCATCGGCGGAGTGCTCGTCTTCGCCCACGCCGGCTACCTGTCCTACCTGGAGGCCTACACCTGGCTCGACGAGGAGATCACGCGGTTCCCCCCGCCCGATCGGGTCCGCTGACGGCCCTGCGGGCGTGCAGGACGGCGGCGCCCAGCGGCAGGGGCGAGTGGTCCACCAGGCGGAGGCCGGCGTCGGCCAGCAGGCGGGCGTAGTGGTCGGCGCGGCGTTCGCGGCCGCCGGTGTTGCACATCATGTGGAGGTCCCACGCCGTCGCCAGGGAGGTCGAGCCGTCCTCGGGCAGGAGGCGTTCGATGACGAGCAGGTCGGCGTGGGCGGGCATGGCGCGGGCGCAGTGGCGCAGGATCTCGCGGCAGCGCGCGTCGTCCCAGTCGTGCAGCACCCGGGACAGCAGGTAGACGTCCGCGCCCGGCGGGACGTCCGCGAAGTCGCCGCTGCGGTAGGTGCAGCGCTCGCCGCAGCCCGCCGCGTCGAGCAGCCGGCGCGCCGCGTCCACGGCGTGCGGGCGTTCCAGCAGGACGCCCCGCAGGCGCGGGTGCGCGGCCAGGACGCGTCCCAGGAGTTCGCCGTTGCCACCGGCGACGTCGACGACGGTGGCCGGGCGCGCCCCTCCGTCCGCGGCGACGAGGACCGGGTGGGAGGGGACCGGCTCGAACATCCGCGAGCTCGCGGCCATCGACCGGTCGAACAGCTCGGCGAGCTCAGGGGTCCGGGCGAAGTGCTCGAAGTGGTTCTCGCCGAAGAGGTGGTCGAAGCCGGCCTCGCCGGTGCGCACGGTGTGACCCAGGGCGCCGAAGGAACGGTAGAACGGGCCGCCGTACATCAGGGCCAGCGGCCGCATCGAGCCGGGGGCATCGGTGCGCAGCAGGGCGCCGAGCTCGGTGAGCCGGAAACCGTCCCCCTCCCGGGCCGTCACGCCCACCATCGCGAGGTAGCGCAGGAGGGTCGCCAGGCTGCGCGGGTGGGCTCCGACCGTACGGGCCAGTGCCTGCGGGCCCGCCGGGGTGCGGGTGTCCAGGGCGTCGGGCAGCCGCAGTTGTGCGCAGACCGCCAGGGCCTGGGTGGTCCAGGCGCCGGTCAGCAGCTGCAGGAGCGCTTCGGCCGTCCGGTCCGTGCCGGTGTGTCCGGCCCCCGTGTTCCCTGCGCCCGCGCCTTCCGCGCCTTCCGCGCCTTCCGCGCCTTCCGCGCCTTCCGCGCCTTCCGCGCCTTCCGCGCCTTCCGCGCCTTCCGCGCCTTCCGCGCCTTCCGAACCGGCCGCACCGGCCGCGCGTTCCGCGCCTTCCGCGCCGAGGTGGGCGGCGAGCACGGTCGGGTGGTCGCCCCGGGCGTGGAGCTCCACCCGCCGGTACCCGGCCGTGGCGTGGGCGGGGGCGGCGAAGTAGAGGACCGTGCCGTCCTCGTGCGGGTTGTACCCGCCGCCGTCCGGTACGGCGCCGTACCGGACCAGGAGCGAACACAGGCCGCTCAGCACCAGCGGGTCCGGGCGGGCGACCTCGAAGGCGACGTGCGCCTCGTGCCGGTGGGCGCGTTCGTGCGCGGCGATCGTGGCGAGGTCCGAGCCCGGCGGCACGGTCAGCGCGAACACCTCGACCGTGCGCTGCTCCCGGCGCGGCCCGGGCACCGGCGGGCGCAGGATCCTGACGTCGAGTTCGGCCTCGGCGCGCCCGTGCCGGCGGGCCAGGCGCTGCCGTACGACGGTGCTCGGGTACGAGGGGGTGTCCGGGGCCAGCCCGCAGGCGGCCAGGTGGGCGCGGAGCGTCGACTCGTCGGGCGGGAAGACGAGCAGTGCGGCGTGCGCGAAGCGGCAGTGGTCCGCCAGCGCCCGCAGCTCCGGGCCGGCGAGGCCGGGCAGCAGGCGGCGGAGCAGGGTGGCGGTGTCCTGTTCCTCGACGAACGCGGCCGCCTCGCGCAGGCGGGCAGCGTCGTCCGGGGGCGCCGGCAGCACTGGCGGGGGCGCAGTCGTCAGGGGCGCAGTCGTCAGGGGTGTTGCCGTCATCGGGGGCGTCCTACTTCCGGTGGTCGGGTCCCGGCGGTTCGGACTGCGGTGCCGGGGGAGGGGCAGGAACAGGTGGGGGCAGGAACAAGTGCGGGGCGGGAACAGGTGCGGGGCGGGAACAGACGGGGTCACACGCCGACGTAGTTCTCGGCGAACCAGTCCTGGTGGGCGCGCGAGGTGCGCAGGGATTCCAGGCGCGAGCGCCGCATGGATTCGTGGAAGAACGATTCGTCGTCCGGGCCCGAGACCGCGCCGGAGTCGGTGTGCAGCAGCCGGATCATCCAGTGCGAGAACTCCTGCGCGCGCCAGATGTGGGCCAGGCACCGCCGGGAGTAGTGGTCGAGCGCCGCGGCGTCACCGTGCGCGAGGTCGTCGACCAGCGCCAGGGCGAGGAGTTCGGCCTCCAGCACGGCGAGGTTGGCGCCCTTCGCCGCGGAGGGACTGATCAGACTCGCGGCGTCGCCGGCCAGCAGGAGCGAGCCGTGGCGCAGCGGTTCGACGACGTCGGAGCGCAGGTCGACGACGGCGCTCTGGAGGATCCTGCCGCGGCGCAGCGGTCCGTGGTCGGCGGAGCGCATCCGCAGGTCGAGTTCGTCCCAGACGCGTTCCTCGCTCCAGGCGTCGGCGGGGGTGCCGCGTTCGCACTGCAGGTAGTAGCGGGTGACGTCCGGCGTGCGGGCCATGTGCCCGGCGAAGCCGCGGCGGTGGGTCGCGTAGCCGACGGTGTCGAGGCTCGGGGGCGCTTCGGCGAGCAGTCCGAGCCAGCTGATGCCGTGGTCGCGGTGGTGGCGCGGCGCGCCCGGGGGCAGCGAGCGTCGGGCCGCGCCGTGGCGCCCGTCGCACCCGGCGACATACCGGGCGTGCCAGCGGGTGAGGCGGCCCTGCGCGTCGCGGGCGTCGACCGTGGGCCGGTGGCCGTCGGCGTCGTGTACGGCCAGGGCCTCGGCGCCGAACCGGATCCGCCCGCCGGCGTCCAGGTAGTGCGCCAACAGGTCGGTGACCAGGTCCTGCTGGGGGTAGACGGTGTGGTGCTCGCGATGGCCGAGCCGGTCGTAGTCCAGCCGGAAGGTGCCGGTGTCGGTGCGGAACTCGCAGGCGCCGTGCGGGCGGCCGTGCCGCAGCAGGCCGTCGGCGAGGCCGTGGCGCTCCAGGGTGCGGACGGTGTTCGGGGCGAGGAACCCGGCCCGCGCCCGGACCTGCAGGGCCGCCCGTTCGGCGCGTTCGAGGACGACGCAGTCGATCCCGTGTGCGTGAAGGATGTTTCCGAGGGTCAGCCCGGCGGGCCCCGCACCGAGGACGACGACGTCGGCGGACTCCCGTTCCGTTGAGGTGTTCTGACGTGCGGTCACAAACAGTGGATGGTAGTTGTCGGAGGATACACAAGAGCGCCGAAATCACCTGTACCGGTTAATAAGATGACTATTCGGGATGCCATCCGGTGCGTGTATGCCGCCGAGGCCCGACCCCCCTGTCCCCGCCCCGTCCCCCGGACGGGTGAACCCGGGGGCGTCCGGCGGGTGCGGCTCGTTGAACGGGCATGGCGAGCGGGACGGACGGCGGCGGGGCCCAGGGGCCGGTGGTGTGGGCGTTGGTCGTGCGCCACGTGGCGCAGGGGCCGCCGGTCGCGGAGCTGATCGTGCAGGTCGGTACGGACCTCCACACCGAGTTGGTCGAGGCCGCGATCGACAGCGGCTTCGTGGTCGCCGCCGGTGAGCCGCCGGTGACGACCGGCGCCATCGAGGTCGCCGACGGCCGGATCGAGCGGCTGGTGCTGGTCGGCGGCCGCCAGGGGTGGGAGCCGGGCTCACGGGTCGAGGTGTCGACCCGCTGGCTGACGGCCGCCGAGGAGCGGGGCGAGGCCGTGGTCGTCATCGTGCCGCCGCCGACCCGCCCGGCCGGCCCGGACGAGTCGGTCGAGCCCGGCGGAGCGGATCCCGGGGCGCGGGTCGACGCCTTCACCCGGTGGCTCGAAGCGCACCGGGCGGCGGGCCGCGTTTTGCACGGGGCGGTACCGGTGCGGGGCGAGTGGTGAACGGCGGTGCGGGCGCGCGCCGATCCGGCAGCGGGCGCGGACGATCCGCCAGGACGGGGCGGCGTGGAACAGCTGACGCGTGACCCGCGCTTCGCCGAACTGACCCTCCTGGTGGTGGACTTCGAGGCGCTCACGCCCGCCGGGCGTCCGGCCGAGCCGATCGAGGTCGCGGTCCTCGCGCTGCGCCCTGCCGGCGGCGGGCTCGTCGAGGCGGGACGGTTCGAGGCACTGATCCGCCCGCCCGCCGACGTCCCCGTCACCGCGTGGGACGTACGGCAGACCGGCATCACCGCGAAGCTGCTCGCCCACGCGGCCCCGGCCGCCGAGGTGATGGCCCGCCTCGACGCCCACCTGACCGGCCCGCCGTACCGGATCGTGGCCCACCACGCCGCCACGGAGGCCGGGCTGATCGCCCACCGGGCCGCGCACTGCCCGGTCCTGGCGGGCACCCGGCTCCTGGACACGATCCGCCTCGCCGAGGCGGTCCTGCCGGGGCTCGGCTCCTACCGGCTGGACGCCCTGCTCGGGCACTACGGCATCCCCGAGCCGGTCGGCCGCCACCGGGCGATGCCGGACGTCGAGGTCACCGCCCGGGTACTGGCCCGGCTGCTGTCCGACGGGTGCGCAGCCGGCCGGTGGCACACCCTCCTCGGCCTGGACTTGGCGGCCGGCCGGCCGCCCAAGCGGTGCGCCGCGCCGTCGGCCACGGAGCAGGACGCCCTGTTCTGAGAGCCGGGAGCCTCGGAGCCGGAGGACAGGACGGGACAGGCCGGGACGACCCCGGCCGGGCCCTCGTCGAACGGGACAGGCCGGGGTCGGGATCGCGGTCGTCCGGACCGGCCCGGACCGGCCCGGGCCGGACCGGGCCGGACCGGGGTCAGGCTCCCGCGTCGGGGGAGACGAGGTGTTCGGCGAGGAACCAGACCTGGGTCTCGCCGGTGCGGATGACCTGGGAGACCAGGAGGTCCTGGGTGCCGTCGTCGCCGAGCCCGGCCGTGCGGGTGGCGGCGTCGCGGGTGTCGGCGAGGATGGTCTCGTGCGCGTCCAGGAGCCGCGAGAGCATCGAGTGCACGCCCTCGATGCCGTCCGGCGGGCGCGGGACGCCGGTGATCAGGGCGGCGTGGCGGGGGTCGCCGACGGCGACGCCGCCGAGGCTCTGCACCCGTTCGGCGAGCGCGTCGACCAGCTCCAGCTGCTGCTGGGCGTGCTTGTCGAAGAGCAGGTGCAGCTGGTACGCCGTCGGCCCGCGCATGCCCCAGTGGCACTTCTTGTAGAGCGCGTACAGGAACTGGGTGTCCGCGAGGACCCGGTTGAGCCGCTGGCACGAGTACTGGCGGGCGTCGTGGGAGAGGGCGATCGGCAGCTGGGCGACGGTGCCGAACTCCTGGATCTCGGGGCCGTGCTGGTGGAGGTGTGGCTGGCTGGTCATGGTGGTCCTGGGGTTCTCGGGGTGGGAAGGGGAGTGGGTCCGGGGAGGCCGCCGGTCGGCGGGGTCAGCCGGTCACGGTCCGGACGGCCTCGCGGATCACGTCGACGACCCGCTCGGGGTGGGCGAGCATGACCAGGTGCGAGGAGTCGACCTCGACGGCGGTCGCGCCGGCTCGGCCGTAGCCGAACCGCTGGACGTCGGGGTTGATGGTCCGGTCGGCGGTCGCGACGATCCCCCAGGACGGCTTGGTCTTCCAGGCGGCGGTGGGCGCGGCCTCGCCGAATGCGGCGGCGGCGAGCGGCCGCTGCGAGACGGCGAGGACGCGGGCCAGCTCCGGGTCGACGTCGGCCGCGAAGATGGCCGGAAGACGGTCGACCTCGACCGAGACGTCGGTGCCCTCGCCGTCCCCGCCCGGCATCGGGAAGGGGGTGTAGACCAGGGCGGAGGCGAGCTCGGAGTCGGGGAAGCTGCCCTGCAGTTCGCCCAGGCTCTCCCCCTCCTGCAGCGCGTAGCCCGCCAGGTACACGAGCGCCCGCACGTTCTCCTCGGCGCCCGCCACGGTGATCACGGCGCCGCCGTAGGAGTGGCCGACCAGCACGACCGGTCCGGGGATCCGCCGGACCACCGAGGCGATGTAGGCGGAGTCGCCGACCAGACTGCGGTTCGGCACGGCCGGCGCCACCACGTTCAGCCCGTCGGCCAGCAGCTGCGGGATGACCCGGGCGAAGCTGGAGGCGTCGGCGAAGGCGCCGTGCACGAGCACGACGGTGGGAGGGTCAGGGGTCGTCATTGTCGAGTCCTCGGATTCTCTGAAGCCCTACGGAGCCCTACGGAGCCCTACGGAGCTCTCGAAGCTTTACGGAGCTCTGCGAAGCTCTACGGAGCCCTCGAAGCTCTGCGGGGCGAGGCGTGGGCACACCGCTCCGGCCGGAGCGGTGTGCGAAGCGGCATCAGACTAGGAAGACGCAGGCCCGGCGCCTGTTCCGACGGCGCACCGGGTCCAGCCGCTGGGCGCACCCGTCGCGAGCAGGTGGGCGCACCCGACGTGGCGGCATCGACGCAACGGTGCGCGGATCGACACGTGCCGGTGCACGGGCCGGACACCTTCACCGGGATCGCTTCCTAGCCTGGTCCGCGGATCCGTCTTCCCTGGTTCCGGGCGGTGCGCAGAGCCCGGGGCGGGAGCCCACGCCGCCACCGCCGCCACCGTCGTCGCCGTCGTCGCCGTCGGATCGCCCGGCCCCGCCCGGGTCGGGAACGGCATCCCGCCCGTGCGCCCGTCACCCCGTACGGCCGGTCCCTGTCCCGCCACCGACACCGACACCATCACCGATACCGATACCGACACAGGAGCACCCGTGCCCGTCCCCCAGCCGCTGCCCAGCCCCCAGTCCCGCCCGGACGCCGCCAGCACCGAGCTCCTCCTCGACGCCCGGCTCGTCCTCGGCGAGCACCGGTCCGTCGACATCCCCGTGCGCTTCGAGTACCACGCCGACGACCCGCTCGCCGTCGCCCTCGAATTCCTCGGGCCCGCGGCCGACGGAGGCATCTGGCAGTTCGCCCGCGACCTCCTCTGCGAGGGGCTGCAGAAGCCCGTCGGCCTCGGCGACGTCCGCATCTGGCCGCCCTGCACCTGCCACGGCCGCACTGCCCTGCGCATCATGCTGCGGGGCCACGACGGCACCGTCCTGATCGACCTCCCGGCCCGACAGGTGCGCCGCTGGCTGCGCCGGGAGACCTTCGCACTGGTCCCGCAGGGCACGGAGGGGAACCTCATCGACTGGGACACCGAGCTCCGCGGCCTGCCCGACTCCGACTGACCCGCGCCGACCTGCGCCGCTCCCTGTCGCCCCGCGCCCCGGCCTCACGTCGCCTCCGCCTTCCGCGGCCCCGGCGTGCCGGTGGGCGGCCGATGCCCGCTACGATTCCGACGATCTTGGTCGAATGGCGGGGGACGGTTTCGTGAGCAGTGGTCTGAGGTTGGTGGGTCTCGTCGAGTCGGTACGGATCCAGGCGGTTCTGCTGCTCTCCGTGAGCCTGGTGAGCTGTGTGCCGGCCTTCACGGCCGCGGACCAGGGGTCGGACCCGGTGCACGGCGTGCTGGTCGGCGTGATCCTCTTCGTGGTGATGTTCTTCAGCTACCTGAAGGCCCGTCGGCCCTGGTACGAGACGCGGCTGGAGCAGCTGGCCCCTCCGCCGCCGACCGCCGAGACGGTCGCCAGGGACAAGACCTTCGACCTGCTCTCCCGTGGCCTCACCGTGCCGCTGCTCCTCGTCCTGGCGATCGGACTCGCGGCCAGTTATGCCACGGGGACCCCGATCGGCATGTTCCTGGCGGGCGTGGCGGCCGCGATGCTCTGGCAGTCCCGGTGGCTGGCGGCCGAGCAGGAGAGGCTGGGCGGCCGGGTCCTCTGCCTCCACACCCCGCTCCACGTCGCGGCCGACGACCCCAGCCGCGCCGCGTACGTCCAGTCCCGCTTCTGGATCGTCCGACCGGCTTCCTGACGATCAGAGCGTGATCATCGCCGCGGCGATCTCCTCGGCGGCCGCACCGGGGATCGCGGTCGCGGCCTGTTCGAGCACGGGCGGCCGCGCGCCGGGGATCTCGCGCAGCGTGTACGCCGGAGCCTCGGGGTCAACGGTCGTCGACGTGCCGCTGTCGCGCAGGTCGTAGCGCACGACGTGCCGTCCGCCGCGGGCGAGCGCCGCACAGAGTGCGTCGGGCCACGAGAGCGCCAACCTCCGGGGCAGGTGCGTGGCCGTGGCCACGCCACGCCCGCACCGGCTGCCTCGCCGGTGCCTCCAGTGCCGTGCCCGCGCTGTCCCGCTTCGTCGCTGCGTCACCTGCCGGCCTAGCCGCGGATGCGCCGAGCGCTCGCGCACCGCACGCTGGAGACGGTCGGCCCGTTGCCCGAACCCCCGAGCGGGCACGGGCCGTCCCCTCCCGGGCCGTCGTCCGAACGTCCGCGTTCGATGCCCGGCGCCGTGCGCCCGCCGGGGCCGTTCGCACCCGGCTGATTTCCCGAAACCCGCCCCGGGCCGCCTCTCGCTCTGGCATGCTCACCCGAACGGCAGCATGCGCCGGGTGACCGGCTCCTCACACAGTGTCAAGGGCGGACAGTGCAGTACACGATCAGCGCGACGGCGTTCCTCGCGATCCTCATCGTCATCCGACTCCGGCGCCGCACCGAGGCCCGCAGCCGCAGCGACGAGGCGTTCACCGTCTTCACCGCCGTCGTCTTCGGCGTCCTGATCGCCGCCACCGCCTGGGGCCACGCGATCCTCCGCCTCGTCGGCATCGCCGTCGAGGCGACCCACTGACCCGGGCCGCAGTCCGGCAGGGGCCCGGTCGTCGGGTTCCGCCCTACCCCCGATGAGGGCGGAGCCCGACGGCTGACCGCAGCCGCCTCCCGAGCCTCCCGAGCCTCCCGAGCCTCCCGAGCCTCCCGAGTCGATCGCGCCGAGCGGCGCCGCCCGTGCCGGTGTCGCCGGGACCGCGTGCGGGGCGGAGCGGACGGACAGGACGGACGGGGCTGGTGCGGGCTGGTGCGGTGAATCCAGGAAATCCCCGATCGGTGGGGCCGGTCGAATGATTCGATGGTTTTCACATTCCGGTGCGAGGGGGAACGGACCGTGATACGGATCAACCTGGGCGCCGAAGGCCTGGGGGGCGTCAGGTTCGCCGTGTCCCCGCTGGACTCCGCGAAGGACCTGATCTACTCCCTCCGACGGACCCCGCAGGCGCTCAGCGCCGAGTGGCGGGCCCGGACCAGGGAAGCGTTGGTGCAGCACCGGCTCGGCCTGCTGGGTGCCGTGGGCGGCGGCGGCCCGTGCGGCTACGCCCCGGACTTCCTGCGGCCCGAGTCGCAGGGCTTCGAGACGAGCGTCGACGCGGCCCTGCACCGGGTCGCCACCGCCCCCACCGAACGGATCGGCTACGAGCTGGCGTTGGCCGTCAACGGCCATCCGTGGGATCCGGCCTCGGGCGAGGGGGCGCCACGACCGCTCCTCCAGGCCCTGGACCGCGGCGAACGGTCCTTCGCGCACCGCCTCGCCGACGAGATGGCACAGTTCTGGCACGCGGCGCTGGAGCCGTCGTGGCCCGGCATCCGGGCCCGGCTGGAGGCGGACGTCAGCACCCGCGCCACCGCGATCGCGTACCACGGGCTCGCCGACACCCTCAACCGGCTGGCGCCGAACCTGGCATGGTGCGACGGCGGCCTGACCCTCCGCCTGCGCCCCGGCAGCCCGCACGGTCTGACGATGGACGCCCGCGCGGTGGTCCTGGTGCCCAGCGTCTTCGTCAACCAGGCGATCTTCTGCGCCGGGGAGCCGGGGGCGCCCGCCCCGCGCACCCCGCTGATCATCTATCCGGCGGCCCCGGCCGACTGCCTCGCGCCGTCGGGCGAGGACCGGCTCATCGGCGCGACGAGGGCGAGGATCCTGGCCGAACTCAGCGAGCCCCGCTCCACCGCGGAGCTGGCCCAGCGGCTGTACCTGGCCTCGGCGACCGTCTCCTACCACCTGCAGATCCTGCACCGCGCCGGGCTCGTCACGCGCGAGCGCCGGTCCCGCCGCGTCCTGTACCAGCGGCTCGCAGTCCGCCCCCGGCTCGGCGGCCGCCCGCTCTGACGCCGTGTCCACGGACACCGGCAGCGCCGCGCTCGTGCCCGGCTCCGCGCGTCGTGCCGTGCCCGGCGGTCCGCCCGGCCGCCCGGCCGCCCGGCCGCCCGGCCGCCCGGCCGTACGGCGGCGCGGCGGGGCGGAGGCCTTCCGGTGCGGCGCTACCGTCGTGAGGATGACGGCAAGCGATGCCGACCGGCGGTGGTCCGAATCCATGCCGGCGGCCTACGAGCAGTACCTCGCACCGGTGCTCTTCCGGCCCTTCGCCGAGGACCTGGCCGCCCGAGCGGCGGCACTCCACCCCCGGAGGATCCTCGAACTGGCTGCCGGGACGGGCGTGTTGACGTCGGCGCTGCTCGCGGCGGCACCGTCGGCCGAGGTGACGGCCACCGACCTGAACGAGGCCATGGTGGCGTTCGGGGCGGCCCGGGCCCCGGGTGCGGTGTGGCGGCAGGCCGACGCGCAGCGGCTGCCGTTCCCGGCCGGCGCGGCCGGCGGCTTCGACCTGGTGGCCTGCCAGTTCGGCGTGATGTTCTTCCCGGACCGGATCGCGGCCTTCGCCGAGGTCCGCCGGGTGCTGGCCCCGGGCGGCCGGTTCCTGTTCAACACCTGGGGCCCGCTGGGCAGCCACGCCTTCGATTCCGCCGTCCAGGCCGGGCTGGAGCGGGCCTTTCCGGTCGACCCGCCGCGGTTCCTCCCCACCGTCCCGCACGGCTACGCCGATCCCGCCGCCGTGGCCGTCGACCTCGCGGCCGCCGGGTTCTCGGTGGAGGAGGAGCGGGAGCTGACGCTGGAGGGCCGGGCCGCGTCGGCCGCCGACGTCGCCCTCGGGTTCCTCACCGGGACGCCGGTGCGTGCGGCCGTCGAGGAGCGCGGTGACGGGCGGTCCGTCCGGGCCGCGGTCCTGGCGGAGGTGACGGCCCGTCTGGGCGCGGGGCCGGTCACCGCCCCGATGACGGCGTACGTGTTCCGCGGCGTGGCCTGACCGCAGGAGGACGGATCGGCGCGAGGTTGGCACCAGCCGGCCCCGGCCCGGGGGCGCCGGTGCGCGCAGGTCGGTACGTCGGTACGCCGGTACGCCGGTGCGGCTCAGGCGGGTTCGCCGTCGGCGGGCACGACGGAGCGGGCGGCGGAGAAGAGCCGGGCGCAGCGTCGCGCCATGGCGTCGGGCGACTGGTCGGGGTGGTTGATCCACCAGCGGACCAGGGCGGTGCACAGGCCGCGCCAGGCGTACCGGAGGGCGTCGGCGTCCAGGGGGTCGTCGGATCCGGCGGCCCGGAGGAGACCGGCGGCGCCGTCGGCGGCGAGGTCGTCGATGGCGTCGCGGTAGTGGGCCGCGCGGTGGGCGGCGTCGCTGCCGGGCGGCAGTGACGGGTCGTAGAGGACGAACCATGCCTCGCGCTGCCCGTCCAGTGCGGCGAAGAGGGCGTGCAGGACGCGGAGGGGCGTGGGCGGCGCGTCGGTGTCCGGTTCGGCCATCGCGGTGCGGATGGCGTGCAGCAGGCGGTCGCCGACCGGGTCGAGGCAGGCGAGGTAGAGGTCCTGCTTGCTGCCGAAGTACTGGTGCAGCAGTGGCTTGGTGACGCCCACGCGGGCGGCGATGGCGGCGACGGTGGTGGCTTCGAAGCCGTGGCGGCCGAACTCCTCGGTGGCTGCGGCCAGGACCTGCCGTTCGCGGTCGGCCCGCGGCACGCCCTTGGTGCCGGCCCGGGTACCGGTACGGGTGTCGGCCCGCGTGCCGGCCCGGGTGTCGGCCCGCGTGCCGGCCCGGGTGTCGGCCTTGGAAGGGAGCGTTGTCATGGAACCGATCTTACCCTAGGGTAATTTACCACTGGGTAAATTCCTTGGACCCCGCTGGAGCGCCGCCATGCCTGCCGCCCCGTCCGACCCCGGCTCCCCCCGCACCCGCTCCTGGTGGGGCTGGGGTTACGCCGACGCCCACCCCGACGACGCCGAATGCGCCGCGCTGGGAGCCCTCCTGCCCGGCACCCTGGCCCGCCCGCTGCCGGTGCCCCGCATCGCCGACCTGGCCGTCGCCCGCCCCGCCGTCACGCCCCCGCCCTCCCTGGCGCACCTGGTCACCGCCGACCCCGGGGCCCGCGCCGCCCACGCGATGGGCAAGGCCTACCGCGACGTCATCCGCGCCCTGCGCGGCCGGCCCGGCCGGATCCCCGACCTGGTCGCCCACCCGACCGGCGACCAGGACGTGGCCGACCTCCTGGACTGGGCCGGCACACACGGCGTGGCCGTCATCCCCTTCGGCGGCGGCTCCTCCGTCGTCGGCGGCGTGGAGTACCGCGGCGACGCCCACCGCGCCGTCCTGTCGCTCGACCTGACCGCGATGGACCGGGTCCTGGAGATCGACACCGTCGGCCGAGCCGCCCGCATCCAGGCCGGAGCACTCGGGCCGGTCCTGGAGGGCCGGCTGCGCCCGTACGGCCTGACCCTGCGCCACTTCCCGCAGAGCTTCGAGTTCTCCACCCTCGGCGGCTGGCTCGCCACCCGGGCCGGCGGGCACTACGCCACCGTCCGCACCCACATCGACGACTTCGTGCAGTCCATGCGCGTGATCACGCCCGCCGGAGCCGGCACCTCCTGGCGCCTGCCCGCATCCGGCGCCGGTCCGTCGCCCGACCGCCTCTTCCTCGGCTCCGAGGGCGCGCTCGGCGTCATCACCGAAGCCTGGATGCGGCTGCAGGAACGTCCCCGCCACAAAGCCTCCGCCTCGGTGGCCTTCGGCGACTTCCACCGCGCGCTCGACGCCGTCCGCGCCATCGCCCGGACCGACCTCGCCCCGGCCAACTGCCGTCTGCTCGACCCCGGCGAGGCGCTGTTCTCCGGCGCCTCCCACGACGGCTCCACCGTGCTGGTCCTGGGCTTCGAGTCGGCCACCGGCCCCGTCCGCGACCGCCTGGCCGGCGCCCTCGACGTCGCCCGCGCCCACGGCGGCCGCACCGCGTCGCCCGGCCCCGACCGCGGCGCCCCGGCCCGTACCAACCCGGCCGACGCCCGCACCGAACCCGCCGGTGCCGACACCGACCCGGCCGTCAGCGCCTGGCGCTCGGCCTTCCTGCGCATGCCCTACCTGCGCGACGGCCTGGCCCGGATGGGCGCCGTCGTCGAGACCTTCGAGACCGCCGCCACCTGGGACAGGATCCCCGCCCTGATCGACGACGTCCGCACCGAGGTGGCCGCCGCGGCCCGCAAGGCCACCGGACACCCCGCCACCGTCAACTGCCGCCTCACCCACGTCTACCCCGACGGCGCCGCCCCCTACTTCACCGTCGCCGTCGCCGGCCGCCCGGGCGACGAGGTCCGGATCTGGGACGACATCAAGGCCGCCGCGAACGACGTCCTCCACCGCCACCGCGCCACCATCACCCACCACCACGCCGTCGGCCGCGACCACCGCCCCGCCTACGACCGCCAGCGCCCCGAGCCCTTCGCCCTCGCCCTCCGCGCCGCCAAGACCGCCCTCGACCCCCACCACATCCTCAACCCGGGCGTCCTGCTCGACTGACCGGGGCTCGCCCCCACCCTTTCTGAGCCGGACGGCGGCGATGGCGTTCGCCCCGGTCTCTCGGGTGGAGGGGGGTGGTTCCGGGTGATCGGGTCGTCAGCGGCCGGAGGGGAGGGAGGCGGTGAAGGTGGGCAGGGGCTCGTTGACGGTGCCGGGGTCGGTCGACGTGGGCGGCGTGGAGGCGTTTTGCCCCGGCCTCTCGGCGAGGCCACCGCCAGTCGGCCGCCCAGCCGGCCCGGCTCCGGCGCAGCCACCGCCCGATCCGGCGCGGCCCCGGGCCGCGAACGCCGAAGGCCCGGCCCCCGGTCGGGGGCCGGGCCGATGCGGTCGGCGGTGCGTCAGCGCCTGCGGATCGCGCCCTGCGCGCGCAGGTCCGCCAGCGTCGGGTAGCCGTCGACGGCCATGATCAGGTCGGCCTCGGCGAGCAGCGAGCGCAGCACGTGCACGATGCCGTCCACGCCGCCGACCGCCAGGCCGTAGGCGTACGGGCGGCCGACGCCGACCGCGGTGGCGCCGAGGGCCAGTGCCTTGACGACGTCCGCGCCGGTGCGGATGCCGGAGTCGAACAGCACCGGCAGCCCGTCCGCGGCCTCCACCACGTCGGGCAGCAGGTCGATCGCCGCGAGCCCGCCGTTGGCCTGCCGGCCGCCGTGGTTGGAGCAGTGGACCGCGTCCGCGCCGCCGTCCTTCGCCCGGCGGACGTCCTCGGGGTGGCAGATGCCCTTGAGGATGACCGGCAGGTCGGTGATCGACCGCAGCCACGCCAGGTCGTCCCAGGTCAGCGGGTTGCCGAAGATCCGCACCCACTCGACGACGGCCGCCTGAAGGTCGTCCTCGGGCGCCTTGGCGAGCCTGGCCCGGAAGACCGGGTCGGAGGTGTAGTTGGCCAGTGCGTGGCCGCGCAGCTGAGGGAAGTTGCCGGTGGCGAGGTCGCGCGGGCGCCAGCCGGTGATCCAGGTGTCCAGGGTGACGACGATGCCCCTGAAGCCGGCCGCCTCCGCCCGGTGCACCAGGCTCTCCGCCAGTGCCCGGTCGGTGGGCGTGTAGAGCTGGAAGAAGCCGGGGGTTTCGCCGAACTCGGCGGCCACCTCCTCCATCGGGTCCACGGTCAGCGTCGAGGCGACCATCGGCACGCCGCTCCGCGCGGCGGCGCGGGCGGTGGCGAGGTCGCCGTGGCCGTCCTGCGCGCACAGCCCTATCACCCCGACCGGCGCCATGAACAGCGGCGACGGCAGCTTCAGCCCGAACAGGTCGACGCCCAGGTCCCGCTCGGTGGCGCCGACCATCATCCGCGGCACCAGGCCGTACCGCTCGAACGCCGACACGTTCGCCCGCTGGGTGGACTCGTCCCCGGCGCCGCCGGCGACGTAGGAGAGCACCGACGGCGGCAGCGCGGCGTGGGCCCGCGCCTCCAGCTCCGGGAAGGTCATCGGCATCGTCGGCAGCACGCCGGAGAGCCCGTCGAAGTAGATCTCGTTCTGGTAATCCCCGTACCGTCCCTTGGAGTTCACGTTCACCGTGATCGCCGTCCTTCCAGGCACCGCCCGCCGGGACCCTCCCGGGGCGGCGCCTCCCACCGTGCCAAGCGGGCGGGCCGCAGGCCAGGCCCCGCGGCCGGCGGACACCGGCCGGGTCTTGTCGCCGTGGACTGACGCGGTGCGTGCGACCGGAGCGGGGGCGCCCCCGAGAACCGCGGGAGCCTTGTGTGACGGAATGTCAATAATGATGCTCCATGCCGTGGCCGGTCGCCCCGAATGTATAGTGACGGCCGGAGACGGGGGTCCCACGTGAGTGACAAGAATCGATCGAAGCACGCCGACCGGACGACGACCGTGCTGCTCGGAGTGATGGCCGAGTGCCCGCTGCTGCTCTGCCCGCTGGTGATCTGGCACGGCAGGTCATGGGCGCCCGCCTGGTGGGTGGACACGACGCTGTACCTGGTGGCCGCCGTCACCGCAGCGGCCGTGCTCGTCGCGGTGCGCCGCCCGGTTCCGGTACGCGGCGTCAGGCGTGCGTCCGCCGTGGTCGGCGGAGCCGCCGGCCTGGCGGCGGTGGTCGCGGCCACCCTCTTCCTCGGTGACTCCCACGTCTCCTCCAGCGGCTGGCTGCTCGTCGGTGCGGTCGTCGCACTGGCCCTCCTGTGCAACCAGCTGACCCTCGCCGCGACCACGCGTTCCTGACCGTCTCCCACCACGTCAACCGATCGCCCCGGGACCCGGGCCGTCGGTACGAGAGGCCCGTGCGATGAACGACCCGCTGCGCGACCTGCAGCAGATGAGCGCCTTCCTGGGCGACCTCACCCATGCGCTCGCCGAGACCCGCGACATCCTCCCCCAGCGCTCCGAGGGCACCGACCGCACCGGCTCGGTGACCGTCGTGCTCGGCCCGGAGGACCTCCCGCTGTCGATCACGGTCGAGGCCGGCTGGCAGCAGCGGCTGTCACCGGAGGCGCTCGGCGGCGCGGCGGTCGAGGCCGGGCAGGCCGCCGCCGTCAACCGGTTGTCGGTCTGGCAGCAGGACGCCGGGCAGGCGGCCTGGGCTGCCGTACCGGACCGGCTGCCCGACGACGGTGCGTCGGCGGGCGCCGTGGCCGAGCCCGCACTCGACCTGACCCTTGCGGTCGGCGACGTCAGCCAGGTCACCCCCCGGCCGCTGGAGCAGCTGGCCGAGGACGTGCTGACGGCGCTCGACCGGGCGGGCGCACCGGGCGTCCCCGTGCAGGGCCGCGGCTGCGACGAGGGCGGGCACGTGACCGTGGTGCTCTCGCGCGGTGGACTGGTGTCCTGCGAACCGGACGGGCGGTGGGCGGCCGAGACCGGCACCGCCGCGCTGAACCACGCGCTGGCCGCCGCCCTCGCGAAGGCCCGTACCGACCTCGCCGCCGCCGTGCGGTCCGCCCAGGAGGAGGCCGCCGCGGGTACCGACCGGATGCTGCGCGAGGCCCTCGCCCTGCTCGCGGACCCGAGCAAGCTCCACAACTCGTAACGCGGACCGGCCGCCGGGCCGGACGACCCAGGAAGGGAGCGACACCATGGCCGACGACGGCTTCAAGGTCACGACCGAAACACTCCGCATGGAGGCCGGGCTCTGGGACAAGCAGAGCGACGAGCTGGGCAAGATCGCCGCGTCCGTCGGCTCGATGTCGATGGACCGTTTCCAGGCGGGCGTCTTCCAGCTCGTCGTCAACGCCTACGCGGAGGTCCTGACGGCCGTTCACGACCGCTCCCTGGAGGGACAGCAGAACCTCAAGGCGGTCGCCGACGGCCTGCGCACGGTGGCGGACAACTACGACCACCACGAGCAGAAGACCTCGGCCAACCTCACGGCAATAACCGGCAACTGAAGCGGAGCTATCGACGTGGCATTCCAAGCGGCGCAGTACCAGGCAACCGTGGACAAGCTGACCTCGGGCCTGGGCGACCTGTCGGCCAAGCTCGACTCGGTGCCCGGCAAGGCGAACGACGCCGCCGACCGGTGGTGGGTGCCCGACTGGCTGGCCGACAAGGTGATCTGGTTCGGGAAGAAGATCTGCGAGATCGGCGCCTGGATCCTGAACAAGATCAAGGAGTGTCTGGAGGGCGCTGCCGCTCCCGTCTACATGATGGTCCACGGCTTCCAGTGGGAGACCCTGCGCGGCCTGGCGAACGGTGTGACCGGCCAACTCCAGCCGCAGGTGCTGGGCTCGACCGGGGAGTGGAAGGGCCCTGCGGCCGACGCCTACGGCAAGGAGATCCCGCGCCAGGCGGCAGCCGCCACCCTGCTGGGCGGGACGTGCGACAAGACCTCCACCTCGCTGGAGATCTGCGCGGCGGCCGGCCTGACCTTCTACCTCGCGCTGGCACTGGTCCTGGTCAAGTTCATCGGCGCCACCATCGCCGCGATCGCGTCGCTCGGCTCGGTGGTCTTCTCCTGGGCGGGCTTCCTGATCATCCTTGAGGAGGCCGGGGTCAACACCACGGTGATCGTCGCCGCGGTCAGCGCCCTGATGGTGCTGCTCGGCGCCCAGGCCAAGGAGATGGCCGCGCTGCACGGCAACGCCGTCGACAACAGCCAGTTCCCGGGCGGCCACTGGCCGGTGTCGGTCAAGCCCGCCTAGCGGCCGGGCGCGGGCCGCCGGCCGCGGCGCTCAGACGCCGCCCGGGGCGACGAGGCCCGATTCGTAGGCGAGGACGACGAGCTGGGCCCGGTCGCGGACGCCGAGCTTGGCCATGGCCCGGTTGACGTGGGTCTTCGCGGTCAGCGGGCTGATCACCATGCTGCCTGCGATGTCGTCGTTGGACAGGCCGCGGGCGACGAGGGTGACCGCCTCGCGTTCGCGGCCGGTCAGTTCCTCCAGCCCGGTGACGGAGGACGCACCGGTGACGGGCGGCCGAGCGAGGTACCGGTCGATCAGTCGGCGGGTGATCGAGGGCGCGAGCAGGGCATCGCCCCGCGCGGCGACGCGGACGGCGTGCAGGAAGTCGTCCGGCTCGACGTCCTTGACGAGGAACCCGGCGGCACCGGCACGCAGCGCTTCCAGGACGTACTCGTCCATGCCGTAGTTGGTCAGGATGACGACGTGCACCCCGGCCAGGGCCGGGTCGGCGGCGATCCGCCGGGTCGCCTCGATGCCGTCGACGCCCGGCATCCGGACGTCGACGAGGGCGACGTCGGGCACGTGCTCCCGGGCCAGGGCCAGCGCCTGCGCACCGTCGGAGGCCTCGGCGACCACCTCGATGTCGTCCTCAAGTGCCAGGAGCGCGCGGAATCCGCTGCGGATCAGCGGCTGGTCGTCGACCAGCAGGACCCGGATCACGGTGTCCGGTCCACGGGGAGGTGGGCCCGGACGGTGAAGCCGCCCCCGCCGCGCGGTCCGGCGCACAGGTGCCCGCCGAGGGCGGTGACGCGTTCGCGCATGCCGATCAGCCCCAGGCCGGGCACCGGGGCGGCGGCCGGGGTCCCCCGGCCTTCGTCGTCGACGCGGACCACGAGGACGTCCGGCCGGCAGTCGATCCGGACGGTCGCGGTGGCGGCGTCCGCGTGCCGGGCGACGTTGGTGAGCGCCTCCTGGACGATCCGGTAGACCGTCCGGTCCACCGCGGCCGGGACGTCGGGGAGCCGCCCCTCGATCACCAGCCTCGCGTCCAGGCCGAACGTCCGGGCCCGCTCGACCAGTTCGGGAACGTCGTCGAGCCCGCGCGGCGGGGCGGTGTCGTCGTCGCGCAGCGCCTCCAGGGTGGCGCGCAGCTCACGGCTCGCCTCGCGCGCGGCCTCCTGGATCGCGAGCAGGGCCTGCGGCACCTGCTCGCCGCGCTTGCGGGCCACGTGGACGGCGACATCGCTCTGGATCTTGACGACCGAGATCTGGTGGGTGAGCGAGTCGTGCAACTCCCGTGCGATCCGCAGCCGTTCCTCGTCGGCGCGGCGCCGCGCGGTCTCCTCCCGGCTGCGTTCCGCCTCGTCCGCCCGCCGTTCGGCTTGCCGCAGCGCCTCCCCGGCGGCGCCGGCCGCGACCAGCCAGGCGATTTCGAGGGCGCCCCGGGCCTGCGCGAGCGCCCGGCCCGTGTCGTGCAGCCCCGAGGCCAGCGCGGCCAGCGGGAGCACGGCCAGCATGGCCACGCTCGCGGCCGCGGTGACGGCACGGTGGCCCGCCCGGACGGCCGCGTACACCGCGAAGAGGTAGGCGACGGCGGGGACGTCGAACCCGGCCGCCTGGTAGCCCGCCGCGCACAGTCCGGTGACGGCCAGGACCGGCAGCGGGGCCCGGCGCCGCGCGACCAGCGCCAAGCCGCCGGCTGCCAGCAGCCCGGTTCCGAGCGGTACGGAGGCCGTGTCGGAGCGCTGCCCGGTCAGCCCGGCGACCAGCAGTGTCGTCGCCACACCGACGGCGATCGCCCAGTCGATGACCGCGGCCCGGCGCCCGGCCCGTCCTCTTCCCATGCGCGCACCCTAGCCGGGTGGCCGCGTGGGCGGCTCCTGCCTGCGGATGATCGACGACTACCGCGTCGGCGGTATCCGCCCGGTCGCTACGGCGCCGACAGCAGGACGAAGTGCCTGCGCCCGCCGGACGACCGGGGCGGGGACGAGCGGGCATGCTCGGGCGACAGCCCGTCGTCGGAAGAGGTCACGCCATGCCCGTACCCCACCTGCCGCTCGCCGCGAGCATCACCACCCTGAGCGCCGGGCGGATCGGCGCCATCACGGCCGCGCTGCTGGCCCTGGCCGCCGTGACGGTCGCCGGGCTGGCGCTGGCCCGCCCCGCCGGCCGCCTCGGCACCGCCAACGGGCCGCTCGGAGCCGGGCTGGCACTGGTCGCGGGCCCGGTCGGGACGGCCCTCGGCGCGCTGGTCGCGGCCACCGCCGACGGCGGGCTGGGCACCGGGAACGGGCTCGGCGGGGCGTACGTCGCCATGCTGCTGGGCCTGGCCGGCACCGTCCTCGGCGGGCGGGCGCTGGCCCGCGCCCGTCGCAGGTGACGCGGACCGCGGATGTCCCGCTCCGCGCGTGGCGAGCCCCCGGCGGCCCGGTGCCGGTGCCGGGCCGCGGGGGATGCGGGGCCACACGGTGCCGGCGATCCAGCCGACGGTCTCGGCGGTGCGCGGGCCGTTGGACAGGGTCCGGCCGGTGCCGACGAGTTCGTTCAGGCGGATCTCGAAGTTCAGCTGCAGCTTGCCGGTCTGGATCATGGTCATGGCTTCTGCCTTTCGCTCATCTGCCATCGGCCGTGTCCGGTTGACGGCCGCACACCCGACGGCACGGGCACCGCTTCTGTACGCAACCATCAGTGTTCAGGGCGGAAGTCGCCGGTTGGTGGTATTCGAACGCATACCCCTTGCCGGGTGGGGGTCGGTCGTGCCGGCACGGCCGCGGTGCGAGGGCGTACGCAGCCGTCGGCCTTCCCGTCGAGCGGGAGGGTCCGGCGCACCGTGGCGCCCTCCCGGAGCACGCCCGGCCGGTCCGCGCGGAGCGCGTGCGCCCGAGAGCGGGGTGTGCCCGGCGCGGGGGCGGGCAGGCATGGGGTGCCCCCGCAGCCGACGAAGGAGTCGCCCGTGCCCGCGCCGTCCTACCTTCCCGACATGACCGTGGAGCAGTACCTCGGCCACCTCGCGGACCGGCATCCGGGCTGGCACCGGCTGCTCGACCCGGGACGGGTCGACGGGGCCACCACGGCCGACCGGCTCCGCGCGTGGACCAACGAGTTCGCCCCGGACAGCGGCGGGCGGGGCGACTCCCACCGGCGCGCCCACCGGGATCCGCTGGTGCGCTGGACCGGCGCCCGGCAGCTGCTGCGCCTGGCCGTGCCGGAGGCCCGCAGTGGCCGCGGGGCGCAGGCCCGGAGCGGCGGCGCGGCGCAGGCGCTGGTGCTGGACGCGCTGGGCGGGGACGGACTGCTGGCGCGCGCCTCGGCCCTGCGCCCGGACCAGGTGCCGGACGGGCTGCGGCTGCTGACCGGTGACATCTCCGGACCGATGGTGGCCGCAGCCCTCGCCCACGGCCTGCCCGCCGTGCGCCAGGCCGCTGACCGGATGCTGCTGGCCGACCGGACCGTCGACGCGGTGCTGCTGGCCTACGGCACCCACCGCATCCCGCCCGCCGCCCGCCCCGCCGTGGTCGCCGAGGCCGTCCGGGTCCTGCGCCCCGGCGGCCGGGTCGTCCTGCACGACTTCGAGCCGCACAGCCCGATGGCCGACTTCTTCCGCACCGTCGTCGACCCCCGTGCCGCGATCCGCCACGACTACCGGCACTTCAGCCGCATCGACCTGCTCGACCTGTTCGCGCCGCATCCCGTCGCGGTGCGCCTGGTCGACGTCTACGACCCGATCACGCTCCGCGCGGCAACCCCTGACGGGGCGAAGGCCGCCGTGGTGGCCCACTTCGGTGCGACCTTCGGGCTCGCCGACCACCTCGACGACCTCGGCACCGACGCCGGCTGGGAGCTGCTGGCCGACGCGTTCGACCACACCGCGCACCTCGCGCAGCTCTGCGGCCCGCTCGCGGCGCCCGCGCGGCCCTTCGTGCGCCCGGCCGCCGGCGGCTGGATCGCCGAGGTCCCCAGGGTGGCGCTGGTCGCCGTGGCCGAGCGCCGGGGCGGCTGAGCGTAGGGGCGGCTGAGCCCGACCCGGTCGGACCGGGCTCAGCCGGGAGAGCCGGTCAGTCGAGGCAGAACTCGTTGCCCTCGACGTCCTGCATCACGATGCACGACTCGTTGAAGCCGTCGGCCCGCAGGAGCCGCACGCGCACCGCGCCGAGTGCCAACAGTCGTGCGCACTCGGCCTCCAGGGCGGCGAGGCGCTCCTCGCCGACCAGACCGGTGCCGACCCGGACGTCGAGGTGCACCCGGTTCTTGACGACCTTGCCCTCGGGAACGCGCTGGAAGAACAGGCGGGGGCCCACGCCCGAGGGGTCCACGCACGCGAACGCCGAACCCTGACGCTCCGTCGGCAGGGAGAGGTTGAAGGCGTCCCAGTCGGCGAACCCCGGCGGCGGCGGTGGTACGACGTACCCCAGCACCTCGCACCAGAAACGGGCGACGCGCTCGGGTTGGGCACAGTCGAAGGTGACTTGGACGTGCTTGATCGATGCCATCGGTCCACCGTAGTGGCGCGCGCTCCGCTCAGGGGGCCCGGGGTGCGCATGTCACGGCGGTCGGCGCCGGGTGGGTGGTGGACGGTCGACGGCATCGTGCCGCGTGCCGCGTGCCGCGTGCCGCGCGCTGTGCGGTGCGGTGCGTGCGGCGTGCTGTGTGGTGCGGCGTGCTGCGTCGACCGTCCACCGGGGTGGCTCGCGCCGGTGTCGGCGCGGGTCGGGGTCAGATCCGCTGGGACGGCCCGAGGGCTCGGCTCACGGGGTGTAGCTGACCCAGCCCCTGGTGACGGTGGTGTTCGGCGGGCAGTAGAGGAGGACGTTCAGGAAGTCGGTGTGCGGGCCGTCGCTCCGGTAGGAGCCGTCCGAACAGCTGACGTTCACCCACCACTTGGTGGTGCCCCAGCCCGAGCACGAGATGCCGTAGTACCACTGGTTGTTGAGGAATCCGATGGTCGGGGTGGAGCAGTTGATGCCCTCGACCCGGGCCGGCGACGCCGACTGCGCCTCGGCTGCCGGGGCCGCGACGACGCAGGCCGCCGCCAATCCGGCCAGCAGACAGCCGGCGATGCCGATCCTCTTGCCCCTGGTGTTCCTGCGCACGATGGTTCCGCCCTCGTTGTCGGTGGTGACAGTGCCGCTGCAACCCGCGGCCGGGACGTGCCTCGATGACGTACGTCGGTGATGACGCACCTCGATGACGTACCTCGATGACGTGCTCCGGCGAATATAGGGAGGGATGGTGAAGTTCCGCATATGACAGCGGAAATGTCGCCACGGCGGCCGCACGCTGCCCGTACGCCCGGGCCCGACCGGAGGGTGCACCAGGCGTGGCGCGCCGGACCGCACGGGCCACCGGAGCCCCACCCGCGCGGACGCTCATCGGCCGAAAGCCGTCGCCCGTCCGCTGTCGCCTGCTCCGGTCCCACCGCGCCCGGCGCCCGCCCCGCTGCGCCCGGGAGACGGGTCGGGCGCGTCACGGGTCTGGACAGCGGCGCGGGGGTCGGTCAGTCTTCACCCCCATGACGCTCCCGTTCCCCCAGCAGCAGCAACCCCTCACCGCCGCCGCACGCACCGCGCTGTTCGAGGCGCTCACCGCGGTCGGCGGCGAGGCCGTCAGCCTGCTCGCCGGCTGTCGTGGCGACACCCCGATACCGGGTGCGGAGTGGACGGTCGCCGAGGCCGCCGCGCACCTGGCGATGGCCAACGAGCTGATGGCCGCGCTGGCGGCCGGCGAGGAGCGGCCGTACGGGGACGGGACGGCGGGCTCGCTGGCCGCGGCGAACGAGGCCTCGCTGGCCGAGCGGCCGGAGCGGGACCCGGACGTGCTCGCCGGGGAGATCGCCCGGCGGGCACGGGAGTTCACGGTGGCCGCGGGGCCACGGGCCGGTACCGAACCGGTGCTGACCCCGCTGGGGCCGATGGACCTGGACACCCTCGGCGCCTACCTGCTGACCCACATGCTCGGCCACCTCTACGACATCGCCGTGGCCCTGGGGCGGCCGCACCCGATCGACCGGCACCGCGTCGGGCAGACGATGCCGTTCCTGCGCGTGGCCATGCCGTGGGTGACGGACGCGCGCGCCGCGGCCGGCCACAGCGCCTGCTACCGGCTGCGGGTGCGGGGCCTGGACGCCTTCGCGGTGACCTTCACGGACGGTGTCGCCGTGGTGAGCCCGCAGCCGCCGCGCCGCCCGGACTGCACGATCCTCACCGAGCCGGTGGCGTTCCTCCTCATCGCGCTGGGCCGCTGCACCGCCACTGACGCCCTCCTCCGGGGCAAGGTGTTCGCCTGGGGCCGCAAGCCCTGGCTGGCCGCGGGCTTCCCGGGGCTGTTCGCGGCCCCCTGAGGAGGCCCTGCGCCCGGCGGCGGTGCAGCCGGGTCAGGCGCTGGTCTCCGCCTGGCGCGGGCAGGGGAGCGGCCCGTCCTCGGAGCACATGGTGGTCCGGACGCGCTGCACGTAGCGGTGGACCAGGTGGCGCAGCACGTGGACGGTGGCGGCGACGTCCGGGTCCGGGACGCCGTCGAGGGCGTCGGTCAGCCCGGTGATGTTGGCCTGTTTCAGTCGGTCGAGTACGGCCCGTCCCTCGGCGGTGAGTTCGACCTGGCGGGCCCGCCGGTCCGTCGCGTCCCGGGTGCGTTCCACCAGCTGCTGGCCCTGCAGGCGGTCGATCTGCCGGGTGACGTGGGAGGGCTTGACCATCAGCCGGTCGGCGAGGTCGCCGATCCGGCTGGCGCCGTCGGCCTCGGAGAGCGCGCGCAGCAGGTAGATGTCCGAGCGGGCGGCGGTGATCCCGGCCCGGGCCGTCTGGCGTTCGTGCTGCTGCGTACGCGTCAGCAGGTAGGCCAGGGTGGCCAGTACGGCCTCCAGGTCCGAGGCGGTGGTCCGTTCGTCTTCGGGGTCTTCGGCGTCCGGCATGGGGGAACTGTAGCGATCCGGTGCGGGCCGTGAGGGTGACCCGGGGGTCCGACCGGATTTCGGACAGATTCGTTCGCTGGGGGGACGGGGCCTTTCGTTGCAACGGAGTGCGAGTTAGCGTGACGGTGAGTTAGTTGCTTAGGGCACGTAAATGGCCCCGGTTGCACCCCGGCCGCACCACCCCCCACGGCGCCACCCACCGCACAGAGCACGCCGCACACAGCACCGCACCGCGCACAGCACACAGCACACAGCACACCGCGCACAGCACACGGCACACAGCGCACGGCACACCCCCACGCGGCGCCACCAGCGGCGCCACGCAGGCCCGAGCTGGCGACACCCAGCTCCGAGAAGGGAGCCCCCTCATGGCCACGGCCGCCCAGACCCCCGGCATCACCCACCCCGCCGCCCGCGGCGCCTGCCCCTTCGACCCGCCCCCCGCCTACCAGCAGGCCCGCCAGGAGGAGCCGGTCACCCGCGTCTCCCTGTGGGACGGCGCGCCCAGCTGGCTGGTCACCCGTCACGAGGACGTCAAGGCCGTCCTCTCCGACGCCCGCTTCAGCTCCGACTCCACCCGCCCCGGCTTCCCGTTCATCAGCGCCGGCGCCCGGCAGCTGAACGCCGGTCAGCCCACCTTCATCAGGCTGGACGACCCCGAGCACGCGCGCCTGCGCCGGATGCTCACCGGCGAGTTCATGATCAAGAAGGTCGAGGCGATGCGCCCCGAGGTCCAGCGCATCGCCGACGACCTGCTCGACCGGATGACCGCCGGACGCACCGGCGCCGACCTCGTCCACGAGTTCGCCCTGCCGCTGCCCTCCCTGGTGATCTGCCTGCTGCTCGGAGTCCCCTACCGGGACCACGACTTCTTCCAGGAGTGCAGCCGCGTCCTGCTGCGCCGCGACTCCTCGCCCGAGGAGGTCGACGCCGCCCGGGACCGGCTGGCCGACTACCTGGTCGAGCTCACCGAGACCAAGCGCGCCGAGCCCGACGACGGCATCCTCAGCCGGCTGGTCGCCCGCGGCGAGCTCAGCACCGAGGAGATCGGCGCGATGGGCCGGCTGCTGCTGGTGGCCGGACACGAGACCACCGCGAACATGACCGCGCTGTCCGTCCTGGCCCTGCTGCGCAACCCCGACCAGCTCGACCACCTGCGCCGCCACCCGGAGTCCGTCCCCGGCGCGGTCGAGGAACTGCTGCGCTACCTGACCATCGTGCACTCCGGCCTGACCCGGGTCGCCACCGAGGACGTCGAGGTCGGCGGCGTGCGGATCCGGGCGGGCGAGGGCGTCATCTGCATGATCAACACCGCCAACCGGGACACCCTGGAGTTCCCCGGCGGCGACGAGCTCGACCTGACCCGCGATGCCCGCCGCCACCTCGCGTTCGGCTTCGGCGTCCACCAGTGCCTCGGCCAGCCGCTCGCCCGCCTGGAGCTCCAGATCGCCCTCGACACGATCCTGCGCCGACTGCCCCGACTGCGCCTGGCCGTCCCGTTCGAGGAGGTCCGCTTCCGCGGCGAGATGCTCATCTACGGCGTCCACGGGCTGCCGATCGCCTGGTGAACCCCGGCCCGCGCGGCCCGCGAACCGAGCGCTCCGCCGATCACCGACACCGTTCACCGACACCACAGTTCACCACCACCAGGGCCCCGATCGGCCCTGCCCCGAAGGGAACCCGCATGCTCGTCCACATCGACCAGGACAAGTGCTGCGGCGCCGGACACTGCGTCCTCGCCGCCCCCGAGGTCTTCGACCAGCGCGACGAGGACGGCATCGTCGTCCTGCTCGACGCCCGGCCGCCCGCCGACGTCCACCAGGCCGTCCAGGACGCCGCCGCCGTCTGCCCGGCCGCCGCGATCCGCCTGGAAACCGCGTGAGCGCACCGCGCCGGATCGCCGTCGTCGGAGCCGGCGCAGCCGGACTGCACACCGCCGAAGCGCTGCGCCGGGCCGGCTACGACGGCCGGCTCACCCTGATCGGGGCCGAGGACGCGCCACCGTACGACCGGCCGCCGCTGTCCAAGCACCTGCTCTCCGGACAGTGGCAGCCCGAGCGGCTCACCCTGCGCGACCCCCGGGCCCTGGAGGAGCTCCGGCTCGACCTGCGCCTGGGGGTGCCCGCCCGGCGCCTGGACCGCCGTACCCGCACCGTCCACCTCGCCGACGGCCGGGAGGTGCCCTGCGACGCGGTGGTCATCGCGACCGGGCTCCGCCCGCGCCGGCTGCCCGGCGCCGGGACCCCGCTCGCCGGCGCGCACGTGCTGCGCACCCTCGCCGACGCCCTCGCCCTGCGCGAGGACCTGCGCGCCGGGGGCCGGCTGCTCGTGGTCGGCGGCGGACTGCTCGGCGCCGAGGTGGCGGCCACCGCCGTCGGACTCGGCGCCGAGGTCACCTGGCTGGTGTCCACCGACACCCCGCTGGCAGCGGCCCTGGGCACCGAGACCGCCGCCCTGCTCACCGGCCTGCACCGCGAACACGGCGTACGGATCCACCGGGGAGCGGCCACCGGCCTGCTGCACCGCGCCGGCCGCGCCACCGGCGTACGGCTGGCCGACGGCACCGACCTCGCGGCCGGCACCGTCCTGATGGCCGTCGGTTCCGAACCCGCCACCGACTGGCTGGCCGGCAGCGGCCTGCGGCTGGACGACGGCGTGGTCTGCGACGCCCACTGCGCCGTCGGGCCCGGCGTCTGGGCGGCCGGCGACGCCGCCTCCTGGCCGGACCCGCACACCGGCCGCCACCGGCGCGTCGAACAGCGCACCAACGCCACCGACCAGGCCCTGCTCGTCGCCCGGAACCTGCTGGCCGGCCCGGACGGGACCCGGCAGGTCTACACCCCGGTCCCGTACCTGTGGACCGACCAGTACGGCCTGCGGATCCAGGCGTACGGCCGCCCCGGCGACGCCGACCGCTTCGAACCGGTCGAGGGCAGCGTGGCGGAGCACCGCTTCGCCGCCGCCTGCGTCCGCGACGGGCGGGTCGTCGGCGCGGTCGGCATCGCCGCCGCCCGTGCCCTGCGCGGGCTGCGCAGCCAGGTCGCGGCGCACGGCCCCTGGCCGCCCGGGGAGGCCTGACCCGGCCGGCCGTCGTCGTCACCGCCGTCGGCCGTCGCAACCCCCGGACGGCCCGTTCCCCCGGTGGACCCCTCCCCTCGGGGGTCCACCGGGGGAACGGCCGCCGGGACTACCGTCAGGTGACGGAAGCCATCGAGTTCCACGGTCCACGTTCCGGTTCCCGGCGCAGCACCCGCCTGACCCCCGACCAGTGCCGGCAGCTGGAAGAGGCCCTCCCGCTCCTGGAACTGCTCCTCGACGAACCCGACCCACCCCGCCCCCCCGCCCGCGTAGCGACCCCGGGCCCGGTCGACGCCGGGCCCTGGGACGGACGTCAGACCCGGGCCGGCTGCCCACCTGCCTCGGCGACGACGTGTATCTCGTGGACGGCGTTCCGGTCGCCCGTGAGCGGCTGGACGCGCCCGGCGGAGTCGGTGGCCCGGCAGCGGATGCGGTGCCGGCCCGGGGCGAGGTCGTGGCGCAGGCGGAAGCGCTGCCAGGCCGGGTCCGGGCCGCGCCGGTCGAGTGCGGCGGGCTGCCAGTCGCCGTCGTCCACGGCGACCTCGACGGACGTCACCTCGCTGGAACTCCAGGCGTAGCCGGCGAGTTCGCAGCTCCCGGCCGGGACGGTGCGCCCGTCGCCCGGGGTGAGCAGCTTGCTGCTGACGTCCTTCTCGCGCACCGGCCGGGACTCGCTCTCGCCGGGCAGGACGCGGGTGTACAGGCGGGTGGTGAAGAGGTGGTCGGGGCGGTCGGCGGCCAGCACGATCCGGCTCAGCCACTTCACCGAGTTGGTCCCGAACATCAGGGGTGCCACCGCCCGCACCGGGTAGCCGTGGTCCGGGTGCAGCGGTTCGCCGTTCATGGTGTGCGCGAGGACGACCTCGGCGCCCGCCTGCTCCACGGGGAGGTCCTTGAGGTAGCTCACGCCGCTCTCGCCCGCGAAGTCGCCGGTGTCGGCGCCCTCCAGCCAGACGTGCCGGGCCTCCGGGCGCGGGCCGGCGAGTTCCAGTACGGCGGCGAGCGGGACGCCGGCCCACTCCACGTTGGTGACGGCGCGGGTCGGCACCGTGGGGTGCAGCGGGTTGCCGAAACACTCGTGGACGGCGGTGAAGCGGCGCTGCGGCAGGCCCAGCAGGGCCGGGAGGTCCAGCCGCAGCGGCCGCTCCACCAGGCCCTCGACGGTGAGCGACCACGTCGCGGGGTCGAGCCGCGGGTGCGGCCCGAGGTGGTTGCGGACGAAGACGTCCTCGACCGGTGTGAGGAAGAGGTCGGGTGTCGCCGGATCGGTCCTGATCATTGCTCATGCCCCCGTGTCGAACGAATCGTTGTGCGCGATCGACAGTACAAGGAGCAACTGACACCGCCCCGGGCGGGACCGCACGAGGACCTGTCGGGGTTCGCCCGGGGACCGCTCGGGCACCTGTCGGGGACCGGTCGCGCGACCGCCGCCGGGTCCGCCTGGGTGATCGGCCCGGCGGCGGGAGCGGGGGCGCGGCGTGTCCGCCGGGCAGGGCGTGGCGGCTCTGCGAGCCTGTTCCGCGGCCCGCTGCCGGACGAGCCGCACACCGGCACGCCGATCCGACCCGAGGAGCCTCCCTTGCCGCACCGGTCGCCCGTTCCCCGGCTGACGGCCGCCGTCGTGGCCCTGCTCCTCGCCCTCTCCGCCTGCTCCAGCGCCGGTTCGAGCTCAGGAGCGCGCCCGGCCGAGGCGCACGGGAGTTCCCCGCCGGCGGACGTGGTGGCCGCGGGCGGTCCGCTGGTCGGCGATCCCGCCCTCGTCCCCGGCGAGCAGTCCTGCGCGGCCGCGGAGGGCAACGCCCCGTGGTACCCGACCATCGCGGCCTTCGAGGTCCACGACTCGAACCGGACGCACCGGTACGGGTGCGCGCACTTCGGGGGCGCCCCGTCCGACAACCAGGTCTACGCCTACGGTTCGCAGCAGGTCTACGCCACGCCGTACAACATCGTGGACCGCGGCCCCGACGAGCTCTACGTCTACGGCGGCGGCTACGGCGACGGCCAGGGCGCCTCCGGCTCGTTCGTCTCGCGGGTGGAACCCGGGACGTACAACGAGGTCTGGCGCCAGGTGCTGATCAACACCAACGCGACCGACGAGTGGGACTACCCCGGTGTCCTGAACGTCCTGGCGGACGGCAGCCTGGTGGTCGTCTACGGCTACCACATCGCCCGGATCGACCCGCAGACCGGCCGGGTCCTCGCCCGGACCACGCTGCCCACCGGCCAGTCGGCCCCGCGCGACACCGCGTACAACGGCTACGACGCGCTGCCGGACGGGACCATCGTCGCCAAGACCGTCAACCGGCAACCCGGCTGCACGGAGCAGGGGTTCAGCGCCTTCCTGAACTGCCCCGACCCGACGGCCGTGCCGCCCTCGATCATGGTGGCGATCGACCCGAAGACCCTCCAGGTGATCTCCCAGGTGACGCTGCCCGAGATGATGGGCGGCCGGATCACCACGGCCACGCTCGACGGCACGCAGGAGATCTACCTGCCGGGCGCCACCAAGCTCTACCGCTACTCGTACCAGAACAACGGCTTCGCGCCCGACCCCTCGTGGGGGCCGGTGCCCTACCTCAAGGACGGGCAGACCGCCGCGTCCGCCATGGCCGTCATCGACGACTACGTCGTCGCGATGACCAACGGCGGGAAACCGACCTCGACCCCGATGAGCGTCGTCGCCGTCTCCCAGAGCGACTCGACCAAGGTGGCCGACATCCAGCCGTTCGCCTCCAGCGGCACCAAGAACAGCTTCATCCCGTCGATGGTCTCGGTCGACCCGGAGAACAACCGCGTCTACGCGATGGACGCCGGGGCGGGCGAGCTGGCCGGGATCGACCTGTCGAACGGCACGCTGTCGGTGGCGTGGACGCAGGACCAGACGACCCTCAGCTTCACGACCCTGATCGGCCCCAAGGACCAGCGCGTGCTGATCGGGACCGACATCCCGGTGAAGTTCTTCCAGGGGCTCAAGAAGTACACCACCGAACAGGTCGTCTGGCGCCGGGCCCAGGACGGCGCCGAACTCGCCCGCTCCAGCCAACTGCCCAAGATGACCCAGGGGATCCTGGTCACGCCCGGCTACGCCGGACTCCAGTACTTCCTCACCGCGGACGGCCACGTCACCGGCCTCCAGGTCGCACCGAAGCCCGCCTCGCCGACGCCGTCCGCCCCCGGCAGTTCCGCGGAGTCGACGTCGCCGTCACCGTCCGGGGCGCCCGTGTCATCGCCGTCCGCGTCCGCGTCCCCGTCCTGAGCCGGCCGGGCGGGGCCGCCGTCGGCCGCCTACCCCGGGGGGTCGTCCTCGGGGCCGACGAGAGAAGGGATCCGCTCGTGATCGAGAAGCTGGACGGACTGCCGGAGAACGTCATCGGGTTCGAGGCCGGTGGCAAGCTCTCCGCCGAGGACTACCGGGACGTGCTGCTGCCCGCGCTGGAGGAAGCGGCGAAGCGGGGCGCGGTGCGGTTCGTCATCGTCATCCGGGAGTTCCACGGCATGACCGGCGGCGCACTGTGGGAGGACCTCAAGATCGGGGCCGAGCACCTGCGGGCCTGGAAGCGGATCGCCCTCGTCACGGACATCGAGTGGATGACCCACGCGACGGCCCTCTTCGGGTGGATGACGCCGGGCACCACGAAGACCTTCCCGCTCGCCCAGCAGGACCGGGCGATCGCGTGGGCGGCCGAGGACTGACCGGGCTGGCCCGGCCTGGCGGGGCGTCAGCCGCCGGGCCGGACTCAGCCGCGGGCGGCGCGTGACCGGTCGGTCAGCCGCTGCTTCCAGCCCCTGGGGGGAGGCCAGGGCACGCCCCACGCCGCGAGCTGGTCGCGGCGCCACCCGCCGGCCGGGGTGCGGGCGGCCTCGATCTCCTCGGGGGTCGGGCACACCACCGCGTCCTGGCCCGCCGCGTCCCGGTCCACCGCCACGGTGGCCGCCGGGGCCGGCGGGGCGGCGGCGCGACCGGTGCTCAGCCGGAACGGCCGGGTGCGCCAGTCCCAGCCCCGGCTCAGGATCAGCGCCGCGAGGTCCATCCAGTTCGGGCGTTCCCCGCCGGCTGCGGCGACGACGTGCGGCCACCCCAGCACCGTCCCGTCGTCCAGCAACGGGCCGATGAGGGAGGCGAGCCCGGCGTCCGGCCGGTGTTCCTGCAACAGCGCGCGGGTACGGTTCCCGTCGGTGACCAGCAGCCCCCAGCCGCGTTCGCGGCACAGCTGCGCCAGGGCCCGGTACTTGGCGACGTTGACGGCGGTGGCCATCTCGAACAGCGGCTTGACCTCGACCAGGACGCAGCGCCCGTCGGTGGTGGCGACGAGCAGGTCGGGGAAGTAGGTGCGCGTGCGCCCGTCGAACTCGTAGCCGATGGCCAGCGGCTGCTCCTGGTAGTACGCGATCTGCGGGGCGAACGACAGGATTTGGATCAGGTGGAGCTCGCTCTCCGACTCGTACGCCACCGCGCGTCCGAGCTTGGGGCAGTGCCACGACCCGGAGCGCGGATCGTCGTCGTCGGCCTCGCGCAGCGCGGACAGTTCGCCGCGCGGGGGAGCGCTCTCGGGTGTGCCGAACCACTCGATCCGGCGCGCCAGGCGCTCCCACCGGGCGGTGGCCCGCTCGATCCGAGCCTGCCGGGTGGCCTCGCGGCGCTGTGTGTCGTGGCGCAGCGTACGGATCGTCATGGCCTGGGCCGCGAGGTTGTCGGCGGGCAGCTTGCGGGCCCCGGCCATGGTGGCGAGCAGGGTGACCGCCTGGCGCGGCGCCATGGACGGCACCAGGACCTGCGCCAGGTCGAGCAGCCGCTCGGCGCTGGACGGTCCGTCCGCGGTCCGCGGGCTCTCGGGGCTGATCGTGCCCCCGCCGTCGTTCGTGCCCCCGTCGCCCGGTGAGTGCCCGTCGAGGCGCCCGAGTTCGGCCACGAGGGTGCGGAGCCGGCCGGTGGCGGGCGCGGCGGAGCGGGCCATCGCGCGCACGGCCCGGTTCTGCAGCTGGCGGATGCGTTCGCGGGAGAGCCCGTGGTCGGCACCGATCCGCTCCTGGGTCCGGGCGTCCTGGTCGCCCACGCCGAACCGGCTCGCCACGATCCGGCGGTCGCGGGCGCCGGGGATCTCCTCGACGGCCGCGGCCAGGAGTTCGCGCAGGAGCATCGCGGTGTCGTCGTCGCCCTCGGCGATGGCGCTCCACGGCGGGGCGAGCGTGGCGGCGCCCGGGCACCGGCACTCCAGGGCCCAGTCGTCCAGCAGCAGTCGCCCGGTGCCCCGCCACAGGCGCCGTCCCGCGTCCCGGCGCACCGTCGGGTCCTCGGCGGCGAGCCTGCCGACCGTCGAGCGGGCCAGAAAGGCCGCCTGCCGCTCGGGGCCGAGGGTGTACCCGGTCAGCTGCTGCCAATCGGCGAGGACCTCGGCAGGGTCGGGCGCCTCGCCGTCGGTCCCGGTGCCGGCGGCGGTGTCGGCGGCGGTCCAGGTCTCGGTCCCGGTGTCGGTCCAGGGGTCGGTGTCGGCGTCCGCGTCGAGGGAGCCCGCGCCGTCGGCGGGCGGCGGCAAGGACCGCGCCCACCGCAGCAAATCCTCGTCCATGGCGAAGGCGAGCGGCATGTGCCGCGTCAGGCGCCCGCGGATCGCACCGACGGACCGGCCGTGCCGGACGGCGAGTTCGTCGAGGTCCAGGCCCTGCCGTGCGAGCTCCAGCAGCCGGGCGTCCTCGGCGTCGCTCCACACCTGACCCGTCCTGGGCGCCGACGATCGACCCTGCACATTCCCCCCACGGCTCGCGACAACAGGTCGGAGTATGCCCGCGCTGCGTCACCGTGAAGCGACGGGGGCGGGCCTCCGGTGGAAGTGACGCGCCATCACGGGTGGTGGTTCGACGCGGTGGCCGACCGGAGGCGGTGAGCGGGGCCCCGGGCCCCCCGCGGCCGGAACGGGCTCCGCGCGGGCGACGTCGGCCGGGGTGCCTCGGTAGGGTGCAGGGATGATAGCTGTACCGGAGGAGTTCGCGCGGAGCACCGTCGAGCGCGAGGGGGAGGCCGGGGCGCGGTGGCTCACCGAGGTGCCCGGGATCGTGGAGGAGCTGTCGGGGCGTTGGGGGTGCGTGCCGGACGGTGCGGTCATGCACGGCGGCGTCGGCGTCATCGTTCCGGTACGGGGGCGCGGCGGGGAGCCCGCGGTGCTGAAGGTGTCGTTCCCGCATCCCGGCAACGTGCACGAGCCGGACGCGTTCGTGGCGTGGGCCGGGCGGGGCGCCGTCCATCTGCACGAACGCGACGACGCGCGGTACGCGATGCTGCTGGAGCGGGTCCGGTCCGAGACCCTGGCGGAGGTCGAGGACGGCGACGCGGTGGTGACGGTCGCCGGGCGGCTCAACCGCCGCCTGGCCGTCCCCGCGCCGCCCGGCCTGCCCCGGCTGCGCGAGCAGGCCGCCGCCTGGGAGGAGCAACTGCGCCGGGACGACGAGGAACTGGCGCGGCCGTTGCCGCGCCCGGTGCTGGACGCCGCCGTCGCGACCGTCCGGGAGCTGGGCCCGGTCCAGCCGGACACCCTCGTCCACGGCGACCTCCACGCCGGGAACATCCTGCGCGCGGGCCGCGAGCCGTGGCTCGCCGTCGACCCCAAGGGATACGTCGGGGATCCCGCCTACGACGGCGGCACCCTGCTGAAGTCGCGCGCGCTGACGCTCCTCGACGCGGACGACCCGCGCAGGGCCGTCCACCGCATCCTGGACGTGTTCGCCGAGGCGGCCGAACTCGACCGCGAACGCGTCCGGCGGTGGGCCCAGCTCCACGCCGTCCAGGCCGCGTTCTGGGGCCGCCGGCACGGGTTCCGGATCGCCCGCGGCGGCCCGCGACTGGACTGGCTCACCGCCTTCGCCGACCGGCTGGCGGAGGTGCTCACCGAGCGGTAGCTCACGTCCCCGGTTCCGTCTCGCGGCACTACAGTGGTCGAACCGGTGGACGCCCTGGCCGAGTTGACGCCGACCCGACCGTGGCGCGCGTGCCCTGGGGAGGGGTGGCCCATGTCCGAGACGGAACAGACGGAGCAGGCGGGACGAACGGAACAGGCGGGACGAGCGGCACGGGCGGACCGGCTCGGGTCGGGGCCGACCCTGTTGAGCCTGCTGACGATGGCGGGGGACTTCGTCGTCCCGGGCCGCCTCGCGCCGGGCGGAGCGGACCGGCCGGTGAGCCGGCTGGTCGTGCTCGACGAGCTGGAGCCGCCGGCGTCGCACGGCGATCTGCTCGTCGCGGTCGGGGTCGATCCGCACACCGAGGAGGCGGGCGCCCTCGTCCGCCGGGCGGGGGAGGCCGGCGCGGCGGCGGTGCTCTTCCGTCCGGTGGAGACCGGCTCCGGGAACGAGGCGCTGGGCGCGGCCGCCGCCGAGGCGGGGACGGCGGTGCTCTTCCGCAGCCGGTGGACGGACTGGCCGACCGTGATCGGGATCCTGCACGCGGGGCTGTCGGTGACGCCCGAACCGAGGATCGCCGGTGTGCCGCTGGGCGACCTCCCGCAGTTGGCCAAGGCGATCGCGCTCCGGGTCGGCGGCTCGGTGACGATCGAGGACACCGCGTACAACGTCCTCGCCTACTCGCCGATCGGTCAGGACGTGGACTGGGTCCGGATCTGGACCATCCTGGGGCAGAAGCCGCCGGCGCACCGGCGCGACGACCTGCGGAACGCCGGGTTCGACCGCGACCTGCTGCGCTCGGACCGGGTGCTCCACCGCAAGGCGCACGGCGAGGCCCCTGAGCGCCTGATCGTGCTGGTCCGGGCCGGGGACGTCCCGCTGGGCTCGATCTGGGTGGCGGCGGAGGGCGAGCGGCCCCTGGACACCCCGGCCAACCGCGAGGCCCTGCGCGCCGCGGCGCGGGAGGCCGTGGCCCACCTGCTGCACGACCGCGCGCGGCGGGAGGGGCAGGACCGGCTGCTGCTGGAAGCGGTCCGGGGGCTGCTCGACGGCCAGGGGTCCGCCGAACTGCTGGCGGCGCGCACCGGGCTGCCGGCGGCGGATCGGTGCGCGGTGCTGTCGGTCGGTGCCGGGCCGGGCGGCCCGCAGGACGTCCGGGCGCGCGGCCGGCTGGTCGATGCGGCGTTCCGGCACTGCACCGGGCGCGGCGAGGTGTCGGTGGTGGTGCCCTCGGCGCGGGGCGTCCTGGTGCTGCTGGGCGGGCTGGCGAAGGACCCGGTACGGGCCCGCGAGCGGGTGGGGCTGCTGGCCGGATCGCTGGCCCGGGAGCTGTCGCGGCAGCTGGGGCTGCGGGTACGGGTGGGCGTCGGCGAGGTGCAGGACCGGCTCGACGGGGCGCCCGAATCCCGGCGGACGGCCGAAATGGCGCTGGGCGGGCTGCTGTTCGGCCGGGGCGCGCCGGACGTCGCCCGGGTCGGGGAGGTCGCGGACGCCGTGGCGCTGCTGCACTTCGCGGACGCGCTGCGGGCGGCGCGACATCTGCCGGTGGAGACGCCGGTGACGCGGCTGCTGGCGTCCACCCGCAAGGCCGAGGTCCCGCTGGTCGACACCCTGGGCGCCTTCCTCGACCAACCGGGGGAGAAGGCCAGGGCTGCGGAGGCCCTGGGAGTGGCCCGCAGCACCTACGCCCACCGCCTGGACCAGACGGTGGTGCGGGAGAGCGGCATCGACCTCGACGACCCCGACGCCCGGCTGCTGGCCCAGCTCCAACTGCTGCTGCTCAGGCGCTCGGTGGCCGACGAGGGCTGAGGCCGGCGTCCCTCACGGGGACCTACGAGGAGCTTGTCGCGCACTGCGGGACTTCGTCGTCCGGTACGAGGACGGCGCCGCACGTTCGTCGTCCGGCGCGAAGGCCTGCCGCCGCTGCCCGCCCGCCGTCGGTCGGCACGGAGGCACCGCCGGAAACCCGGGTCGTGGGATGAGGGCCTGCCCGCCGGCTGACGGGCAGTCTGGTCGCACGGCCCGCCGGAGCACCCCGGGGCCGTGCGACCGAGACGACCGGACGGAGAGTGCCACCATGGCGAACCCCCAGCTGACGGCCCTGCACGGCCCCGAGCGCCGTGAACTCATCCTCCGCGCGGCGGTCCGCCAGGGCCTGCTGGACCCGGAGGACGCGCAGCTCGCGGGCTTCCTCGACCTGGACGCGGTGGCGGCCACCGTCGACGCGCTGCACCGCGCCTTCCCCGACTCGGTGGAGGTGCTGCACGCCTTCGCGGCCAAGGCCAACAGCCTCGTCCCGGTGCTGGTGCGGCTGCGCGGTCTGGGCATGGGCTGTGAGGTGGCCAGCCCCGGCGAGTTCGCGCAGGCGCTCGCGGCCGGTTTCGAGCCCGGGCGGATCGTCTTCGACTCCCCGGCCAAGACCCGCCGCGAACTGGCGCGGGCGCTGGAGCTCGGCGTGGCCGTCAACGTCGACAACTGGCAGGAGCTGGCCCGGATCGACGAGCTGCTGACTCCCGGGCACGCGGGCAAGGTCCGGAGCGAGTCCACGATCGGCGTGCGCGTCAACCCGCAGCTCGGCGTCGGCGCCATCGGGGCGATGAGCACCGCCACCGCGACCTCCAAGTTCGGCATCGCCCTGGCCGACGAGGGCAACACCGCGCGGCTGGTCGAGGCCTTCCGGGAGCGGCCCTGGCTCGGCCGGCTGCACTGCCACGTCGGCAGCCAGGGCTGCCCGCCGGACCTGATGGCGGACGGGGTCGCCGCGACCGTCGCCCTCGCCCGGCGGATCAACCGCGAGCTGGGACGCCGTCAGGTGGTGGGCCTGGACATCGGCGGCGGCCTGCCGGTCAACTTCGCCGACGACCGGGTGACCCCGGACCACCGGGACTACGTCGAGCGGCTGCGGGCACGCGTGCCCGACCTGTTCTCCGGTGAGTTCCGGCTGGTGACCGAGTTCGGCCGGTCCGTGCTGGCCAAGAGCGGTTTCACCGCCGCCTACGTCGAGTACACCAAGGAGTCCGGCGGGCGGGCGATCGCAATCACCTACGCCGGTGCGCAGGTGGCCACCCGGACGGTCTTCGCACCGGACTCCTGGCCGCTGCGGGTCACCGCGCACGACGCGACCGGGGCGGCCAAGCACGGGCAGCCGGTCGAACAGGACGTCGCCGGGCCGGCCTGCTTCGCCGGGGACCTGGTCGCCAGGGCCCGCCCGCTGCCGCTGCTGGAGCCCGGGGACCTGGTCGCCCTGCTGGACACCGGGGCCTACTACACGTCCACCCCGTTCTCCTACAACAGCCTGCTGGAACCCGCCGTGCACGGGGTCACCGTGGCGGCCGACGGCGCGGTGCGCTTCGAGACGCTGCGCCGCGCGCAGACCGTCGAGGACCTGCTGGGCCGCACGGGCGGGTGAGGACGCCCCTCCGGCGGCCGGTCACGGTCCGTCGCGGACGAACCACGGGCGCCGGCCCTGGCCCGGCGGCCCGGCCGGGGCCGGGACCGCGGTGTCGGAGCAGTCGCCGGGCACCTGTATGTTGATCACCTGCCGGCCCTGTCGGTGTCCCGCGCCGGGGTGTGTCGACGCGCGGGTCCGGCCCGGACGGTGGCCGCTGCGCGCCGCAGACCGGGCCGCCTGTCGGCGGGGGAGCCGAACAGTCGTTGTCCCGGGGGGAGACGCCGTCCCGGGGGCTGACGACCGCTCCCCGCCTCCTCATCTCCTCATCCCCTCATCTCGTCGTTCGCGAAGGATCCGGTATGACCCCTCCCGTCCCACCCGACAGACCGCAGGCCGAGAAGGCCTCCCTGGAGGATGCCGAGAAGCCCGCGGCCGTGGCGACCGCCGAAGTGGCTGTCGAGGTGGCCGACGTGGCCGCCGGCGTGGCTTCTGGCGAGGCGGCCGGCGCCGACCCGTGGGCGCCGCTGAACCCGGGTCAGGGCGAGGCCCAGCGGCCGGGCGAGGCCACGGTCCCCGCCCCCGCGGCTTCCCCTGCCCCCGCAGCCGCCCCCGCGGCTGCCCCTGCGCCCGTCGGCCCGGCTCCCGTCGCGGTCCCCGCCCAGCACCCCGGCGGCGTGCCGTACTGGCCGCCGTACCCGGTGCCGGCGCCGCCGCCCCGCAACGGCCTGGGCGTCGCGGCCATGGTGCTCGGGATCGTCGGCGCCGTCCTCAGCCTGGCCGTCATCCTGTTCTGGCTGTCCTGGCTGCCGGCCCTGCTGGCCCTGGTCTTCGGGATCATCGGCCTGGGCTACGTGCGCAAGGGCGTGGCGACGAACAGGGCGGTGGCACTGGCGGGTGTGATCCTGGGCGTCTCCGGCCTGGTGGTCTCGGCCGGCGCCGGGGTGTTCGTCATGGCACGGGTGCACGCGGCGAACGTGGAACGGCGGGCGGAGGCGGACGCCGCCCGGGCCCGCGCCGAGGCCGAGTCCCGGGCCGCCCAGGAGCGGGCGGAGAAGGTGAAGGAGCAGGCCGAGGCCGACCGGAAGAGGATCGAGGCGGAGCAGCAGAAGGCGGCCGAGGACCTGAAGGCCCGGCGCCTGTCGTTCGGCCAGTCCTACACATACCCGGACGGCCTGAAGGTCACCATGGCCGCACCGGAGCCGTACGTCCCGAGCGGCACCGTGTTCGAGGTCCCCAGGAACGCCAGGATCGTCCAGGTGAGGATCACCGTCGTCAACACCGGCTCCCAGGAGCTCTCGCTCTACGGCTCGGGGAGCCCCACCGTCAGGGACGCCAACGGCGGCCTCGTCTTCACCCTGATCGACGGCAGCAACCGGATGAAGTTCCTCCCCGCCTCGCTGTCCCCGGGCCAGGAGGCCACCGGTGCGTCCGCGTACGCCCTGCCGGAAGGCGCGGCCGACCCGTTCTCGGTCCGGTTCGACTACGGCACCGGGCTGCAGCGCAAGGACGTCACCTGGGTCGGCTCTCCGGGCTGACCCGTCCGGCGCAGCGTGGCGCGCGGGTCGGGCGGGGGGCTGCGATCTTCGGAGGACGCCCGGCCCCGCGTCCGACCGCCGGGTCCCCGCCCCGAGACCGTGGAGGCCCGGATGTGGCAGGCACCCCCCGCCCCCGTCAGCCGTGAGTGGCTCCCCGTCCTGGACATGCCGGCGTCCGGCCCGCAGAACCGCTGGACGGTGCTGCTGCGCGCGCTGCTTCTGATCCCCCAGTTCGTGGTGGTGTGGGTGCTGTCCGTGGTGGCGTTCTTCGTCACCGTCATCGGCTGGTTCGGCGCGCTGGTGCTCGGCCGGCTGCCCGGCTTCGCCGCGGACTACCTCACCGCGTACGTCCCGTACGAGACCCGCGTGACCGCGTACCTGATGCTCACCGTGGACCGCTACCCGCCGTTCCGCTTCCACGCCCCGGAGTACCCGGTGCAGGTCGGGCTGCGGCCGGGCGAGCTGAACCGGCTCGCCGTCCTGTTCCGCATCATCCTCGTCATCCCGGCCTCGATCGTGCAGGGGCTGGTGGAAGCGGGGTGGTGGATGGTGGCGTTCATCAGCTGGCTGGTGGTGCTGGTCCTCGGCCGGATGCCGCAGCCGCTGTACGAGGCGACGACCGCGATCCTGCGCTACCGGACGCGCTACGCCGCCTACCTGGTGATGCTCTCCTCCGCCTACCCCAAGCGCCTGTTCGGCGACGAGCCGGGCAGCGAGCCGGACGGCCCGGTGTCGGCCACCCGTCCGCTGGTCCTCAGCGGAGCCGGGCGTGGCCTGCTCGTCGTCTTCATCCTCCTCGGGGTGGTCTCCTGGACGACCAGTTCGATCACCACCTCGGTGGACTCGGGCAACGACGACGACGAGGTCACCAACCCCACCCAGCACGTCATGGCGCCCCTGGTGCCGGGCCCCGCCGACCGTGCCGCCCGGTGAGCGGCGGGAACCCGGTGAGCGGCGGGGAGCCCGGTGAGCGGCGGGTCGCCCACGCACCGGCGGTGCCGCGAGCGGGCCGGCGGGCCCGGCGGAGGAGCGGGCGCCGACCCGCCTGACGATCTTCGCTAGTCTGATCGGATGACCGACAAGTTGGTGAACCGTTACCGCCAGGCCGTGGAGCCGCTGCTGGCGGCGGGGGAGCGGATCCTGGACGTGGCCACCTTCTACCCGGTGGCCGGCGCCAAGGGCCTGGGCGACGGGGCCGGCGCCCGGCTCGGCAACAAGCTGGGGCGGATCGGTGCGGTGTCGGGAGAGGCCGGCAGCCTGGCGCAGGGCTTCCCCAGCGGTGCCGGTGCGGCGATGCACAAGCTGCTCCTGGTCACCGACCGGCGGGTCGCGTTCGTCTCGACGAGCGACATCCGGAAGGCCGCCGACGTGCTGTGGCACGCCCCGCGCCACCTGGTCACCCGGATCGAGCGCCGCCCGCGGTTCCAGGCGATGGCCCGGTTCCGGCTGCACTTCGCGGACGGCTCGGCGGTCGCCGCCTACACCCCGCGGCGGCGCACCGTCGAGAGCCTGGCCGACCACCTGGGACGGTAGGCGGCCGCCCCGACGGGGGCCCGCAGGCCCCCGCGCGGGGCCGCCCGCCGAGCGGGCCGCTACCTCGGGCAGGTGTCCTGGGTGACCTTGCCGCCGGAGGTGCCGGCGACGGCCGGGTCCACGGAACTCCCGTCCGGTACCGGAAGAACCGCGGTCGTCCCGGTCAACGGCCCCTGTGACCGGGCAGGTTCAGGCGGACGTTCCCGGAAGGGAGGCGACCCAGCCGTCCACCGCGGCCCGCACGCGAGCCTGCACCTCCGGTGGATCGGCGCAGCCCTGGTACGTGGAGATCCTCCGCACGATTCGGCGCATGTACGCGTAGTCGCCGGCCAGCGCGACCTGCGCGGCCGCGTTGGCCGTGCCCACGACCAAGCAGTCGTCGCGGAAGTCGAGTTGCGTCCACGGAGCAGTCTCGCAGGCCCGTCGCACCGCCGCTCTGGTCCGTCCGTCGTGACGAGCGCCACCGGACAGGGCCAGCGAGGCGCACACCGCCGCGCGGAAGCCGCTCGCGGTCCCGTCCGCGGACAGGCGCTCGATGAGTTCTGCGGAGGACTCGGAGACCGCGTCGTTACCGGTCGTCCGAGGTCCGCCGTCCGGGAGGATCTCCAGCAGGGAGAGGAGCTCTCTGCAGGCACTCTCGGGATCGCGGGCGAACTGGCCGGGCATGGTCCGGATCAGTCGTGCGACGGCTTCGGAGCAACGACCGGTGTCATGCGTGGCCAACATCCGTACGGCATCGACGGCGTCCCTGCCGAGCGTGTGGGATTCCCCGTCACAGCTCGCGAGCACCGTCCTCTCCGCCACCGAGGCCGCCACGTCGACCTGCCCGGTCCAGAGCAGCAGGCGCGCGAGAGCGAGGTCCTTCCCTAGTTCGTCCTCGGCGGCCATCGCCACGAGTACGCCGTCGACCTCGGCGCGCAGGCGCGTGGACAGCAGCCGCTCCACGACGTCCAGCCGCTTGTCGGCCTCCGTACGCCGGTCGAGCAGGTTCCGCAGCAGCGGCTCCGGGTCCTGCAGCTCGCCGATCTCGCACAGGACCAGGCTCGCGTACAGCCTGACGGCGGGGTCGTCCGGGTCCGCCGTCATCGCCGGAAGGTGGTTCCTGACGGCCTGCTGGAAGCCCGACCGGTCGGCGTACCGCAGGAGATCGGCGAACTCCTCCGGGGCCGCGCGTACACACAGGACCAGGATCGGATCCACCTCCGCCGGCCCGCCGGCCACCGCTCGGATGACCTGCAAGGACAGGGCGGGATCACCGGCTCTCAACTGCAGCCGGAGCAGTCGGCCGATCTCCCTCCCGCGGCGGTTCGCGGTCCACTCGTCGAGGCCTTCTCGCTCGTGCAGTACACGCCTCAGTTCCTCCGTAAGGGACCGGAGCGCATCGGCGCAGATCTCCGGAACGGGATCCAGCACGCCGGCCTGCACGAGGATGTCGATCGAGGCGATGGACAGCCGTTGCGGATCCGCCGCCATCTCCCGTACTGCCGCGACGGCGGCCGAGGTCGCTCCGGCCGTGACCAGCCGGGCCACCGTGATCTCGTTCGCCCGCTCGGACTGCAGCAGGCGCACCGCCCTCCCGGGATTCCCCAGCGCGGTGAAGGCGTCGGCGAGGAAACCCTTGGTAGCCGCCGAGTGGGCTCCCCAGTCCTCGGCACTCCCGAGCTCGTCACATGCCCGTTCGGCCAGTTCCGCGGCCATGGCCTGCGCCGGGGGATCCTGAACCCGCGCAAGCACGGAAGCGACGACTGCGCGCGGATCCGACCTGTTGAGGTACACGTTGCCGCCGCGGGTGATACTCGTTTCGACGGCTGCCGGGGACTGCGCCAGCAGCTCCGAGGCTGCGGTCAGCGCCGACTCGACACCGGAGAGGCGGCTGAGCGTGGGCAGTGTTTCGCACCGGGAGTTGAAGTACAGGGACGCGTCCCTGAGGGTCGCTTCGAGTGCCCGGTGTGCCGGGCCCGTGTCGGGGAGTGCACACAGCACATCGCTGAAGAGGCCGAAGTGGAAGTGCGAAGGGGTGCGATCGGCCAGGCGGTGCACGATCCGGATCCGTAGGTCCTCCGGATCACGGCCACTCCCTCGGCGATGTGCAGTGACGGCCGATTGTAGGGCGCGGTAGGGGAGTTGCCATGACGATCAGTCAAAACAACCCCCCGCAGATACAGACCGCCCTTGGCCCGCTGGTCACAGCGGGCCAAGGGCGCGAACGCCTCAGCTGCGAACTCCTCCAACCGGCCCCGTCACACCGCAAGCTCCCCAGCCCTCATGCGACCGGAGAACTGCTGACCACACGACGTGACGAGCCACCTGACGAGGCACTACTGGTGCGCCGTGGCCCGGCGCGGGAGCTCCCGGCCGGGTGCGGGCGGCAGCCCGATCCGAGCCAGGCCGGTGCGTTCGGCGTCGGGCGCATCGAGGGACTTCGCGTGCTTGGCCGCATCGACGGACCCGGGTCCGTGGATGGTGAGTTCGAAGTCCTGGTGCGCCTTGGCGTCCGGAGCGAACGGCAGGCGGATCCGCCCGTCCGCGACCAGACGGCGCACCTCGGCCCGGCTCAGGCCGAGACCGAGCTGGAGCAGCCGCTCCACCCGGACCGGCGCGGGCAGCTCGAAGCGCACCTGCACCGAGAGCGGGTTCGGGTCGTCGAGCGCGTACAGCGGCATCCGGGCCTCCAGCTCCCACGTCCCGGTCCAGTCGAGCCGGTACCGGTTCTTCGCCGCGAGCGACGCGCTCGTCACCAACTCCCGTACCGCTGCCGGGTCGTTGATCTCGTACGCCACCAGCCGGGCCGGCTCCAGCGTCGAGACGTGGACGCGTTCGTGGACGGGCACCTTCGAGGTCCGGTCGCACGTCGCGCAGGTCAACAGCAGCCAGACGTCGAGCAGCTTGCCGCTCGCGTTGACGCGGATCTTCCCCGAGGCGCGGTGCCGCACGCCGGGACAGTCCGGGCAGGACCGGACGACGGTGGGCAGGGCGGACTGACGCACGGCCCACAGGGCCTTGCGGTCGGTATTCATGTGTGTTGGGTGCTTTCAGGACTCAGCAGGAAGGCACGCCGAACTCACTCGGCGGCTCCCGCTCTCTGACGGATGCTCACGAGGGGCGCGACCCATCGCCCCGGGGCCGGGTCGTCAGGCTCCGAGGTCGATCGCGCGACAGGTACGTACTACGTGGCAGTCATCAAAAGTCCATGCGGGCGATCATGATCGAGACGGCGGCCCGCGGCAACCGAATTTCCCCGTGCCCGATCGGCTGGACAGCTCTCAGTAGTTCTGGTTCTCGCTCTCCGTGGTCAGCCACTGGATGTGCTCGTGGAACTGCCGCCCCGCGGTCTGGAACAGGGCGTGCTCGCCGGTCCGGAGGCTCTCGACGCCGAACTCCTCGCTCAGGTGCTGGTCCACCACCTTGATGAGCCCGAACGGGCCGGTGGCCGCGGGGCCCACCCTGTGCAGCTCCTCGGCGTCCATGTCGGACGTGTCCGCGGCCACCTTGGCGATCATCCGGTTCATCACGGCGGAGTTCTTCTGGGCGGCGATGAAGTGGTTGCCGTAGCCGCCGGTGTCCAGCAGGTACTGGGCCGCGATCCGGACCTGGTCGCCGACGGGCAGACCGGAGGCGTGCCCGGCCCCGGCGGTGTCGAGGGTGCCCTTCAGGCTCTTCGAGTCGCGGATCAGCGGGCCGAGCACGGGGACGTCGGTGTCGCGGAGCTGGGGCTTCGTCCGCTGCAGGTCGATGTCCCCCGAGCCCAGGTCCACGTCGGCGTACACGCCGCCGTGCTTCTTCAGGATGCTGTAGCGGGCGATGTCCGAGTCCAACGGGTACGCCTTCTGATTTCCCGTCGTGGCGGTGGTGCCGGCCTGCGCCCCGCCTGCCGGGATCCCCGCTCCGCGGGTGCCGACCGCTGCGCCCCGGTGACGTGTTCGCGCATCGCGTGGTTCTCCTCGATCGTGCCCGGGGGCGAGCGGGTGCCGTGGGTGGGCGGGTGCCGTGGGTGGGTGTCCGGAGGCAGTAGAGCAAGTCCGCGTACGCGCCACCAGGGCCGCGCGGCTGTCGCGGGGGCAGAGCCGTCTGCCCGTCCGGGCACGGCGTGGCCCCGCTTGGTCGGTACGGGGCTCCGACGGCGGTGATGTGGGCGGGGGCCGACGGCGCGGGTGCTGGTGCGGGCGGGGGCGGAGGTGGGCTCTGCCCGTGGCGAATCTGCGGCGGGCAGAGAAACCGTACCCGCGGGCCTTCCCGGGGCAAGGGTGGAGAGCGACGGAACACCAGCCTCGACCGAGGAGACCGGATGACTGCACTCGGCACGCTCTCGCCCCGCGCGGACGAGGGCGGCACACCGCCCAGCCGCTTCGACGACCAGCTCGCGGCGCAGCTGCTCGCCCAGCGGATCGTCCTGCTCGGCACCCAGGTCGACGACGTGTCGGCCAACCGGGTGTGCGCGCAGCTGTTGCTGCTGTCGGCGGAGGACCCGCACACCGACATCTGCCTGTACATCAACAGCCCCGGCGGGTCGGTCACCGCGGGCCTCGCCATCTACGACACCATGCGGCTCCTCCCGAACGACGTCTCGACGCTGGCGATGGGGTTCGCCGCCAGCATGGGCCAGTTCCTGCTCACCGTGGGGGCGCCCGGCAAGCGGTTCGCGCTGCCGAACGCGCGGATCATGATGCACCAGCCCTCGGCCGGCATCGGCGGCAGTGCCGCCGACATCGTGATCCAGGCGCAGAACCTGCAGTACACCAAGAAGGCCATCGAGCGGATCACCGCCGAGCACACCGGGCAGAGCGAGGAGACGATCGCGCGGGACGGCGACCGCGACCGCTGGTTCACGGCCGAGCAGGCCAAGGAGTACGGGATCGTGGACCGGGTGGTGGAGTCGCTCGCCGACATCCGCCCGGCCGTCTCGCGCCGACGGATGGGGCTGTGACATGGGCTCGTACACGGTTCCCTACGTCATCGAGCGCACCGCGCAGGGCGAGCGGTCCTACGACGTCTTCAGCCGGCTGCTGAACGAGCGGATCGTCTTCCTCGGCACCGAGATCGACGACGGCGTCGCCAACGTGGTCATCGCGCAGCTCCTCCACCTGGAGTCGGAAAACCCGGAGCGCGAGATCTCGATCTACCTCAACTCACCCGGCGGATCGTTCACTTCGCTGATGGCGATCTACGACACGATGACCTTCGTGCAGGCGCCGATCTCCACGTTCTGCGTCGGCCAGGCGGCGTCGACGGCGGCGGTGCTGCTGGCCGGCGGCGATCCCGGGCGGCGCTTCGTGCTCCGGCACGCGCGGGTGCTGCTCGGCCAGCCGGCCAGCGGCGGGCGGCAGGGGACGGTCTCCGACCTCAGCCTCGCGGCCGAGGAGGTGGTCCGCGTCCGCGCGCAGGTGGAGGAGGTCCTGTCCCGGCACACGCACCACGACGCAGCGACGCTGCGCGCCGACATGGACCGGGACAAGGTGTTCACGGCCGAGGAGGCCGTCGCCTACGGGCTGGCCGACGCGGTGCTGAGCCGGCGGGCCGCGCTCGTCTGAGCCGCGTCCGTGTGAGTAGCGCTCGTCTGAGCCGCGTCCGTCTGAGCCGCGGTGTGGACGGCGGCCGAACCGGCGGCCGGTACGACAGGGGTGTACCGGCCGCCGGTTCGGGTGCTCCGGCGGATCAGGCGGCGAGGCAGAGCCCGTCGTACTGCGCCGTGGGCGTGGTGCGCCCCAGGCCCGTCCGGACGGCCCGGGCCGTCCGGCTGCGGGCGTACCGGGCCAGGTCGTCCTGGGCGAGCGAGAGCAGGTCGCCGAGGCCGAGCCCGAGGGCCCGGGCGGCGGCCGCGAGCACCTCGGAGGAGGCTTCCTTGCGGCCGCGCTCCAGCTCCGACAGGTACGGCACCGAGATCCGGGCCTCCTCCGCGACGTCCTTCAACGTGCGTTCCTGGGCCAGCCGTTCGCGGCGCAGCACACCGCCGACGAGGTCGCGCCACAGCGGCTCCCTCGGCGCGGGCTCCGGTGCGGCTCCGGCCGGCCGCTGCGGGGCGCGGGCGGCCCCGTCGGGCGCGGGCGGCGAGGCCTGCCGGCGCAGGGGGATGACGCGGGCTTCGTTCGGCGCATGAGTGCTCACCCCCTCAGCCTAAGGATCCGCGGCGCCGTGGGAAGACGGCGGCGTTCTGCCCTGGGTGAAGCCGCGCGGACTCGGGGGCGGGCGTCACCGTGGTTCGGGGACCGGCGCCAGGTCGTGGACCAGGAAGTGGAGTTGTACGTCGTCCGTCGAGTCCGCCCACAGCCCGTCGGCGTCGAGCACCGACGCCGCGACCATCCGCGCCTCGGCGACCGGCTCCGGGTGGTGGTCGAAGCCCGGGCGGGTCGGTACCCGGTCCCCACCCGGTCCCGTTCTGAGTACCGCTACTCAGGCGGCCGGTGGCGGCGCCCCGCGAGGATGGCGGTGCCGCGCCACGGAGGGCGAGGAAGGCCGCGAAGGCCATGCAGACCATGCAGGCCGCGAAGGCCGGGAAGGAAGCCCCGCCATGCTCAGCAGGATCGCCGGTGCCCTGGTGCCCGTCCTCGGTCGTCTGTCCGTCACCTGTGAGGTGGCCGGTCCGGTCGCGCCGGGCAGCATCGTCGCCGCCAACCACAGCTCGCTCGCCGATCCGGGCGTGGTGCTGGCGGCCCTGCGCAGGCTGGGCACCGAGCCGGTGGTGATGGCGACCGCCGGGCTGTGGCGGGTGCCCGTGCTCGGCGGGGTGCTGCGGGCGGGCGGTCACATCCCCGTCCACCGCGGGACGGCCAGGGCCGCCGCCGCCCTCGACTCCGCCGCAGCGGCGCTCGCGGCCGGCCGGGTCGTGCTGATCTACGGCGAGGGCGGCCTGCCGAAGCGCCGGGACTCCGGTGACGCGCAGCCCGGCGCCTTCCGTACCGGTCTGGCCCGGCTCGCGGCGGCGAGCGGCGCCCCGGTGGTGCCGCTCGGCCAGTGCGGTGCCCGCCGCCTGAGCTCCGGCAGCGCCGCCAAGCAGCTCGCCGGCTTCGCCACCGCCCCACTGCGGCGCCCGGCCCTGCACGTCCACCTCGGTGCCCCGCTCCACCTGGAGAGCGACGTCGCCCGGGCGACGGCTGCCGCCCACCACGCCGTCACCGCGGCCTGGCACGCCGCCGAGCGGCACCTGTCGGGCGACCTCGGCCCGGCCGGGACGGCTGCCGACCGGGCCGCGTGAACCCGCGGGCGGGAGGCGCGCTCGGCCGACCGGAGTCCCGATCGCGCCCGGTCTGCGGACTCGGGGTCGGCCGGGCTGCTGTCCGCCAGAGACGCGCCGCCGGGGGCGTCAGCGGGGGTGGCCGGCGTCGTCCGTGGTGAGGACCTGGGTGTTGAACCTGACCTGCCAGGCGACCACCCACCCGTCGGTGTGCTCGCACACCACGGCGCCGTCCTGCCAGGTCCCGTTGTCCTGGTACCAGGGGCTGCCGACCGGGTCGCCCTGGTTGAGGTGGACGTCGTGGATTCCGAGCCCGTCGCCGAAGCGCTGCCCGAAGACGTAGATCCGGCTCGCGGCCCGCGCGTGCGGGAGCAGGACGTCCAGCGCGTTGTCGCCGTTGCTGCTCACCCACGGGAAGGCGCGGACCGGGAGGCCGGCGGCCAGCCGGTCGGCGAGGTCCGGTCCGTACGCGGGGGAGCCGGGTGCGGGGCGGTTCAGGGCGATCCGGGCCTTGCGGAACAGCGCCGCCGCCTCGGCGAGCCACGCGGTGTCCTGGAGCATCGGGCTGCGCGCGTAGTCGAGCGCGCCGGAGTCCGGGGTGGAGGCCAGCGGGTGGAACCCGTCGGCCAGGGCCCGGACGGCGGCGATGCGGTCCACCGTCAGGTCGTCCACCAGCCGGTAGGAGACCCCGACGTCGGTCGGGGCGTCGACGTCGAGGGCGGTGGGGCAGAGGCCGTCGGGCGTGGCGAGGGTGAGGTGGCCGTGGTACCAGTGCCCGAAGTGGTGGGACGGGTCCCGGGTGAACGAGTGGAAGGTGCCGGCGGCCACGCCGTACAGGGGGAGGGGCATGCCACCAGGATCCGGTCCGGCGCCGTTCCCACCCAGCGGGTACCGGCCGTGCGTGTGACGCCCGGCCGGCCCACCCGGCGGCCCCGGCGGTCCATGGGGCCTCGCGGACCCGGCTGGCGGGCCCGTGGCTACAGATCGGGCAACCGGTCCTCGGGTGCGGGGGGAGCGCCGCTCCTCCAGCCAGTGGAGGCAGACCCGCAGGTCGGTCGCCAGGCCGTCGGCGATGTAGCGCTCGAAGTCCCGGACGGCCGCGGCGATGCCCCGGCCCGACCGGGCACCGCTCTCGTCCCACGTGCACGGGTTACGGGCACGGTCGGCGGCGCCCCCCGGCCCCCGAGGGCCCGGGGGGCGCCGTAATTCGCTTGCCCGGCGCCGGTGGTGGTGGATGCAATGTCCGGCATGATCCCGCAGGTGCGCGCGCCGCGGAGGTGAGGAACGGGGCGGGGCCGGACGGACGCGGACGACCGGGACTCGCCGCTCCGCCGAAGTCGCCCGCGCTGCCTGCGACCGAACCGTCAGGCGGGAGACGCCCACGCATGAGTACCTCACCATCGTCGTCCGGAGCGGCGCACCCCGACGGATCACCGGTGCGGATCGGCGCGCTCGTACCGCTGACCCGGCCCGGCTGGGTCGAGGCCGGGCGGCACGTGCTCGCCGGGCTCGAAACCGCCGTCCGCGAGGTCAACGACGGCGGCGGGATCGCCGGAAGGCCGCTCGAACTGCTGATCCGGGACACCGCGGCCGATCCGCAGCGGGCCGAGGCGGCGGTGGAGGAACTGGCCGGCCTCGGCGTGGCCGCCCTGGCGGGGGAGTACCACAGCGTCGTCGCCCGCGCCGTCGCCGCCAGGGCGGACGCCCTCGGCCTGCCGTACCTCTGCTCGTCGGCGGTGCTCGACGCGCTCGTCGAGCAGCCGACGCCGTGGGTCGCACGGCTGTGCCCGGCGCAGTCGCACGGCTGGCGCACCTACGCGGACTTCCTCCTCGGCGCGGGCCACCGGCGGATCGCCGTGGCCGTGCAGCCGAGCGTCTACTGGGCGGCCGGGACCCGCATCCTGCGGGAGCACGTCGCCGTGCAGGGCGGCACCGTCGTCGAACTCGACGCGGTCGCGCTCGCGCCCGAGGCCGTGTGCGCGGAACTCGTCCGGCACGAGGCGACGGCCCTGCTCGTCCTGGTCGGTCAGCCGGATCCGGCCGTGCCGATCGTCAGGTCCGTCCGCCGCGACCCGCGCCTCGCCGGGGTCTTGATCGGTGCTCCGGCCGGGCAGCCGGAGTTCGCCGAATGGGCGGCGCTGTTGGGCGACGACGGCGCGGCGATCCCGTTCCTGCGCTACCTGCCCGAGCAGCTCGGCCCGCTGGGCACGCGCGTGGAGGCGGCCCTTCGCGAGCGGCTGGGCGAAGCGCCGTCCTTCGTCGCCTTCGAGGGCTACGACACGGTCACCGTCCTCGCCGACGTACTGCGTTCGCACGGTACGGACCGGGCGCGGATCGCCGAAGCGTGGCCGCAGGTCAGCGTCGAGGGCACCCGCGGGCGGATCCGGTTCTCCCGCACGCCGGGCGTCGACGTCTGGCAGTGGGCCTGGCCGCCGGTCCAGGTCGTCGACCGGGATCCGGCGGCACCCGACCGCTTCCGCGTCCTGCACTCCGGCTGAGCGGACCCGCGGGCGCCGGCCGGCCCGTTCGTCCGGGTCGGCCGGCGCCGGGAGGGTCAGGAGGAGTACGGGCCGCCGCTGTGGATGTCGATGCAGGCCCACACGTTCGGCGTGTCCGTGAAGGAGCCGCACAGCCGTCCCCAGGCGACCTCGATGTCGGTCCACTCCGCGGTGATCCTCCCGTCGCGGGCGGTGCCGGTCATCCGCTCGTGGACCTCGACCTGGTGGTCGCCCTCGTGGAGGACCGCGGTGGACTGCCTCGCCCCGCCCGGGTTGGTCCAGGTGACCGTCAGGTGCCGTGCCCAGTCGTCGTGTCCGTCGACGGCGATGCACACCTGCGGGCCGGACCAGTTGTGGGTGCAGGCGTCGCTGCTGCGCCGGCCCGCGGCGACGGCCGGTGCGGCGGTGGCGAGCAGGACGGCGGCGGCTGCGGTGGCGAGTGCCGCGGCCCTGGTGACGACCCGGTGCATGCGAGCCCCTTCCCCTTCTTCTGCCTGTGGTGCGCCCGCGGGGCGTTCCGGCGGACACGGGGGTGAACGAGCCGGGTGCGGGGTCCGTTGCGGGTGGTCACCCGGTCGGGCACGCGCGGCTCGGCCGGGCACGCGCGCCGCTCGGCCGGCCGCCGCGGACGTCCGCTCAGCAGCAGTGGCCGGCCGCCTCGGCCCTGCCGAAGTCTCCCGCGGCGAACGCCCCGGCGGGGATGGTGAAGTACATCGTCCCGGCGTCGCCCCAGCCCCATCCGAGGTCGGCGTCCTCGGCGAGCTGGAGCAGGTGGACGGCAGGGCCGTCGCCGTCGCGGGCGGTCACCGTGGACGTGTACGAGGTGTCGGGCCAGCCGAACGCGCAGTGGTGGCCGGCGGTGTTCCCGTCGAGGTCGTCCATCGCGTCGAGGACGAGCGAGGGTGCGCCCCAGTGCCGGTCCCGGTCGTACGGGAGGTCGTCATTCTCAAGGTCCCAGCTGTCCGGGAGCATGGTCACCCGGACCGCGTGGACGGGCCGAGCCGGGTAGCGGCGGGCGGGCTCGGGGGCGCTCGTGGTGACGGCCCGCACGGGATCGGCGGGAATCACCCGCCACGCGTCGGGACTGTACGGGTCCAGCGCGCTGTACTCCTCGTACGGCACGTCGGGATCGAGGTGGAAGAAGTTCAGCAGGCCCGGCCGGACGGGCAGTTGGTCCCCGAGCCAGCCGGCTAGCGCATCGGTGTCGAGCACGGCGTGCAGCGACAGCGGGACGCCCTCCAGGGCCGGCCACGGGACACCCGGTTCGAGCAGCGCGTCCCCGCCGAGCCGGGACCGCCCGGCGGCGGGGGCCTCCGGCGAGGCCGCGACCAGCCGGAACCCGCGCCGGGCCATCGCCGCGAACCGCTGCCCGGCTTCCGGGCCGAGCCGCTCCACACACAGCCGGCGCATGACGGCCGGGTCGTCGAACTCCATGCGGCGATCCTCTCAACCCCCGCGCACCGCACGGCACCCGACCCCCGGGGACGTGCGGCCCTGGGGGTCGGGGGCCGTGCGACTCGTGTCAGCGGTCGGCCAGGTGCTCCGCGAAGAACCTGCGGACCGTACGGCGGACCTCCGGGACCGAGACCGTCGGGCTGACCGTGCCGATCGACGCGCTTCTCGCCGCTGCCGTCATCAACCCGGCCGCCTGGAGCCGGGGGAGCATCGCCGCGTAGTCGGTGAACACCCAGTGGTTGCCGTCGGCGATGCGCGCGCTGCGGACCCGCCGGCCCGAGCACGCGGCCACGGCCGACCAGGAGCGGTCCAGTTCCCGCCGCCGGTCGAACCCCTCGCTGCCGAGCAGGAGCAGGGGCCGGTCCGTCCCGTGCACCGCGACCGGGAACGGTTCGGGGGCGGCGCCGGGCCCGGCGGGCGGGTGGTCCAGGTAGCCCTCCAGGTTGATCGCGGCACGCACCCGCCGGTCCTCGTCCATCACCCGGGTCACGGCGCTCCCGCCCGCGGAGTGCCCGTACACGCCGAGGCGGCGCAGGTCGAGCGTCTCGGCGAGCCCGCACGGCAGGGGGAGGTCGCCCGCCCGTCCGAGCCGGTCGAGGACGACGTGCAGGTCGGCGACCCGGGCGTCGATCATCGTGCGGGCCACGGCCGGCTGGTCCCGCGGGTCGCCGCGGAAGACGGTCGTCCGCACGGTGTCCGTCCGGTACGGCGTGACGTCCGGGAACCGGACCGCCGCGGCGTCGCCGGGGTGGTCGACCGCCACGACGACGGCGCCGTGGGCGGCCAGGTCCTCCGCCAGGGACGTCGCCAGGCCGCGCGGGTCGCCGCCGCCCGGGCTGTACACCAGCACCGGCCACCGGCCCGGCAGCGGCGGGGCGCCCTCGAACGCGTGGGACCGGGTGGCGCCCCAGTCCACGCCCGCGGCGGGCAGGTGGAGGGGGCCGAGCGGCGCGATCGCGCCGAACGCCGCCGCGGCCTCGGGCGGCAGCTGCGGAGCGGGAGCCAGTCCGCTGACGTCGCGGGCCGGGTAGAAGACCGTCAGCATGAGTTCCCGCACGGGGATCCCGGGGTCCCAGGGGTCGCGCCGGGAGCCGTCGACGAGGTACACCGGCTGACACCCGACGGGGTGACGGCCGGTGGGCGCGGGCAGGGTGAGGACGACGTCGCCCCCCTGGGTACGGTCGTCGGTGCGGGCACGGTCGTCGTCCTGGGCACGGCCGGTGGCGTGCGCGCGGCCACCGGCGCCGAGCACCAGCGCGGCGGAGCCCAGCAGCACCGACCCGGTGACGGTGCGTCGGCTGATCGAGGAGTCGTTCGTCATGCGGCGCATGCTGCCCCGCCCCGAGCGGCGCGCGCGATCGTTTAGGTTCGAGGCTCAAGGATGGCGCCCGGACACCGTCGGGGCCGACGAAGGGGGGCGCCGTGCTCCGGATCCGCTTCACCCCCGAGGACCTCGCCCGGGTCACCCTCGCCCCCCGGCCGGCGCCGCTCCAGGAACTCAACGTGGCCCTGACGATCATGTGCCGCCGGGACGGCGACCTGCTCCACGGGGCGTGGCGGCGCCGGGCCCTGCGTGCCCTGCCGAACGCCACCCTCCCGCTCGCCGACCTCGTCCCGGCCGGGCTGGCCCCGAGCTTCCTCGACGTGCCGGCGGACTCCCTCCCGGACGCCCTGGAACAGGTCCGCTCGGCCCCGCCCGCGCTGGTCGGCGCCCAACTGGAGCGCGTCTACGCCCCCGTGCGCACGCCCGCCCCGGCGTGGATCCACGACCTGCACCGCGGCGACGCCGAGGCCTGGCGCCTGGTCCAGCGTGCCCAGCACACGGCGTTCCAGGTGCTGCTCGGCCCGGTCTGGGCACAGGTGCAGGACCTGCACCACGCCGAGTTCGTGCGCCGGGCCGTGCAGTTCGCCGAGGGCGGCGTCGGTGCGGTGCTGGCCGGGCTGCTGCCCGGCGCCCGCCTGCGCGACGGCGTCTGGGAGATCCCGGGCGGGCCGCGGGAGATCCACCTCGGCGGGCGCGGGCTGCTCCTCCTGCCCACCTTCCACTGGACCGGCGGGCCGCTGCTGTCCGACCTCCCGGACCGCCCGGTCGTGGTCACCTACCCGGCGGGCGCCGGCCTCCCGCCGCAGCCCGACGGCTCCGCCGGCCCCGAGGCGCTGGCCAGGGTGATCGGGAACACCCGCGCCGAACTGCTGCGCCTGCTGGCCGAGGAACGCACCACGACCGAACTCGCCCGACGCCTCCGCGTCAGCGCCGCCACGGTCTCGGCCCACACCGCGGCGCTTCGCGGCGCCGGACTGATCTCCACCTCCCGCGCCGGCAAGGCCGTCCTGCACCGCCGCACCGCACTCGGCAGCCTGCTGCTCCGGCCGGGCACCGGGTGACCCCCGTGCCGCCGACCAGTGGTCGTCGACGCGCAGCCCCCGGCGGACGGCCGCCGACGTGCAGCCGCCGACGTGCAGCTCCGGCGGCGAGGCGTCCGCTCAGGACGCCATGGTCAGTCCGGCCGACGCGCCGCCGCGGCTCAGTACGACCTCCCGGATGTGGTCCAGGGCCCGGGCGTAGTCGCTGCGCCCGGGGTCGCGGCGGACGGCCTCGGCCAGGTCGAGGACCCGGTAGGGCGGGCCGAGGTCGGTCAGCTGCGGGACGAACTCGGCCTTGGTGACGGCCCATCGTTGCCCAGGTCGCGTCGGCGGGGAGAAGGTGAAGCGGGCGATCGAGCTCCAGTTGCCGCGCGGGTCCTCGGCGCCGGTGTGGTTGAACATGTGCCCGGCGAGCTGGTCGCCCATGCCGTAGACCGTCCAGGTGTCGTTGATCTTCTCGTACGCCTGCGGGATGTGGGCGTGGGTGCCGAGGACCAGGTCGACGTCGGGCCGGCCGGGGCTCTGCTCGGCGGCCAGGTCACGAGCCAGTGTCAGCTGCTGCTCGTCCGGGGTGTCCTGCCACTCGGTGCCCCAGTGGAGGCTGACCACGACGATGTCAGCCCCCTGCTCCCGGGCGGCCCTCGCGTCGGCGAGGATCCGGTCCCGGTCGATGAGGTTCACCGCCCAGGGCTGCCCGTTCGGCAGGGGGATGCCGTTGGTGCCGTAGGTGTAGGCGAGTTGGGCCACCGTGGCGCCGCCCGCCGTGAGCAGCGCGGGGCGGCCCGCCTCGTCGGCGCTGCGCGCGGAGCCGGTGTGCTTCAGGCCGACGGCGTCCATGGCGTCCAGCGTGTGCCGGATGCCGGCCGGCCCGTCGTCGAGCGTGTGGTTGGAGGCGGTGTCGCAGGACCTGTAGCCGGCGTCCTTGAGCGCCCGGGCGACCTGCGGGGGCGACTTGAACGACGGGTAGCCGGTGAAGGGCCCGCCGTCGGCGCCGTACACCGTCTCCATGTGACAGATGGCCAGGTCGGCGGCGCCGATGACCGGCTTGACGCCGGCGAACATCCGGCTGAAGTCGTACCCGTCGCCGCCGGCGTCCTCCTCGGCCTGCCGGATGATCTCGGTGTGCGGCAGGACGTCCCCCGTCGCGACCAGGGTGAACGCCCGCGGCCAGGTCGGGGTCGGCGTGGCCGCGGGGCTCGGGTCCCGCAGCGGCGACGGTACGGCCTGCCGTCCCTGCGGCGCCCCGCACCCGGCGAGGGCGAGCAGCAGGGCGGTGGCGGCGGTGAGGATCTCTCGGCCTTTCAGGCGCATCATCGGCTCGTCCCACGATCGGCTGGTATGAACGTTCCCGACTATGCGAGCCCTCGGCCGGCCGGCGCGGAACCCGCGCCCTGGGATCACCCGACGGGGCCAGCCGCCGCCCGGGGGTGCCGTCCTCCTGCGACGACCGGACGGCGCTGCGACCGGACCGCTGCGACCGGACGAGGCGACGCCCGGGCGCCCGTCGCCTGAAACCGGTTGTTCGGGTACGACGGCGACGATCCGGACGAGGTCGCACCGGCCCTGCAGGTGCTCGCCCTGCTGCCCGCCCTCGGCCGGGTCGACGCGGCGCCGATCCTGCGGCGGTACGCGATCGAGGGCCGCCACTGGGCCGACCGGGTCTTCACGGACGGATCGGTCACGAGGCCGGGTCGGCGGTGCGGGCCTCGGCGGGCCCGGGCGTCCGGGGTTCGGCGTTGCGGCGGTGGTAGCGGCGGTCGGTCGCGGTGCGGGCGGCGAGGACGAAGGCGGTGGCGGCGGCCGCGGCGGTGACGGCGAAGGGGGAGCCGGGGGTGCCGCGGTCGGCCGCCCAGCCGGCCAGGAAGGTGCCCGCCGACTGTGCCAGGATCAGCGCGCTGACCAGCGCTGCCATCGCCTCGCCGAGCCGGGTGGCGGGCACCGTGCGCTCGACCAGGCCGAACACGGTGATGATCTGCGGCGCGACGGCGACGCCGAGGAGGCCGACGGCCGCGGTGAGCGCCGCGAGACTGCCGTTCGTGGGGCTGTCGTCGATGAGGTTGCCGCTCGTGAGCAGCAGGACGCAGGAGGCGGCGAAGAGCAGTGCCGCGCCGGCCCGGAGGCGGGCCGGCAGGCCCCGGCGGGCGGGCAGCGAGGCGATGACGACGCCCGCGAGGGAGCTGGTGCAGCCCAGGAAGCCGTACACCAGCCCGGCGGTGCCCGGCCGGCCCAGCGCCTCGGTGGTCGCGGTGACACCGACCTGGACCGAGCCGAAGCAGGCGCCCAGCAGGGCCGTCCCGACCAGCAGGAGGACGTACGGCGTGCTCAACAGCCGCCCAGCAGAGCGGCCTTGGGGGTGGGACGACGCCGGGACGCCCGGTGCGGCGGTGGGGTGCAGCGCGAACAGGCCGGCGCAGACGCCGGAGAGCACGGCCGCGGCGAGCAGGGCGACGGCGGGGGAGGCGGCGCCGGCCAGCACGCCGACGAGGGCCGGCCCGGCGGTGAAGGCGAACTCGTCGACGATCCCGTCCAGTGACAGCATCGCCGAGGTCAACTCCGTGTCGCCGGAGGCCAGTCGGACCCAGCGGCTGCGCGACAGCGGGCCCACCAGCGGGACCGACAGACCGGTCAGAGCGGCGGGCGCGATCTGCCAGCTGAGTGCGAGCCCGCGCTCGGAGGCGGCGACCAGCACGACCAGGGCCGCCGCATTGGCCAGGGCGGCGGCCAGCCCGACCGTCCGCTGCCCACGGCGGTCCGCGAGCCGGCCGACGATCGGGCCGCCGACCGCCTGACCGCCCGCCAGCGCCCCGGCGACCAGCGAACCGGACCACACGCTGCCGGTGTTCCGGCTGACCAGCAGCAGGGTGCCGATCGGGCTCATCGCGGTCGGCAGCCGGCCGAGCAGCGACCACAGCAGCACCCGGCCGCCCGTCAGCTGTTTCGCCATGCGGAAGTTCCCGGTCACGGACACGGTCCACGCCCCTCTGCGGAGCCGGTCCGGGCGCCCGCCTCCCGCAACCGGCCCGACCAGGCGACAGCGACCTGCGGGTGACCCCCCGACCGTAGGGGCGACGGCGGGGCACCGGTAATCGTCCGATCGTCCGGCCGCGCGGGGCGGCGGGAAGGGGACGGTCGGAGGAGTCACCAAGGGCGGGGGCGGGCGGACGGCGGTGGAGGGCGCCCGGCCGGGGCGGCGTCCGGCGTCCGGCGTCCGGCGTCCTGCCGCCGCGGCCGGTGGGTCACCGGGAGTGCCGGGCGGCAACCTGATCGCAGTAGGCCCGGTGGTCGGATCGGTGCGCCGGGGCAGAGGGTGGTGCGGAGAAGGGTCGGGCCGCTGGGTGTCCGGCCGTGAGGTGAAGGCAGACCAAGATGTCACGTGGCCGCGGAAGGCTGGGGAGCACGTCGAACCGCACGGACCGCACGGGCTGCACCGGCCGTACGAGCCGGCGGGTCGGTGTCGCCGCCGTGGTGCTGGGCTGCACGGTGCTGGTGGCCGCCGGCTGCAGCTCGTCGAGTACGTCGTCGACCAGCTCGCCGTCGCGCCCGTTCTCGCCGAACGCGAGCTCCTTCTCGGGCCAGCTCCCCTCCTCGATCGCCTCGGCCAAGTCCTCGTTGCTGGAGTCGGCCTCGGCGGCGGCCTCCTCGGCGGCGGCGGCCGCCTCCCAGGCCGTGTCCTCGTTGTCGGCGGCGGCGTCCTCGTTCGAGGCGTCGGTCTCGGCCCAGGTGGCCGCGGGCCGCGCCAAGGCGCAGGAGGTGCTGTCGAAGACCCAGGGCACGGGCAACGCCCTGTCGGACGTCACGCTCACCGGTCTGCCCAAGGCACAGGCGGCGGGATTCAACGCCGCGCTGGTGACGGTGGTGAACAGCACGAGCTCGACGGCGTCGTACGCGATCAAGGTGGAGTTCCTCGACGAGACCGGCAAGGTCGTGGACACCTCCTACCTGGGCGTCACGGACCTCGCCCCGGGCGCGAAGGCCACCCCGACCGCGTTCAGCCCGATCGACCGGGACCAGGCGCTGGTCTCCAGGGTCGCTCAGGCCCAGCGCTACTGACCCGACCGGCGACCGGCGACCCGGCGGGAGCCGTCCGGGGGTGACGGGTGCCGCGGTCGGGTCAGAAGGCCCCCCGCAGGTCGGCGAGGACGGACCCGAGGCCCGCCAGGAGGCCGTACCCCTGCCGGACGAGCACCTCCCCGATGACGGTGAGGTCGTCCTCCCAGCCGAAGTCGGTCCGCAGGACGCGCCACCGCTCGCACACCGGGTCGGGGCCGGTCACCGGCTCGTGGCCGAGCGTCCGCAGGCGTTCCTCCCACCGGCGCACGACGTCGCTGTCCGTCTCGCCCGCTCCCGGTCGCAGCAACTCCTCGACCTGGTCGCGCCGTACGTCCGCCACCGCTGCTGCGCACCCGCCGGCGAGGAGGTAGAACGCGGTCGCCAACCCGGCCGCCCCGTCGGCGATCTCACCGCGGTGGGGGTCGCTCTCGAAGGCGAAGCGCTTGTCCGGCACGACGGGGACGAGCAGTTCCCGCGTCCGCGCCCACGCCGCCTCCCACCCCGCCGGTCCGCCGGTTCCCTGCCACTGCCACGAACGCGCTTCCAGAACGGTCATGCTGCGCATCGTGCCACCGCCCGTCGCCGCGCTGAAGCCCCGGGCGCGGGCTCCGGCGCCACCGACCGGGGGGGTGCCTCTATGTCCTTCGTCAAGGCTGAAGGGGTCATGCTGCCGCGGTTTCGGGGGTGCGGGTTTCGTAGAGGGTGCCGTCTCGGAGCAT
>NZ_JBVJYK010000034.1:0-67688 GCF_055600605.1 Kitasatospora sp. NPDC038210 | reverse complement strand
GCAACCGCGCCCACCTGCGCAAGCGCCACATCAAGGCGGTCATCCCGGAGAAGAGGGACCAGGCCGCCAACCGGAAGAAGAAGGGAAGCGCGGGCGGCCGGCCCGTCAGCCATGACGCGGAGCTCTACAAGGAGCGCAACACCGTCGAGCGCCTGATCAACAAGCTGAAGGCCTGGCGAGGCATCGCCACCCGGTATGACAAAACCCCGGAAAGCTACCTCGCCGGCCTCCACCTCCGCGGCGCAATGATCTGGATCAAGGACCTCACTCGAACCCATTGATCACGACCGAATACGCGTCCTACGCCCCCGGTACCGACCAGAACTCCAGCTGCTCCGGCGGCTCCAGGACACACGCCTGGTGCGCGGACTTCGCCGGCTGGGTCTGGGCGCAGAACGGCGTCAAGAACATGGGCATCCTGAACGACCTCGCCAACAGCTTCCAGACCTACGCGGAGAAGTACGACGGCGGCCTGTCCGGCACCCCGCACGTGGGCGACGCCGTCTTCTTCCACCCGAACAGCTTCAGCGGCACCGACTACGACCACGTGGCCATCGTCACCGCGGTCAACGGCGGCACCATCAGCTGGACCGGCGGCAACCAGGGCGGCTACCCGGGCAAGGTCAGCACCAACACCGCCTCGGGCGCGGTCGGTACGAACGTGTGGACGAGCGGGGGCTACAACGTCAGTATCCGCGGCTACGCCAGCCCGGTCGGCGGGACCGTCACGCCCCCGCCCGTGACCACCCCGGTCGGCCCGCAGGTGACGGGCGTCGCACCGGCCGCCGTCCACAACCCCGACAACGGCACCGCCGAGATCTTCGCCATCGGCACCGACGGCGTCCTCTCGCACGCCTACAGCACCAACGGCGGCCCGTGGAGCGACTGGTACACGATCGACCCCTCCTTCCACTTCACCGGCAAGCCCACCGCCGTCTACAACCCGGCCACCAAGACCACCGAGGTCTTCGCCATCGGCACCGACGGCGTGCTGTCCCACGCCTACAGCACCAACAGCGGCCAGTGGAGCTCGTGGAGCACCATGGACCCCGGCTACCACTTCACCGGATCGCCGACCGCCGTCTACAACCCGTCGGTGAACGCGGTCGAGCTGTTCGCGATCGGCACCGACGGCAAGCTCAACCACAAGTACTACGCGGGCGGCGCCTGGTCGGCCTGGAACACCATGGGCAACTGGACCTTCATCGGGTCCCCCACCGCCGTCTACGAGCCCGACCTCAACACCGCCGAGGTGTTCGCCATCGGCACCGACGGTGTGCTGTCCCACTCCTACAGCACCAGCGGCGCCGCGTGGAGCGACTTCTCCACGCTGGACACCAGCTACCGCTTCACCGGCGCTCCGGCCGTCGTCTACAACCCGAACAACAAGACGGCCGAGGTCTTCGCCATCGGCGCCGCCGACGGCGTCATGTCGCACGCCTACAGCACCAGCGGCGGCCAGTGGAGCGGCTGGAGCACCCTCGACGCGGGTTACAAGTTCGCCGGCGTCCCCACGGCGGTCTACAACTCCACCACCAAGGCCGTCGAGCTGTTCGGTACCGGCGCCGACGGCGTCGTCAACCACAAGTACTTCCTGGGCAACTCGTGGTCCGGCTGGGAGGCGCTCGGCAACTGGAAGTTCGCCGGTGCGCCGGTGGCCCTGAACGAGCCGAACACCAACGCCGCCGAGGTCTTCGCCATCGGCCAGGACGGCACGATCGGCCACTCCTACACCAGCAACGGCAGCCCCTTCAGCAGCTGGTACGCCGTCGGCACCTGGAAGTTCAACACCCACTGATCCCGGGCCATCACCGCGGCGGCCGGGTCCACCCGGGCCCGGCCGCCGCGGCCGTCCATCCGACCTCCCTGACTTCTCCGAGGACCTGCAGATGACCCGCGCTTCATCCCGCGCCGCCCGCACCACCGGAACCCGCCGGACGGGCGCCGCCGCCACCGGCGTACTCGGCCTGGCCATGGCCGCCGCCACCCTGAGCACCGGGCAGGCGAACGCCGCCTCGGTCGCGACCTGGGACAAGGTGGCCCAGTGCGAGAGCACCGGCAACTGGTCGATCAACACGGGCAACACCTACTACGGCGGCCTGCAGATCAAGCTCTCCACCTGGCAGGCGAACGGCGGCACCGCCTACGCGGCCTACCCGCACCAGGCCACCAAGCAGCAGCAGATCCTGGTCGCCGAGAACATCCTGGCCTCGCAGGGCGCCGGCGCCTGGGGAAACTGCGGCGCAGGCGCCGGCCTGGCCTACGACCACGCCAACCCCTACCCGGCCCCGGCTCCGACCCCCACTCCGACCCCGGCCCCCGCGCCCTCCTCGTCGGCGGCCTCCGTGCTCCACAACCAGGACACCGGCACCGCCGAGGTGTTCGCCATCGGCACGGACGGCGTCCTCTCGCACGCCTACAGCACCAACGGCGGCGCCTGGACCGGCTGGTCCGCCCTGGACGCCTCCTTCCACTTCACCGGCAAGCCCGCCGCGGTCTACAACCCGACCAACAAGGTGACCGAGGTCTTCGCCACCGGGCAGGACGGCGTCATCTCGCACAACTACCTGTTCAACGGCGGTCAGTGGAGCGGCTGGAGCACCCTCGACACCGGCTACAGGTTCGCCGGCAGCCCGGCGGCCGTGTACAACGCCTCGACGAACGCGATCGAGCTGTTCGGCGTCGGCACCGACGGCGTGCTGAACCACAGCTACAACCTCAACGCCGGCGCCTGGCAGGGCTGGACCTCGATGGGCACCTGGAAGTACGCCGGGACCCCCACCGCCGCCTACAACCCGGACACCAGGACCGCCGAGGTGTTCGCCATCGGCACGGACGGCACGCTGTCCCACAGCTACAGCACCAACGGCGGCGCCTGGACGCCCTGGGCCACGCTGGACTCCTCCTTCAAGTTCGCCGGCACCCCGGCCGTCGTCTACAACCCGACCAACAAGGTGACCGAGGTCTTCGCCACCGGGCAGGACGGCGTCATCTCGCACAACTACCTGTTCAACGGCGCTCAGTGGAGCGGCTGGAGCACCCTCGACACCTGGAAGTTCGCCAGCAGCCCGGCGGCCGTGTACAACGCCTCGACGAACGCGATCGAGCTGTTCGGCGTCGGCACCGACGGCGTGCTGAACCACACCTACAACCTCAACGCCGGCGCCTGGCAGGGCTGGGGCACCATGGGAACGTACAAGTTCGCCGGCGCCCCGGCCGCGGTCTACGAGTCCGGCTCGAATGCCGCCGACGTCTTCGCCATCGGCGCCGATGGCCTGATCTCCCACAGCTACAGCGCCGGCGGCAGCACCTGGAGCAACTGGTCCACCCTCGGTACCTGGAAGTTCCAGACCGCCTAATCCCGAGTGGGAACGAGCGCACCGCCCCGGGGCCCGACCAGCCCCCGGGGCAGTGCCCTGCACAGATACGGCGGACCACGACGCCCCGGACCCGGATCGGACTGGTCCACCTCAGCTGCCGCCGCGCCGCATCCGTCCGGGCCGCTGTCCAGGAGCTGCCCGCGCTGTCCTGGCCGTCTCGGTGCCCGACTGCGGTCCACCCGCGACGGTGGCCTCGAACGGGGGCTCGCCTGGAGCGGGTACCTAGGAGGGGGGCGTGAGCAAGCTTCGTCGGCTCGTCGTGATCGCAGTGTCGACCGCGATGCTGACCGCCGGCTACGTGGCCACCGCCGCGGACGCCGCTGCAGACCTCATCGCGGGTCACCCGTAAAACGATCACCTCATCGCCCCCGCGCCCACCCCGGGCACGGGGGCGATGCGCGTTATCGGGGTTTCGCTCCGTCACCGTCGTTGCTGGTGGTGGCGCAGCCATGGAGGGCGGTGCGCACGCGTTGGCCTTCCGGGGTGTCGGGGAAGCGGGTCGGCGACGGCGGGGGCGTCGACCTCCTGGTGCCGCCGGAGGGAGTCCGCCGCGGTGAACCACTGGACCTGCAGCGTGCCGTACAGGTCCGTCAGCTCCCGCACGGCCTTCGCACCGTCCTCGAAGCACTGCTGCTGCTCGGGCCCGGGGGTGGAGCGGCCCGCGGCGGCAGGCCGCGACCGGGAAACTCGCTTTCGGCCGCCGGAGTTCGGTGATAGACAGCCGTAGTGCAGAAGAATCTTGAACTCCCTGACCTGCTGCGACTGATCGACGAGCGGGCGACGGCCTTCCGGGCCGCGATCGCCGCTGCGCCCAGCCTGGACGCGCAGGTGCCGACCTGTCCCGAGTGGACGTTGTTCGACCTGGCGCGGCACCTGGGTTCGGGCCGCCCGTTCTGGGCCGCCGTCGTCGAAGCCGGTCCGGCCGACGCCCCGCCGGCCGAGGCCGTGGCGGCGCGCGCCGAGGCGCAGGCGCCCCGGGAGCGCGGGGCGTTGGTGGCCTGGCTGGCCGCGTCGACGCAGGAGCTGCTGGACACCCTGCGGGAGGTCGGCCCGGACGCCGAGTGCTGGACGTGGTGGGGCGCCTCACAGTCGCCGCGGACCAGCGGTGCCGTCGCCCGGCACCAGCTTCAGGAGATCGCGATGCACACCTATGACGCCCAGCTCACCGTGGGCGCCGCGCAGCCGCTGCCGGCGGAGGTGGCGCTGGACGGCGTCGAGGACTTCCTGTTCACCTGCTGCGCGTGGTCGGGCGTCTGGCCGCACGAGCCGGCCGTCGTCGACTACCACACCACCGAGGGCCGCTCCTGGCGCTTCACGGTCGAGGCGGACGGCGCCCGCGCCGCCCGCCTCCCGGCTGCCGGCGAGGGCGAGGCCCAGGCCCCGGCCGACGCCTCCGCCCGGGGCACGGCCGGTGAGCTGGTCCTGTGGTTCTACGGACGCACCCCGCTGGACTCGGTGAAGATCGACGGCGACCGGGTCATCTTCGAGCGACTCTTCTCCTGGGACCCGAACGCGTAAGGCGTGGTCGACGGCGCGGCGCCCGATCGGCGGCCACCGGGTCAGGGGTCCGGAGGCAGGTGGCTACAGTTCCGGGGCCGTGGCGGGGGGTGCGGTGGCCTCGCCGCCGTTCTCGATGGCTTCGATGACGTGTTGGTGGTACCGGTCGAGGTCTGGCTGGCCCGGGAGCGGGGTGGGAACGCGGGTGTCGAGCGCGGCAAGCACGGCGGCGTCTCCCCGTCCGGCGGCGCGATGTTGGGCAACGCGCGGGTGGAGAGTGCTTCGTCCCACACGTCGTCTCCGTCTGCCCGGGTCCACAGCCAGTGGCGTAGCGACGGAGCCGCGTGGCACAAGCCGTCGTGGGGCCTCTCGCCCCAATCGGGTCCCCAGCCGTCGGCGTCCCAGAGCAGGACGGGACTGCTGCGCCTGGACCTGCCGGCACCGGTGCTGCGCGCCCGCGGGCCTCGGCCTGCGCCGCGTGATCACATTCCACTCCCTGGTGTTCGCGGCGCGGGTCGATGCGCACGAAGCAGGGCTCACCGGTGCCGGCCCTTCCGGGGAGGTCGAGGTGGCGCTGCCCGCTCCAGGACGGGCCGCAGGCCGTCCTCGACGAGCCTGCGCACGCGTTCGCGATGCTTGGACGCGCCGTCGAAGCGGACGAAGGTCGGTGTCCAGTCGGCCGTGAAGTGGACGGCGCCCCGGAACGCCTGCCCGGGTGTCGCGGGCGGTCCGTCCGGGAAAGCCGGCAGGCGCGGCGGCGTCCACCGCCCGCCGGTCGTCTCCTCCACCTCGCGCGCCCGCTCGTCGAGACTCTGCGCCGCCAGCTGCCTGAACTGCTCGTACTCCGTCTGCCCCACGCCCACCATCAGGACGAGCCGTTCGGCGGGGAGGATCCGAACCGCTTCGCCGAGTTCCCACATCAGCCCTGGGCCGGAGCCGACCGCCATCACGACCAGCCGCGCCTGCCGCATCAGGTCACGAACCGTGTCCTGCCAGTCGTCGATCGGCAGGTAGAGCCGCCGCGCACCGACCAGTGGCAGTGGTTCGCCGGGCCGGCCGACCGCCACCATCGGCGCCACCGCGGACAGTGCGGCGGCCAGTTGCTCCTCCTCGGTGAGGCCGGACAGCCAGATGTCGGGCAGGCCCACGGCCGGGCCGGGCGGCACATGGAGCGTCTCGTCCAGGGTGGTGCGCCGATCGTCGTCGGTGAACGATCTCAGGTAGAGCACATACGCCTCGCCGTTCAGGTGCCGCGCCGACGGGATGATCTCGGACAGGTGGCGTCGCCCGAGGACCGCGAGCCGGCGCCCGGTACCGAACAGCAGGCCGCCCGCGACGACCACTCCCGGCAGGCCCACGTCCAGATCCCACCAGGGCGCCCTCGGCGCGTCCCGCGAGGCCAGGGCGGTGGTGACACTCATGAACAGGCTCACTGCCAGGGCGCGTTGCAGCCAGGAGCGAGCCGGCGACAGCACCTTCCGTCGTCCCGATGCCCGCATCCGGACCAGTGCGGCTACGGCGCTCCCCGCCAGGACCGCTCCGGCGACCGCGAGATCGGCAGGCCACCACGACGGCGACAGCGGGAGCACGTACCCGGCTGGGAACTCGGCTCCGTCCGAGGCAAGTCTGACCGACTGCCAGCGGTGGACCGCGTCGAGTGCGAGGAGGACTCCGACGAGCTGGACCAGCCACGACACCGCGAGACAGACATGCCCGAGCATGCGCACCTGTCCGCGCGGGGCGAATCGATCCCCGCGCCTCACGCCCGCGCCCTTCCGCATGTCCATCCCCCGGCACACCATGCGACGGATCCCCACTGTGACCTTACCCAGGACACAGGGCCCGGAACTCGCACGCGCGGGCCTCGACATCGCCGGGCCCCGCGGGCGCGGCGGTGGCTTTGACCAGGCTTCCGGAGCCACTCCCGACCCGAACGGCGGCGGGCGTCCCACGGCCGCGACCAGCAGGACCCGGTCCTCCAGTGGCAGGCTCCACGGGCGGCCGCGGCGTACCGTGTCGGCGCCCTCAAGTCGGAGCATCGTGATCAGCTTGTGGAAGTCGCGCGGGCCCAGCCCGGTGAACGGGGATATCCAGGACGGCTCTGACGCCGTGATCACACCAGCCACTCCAAGATCATGGCATTGGCGTGGTCGGGCTCGCGGGTCGGTCCAGGCAGGACGCGGAGGTCACCGCTCCAGCTCTCGCAGCGGACGCTGCCCGAGGGGAAGTCCAGTTCAAGTGCCACGCGCCCGGTTGCCGGATCCCACTCCTGCCGGACTCCGAGCATGAGCTCCCCGAGGTGGGCCGCGAACTGGGTCTCGGCCGGTCATGAGTTCACCGCGCCCCCGGCGGCATGAGGAACTCAGAGCTCCTTGGTCATGAAGACGCGACTGGTGCCGGCCGGCACGCACGGTACTTCCCCCATGCGGCGCCAGCCGTTGCGCTCATAGAACTCGGGCGCCTGGAAGCTGATGGTGTACAGGACGGCAGCCCGGCAGCCCCGCGCCCGCCCCTCCTCCTCGGCCCGACGCAGGATCTCGCTGCCCAGACCCGAGCCACGCAGCTCGGGCGGCAGGTGGAAGAGGTCGATGAACAACAGGCCGAGGGAGGTCCGGCCGGTCAGGCCGCCGAGGACGCGGCGGGTGCCCGGGGCCCGGACCAGGACGGCCAGGGGACGACGGTCGTCGATTCCGGTGATGTCGATGTTGAAACGGTCCAGGGCGTTCGAGATCACCGCCGTGTCACCGGGGCGGGGCGCATCGGTGAGGACGAGTTCCAGCGCGAGCTTGCTCGGCAGATCCGGTGCGTGCGAGGGCGTGCGGGCCATGGCGAGAGCGGCATCCGCGAGCGGGGCCAGCGGACTGGCGGCGTGGGCACCGGGAACCGTGCAGCGCCGCAGGTACTGCTTGATGAGTCGCGCCATCGGGTGTTCGTGCTCCTTCGGAGGGCGGTACGGGACGGGGAGCGTAGAACGCCGTCGGTTCGGTTCCGGCCGAACCGACGCTCCGGAATACTTGCGGCATGGCGGCTCACAGAGCGGGCAGGTCCGACAAGGCACACGACGATGTCGGCATCGACCTCGCCGCGGTGGCGCGGTTGCTCGCGGAGGACACCCGCGCCGACATCTGCCTGGCCCTGCTGGACGGCCGGGCCTGGACGGCGCGCGAGCTGGCCCGGCACGCCGGGGTGGCGCCCTCGACGGCCACCGAGCACCTGAACCTGCTGGTGAGCGGCGGTCTCCTGGCCGAGGAACGGCACGGCCGCCACCGCTATCTGCGGCTCGCAGGCCCCAAGACGGCGGCACTGATCGAGAGCCTGGCCGAACTCGCCCCGCGCCGCCCCACCCGCCCCACGTCACTGGGCGCCACCGGCCGGGCCCGCGCCCTGGCCCGCGCCAGACTCTGCTACGACCACCTCGCCGGCACCCTCGGCCTGGCCGTCACGGACGCCATGGTCGCGGACGGCCTGATCACCTGGGAACCGGAACCTCGCCTCACCCCGACAGGAGCGGCCCGCCTCGCCGAGCACGGCATCGCACTACCCACCGCCACCCGGCGCCCGCCGGTGCGCTCGTGCCTGGACTGGACCGAGCGCCGCCCCCACCTCGGCGGCGCCGTCGGAGCCGCGATCTGCTCCCACGCCCTGGACGCGGGCTGGGTCACCAGAATCGGCACGGGCCGCGCTCTGGCGCTGACAGAACCCGGCCACCAGGTATTCCGCGACCGTTTCCACGTCCCCGAGGACCGGCTCCCCATCTAGAACGGGACAGCCCTTAGGCTGGTCCGATGTTCGTCAAAGTGTGCGGGGTCCGGACCCCCGGGGATGTGGCGGCCGCCGTCGGGGCGGGAGCGGACGCGATCGGCTTCGTCCTGACCGAGAGCGCTCGCCGGCTCGACCCCGCCGAGGCGCGCGAGCTGGCCTCCGCGGTCCCGCCGGAGATCCTGACCGTCGCGGTCACCGCCGGCATCCCGGCCGCCGAGGCCGGACGCCGGGCACTGGCCGCCGGGGTGCGCGCCCTCCAGCTGCACGGCGACTACCCGCGCGAGGCCTTCGCCGAGCTGGCCGAGCTCCCGCTCCGGCTGCTCCGGGCGACCGCCCTCACCCCCGGGACGGACCTCGCCGTCGGCGCGCACGGCGAGGATTTCCTGCTGCTCGACGCCCCGGTGGCCGGCTCCGGCGCCCGCTGGGACCTCTCCCTGCTCGACGGCAACCGCCCCACCGGCCGCTGGCTGCTGGCAGGCGGTCTCACCCCCGACAACGTGGCCGCTGCGATCGCCGCCGCCGAGCCGTGGGGCGTGGACGTCTCCAGCGGCGTCGAGTCCACGCGGGGTGTGAAGGACCACGCGCTGATCCACACTTTCGTGGCGGCCGCCCGAGCGGCGAAGCACGTCCAGACGAGTGATGCGAACGGTTAGTGGTCGTGGGCGGTCAGGGAGCGCATGACGGGCCGGCCGGGTGTGGTCGTTGTGCCGGATCGCGCAGCCCGGCGCGTGAAGGCGTTGCGGGACGCGGGCCATCACTCCGCCTTGGGTGCGGCCCCGGTGGCGTCCGACGTCGAGCCGGGCCTCGAAGGTCCGGTTGACGGACTCGATGATCTGCCGCAGCGGCCCGAACAGCGCGGAGCCGGCCCGCGAGGGCTCGCCCTTGCGGGCCGGCCGCAGCAGTCGCACTCCCCAGTCGGCGGGTTCGTGTTCGAAGGCGCGACCGTGGTACTGCCGGTCGCTGATCAGGGTCTGCCCCGGGCGGGAGCCGGCGAGGTGGGGCTCGGCGCGGAGCACGCCGAGCAGGGTCTCGCGCTCGTCCGTCTTTTCGAACCCCGCACGACACGGGCTTCGGGTCGTCGCGGAGCACCCGCCGGGGACCGACCGGCAGACCCTGTGGTCGTTCCTGTGGTGCCACCGTCGGGACTGCGTCGCGCGAGGCCCCGATACTCGGGTGATCACCGATCAGGGGGCTGGCAATGCGACCGAAACTGAAGTCCGATGTGCTGTACGTGCCCACCGGTGACGGGGTCCACGTGTTCGGCGCCGGAGCCGATGTCGCGCTGCGCGGCCGGGCAGCCTACCAGTGGCTGGACCGGATCGCGCCGTTTCTCGACGGTTCGAGGGAGTTCGACGAACTCGTCCGCGGACTTCCCGAGGACAAGCGCGCCGTGGTGGACGCACTGGTGCGGCGGCTGCACGCGGCCGGCTGCGTCGTGGACGCCACCGAGGACCTTCCGCACGGCCTGACCGCACGGGAGTCGGAGACGTACGCGGCCGAGATCGCCTTCGTCGAGTACCACCGGGACTCGGCGGCCCGCCGGTTCGAGTCGTGGCGCAACAGCACGGTGGTGGTGCTGGGTTCCGGTCCGGCATTCACCGCGCTGGTCTGCTCGGCGCTGCACTGCGGGGTCCGTCGGCTCCGCGCGGTGCGGACCCCGCAGAACGCGACGGACACCGCCCGGCTGGCCGAGCTGGTGGCCGAGGCGGCACTGCGGGACCCGGACCAGACGCTGGTCCAGGTCCCGCTGTCCGACGAGGAGGAGGCCGCGCTCGCCCGCGCGGACGTGGTGCTGCACGTGGCCGGGGCCTCCGAGGTGGACCGCGCGCTGCGCCTGGACCGGCTGTGCCGGGACTCGGGCACCCTCCTGGTGCAGGGGCTGGTGCTCGACGACGTCGCCTGGCTGGGTCCGGCCGGTCCCCAGTGGCAGTCGGCCTGGCTGCGGCTGGGTGCGCGCGGCCCGTTCCGGGAGAGCGGATTCCTCACCGGCCCGGCCTCGGCGGTGGTCGCCGGGCATCTCGGGCTCGCGGCGTTCCGGGCGGTGACGGGCGTGACCGCAGCCGACGACAACGAGCTGACCAGGATCGACCTGGAGACTCTGCGCACCTCGGCCCACGCGTTCCTGCCGCACCCCGCCGCCCGGCCGGCCCGGCCCGAACCCGAGGCGCGGTTCACCGACCGGATCGTCCGGCTGAGCCGGGCAGCCCCGCTCACCGAGCAGGAGTTCTCCACCCGGGCGGCACGCTGCTTCGACCCGCACACCGGCATCATGCGCGAGCTCGCCGAAGGGGACTTCACCCAGCTGCCGCTGAACGTGACCGAGGCCGTGCCGCACTCCGCCGGCGCTCCGCGGGTCTTCGGCTCGGGCCAGGGCTTCGCCGAGGCACGGCAGCGCGCCGCCCTGCGCGGCCTCGCGGTGTACGCGGCGGGCGCGGCCGATCCCCGCAGGTTCGGGACCGGCGGCACCGTGTGGGGCTGGGACCTCACCGGTCGGCGGGCGCTGGCCGTGCCCGCGGCCGAGGCCTTCACCGTCGGGACGGGCCTGACCGCGCACTTGGGCTGGGAGGAGGCCGTGACCGACGGCATCGCCCAGCACTGCGCCCGGCTGGCGCTGGATGACGTCGTGGCCGGCCGGACGCGTGCGGTGGCCCTGGATCCCGCCGGGGTGGAGCCCGACGCCAGGGCCCGGGACCTTCTCGGCCTGCTGCGCGCGGCCCGGGGCGCGGTCGCGGTCGCCGACGTCGGCGGCGCGCTCGGGATCCCGGTGCTCGCGTGGTGGCAGGAGGGCAGGCCGGTCGCGGTCACCTGCGGTCCGAACGCGGTGGCCGACGGGCTGGAGCGGGCCGTGCTGGACCGGCAGGCCGTGCTGGCCGGTGAGCCTGACTACGCGCCACCCCTGATCTCCGGGCTCGACTGTTCGCCCGACCAGGCGTCCGGCGCGCACCGGCCGCTCGAAGCCGACCCGGAGGAGCTGGTCGGCGCCCTGCGCCGCCGCGGGCTCCGTCCCGTCGTGGTACCGCTCGACCACGATCCCGTGGTCCATGAGCTGCTCCCGACCGTGCTCCGGGTCGTGTTGTCCGGTGAGTGAGTCCGAGGCCAGGGCTGCGGACCCGGCCGGTCTCCGGTTCTGGTGGCGCACCTTCGAAGGGGTCCAGGAGCTGTTCGCGGAGGGGCACGGCGAGGAGGGCGGGTCGGACGACCCCTTGCTGACCAAGACCTACCGGGGCCTGCCACGGCACGTGCTGAGCCCGCCCGTCCGGCGGATCGGTGACGCCCGCTGGTCCTTCGACGCCTTTCGCCGGGCCCGCTCCGAGAGCGGCCCCGGCCGCGACGCCCTGGACGAGCCGGCCCTGTCGGCGCTGCTGCACTACACGTACGGGCTCGGGCGGATGGAGTCCGGCCCGCACCTGGCCTGGCCGTACCACCGGATGGTGGCCTCCGCCCGCTGCTTCTACCCGGTGGAGCTGTACCTGTGGCTGGCCGCAGGGGCGGGGGACCTGCCGGCGGGGTGCTACCACTACGACCCGGCGCACCACGCGCTGACCGGGCTGCGTTCCGGCGGCATCCCCCGCCCGCTGCGCACCGCCACCGGGACGGGGCGCGACGGCACCCTCGCCCTCATGATGGCGTCGGTGTGCTTCCGCAAGACGGCGTTCCGCTACCGCGACTACGCCTACCGGCTCTGTGCCCAGGAGGCCGGTATGACGGTGGGGAACGCGCTGCTGGTGGCGGGCGCGCTGGGGCTGCGGGCCCGGGTGCACCACCGGTTCGACGACGGCGTCGTCAACCGGGCGCTGGGCCTGGACGGGGACGAGGAGACCACCTTCGCGGTGCTCGACCTGTCCCCCCGGCAGCCGTCCGGGACGGCTCCGGTACCGCGCGGTGAGGGACTCGGCTCCCGGATGCCCGAGATCCGCCCGGGGCAGCTGCGCACCGACTCGGCCGATCCGGCCGCCTGGTGGCGGCTGACCGAGCTGGACCGCGCCGGCCGACTGACCGGCACCGGCTGGGACGCACCGGTGGACGAGGACGCCTTCCACCTGCCCGCCGACGGCCCCGGGACGGCGGACCGGGTACCGCTGACCACCGCGGAACCCGAACTCCTCGAACTGGCCCGGGCCCTGCGGGCGCGCGACTCGGGCGGCCGGATGTTCCTGCCCGACGGCGGACGGCTTCCCGCCCACGACCTGGCCGGCATCCTCAGGTACGCCCTCGACCCGGTGCCGTCCGACCACGCCGGCCCGGCCTGCCGCCCGCTGGTCGACTGCCATGTGCTCGTGCTCAACGCCGACGGTGCCGCTGCCGGTCTCCACCGGCTCGACGCGGCACCGGAGTTGGTGTCCCTTCCCGGCCGGGACTGGCGCCCCGTGGTGTCGATGCTCTGCGACCGGACGCCGTCGGTGAACTCGGCGAAGGCCAACGCGATCGTGTTCCTGAGCGCCGACCGGGTCGCGGGCGACCGCTGGTTCGGTGATCGCGGCTACCGGATCCTGCACCAGGAGGCGGGGATCGTCGCTCAGCGGATCAGCGTGCTCGCGGCCGCCTCGGGGCTGTCCGCGCGCATCACCAACGGCTACCACGAGGGCCTGGTCCGCACCCTGGTCGGCGCGGGTGAGGCGCAGGTGCCCGTCTTCACCCTGGTCATCGGCCGGCGCCGGCCCAGCGCGCAGTACGAGGCCCCGCTGGTCTGGTGACAGCCCACCGAAGCACCACCGCGCGCGTTTCCTACGGTCGACCTTCGGGTCCACCGTGAAGACCCCGGGCCGGTTCCGGACCGATCGTTGAGGAGGACCGGTTGCGGTCCTCAGGTGAACCGACTGACGAAGAGAGGAGGACAGCCATGGAAAGGGACCTCGTCCTGGACCTCGCCGACCTCAACGTGGACGAGCTCGACATCCTGCCCACCGCGCCGGGCGCGAGCCTGGAGTCGATCAACGTCGGCCACGCGATGGTCGAGATCGGCGCGTCCAACTGCACCTCGCAGGGCACGCCCGCGAGCTGCTGTTCCTGCTGCTGCTGCTGACGCAGCCGCCACGGCCGTGCCCGGCGCACACCCAGTGCGCCGGGCACGGCACCGCACCTACCCACGAGGGAAGAGACCTTGACCGACGCATCGACAGGCGCTCCCGGCCCCAACGGTGTCGCGGTGCTGGGCACGGGCCTGCTCGCCTCCGCGATCCGGGCCGCCGTCCGCCGGACGCACCGGCTGGTCGAGGACCCGGGCGCCGACTGCGCGGTGGTCGTCACCGCCGGCGACGGCTGGGACGACGCCGTCGCACCGGAGCGGCCGGACACCGGATGGCTGCCGGTACGGATCGAGTTGGGCAACGTCGTCATCGGCCCGTACGTCTCGCCGGGCCGGGCGGGTTGCGCGCGGTGCGCCCGGACCAGGCGGGAGCGCGCCCTCGGTCCCGACAGTCCCAGGGCCGAACTGGTACGCCGGTTCGGCACGGAACTGGCCGACCGCGCCGCCCCGCTGCTGTCCGCCTGGGCCCGCGACGCGGTCGGCGAGCTCGTCGTGGCGGAGCTCGCCCAGCCGCCGGGCCGGTGGACGGCCGGTGCCGTCGTGATCCTGTCGCTGACGGGCCTGGCCGTCGACAGCCACCCGTTCCTTCCCGATCCCGACTGCCCCGGCTGCGGAGGCCTTCCGGTTGACCACCCGCCCGTCCTGATGGACACGGCCCGCCCCAAACCCGACCGGGACACCTACCGGGTCCGCGATCTCGCCACCGGCTGGGACGGCCTGGTGCGGACCTACGTGGACGGGCACACCGGAGTGATCCGCCAGCTCGACGTGCGGACCGACTACCGCTACCCGATGGTGTCGGCGCCGCTGCACCTGCCGGGCGGCGAGCAGGAGGCCGGGTTCGGCCGGGGCCTGGACTACGCGGGCTGTGCGCGCACCGCGCTGGCGGAGGCGCTGGAACGGCTCGGCGGTGCCCGCCCGGGCGGGCGCCGCACGACGGTGCGGGCGAGCCACCGCGACGTGGCCGAGCAGGCGCTCTGCCCGACCGAGCTCGGCCTGTACCCGCCGCAGAGGTACGCGGAGCCCGGCTTCCCCTACCCGCCCTTCGACCCGGATCTGGAGCTGAACTGGGTGTGGGGCCACTCCTTCGGCCGCGACGCACCGGTGCTGGTACCCGAGGACTACGCCTACTACCGCACCCGGCACGGCAGTGCGCTCGCCCGGCCGCTGGCGTACGAGGTGTCCAACGGGTGCGCCCTCGGCGGCTGCCTGGAGGAGGCGGCGCTGCACGGCGTGGTGGAGCTGGCGGAACGGGACGCTTTCCTGCTCACCTGGTACGCCCGGCTGCCGGTGCCCCGGGTCGACCTCGCCACGGTGGCCGACCCGCGGATCGGGATGCTGGCGGAGCGGATCAGGCAGGACAGCGGCCACCGGGTCGCGGCCTTCGCCACCACCCCGGAGCACGGCATCGCCACCGCCTGGGTGATGGCGGTGCACCCGTCCCCCGGGCCGGAACCGGCGGCGATCTGCGCGGCGGGCGCGCACTTCGATCCCGAACAGGCCCTGCTCAACGGGCTGTTGGAGCTCACCGCGAACCTGGGCTGGAACCGGGTCGCCCACCGCGAGGAGTCGGCCAGGATCGAGGCGATGGTCACCGGTCCCGAGCTGGTCCGGGAGATGCGCGACCACGCCCTGCTGTACTGCCACCCGGCGGTGTTCGACCGGTTCTCCTTCCTGCCCGGGGAGGACGCCGGCCTGCCGGTGGCCGAGGCGTTCGAGCGTGCCACCTGCCGGCCGCGCGGCGACGACCTGCGCGCCGACCTGGCCGAGGTCGTCGCGCGGTTCACCGCCCGGGGCCAGGACGTCATCGTGGTGGACCAGACCACGGACGAGCACCGGGCCGGCGGCCTGGCCTGCGCCAAGGTGATCATCCCCGGACTGTTGCCGATGACCTTCGGACACCGGATGCGCCGTACCCACGGCCTGCCCAGACTCCTCCACCTCCCCGCCGAACTCGGCTACCGGGACGAACCCTTGGACCCGTCGGAGATCAATCCGCATCCCCACCCCTTCCCGTGACTGGAGTAGGCCATGGCCCAGGACTTCTCGACCCCGGACACCTTCGGCGTGCGGATCGGCGGCCTGCCGGTGGCGATGCTCGACGACCTGCGGTCACCGGAACTGTGGCGGCACGTCGAGGCGGTGCTGGCCGGTGAGGACCGCTTGACCGCCGCCGCCGCGGAACTCTCCGACCAGTTGTTCGAGCTGATCGGACGCGAGCCGGCCGGAAAACCGCTGCTGCTCGCCCTGCGCCGGTCCATCCACAACCGCAGGCCGCCGACCCGGTACTGGAACGACGAGGTCCGCGCGCTGCTGCCGGCCGCTGTGGCCGGCAAGGTGCGGTCCTGGCTGGAGCTGACGGCCGCGCACCGGCGGGACCTGGCACTGCTGGACGACCTGATCGGCCACCACCGCGAGGCCCAGCGCCCGCTGCTGCGCAAGGCGGTCGGCGATCCGGCCTTCCGGCACGGGCTGGTGCTGAGCAGCCCGGTCCTTCACGACCGGCTGCGGATCTGGCTGGACCGGCCGGAGGAGAGCGCACCGGACCGCCGGCTGGCGCTCCGACTGGCCAAGTACCTCGCCCGGATCACCACGAAGACCACCCCGTTCAGCACCTTCACGGTCAACGGCCTCGGACGCTGGCAGGACCGGACCGCCGCGGCGGGCGAGGAGGTGGCCGAGGCTCCGGAGGGCACGCCGACCCCGGCGGCGACGGGCGGTCCGGCCGGGTTCACCGTACGGACCGTCGTGGAACTCAACCTGTGGGTGGTCCAGCAGCTGGTCCGGGAGATGAGCGGGCATCCCGCCCTCGCGCCGGGCCTGCGGCTGCGGCTGAACCCGGGAGCCCTGCCGGCCGGTGACCGCTGGCAGTTCCTCGGCCCGGGCGCCGACGAGCCGCTGCGCAGCCTGCCGGCGAGCGCGCAGGTCCGGGTCTGCGTGGAGGTGGTGACCGAGGCCGGGCGCACCCGCGCGCAGGCCGCCGAGCAGGTGGCCGCCCGCACCGGGAGCACGCCGGCCGCCGCCGACGCCTACCTGGGCCGGCTGGTCGAGCTCGGACTGCTGGAGGCCGAGCGGCCCTTCGCCGACCAGGCGCTGGACCCGCTCGCCGAACTGCGCTCCTGGGTCGCCGGCGCGAGCCCCGCACTGACCGCAGTCGTGGGCGAACTGGACGCGCTGACCGACCTGTTGGCCGACTACCCGACGCTCCCGGAAGCGGCGGACCGGCTCCGGTGCATGCGGGACGTCGAGGCCGCCCTGCACCGGATCCGCTTGCTGGTCGGGCCGGAGCGAATCGAGGTTCCGGCCAGGAACGGCATCATCGAGAACGCCCTGCTGGTCACGGTGGAGAACGGCCCCGACCGGGGAGCCTGGGCACCGGTGCTGCGGGATCTGGACCTCGTGCGCCGCTGCTACGCCGTCCTGGACCCGGCGCTGCCCGGCCGGGTCGCGCTCGCCGAGGCGTTCGCCGAGCGGATCGGCGCGGGCGCCGAGGTGCCGTTCCTCGCCTTCCACCGTGCCGTGCAGGAGTGGCTGCGCGAGGACGGCGAACTGCCGGGCGTGCTGTCCGTCACCACGCACGGGTACCGGGCGCTGGAGCACCACCGGCTGCCGAGGATCCGCGAACTGGCCCGACTGCGGGCACAGCTGTGCGCCGAGGCGCTGAGCGGTCCGGTGCCGGGGGACGGCGTGCTTCGTCCCTCTCCCGAGCGGCTGTCGGCACTGGCCGACCACTGGCCGGTGTGGATGCGGCCGCCGGACTCGGTGGCCTTCTACGGGCAGCCCGTCGGCGACCCCGGCGCCCCCCGGTTCGTGGTCAACGCCGTCAACTCCGGGCACGGCCGGGGCCGCGACCGCATCCGCCGACTGCTCACCCAGGCCGGCGTCGCCGTCGAGGTGGACACGGCACCGCCGCCGGGCGGCGTGGTCGTGGCCGACACCTGCCGCCACTACGGCGCCAACGTGGGGCTGCGCACCTCGGCGGTGGCGGAGGAGATCGACTACCCCGGGGGCGTCAGCCTGCGCGGGGCCGACCACCGGATCGCGCTCGGCGACCTGGTGGTGCGCCACGATCCCGCCCTGGGGCTGCTCACCCTGCGCTCGGGCGCCGGCGGGACGGAGGTGCGTCCGGTGCACCCCAACCTCATCGCGGAGCTGTGGCTGCCACCGGCCGCCCGGCTGCTGATGCAGGCCTTCGGCGCCACACCGAACCTGCTCATCCCGGGCCGGCGGATGTTCGGCGACACCTCGCTCGACGGGGTCGGCCGGCCGCTGGCCGAGCCCGCGGTGGTGATCGGCAGGACCACGGTGAGCCGCCGCCAGTGGGTGTTCCCGGTGAGCGCGGTGCCGGTCCGCCGCGGGGGCGAGGCCGACCGCCCCTACCTGTTGCGGCTGGCCGGCTGGCTGCGCGAGCACGGCGTGCCCGTCCGCTGCTTCGTCCGCGCGCTCGACCCGGCCTCGGTGGTCGGCGGCAGCGTGTGGCGGATCAAGTCCCGCAAACCGCTGTACGTCGACTTCGCGAACCTGCTGCTGGTCGGCGTCTTCGAACGGATGCTGGCCGGACCGGAGCACGTGCTGTTCCTCCAGGAGGCGCTGCCCGACCCGGCCGACGCACCGCGCTACGGGGACCACGGGTCCCGGGTGACCGAATACCTCGTCGAGATCAACGGAGGACACGATGGCGACCGCTAGCGACCGGCTGGACCCCGAAGCCGCGCGGGCCCGGGACTGGGTGTGTGCGCACGTCTTCTACGACACCGACCAGGACGGGCTGCTGACCGACTGCGTCCGGCCGCTGACCGGGGCGCTGCTCGCCGAGGGCCTGGTGCAGCGGTACTTCTTCCTGCGGTACTGGGAGGGCGGCCCGCACGTCCGGCTGCGGCTGCTGCCCGCCCGCGCCGCCGACCGGGCCGAGGTCGAACTGCGCACCGGGACGCTGGTCCGGGCGTTCCTGGCCGGCCGCCCGGCCCCGGACGTCGTGGACCGCTCGCGCTTCGCCCTGGTGGCCGAGGGCCTGGCCGGCCTGGAGGGCCGGGCGGGTCACGACCAGGTGGTGCGGCCGAACAACACGGTGGAGTTCCTTCCGTACGAGCCCGAGCACGCGGACTACGGGTACGGGCCGGCCCTCGCCGCCGTCGAGCGGCACTTCTTCGAGTCCAGCCGGCTGGCGCTCTCGGTGGTGGCCTCCGAGGCGACCGCGGAGCAGCGCGCCCTGCTCGCCTTCGACCTCATCGTGGGGGTGTTCGCGCTGTGCGAGGAGGTGCGCGACCGCTGGCGCCGCCACGGCGGCCCGCCGCTGCCGTTCGGGAGCGGTCCCGAGGCCCCCGAGACGGTGGCCCGCCACCTGGCCCAGCGCGACCGCCTCCGGGAGCGGGCGCTGCGCACCTGGCGGTCGGCGGCCAGGTCGGACGGCACGGACCAGCGGGGGTACTGGCTGGCGTCGGTGCGTCGGCTGCGGGACGACCTGCACGCGCTGGAGGAGCAGGGCGTCTTCTCCGGTGAGTGGGCCGCCTCACCGCTGGCCGGCCCGCTCGATCTGGCCGCCACCGAGCACCCGGGCACCAGTCTGGTGCTGCTGCGCTGCGCGCACCTGGTCAGCAACCGGCTCGGGCTGACCCTGTGGGAGGAGAACCAGCTGCGGTTCCTCATCGGCCGCGTCCTCGCGGAACTGCCCGAGGCGTTGACCACCTCATGAGCGGCGCACCGGCCCGTTGGCACAGCATCCACGTCCACCACCACGACGAGAGCGCCGAGGCCGCACTCGTACGGCATGCCGTACGGCCCGCCTTCGAGGCCGTCCGCGCGTCGGTCAGCGGTGCCTGGTTCGGCCGGCACTGGCGGCGCGGTCCGCACCTGCGGCTGAACTTCCTTACCTCCGAGGAGCATTGGGCCGACGAGGTGCGGCCGAAGGTCGTCGCGGTGCTCTCCGAGTACCTGCGGGCCCGTCCTTCGACGGTCCGGCTGGACGAGGCCGCCCTCGCCCCGGTGCACCGGCGGCTGGCGGAGCTGGAGATGGAGACCGGGCCGCTGCACCCCTGGGTCTCCGACAACGCCGTGCTCGAACAGCCCTACGACCACAGGTTGCAGGTGCTCGGGTCGATGCGGGCCAGCGAACTGCTGGCCGACTTCCTCAGCGACACCACCGATCCGGCGTTCCGGATGTACGACCACCTGCACTCCGGCGGCGCGCTGCCGACGCTGGCGCTGGACCTGATGTGGACCACCACGGCGGCCACGGCCATCCCGTTCGAGGAGGGTGGGGCCCCGATCGAACGCGGCTTCCTGTCGCTGCGCTCGCACGCGGACGCCTTCCTGTCCCGTACCCGGGACCCGACCGGGTACCGGGCGGCCTTCGACGAGCGCCACCGGCGCCAGGCCGAGGCGCTGTCGCGGCGCCTGCGCGCGGTGGAGGCCGCCCTGGCCGGCGAGGCGGACGCCCCGCCGTTCGTCCTGGAGTGGGCCGAGACGGTGCGCCGGTACCAGCGGGTCGCGTACCCGTTGCTGGCCTCCGGCGAGGTGTCGCTGCTCGGGGCCGGCCGGGCGCCGAGGATGCCGACCCGGCAGGTCAGCGAGTTCCACCGGCTCCTGCGGAGCGACCACGGCCACGCGGACTTCCTGCGGACCGACCACTGGTTCGCCTCCTTCCGGTTGGTGGTGAACTACCTGTACGTCCACCTGGGCCGCCTGGGGCTCAAACCGGTGGACCGGGCGCTGCTGTGCCACCTGGCGGCGAACACCGTCGAATCGGTGCACGGTGTCTCGGCGACCGGCTCCTTCCAGCGGTACGTGGTGTCCGCGTCCGGCGCCGGCACTCCCGAGTGGGCCCGGATCGGCGCGCAGTGGGAGGACGGACCGGCCCGAGGGTGACAGGCCCTTGCGGCGGTGCGCCCCTCACCGCGGCCCCGCCGTTCTCGGGATGATCTCGGCGAGCTGCCGGCGTCCGGAGATCCCGAGTTTGCGGTAGGCGCCGGAGAGGTGGAACTCCACCGTCCGCACGGTGACGAAGAGCTTCCCGGCGATCGCCCGGTTGGTGTGACCGTCCCGGGCGAGGCCGAGGATCTTCAGTTCCTGCGAGGTCAGGCCCGTCAGGACCGGATTCGGCGGCTCGTCCGTCCACTCCGGCCGGATCGCCCGCCGGGCCTCCGTGATTCCGTTCACCAGCGGCTGCGCGGAGCAGGCCCCGGCCGTGGCCAGGGCGGCCACGAACTCGGTGTGCGCCTCGTGCAGCCGGCCGCCCTCGCTCAGCGCGGTCCCCAGGTCGAACCGGGCGGCCGCCAGCTCCAGCCTGGCCGGTGAGCGCGTCAGCGTGGCGACGGCCCTGGTCAGCGGGCTGATGCGCCGTGTGCCGGTCTCGGTCATGGCGAGGGCGTGTTCGGCGATCCCGATCGCGCGCGGTGTGCCCCACCGGCGTGCGTCGTCCAGTTCGGCGCCGGCCAGCCCGGCCGCCTCGGCGGTCTCGCCCGCCGACGTGAGCAACCGTGCGGCGCGCGAGCGCCACGGCAGCACGGCGGGATTGCGCACCTGGCAGTCGGTCAGCAGCTTTCCGGCGGCCAGGTGGTCGTCGAGCGCGCCCGCCGGGTCGCCGCTCTGCTCCCGTAACACGGCTCGCGCGGAGAGCACGGCCGGGGTGTCCTGCCGCAGCGGCAGCTCCCGGTCCAGCCCGCAGGCGTCGAGCAGCGTACGGGCGGTGTCGGTGTCGCCCGTCAGGGCCCGTGCCTCGACCATGGCCGCCACGGCGCGAGTGGCCAGCAGGTGGCCCTGGGGCACCAGCGCGCACAGCCGGTCGGTCAGGGGTGTCAGCGTGTCCACCGCGCCGGCCAGGTCACCGCGGACCCGGTGGATCGCGGCGCGCAGCAGCTCGGCGATGACGTGGTCCCATCGCCCGGGCGGCACACCCCCGGCCAGGCGGGTCCGGCTGCAGTGCGTCCACGCCTCGGTCAGCTCGTCGGCCCGGATGAGCGCGCTGCACCCGTGCCACAGGCCCCGGCCCGGGCATTCGCCCGCACCGGCCAGCGACAGCCTGGCGTGGCGCACGGCCGTCGTCCTGTCCACCCCCGCGGCCACCGCCTCGGTGGCTCGTAGGGCGGGCAGTTCCCAGCCGCCGCCGTCCGGCTGCAGATCCTCGCCGACCGGCTCGTCCGGACGATCGGCGGACCTCGCCAGCCAGGGGGGACCGCCACGGCAGATGAGCGCCTTGTGCAGCCGCAGCCTCCGGACGTGCGCGCCCGCGGCCGGGCCGAGCCGCTGGGCGGTGTCGTCGAGGACCGCCACGGCGTCCGCGGGACGCCCGCACTCGGTCAGCAGTGTGGCGAGGGCCACCGTGTGCTCCGTCACGGTCGGCGGTTCCTCGGCCTCCAGCCGTGCCGCGTCCAGCCGGCGCACGGTGAGCTCCGGGTCGACGAAAGCGTCCAGCGCGGCGAGTTCACGCCGTACGGCCGCCTTCACCTGCGGGTCCAACGGCTCGCGCAGCAGCCCCCGCAGGTGCCGCGCGGCGTCCTCGGCCCGGCCCTCCTGCGTCAGCCTGCGGGCCGCTGTCCGCAGCGGCTGTACCGTCCAGTCCAGGCCGAGCGGGCCGGCCGCGACCAGTTGTCGTGCCACCCCGGTCACGTCGAAGTGCCCGTCGCGCAGGATCTCGGCCGCTCGCAGGTGGAGGGCGGCCCTGGTGCCGACCGGTATCGCGCCGATGACCATCGAGGCGAGCAGCGGGTGGCGGAAGGCCAGCGGTGTCCGGTTGGCGAGCAGTCTCCGGTCGACCAGCTCGTCGACCGCGGTCAGGGCGTCCGTCACGGTCAGCCGCGCGAGCTCCGCGGCCTGCGCGATCTCCGCGTCCACGCCGAGCACGGCGACCGCCCTCGCCAGCGCGAGCGCCGGTTCACCGAGGCCGCCCAGCCAGCGCTCGGCTCCCGGGAGCGTCCTCGGAGCGGCGGTGGCGCGCAGTGTCCCGGCGGTGGGAGCGGAGCCGGTGTGCTCGGACAGCAGGGCCTGCAGCAGGCCGGGGTTGCCGCCGGTCAACTCGTGGCAGACCTTCGCGGCCTCCTCGTCGAGTCCGACTTCGCAGCGGGCGGCCGCGAAGTCGACGAGTGCGGTCTCCGGCAGACCGGCGAGGGCGATGTGTTCGGCGAACGCGGAGAGTTCGGCCGCCGGGCCGAGCTCGGCGCCGCCGAAGTGCCCGGCGGACAGCGCGACCACCAGCTGGTGGGGGAACGCGGATGCCGCCAGGGCCAGCAGCCAGCGCAACGACCACGGTTCGAGGTGGGCTGCGTCATCGAGGCAGAGGGCCACCGGTGCGCGGCGGGCCTCTGCCCGGACCAGCTCGACCAGATCGCCCAGGACCTCCGGCGAGGGTGTCCGGTCCGCGGTCGGCGCGCCCTTCGCGAGCAGTCGGCCGAGCAGCTCGTCGGCGGCCGCGAACGGCGCGTCGGGCAGGCTCCGCGCGTTGGCGACGGCCACCCGGAACCCCGCGTCGGCGGCGAGCGCGGCCAGTGCCGCCACCGTCTCGGACTTCCCGCATCCCGGCTCCCCCTCGATCAGCACCGTGGCCGGCTGACCGGCGCGGGCTCTGTCGAGCACACCGCTCAGCCGCGCCAGCTCGGGCCCACGCCCCGCCCCGATCCAGGCCATCCACCCCTCCTTGTGCGAACTTTCGGCTCTCCCGCCGTTGCGCCGGTTACCGACGACTCGGCTCCTCTGATGCGCCGTCACATCGGCGGGCGTGCCGTGACTCCATGGCAAAGCAATGTGTACGACCAGGTTGCCGTCGCGATCTCCCGCGTCGCGGCCATGGCCCTCCCGGCCGATCGCGCCCACGGCCCGCCGGCTGTCACCGCAACCCGGGGAAAGTGCCGTCACCGGAGCCGGGAGCCGCTTGCATCGGCCCCGACTGCCACCCGGCGCACCCTGGTTGACGTCCTCGGTGCACCACCTCCCGGCGCGGGAGGCACTGCGGTGAGCCCGGTCGACGGCGGTCATTCCCGACCCGGTCCGGCCGGCTCGACGCCATCGGCCGCGGACCGGTCCCGCCCGAAGGGGGATCCCTTCAAAAATTTTCTTATACGGAGCTTTCTTCGTATGACACGTCATTTCCTTGCCGCTTGCCCATCAGACAATCATGGATCCCGACTTCTGTCTCCCACCCCGCCGCAAACCGGCCACCGGGTGACTTCACACTGAGCGAATCCGCCGTTTCCCTGCCCTCCACGCCCGCCGTCGGCCCGCGCGAGCTGCCCCGTGGCCGGCCGCGAACGAGGCTGCCGGCAGCAGCGGTCGACGCCGGAGAGCCGCCGGCCGCTGCGCCTCCTGACCCCTGAAGTCGGACTGAGGCACCATCAGTGGACAGTCGTGGCGAAAGCCGCCGCGACGGCGGGACGAAGGGGCGGCCGGTGGGCATCTGGCCGGAGGACATCCGGGTCAGGGTGGCGGAGCCGCGCATCTGGTACGTGGCGACCACCGGGGAGGACGGCGCCCCGCACGTCTCCCCGATGTGGCTGGGCGTCGACGGCGACCGGGTGTACTTCAACACCTCCATCGGCCGGATCAAGGAGCGCAACCTGCGCCACGACCCCCGGGTCTGCCTCTCCAGCGCCGACGCGGCCGATCCCTACGACCGGATCCAGATCCACGGCCGGGCCGTCGAGTTCGTGACCGGGGAGCGGTCCGACCGGCAGATGGACCGCCTCGCCCGGAAGTACCTCGGCGTCGAGGAGTACGGCTGGCGCCTGCCCGGCGAGCGGCGGGTCACCGTCTTCGTCGAGCCCACCCGGATCCGCCGCGTCGTGGGAGTCGAACCCCTGCCGGCCGCCGCCCGGCCCGCCGGGCTTGCCGGCAGCCGTGCCGGGGTGTCAGCGGCAGGTCCTGTCCGGGTGGTCATGGGTGATGGCGCAGATCATCGCCGCGGCCCGGCCGTTGGTCGGGTACCTGCGCCGGAGTTCGTCCTCGAAGTTCCGCCACTGGCGGGCGATGTCCTTGACGGCGAGGTCGTAGGCGCGGTCGAAGTCGTGGTCGACGCGTGAGCGGGGGCTGTCGTCCGTGTCCTTGTTCAGGACGCCGTCGTGGGTGACGCGGTTCGTGCAGTCGGAGGCCCTGCCGGAGTGGTCGCTGTCCGGGTAGCAGCCGGTCGTCAGGTCGCGCGGGATGTGGCTGCCGGCGTCCTTGACCCAGTCCGCCCTGCTCATGGAGCTGTAGCGGCTGATGGAGAAGAACGCGGGGAGATCGGTCCTGCCCAGACCCGGCGGGTTCTTGACGCCGATGGCGCCCGGTCCGGCGTGGTCGGCCCAGTTGCTGTGGGCGTAGAAGTCCTCGATCTGGTGCCAACCGCGGCCCAGGTCCTCCAGGACCTCGCACTTCGCCCGCCCCGGTCCGTCGTCCCAGTTGCACGCCGGGGAGATGGAGACCTGGGCGGCGACGACGTGACCGTCGGCGTCGACCAGCCGGTCAGCGGAGGTGAGGGCCCGCCTGAGGTGGTCGACGGAACTCGCGATGCAGTCGATGAGCTCGGTGTCGGCCTGTCCGCGGGTGCGGGGGTAGTGGCTGTCGTACGCGGGGGCGAGGTAGTCGGCGTTGTCGCAGTGGAGCTCGCCGATGCCGAAGTACCGGCCGTGGTCGTTGGCGACGATCGCGCCCGAGTTCCCGTCCGCCATCGCCGTCAGCGAGTTCGGGTGCCAGCCCCCCGCTGCCAGGGCGGCCCGGGTGATCTTCTCGTGGTTGCCCGCGCTGAAGGCGCGCGCCGGCGTTGCGGTGCCGACGACGGAACACGACAGGGCGAGGCAGGCGGCGGCGGGCGCGAGCAGGCGCCGCCGGTGGGGAGCGGTGGTGGGTTCCATGCGGGCTCCAGGTGTTCGGGGGACGTCTTCGGTGGAGGGCATCCGGGCTCGGTTACCCGCCGGTCAACTCCGCCGGAACTGCACCGTGGTGGGGCCGTCGGAAGTGGAGCCGTCGGAGCCCGGAGGCTCGGTGTTGCGCCGTCGGGGCCCGGAGGCTCGGTGTTGCGCCGTCGAGGCCCGGAGGCTCGGTGTTGCGCCGTCGGAGCCCGGAGGCTCGGCGTTGCCCCGTCGGAGCCGCACCCGCGAGGGGGTGCGGCCCCGACGCCGCGGGGCCCGGGCTCAGCCTGCCGCGCGGTAGGCCGCACCCACCCGGTTGGGCGCCGCCCCGTTGTAGAGGCCGGTGCCGCCGCGGTCCGCCGAGAGCGTGAACCAGGCGTAGCGTTCGACGAAGGGGAGCCCCTGCAGCATGGCGGTCGACTTCGCCACGAACGCGGCCTGCTGGTCCGGTGTCGGGTACCTCGGGGTGCCGCCGGAGAAGTCGGTCAGGGCGTACTCGGTGAGCCAGATCGGCTTCTTGTACCGGTCGTAGGTGGCCTGGAGGTAGCTGCGCAGCTGACCGGTCGCGGCATCGGCGCGGAAGTCCGAGCCGTACCAGTGCAGGGGGATGAAGTCGACCTTGTAGTGACGGGCGGTGGCGCCCTTCATGAACCGGTCGAGCCAGCCGCCCGCGACGTCGCCGCCGCCGGCGACCGCCGGCGCCCCCAGGCGCATGCCGGTCGACTGGAGCCGGGGCCACAGGTCGAGGGCCTTGGTCACGCTCATGTCGGCCTGTGCCGGGAGGTCGGGTTCGTTGAACCCGAGCAGGGTCGTGCCCTCCTTCCTGGCGGTGGTGAGTTGGGCGTCGGTCACCGAGGCCGGGCCCCAGATCATGGGCACGAACTCGACGCCGGCCGGCGGCCGGATCTGCTGTCGGTCCGAGGCCCAGGTGAAGAACCAGCCGGCCCTGGAGTCGGCGAGTGCCTTGGTGACGTCGGTGAAGTTCCAGGCACTCACGCCCTTCTTCTTCACCGTTGCTGCGGACGCGTCGGCCGGGCTCGCGACCGTGAGCCAGGTCAGCACCGCGAGCAGGACGGTGAGCAGACGTGTTCGACGCGGCAGGGCGTCGTGCCGGGACGGGCGGCTCACGCGGTGGGCCCGAACGTGACGGTGAAGCCGCTGCAGTGGCTGCACTGCTGCATCACCTTGTTGCCCGGCACCTGGTCCTGCTTGGACCACGTGTAGGCCTTGGGGCACTTCGCGCTGAGCGCGCGGCTGTAGTCGCTGGGGGTGTCCCGGCTGGGGTTGGTGCACAGCATCGGCTTGCCGTCCGGCCCGCGCGTCAGGTCGGACGGCGGGCAGAGGGACAGGAGGTTCGCCGCGCAGCCCCGTGTGTCGCAGCCCCCACCGTCCGGAACCGTGGCGTTCACCGGAGTGATCGTGACCGGCAGCGAGAACGCGTTCACGTAGCTCACGTCGTACCAGGGAGCGGCGCCGTCCTTGCTGTCGAAGTTGAACTCCGCCAGACTTGCGGGCTGTTCGCCCGCCGTGCAGTGGTCGGCGAACGGGCCGCAGTCGGCCACCCGGCAGTGGAAGGTGCTGCCGGAGGTGCCGCCGCATCCCTGCCGCGCGAAGAACTTGCCGCGCCAGTGGAACGGGGCGGTCGTCTCGGGGATCGTCACCGTCGCCGACTGTCCGGGAGCCAGGACCGGCAGCCGGGCGAACTGCTTCGACCCGTCGGTGTTGACGCCGCTTCCGATCCACAGTTTCTGCGAGGAGTGGTTCACGAACGTCACCGTGTGGTTGACCGCCGCGGCTGCCGCGGTGCGGGCCGCCGGTGCCGCACCCGCGGCCGACCCGCTCGCCGCCGTCGCACCCGGTGCCACGCCCGCGCTCGCCACCCCCGCGCTCGGCAGCACGGCGGTCAGTGCGGCCGCGGTCATCGCGACGAACAGCCTGATCAGGAACCTGCGCATGACTTCCCCTCCCCGCTCAGCAGGTCAGGTCGGCGCCGGGCGAGGTGCCGAGGATCCGTGAGAACCTCTGGTACAGGGTGATCCTGTCCTGCATCTCGGCGTTGTTCCGGCCGTTGCACTCCACGGCGCCGTTGATGCTGCGGATCGTCTGACCGAATCCGGCGCCGTTGACGATCGCCTGGTGGGGCGTCATGGAGCCGGGCCCGGACTGGGTGTTCCAGTACCAGAGCGCGGTCTTCCACGCGATCTGGGGATTGGTCTGGACCAGGCTCGGGTTGTGGAGCAGGTCGATGTGCAGGGCGTCCCCCGCCGCCTTGTAGTTGAAGTTCCAGCTGAGCTGGAGCGGCCCCCTCCCGTAGTAGGCCGCGCGGCCCGCCGGACAGCCGTAGGGGCGGGTGGTGTCGCAGTACGTCGGATAGTTGGCGGTGTTCTGCTCGACGACGTAGCGCAGGCCGCCGGTCTCGTGGCTGACGTTCGCCAGGAAGGCCGCCGCCTCCCGTCGCTCAAGCGCGTCGTTCCCGGTGTGCGCGAAGCCGGGGTAGGCGCTCATCGCACCGACCAGTGCCTCGTAGGTGTAGAACTGGTTCTTGTTCGGGAACATCTGGCCGAACTGGGCCTTGCTCACGATGAATCCGGCCTGGCCCGCCGCCGTCGCCTGCGCCGCGCCGGCCGCCGGCGCGGTGGAGGCGGTGGAGGCGGGGGAGGGGGCGGGGGTTGCGGGGGAGGCGGAGGCGGAGGTGGGCAGGGCGATCGCGGAGACCGCGGCCGCGGCCGCGGCGATCCTCAGGGCCGAGCGTCGAAGGGGCATGCGGGACCTTCCTCGCGTGGTGACGGTGACCGGTCGTCCGGCACCCCGCCGGCCGACGACCGGTGGTGTGAACGCCGGCTCGGCGGGCGGGGCGTGGCGGACGAGCACCGATCGCGCCATGGAGCGCGTACCGGGCTGTCGGACGATCGTCCGGCGGCGGATCCACGGAGACATCCGTGAGCCTCACTGAGATCCAGGGCCGCCGTACGGCGCCGGTCCCGCGTGCGGCACCGGGTCCCGCGTACGGCGCCGGACCCCCGGCCGCTCGTGGTGCCCGCCGCCGACGTGCGTGACGTGCGCGACGTTTGGCACCCCGCTCGATCCGGCTAAGGTCATGTACATGCTGATTCTGCAGATGGTCGGCGTGACGGGACGGGAAGCCGAGAGCGCCGTGCTGGAGGGTCTGGTCGCCGGTGTCGCGGCCGGCCGCGGGGGCGGCGTGCTGGTCGAGGGCGAACCCGGCATCGGCAAGTCCGCGCTGCTCGCCGCACCGCTCGCCGCGGCCCGGGCCGCCGGATGCGCGGTGCTGTCCGGGCAGTGCGACGAACTGGGTCAGCGGTGTCCGCTCTCGGCCATCACACGGCTCCTCGGTGTGCCCCCGCCGTCGGCCGGCCCCCGGCACGCGGAGACCGTACCTCCGCGTCGACGACCGCGGACCCGCAAGGGCCGCGACCCGCTGGGCGCCGATCCGGTGGGGGCTGCCACCGAGCACCTGCTGGCACGGGTCGACGACCTGTGTGCCTCCGGGCCGGTGCTCCTGGTGCTGGAGGACCTCCAGTGGGCGGACGAAGCGACCCTGTTGATGTGGCGCCGCCTCTGCCGGACCGCGGTGCAGCGGCCGCTCCTGACCGTCGGGACCTGCCGGCCGGCACCGCGCCGGCCGGCTCTGGCCCGGCTGCGTCGCGAGCTCCACGTTCGGGGCGGACGGGTGCTCGCGCTCGATCGCCTGAGCGAGGCGAGCGTGTCGGAGCTGGCGGGTGCGCTGGCCGGAGGCACCCCCGGACCGCGGCTCGTCGCACGTCTCGGCTCCGCAGCCGGAAACCCCCTGTACGTCAGGGAGTTGCTGGCCGCACTGGTGCGCTGTGGATCCCTCCACCGCGCCGCGGGCACGGTGGAGCTGTCCGCTGACGGCCGCGACCCGGGGGAGCTCCGGGGCCTGGCCGACGTGATCGCGGACCGGCTCGCCGGTCTCTCGCCCGAGGCCCAGCAGGTGCTGCGCACCGCCTCCCTGCTCGGTCCCGAGTTCTCGGCGACCGATCTGACGGCAGCGGCGGGACGTGGTGACCTCCTGACGGCGGTGGAGGAGACCCTGAGCGCGGGCGTGCTGGAGTCCGCCGGGCCCCGGCTCCGGTTCCGCCACGCGCTGCTGAAGGAGGTGATCCACGAGAGCGTCCCGTCCGCCCTGCGCGCGGGGCTCCGGCGGCACGCGGCGCAGCAGCTGGTCGCCGCCGGTGCGCCGGTCGAGCGCGTGGCCGAGCTGATCCTCCCCGTCCTGGCAGAAGCCGACGGCTGGGAGTGGGAGTGGCTCGCCGACAACGCGGCGCAGCTGGTCCACCGGGCCCCGGCGATCGCTGCCGAACTGCTCGAACACGCCCTGCGGCGCACGGACGCGGAATGTCCGAGGCGCCCCGTGCTGGCCGACCGACTGGCGGAGCTCTACTTCCGCACGGGCCCCGTCGACCGCGCCGAGGAACTCGCCCGGACCGTCCTGCTGACGACCACCGACCGCGAACTCGTCGGCCGGGCCCGGTGGCTGCTCACCAGCATCGCGCTGCGGGCCGGCCGCTACCAGGACGTGGAGGCGAACTGGCGTGCGGCGCGGGGCGACCCACGGCTCGCCCCGCGCTGGCGGGCGCGGCTGATGGCCCTGCTCGCGCTCGCCCGGGGGTTCCAGGGCCGGCTCGACGCGGGCCGCGCGGCGATGACCGCGGCACTCGCCGAAGGACTGCGGCTCGACAGCGCCACGACCGTGGGCTACGCCCTGAACGCGGGCGCCCTGATCCGCATCCGGGAGGGCGACCAGCCCGGTGCGCTGGTCCTGGCCGACCGGGCGCTGGCGGAGATCGGCAACGATCGCGAGCTCGTGGACCTGAGGCTCATGCTGCTGGGCCACCGGGCCGTGGCACTGGACAGCCTCGGCCGCCCCCGGGAGGCGGAGGAGTCCCTGGCGCACGCCCGTGCCCTCGCCGAGCGGACCGGATCGACGCTGCTCTCGATGAACCTGGTGAGGATCGCCGAGAGGTACTACGAGCACGGTCGGTGGGACGACGCACAGGCGGTCCTGGACGAGGCCACCGACTTGCCGCACGGCCGCTGGCAGCTTGCCCGGCACAGCCTGCGGGCGCTGATCGGCGCCCGGCGGGACAGCCGGCCGCAGGCACCCGGGCAGCCGGAGGCCCAGGATGCCGAAGTGGTGCTCCCGACCTGGCCCGTGGCGGCCTCGTACCGGATCGTCGCCCGCAGCCTCGCCCTGGAGCGCGCGGGCCGCCCCCGGGAGGCCTTGGAGGTGCTGGCGGTGCTGCTGGCCCACGGGTACGAGTTCGACATCCGGAGGCATCCGGAGTGGCTGGTCGGCCTGGTCCGGCTGGCGCTCGCCGTGGACGACCGGCGCACGGCGCGCACCGCGGCGCTGGAGAGCCGGCGGCACGCCCACATCGAACCGCTGCCCGCCACCCGGGCCGCCGCCCAGTGGTGCCGCGGACTGCTGCACGACGACCCGGCCCGGCTGCTCGCCGTGATCGAGCACCACCGCGCCGCCGATCGGCTCCCGGACCTCGGGAACGCCCTCGAAGACCTCGCGGTGCTCCGGGCCGCCACCGGGGAGCGCGCCGCGGCCCGCGCCGCCTTCGACGAGGCCCTCGCGGTCTACGCCGGGCTGGGCGCGGTCTGGGACGCGCGCCGCGCCGCCGCCCGCATGCGCCGCTGGGGAGTGCGGGCCGGGATCCGGGGACCGCGCTCCCGGCCCGCCTCCGGCCGGGGTGCGCTGACCGTCACCGAGCAGCGCGTGGCCGACCTGGTCGTGCAGGGGCTGTCCAATCCCGACATCGCCGCGAGACTGCTGCTGTCGCGGCGCACCGTGGAGACCCACGTCTCCCACATCCTCGGCAAACTCGGTGTCCGCTCGCGCCGCGAGGTCGCCGCGGTCACCGGTGCCGCCGGATCCGGATCCATCGGGGGCAGCTGAGGAGACCGGCCCGCGGTCACCGGGGGCCGGTCACCGCACGGTGGTCCTCCGGGGCCGCGTCTGTCCGCCCGACGAGCTCGGCGAACGCTTCGGGATCCACTCCCCCCGGGCGGGCCGACCGCCGCCCACACCCGCACTGCTGCCACCCTGCATGAGAGGCGGGCGATCATGATCGGTAGCCCGGGGAAGTAGACCCCGGCCGAAGGCCGGCGCCGCTCCTCCGGCAGAGCTTCCCAGCCCCGACGGAGGTCCACGCCGGCCACTGCTCGTCACGGGTGCCGCCGGTGGCCGTCTACGCGGTGGCGGCGGGGATCGGTGTCGCCGAGTCCACCTTGTGCCGGTTCACAGTGCGATCACGAGTTTGCCGTGAACGTGCCGCCCGGCCTGCGTCGTCACGGCTTCGCGAATCTGCTCGACCCGGAAGGTCGCCGCGATCGGAATCGTGATCCGGCCAGAACGGATCAGGTCGGCGATCCGTCCCAGGGCGCCCGGATCCGCGTCGAGGGCGCCCGTCTTGCGCACACCGGTGGGCGGGGCGGGGCCGTCGGCCACGACGGAGATCCGCTCGGGTGCCACGCCGAGCTTGAGCGCGGTCTCGGCCGCTTCCCGTCCGAAGAGGTCGGTGGCGGCGGTGATCCCCTCGGGCGCCAGGGCCCTCACCCGGTCCGCCAGGCCGGGGCCGTACGCCACGGGTTCGGCGCCGAGCCCGCGCAGGAATCCGAACGTGCCCGCGGAGGCGGTGCCGAGCACTCGGGCACCCGCAAGCTTCGCCAGTTGCACGGCGAAGATGCCCACGCCGCCCGCCGCCCCACCGATCAGGACGGTGTCCCCGGTGCGGGGCTCGATCGCGGCGAGCGCCGCGGCGGCCGTCAGGCCGGACACCGGAAGCGTGGCCGCGACCTCGTCAGGGATGCCCTCCGGAGTGGGCCACAGGTGTGCCGCGGGGGTCTGGACCAGCACGAAGTCGGCGACTGACCGGCCGATCGCAGCCCCGTACACCCGGTCGCCGGCCGCGAATCCCGTGGCGTCGGCACCCACCTCGTCCACCACGCCGGCGAAGTCGCTGCCGAACCCGGCCGGCAAGGTGATGCCGAACCGCGCCGCCATGTCGGGCTGTGCGGTGATCTGCCAGTCCATCGGATTCAGCCCGGCGGCCGTGACCCGGACGCGAACCTCGTCCGGAGCGGCGTGCGGCTCGGGTATCTCCTGCAGTTCGAGTACTTCGGGACCGCCGAAGTGCCGGTAACGGACAGCTCTGCTCATCGGGACCTCCCGGACAGTGATGGGACTTGGTCTCATGGACCCTACAGCAGTGATGGGACTAAGTCCCGTACACTGTTCCCATGGCTCGCTGGCAACCCGACGCACCAGGACGACTCGCCGCCGCCGCCCTCGACCTCTTCGAGGAGCGCGGCTACGAGAACACGACCGTCATCGAGATCGCGGAGCGCGCGGGGCTCACCAAGAGCACGTTCTTCCGATACTTCCCGGACAAGCGCGAGGTGCTCTTCGACAGGGGTACGGTGACCGGTCTGCTCGTCGAAGGGATCGCCTCGGCGCCGCCGGCGGCCGGGCCGCTCGACGCGGTGGCGGACGCTCTCGATGCGCTCGGCCGGGCGTTCTTCACCGCTGATCGCCGCGAGTTCAGCGGCCGGCGCCAGGCCGTGCTGAACGCCAATACGGAACTGCGTGAACGCGAAGCCCTGAAGCGGATCGACCTCGCCGCCTCGATGATCGAGGCCCTCGACCGCCGCGGCGTGCCGAGCCTGACTGCGCGGGTGGCCTCGAAGCTGGGCATGCTCGCCTGGGAGATCGCCTTCGATCAGTGGATCGACACCGACAACAGCGAGGGCTTCGGGCCGCTGGCACGGCGAGCGCTCGCCGAGGTACGCGCGGCCGCCCGAGCGGATACCGCTGACCGTCCCTGAGATCCGCCACCTGATCGCCCACCTCGCACGACCTGTCCGCCGCAAGACCGGTCACGTCCTGCACGGAAGCCGAGCGACGGCGCCACAACCCCGTCTGGTGGTTCTGGCGGCCCGGCTGGCGCCGGAGCCGCAGCGGATCGCGGATCCTGCCTGGTCCGAGGTTTCGTGCGTCCGTGAACTGGAGCCGTTCTCCGAGCAGCAGGCTCGGAGCCTGCTGCTCGCCACAGGGATTCCCAGCTCGCTTCGGAAGGCTGTACTCCGCTTCGCCGGTGGGAACCCGCTGGCCCCGTCCCCCGCCGCCGCGGCGCCGGAGCTGCAGGCTGGAGCGATGAAGGGATCCGGGCACCCTCGGCCGAAACATTGCGGACCTTGTCGGCCGGGCCGGTCGGTGAGGTTCCGACAGCGGCTCACCGCCGGGCACTGGAGGTAGTGGCACAGGCTCATTCGACCTCCGAGGAACTGATCACCGCCGTGATGCTCAGTCCGGGCGGTGTCCCGGCCTCCGCCGCCGGGACGAGCGCCGATCCGGCCAGGGCAGCGGTGCTGATCGCGAAGGCGACGGTCCGCTTCGACATGATGCGTTCTCCTCCGTGACAACGGTCGGGTGATGTGCCTGGTGTCGCGAAGTTCGGGATCGGTACGTCGTGCCGGTTCGTCACTGGTGGAACCCGAAGGAGGGCGGCGGGCCGGGATCTGTCGCCGGGCCGCCGCCGGTGCCGCCCGGCGCCACGCTGACATCACGCAACGGTGACCACTGGGTCCCCGGGCGCGGGATCCTCCGTTTCGAAGCGCTCTGCCACACCGGACACGGCGGCCTCGGCCTCGGCCTCGGCCTCGGCCTCGACCAGCTTCTCGATCCGGTTGTGGAACGGCGCACCGGCGATGAAGGCCACGACGAACGCTCCGAGCAGGCAGACCGTTGACAGCCAGGCCATCGTCGACACCGGCAGCGTGTAGGCACCCACGACGCGGGCCGCGCACTCACCGACCAGCGACAGACCCCAGGCGAGCGTGAACCCCCGCTCCGCCCACCGGAACCGGGCGGAGCCCGCGCTCAGGCGGTCCCAGGCGGCGATCCTGACGGGCTCGCCCTTGGTGAGAAAGGGCTTGAGCCCCGCGCTCACCATGGGCTGCCCGGCGAAGGCCGACCAGACCATCGCGATGCCCACCACGCTGCTCAGCGCTCCGTCCTTGGCCACCGCCAGCCGGGCGTCCCCGGACACCAGTGACAGCCCGATCCCGGCCGTGTTGACCAGCAGCATCAGACCGGCCGGCCCGTTGACCGACCGCCTGGAGACGTGGGCGCCAGCGTCCACCCGGGAATCGCACCCTCACTGGCGCACGCCACCACGTCGGTCACGACTGCCCTCGGCTCCGCCAAATTCGAGACGCAGTTCCATGCAGGGCAGCAGCTGAGTCGCGAAGCCGCCGTTCGGCTCGAACTTCGCGAGGACTCCCGCCAAGCCCCGGCAGCCCCACACCACAACAGTGCAGAAATCCTCGGGAAGCGCGAAGCCGCCGTCGCGCGACTGGTGGTCGACGGTCTGAGCAACAAGGACATCGGCTCACGCCTGTTCATATCCGGGCGCACCGTCGAGACCCACATCCGCAACATCCTCAACAAACTCGACTTCACCTCACGAACCCAGATCGCCGTCTGGATGACTACACAAGACCGCCACGAAGACCTGCCAGTCTGACCACGCCAGGTCGAGAGCCTGCGCCTGACCGAGCCCGAAAAGACCCAGGCCAGAGACCTGACCAGCACCAGCCGGCAGGTCCAGCATTCCCGTTACGAGGGACCCCACCACCACACCACCGGGCTGCCGAGCAGCAGCAGCGTCTCGGCCCCGAGCGCTGCCGCTCCCGCCGGCCGGGCCCCGCGGAACACCCCGCTGCATCCCCGGGACCCGGCCACGCTGCACTCTGCCGGCGGCCGATGGTGTCGGTGGCGGGCGCTCCGGTGTTCGGCTCCGGTCCATGGTTCAGAGCATCCGACTCGCTGGTCACCTTGGCCGCGATCACCGTCATGACCAGGCGTATCACCCGTCGGACCTTCCGCCGGTCGGGACAGCCGGCATCCGGTGAAGCCCAGCGGGACCGAGTGGACCGGAGGTCACCGCGGGAACACCGTCGAGACCGGCCCGAACCACCGTCCGGGACCCCACGTCCCACGTCCGCCGCCGGCCAGTCAGCGGATTGGGGACTCAGGGACAGACGTGCTGACGGGGCATCGGAGACGGGACGTCCCTGAGTAAGGCCGCAGCCAGCCTGCCGATACTGATGGCAGGTCACGGCACAAGAAGTCGGAGAACGTACGGCGCTATCTCGGCGGAAGCGATAGCCGCGGCCACCAGCCTGCTTTCCCCGAAGGCAGTCGGCGCTGACCTCGTGGCCCAGCGGCAGTCAAGTCGAGCTGGGCTGGCTGTCCGGCCGCCTGCACGGAGCTGGGTTGCTCGGCCATCTCACTCTGAAGCGAGTATTGCGAAGTTTTCGCTTCATATCTACGGTGAGTGCATGCGACCGAAGCACGAGTCTGAGCAGATCACCGACCTGTCACGGTTGAGGGCGTTCATGAACCCGCTGCGGATGCAGCTGTACCGGCTGCTGTACGCCGCGGGCACCGCGACCGCCTCTCAGCTCGCCGAGCATGTCGACGAAACGCCCTCGCTGGTCAGCTACCACTTGCGCAAGCTGGCCGAGCACGGCTTCGTGACCCAGGCGAGCGACCAGAGCACCGACGGCCGCGAGCGGTGGTGGACGGTCTCATCCGAGGGGGGCTGGGGCTTTCGCGACTCGGACTTCGCGGACACGCCCGAGGGCGCAGCCGCGGTCGGCGCGGTGACCCGTGGGGTGTTCGATACGCGCGTCGCCCAGTACCGCACGTATCTCGATCAGAAGTCCGCCTGGGGGAAGGCGTGGAGCGACGCGTCCTTCAGCTCCGAGTGGCTGCTGGACCTCACCCCGGCTGAACTTGCCGAGATGAGCGATGAGCTCCAGGCGCTCGCCCGACGCTGGCGGGAGCGGGGCAAGGCCGCCAAGGCGGCCGGCGACACCGAGGGCCGGGAGCACGTGTCCGTGCACGTCTACGGCTTTCCCTTCCGGCCCTGACTCAGCCGAACTCCCGACTTCCTGGAGCCCACCATGGCCGCCCCGCACACAGTCCTGTGCGAACGTACGTCTACACCGGCTCACCGTGACGCCAACGTGCTGCGCTGGCTCACCGCCTACACGCTCTCCCTCGTTGGCGACAGCGTGTACTTCGTCGCCCTGGGTTGGTCGGCCCAGAAGGCCGCCGGCCCGACCGAAGTCGGCCTCGTCATGGCCGCCGGAGCGTTACCGCGAGCGTTACTCATGCTCGGCGGGGGCGTGCTGGCCGACCGGTTCGACCCCCGCCGGGTGATTCTCGGCAGTGACACACTGCGCTGCGGCTTCCTCCTGGCGGTGGCTGCAGGCGTCGCACTGACCGCGCCGGCCTTGTGGATCCTGGTCACGGTGGCGCTCGTCTTCGGTGCCGCGGACGCGCTGTTCGTACCAGCTGTCGGCGCCCTCCCGCCCCGGATCACCACCCCTGACCAGCTGGCCCGGGTCACCGGCATGCGCTCGCTGTCGACCCGCCTCGGCCAGGTCGCGGGCCCGCCGATCGCAGGCCTGGCCATGGGATTCGGCGGACCCGCGGCCGCTTTCACCGTCGCCGGACTGCTCCTCGCGCTGTCCCTGCCGCTCCTGCTGACGATACGGATGCGGCCCCTGGTGTCGAGCGACGCCGAGCAGTCAGCGCCTGGCACCGCGCGCCAGGACCTGCTCGACGGCCTGCGCTACATCCGCCGCCACCACCTCATCGGCCCGCTCGTCGTCGCCGGCGCCGTCTGCGAACTCGGGCTAACGGGCACCCTCAACGTTGGCATGGTGCTCCTCAACGCCGAACGTGGCTGGGGCACGTCCGGTTACGGCTGGATCGTCAGCAGCTTCAGCGCGGGAGCTGCGGCCGGCGCCTCACTGCTTGCCATCGCAGGATGGCTACCCCGTGCCGGCCTGATGATGACGTGGATACTGCTCGTAGGCTGCGCGGGCGCGGCCACCATCGCGCTGGTACCCACGCTTTGGCTTGCCGCGGTACTGGCTGCGGTCATCGGACTGTGTGCGGGTGTCTTCGGCAGCCTGAACAACGCCCTCATGCAGACCGCGGCGGACCCGGCTTACCTCGGCCGGGTCACCTCCGTCGTCATGCTCACCATGGTCGGTATCGCCCCCCTCAGCTACCCGCTGGTCGGCGCCGCCATCGGGGCCTGGGGCGCCGCCCCGGTGTTCATCGGCTGCGGCACCATCGCCGGACTGGGCGCGGTCATCGACCTGGCCTCCGACGTGCGCCACGCCGAACTGCCCCGGCAGCGCGCCAAGCTGATTGCCTGAGCAACTCCACGGACACGCAGTGAACCCAGCCCTGTCATGCGCCTACGAGGGTCGGCTGTCGACCGTCATTCCCGCGACCGATCCCGTCGGGGACGGTGGTCTTGCGCGGTTCAGGACCGCGGCGTCTGGTTGGGTGCCGACGCGTACGCTCTGGCTCCCGGCAGCTGCTGCCGGGGGCCAGACCGAGATGGGCAAGGGGTGTCTCATAAAGTTGTCACCCTGCGGGGGGCTGATGACGGTGCGCGCCCGCCGAAGGCCGCACTCCCACTGCCCCGGCCCCCGCCACGGCCCCGGCCGCCGCGGACTTCAGTCTGACAGCGAGGCCGCCCAGGGATCCTCAGGCAATGCCCGGGTGCCATGCGCGGTGAGCATGTCGTCGATGCGGCTGCGCAGGCCGAAACCGGTGGCGTCGATCCAGGTGAGCCAGGGCACCGGGGAGCAGCTGGTCGTATCGGCGGATGGCGGGGTCGTGTGCGTCCGGGCGCGCTGGCCGGGCAGCATGGCGACATGCCGGATCTGCTGTGGGACAACGTCAGGAACTTCTTCGACCCTGAGCTGATGGGTGCTCTGCCGGACGTGTGTGTGGAGGGCACCACGGTCGAGGACTGGCAGGCGGTGTTCGACCTGGTCTGGTCGAGCGGATGGACATGCGAGTACCTGGAGGGCGGAGTCGCGGGTCCGCTGCCTTCTGCGGCGGAGGTGCTGGCGCGGCCCGCTGATGCGGAGACGGTCGATCTGCGGGTCTGCCCGGTCCCGGATGCTCTGGGATCTTCCGTCCGTGGTCTGCCGACGGGATCGACTTCGACGTCGACCTCCGCGAACTTCAGGGCCAGGAGGGGGCGGACGTCCTGTGCCGGTTCCTGGCCGCGGTCGGTCGTCGGCTCGGCAAGCAGGTGGTCATGACGGCCGAGGGCGACTACGGGCATCCGGTGCTCGGGTTCGATCCCGCGGCCGACCGCGTGGTGCTGATGGCGGACCCGCGGCTCTGCTGACCGCTTCGGCTGGCCGGGCGTACGAGAACACCATGAAGCATGAGTCCGCGAAGCTGGAGAAGTACGCATCGGCCTTGAAGGACCCCGGAACAAGGTCAACCACCTCGAACTCATCACGAACGACCCCAAGGCCTCCGCCTACTTCCAGTCCCTCAATGCGGCCCAGAGCGTCACCGGCCGCGTCCGCATCGAACCCTGACCTGCAGCATCGAGAGAAGAGAGCACCCCGTGGGATCCAGCTTCTACGTCAGTGCCGACCGCGAACGAGTCGGGCCGTGGACCTTCACCGGGGAGCAGCTGCAGGAGTGCGTCGAGAGGCACTGGCCGGACGCCACGGTGAGCAGTGTGTTCGAGGGCTTCCTGGAGATCGTGGCGGACGTCGCCCCCGAGCGGCCGACGGAGCTGTCGTTCAGCCTCCAGCACAGCGTGTTCTCGTTCGAGGACCGGGGATCGCCCGTTGGATCTCTGACCGTCATCTACAGGGTGCTGCACGACTTGGCGCCCGAGGTGCCCGTCGTGTGGTGGATCGACTACGACGTGGATTTCAACCCCTTGACCTGGCAGGAGGCCTCGAAGCGTTCATCGGGAGCTTCCCCGCCTGAGGGGGGCATCTGATCCACCCTGCAGGCGGAATGCCCGGGGCGAGTGACCGGATCGCTGCTGTTGTCACAGGGCCGGGGGGCGCACGCCTGGCGCCGGGCCCTGACCCCCCTGGCCCCCGAACAGCGGCAGGTCTTCGTCCGGACCCTGCAGGTCTACGAGGCGGCCATGGCCGATACCGAGGACGACTGACGAGCCCCAGAGCCCGGCCCTGGCCGACCCCGCCTGTGGCCCTACCGGTCACGCACGCCGAACACGACGGCATGGCCGCCCTGCCCTCGACCGAGCCGAGGCCGGCCGGACCTTCGTCCGCCCCTCACCGGCTCTCCGCCCCTCACCGCCGCCGGCCGGACCTTCGTCCGCCCCTCACCGGCTCTCCGCCCCTCACCGCCGCCGGCCGCGCCCGCCGACCGGGTGGCCCGCGCCCCGTTCCCGCCGTGGTTGTGCGGTGCCGCCCTCGGCCCCGGCCGACCATGGGCCCGTTCCCGCATCCCCCGCACACGGAGGTCAAGGTGGCGACTCTGACGGTATGGCGCTTTCCCGCCGCGACTGGAGCCGACGGCGCCCTCGACACACTGATGAAGCTGCAGCGCCAAGAGCTGATCAAGGTCCAGGACGGTGCCGTGATCAGCTGGCCGGAGGGGGCCAGGAAGCCCAAGACCCGCCACTTGGCCGACATGACCGGCATGGGTGCCCTGGGCGGCGCTTTCTGGGGCTTCCTCCTCGGGCTCATCTTCTTCGTCGCCCTGCTCGGCGCCGCGGTCGGTGCGGCCGGAGGCGCTCTGGGCGGGCACCTCGCTCACCTCGGCATCGACGAGGACTTCATCAAGGGGGTGCGGGAGAAGGTGACGCCGGGCACCTCCGCGCTGTTCGTCCTCAGCTCGGATGCCGTCCTGGACCGGGTCAGGGCCGAGTTCGAGGGCCGGCACGCGGAACTCATCGAGACGAACCTCACCGGGGAAGAAGAAGCCCGCCTGCGCGAGGCGTTCGCCGAAGGGGAGTGAGGCCCCGCGGTGGAGCGGACGGCCCGTCGGGCCCGGCCGTGGGGCCGGTGTGCCGGGGGTTCTCCGGCACACCCGTCCGCCCGCCGTTCGCGGTCCGGGGCGAAGACGGCCGCCACTGGTGACCCGGGAGACGCGGCTCGACCCGCACCGCACCGGGGAGCCCATCCGCTCGCGGGAGCAAGACGGCCAGGGGTCACCGGTGACGCTTCCTCAGATGCGCCCGACCTGCCAAGATCCGCGGGTGAAACACGTGACCTACCGTCTCCAGCCGGCCCAGATACGCCGCCAGTGGATTTCCTCGACACTCTTCCTGGCCGGTGGCGCCTACCTTCTCTACCGCGGTTCGCTCTTCCCGATGAACGTCCGGACCGCCGCCGTCATGGCTGGCGGCGCTCTCCTGATCATCGGTGGACTCCTCCAGGTGAGGGGCGCCTTCAGCAGCGTCAGCTTCGACGAGCGCGAGATCCGGTGGACCGGGGCGCTGGGCTCCCGCAAGCGGTTCGCCTGGGCGGACCTCACCAACGTCGAGGTCGGCAAGCACCGCGACCGCCCCGATTCCGGGGACGTCGTGCGGGTCACCCACCGGGAGCACGGCGACTTCAAGCTGCCGGCGGTGATCGGCATGCCGGGCGCCTGGCGCGACCCGGACTTCGAGACCAAGGCGGCCGACATCATCGCCACCTGGCGTGCGGCGACCTCGACGTCCGAGCCCGCGGCGTAGTCGGACACCACGTGGCCCCTCGTTCGCCTTCGAACGAGGGGCCACGGTGGGTCTGAACGGCTTGCAGAAGCCGCAGTCGCGGCACGGGTGGAGGGACTTGAACCCCCAGCCTGCCGTTTTGGAGACGGCTGCTCCGGCCAGTTGAGCTACACCCGTAGCGCCCGGACGGGTCAGGAGAACGGGCGAGCACCGTCTGGTGAATGGTGTTCCGGCTGCCTGAGCCACGGGCTCGCGGCCTCTCGGCCGCGGGTCCGATCCTGCCGTACGGCAGGGCTGCGGGTCATCAGGTTTTCGAGCGACGTCTTCTCACCACAGGGGCGGCTCGAAGCGCCGACCGGCCGGCCGCCGGCCTTCGACTCGCCCAGGAGTGCGCCCCTCGTCGCGGTCCCGGTTCACGGTCGTCGACCGCATCCGGTGCTTGCCCCCCCGCGGACCACCTTGTCGCGGTCCGGCGCCGAGGTCGGCTCCGGATCCCTGGCGCGCGTACGAGCGCCATGCGCGTGCCGTCTGTACGGAAGTGCTGCGGGAGGCCCTCGGCGGGTGCCCGAGATCTGCCCCGGAGTACCTTCCGCCGTGCCGTGGCGGTCGGGTTCAGTGGGAGGCTGTCGACGATCCAGGAGAGGCGGAGCTCGATGCGCGGGCGGGAGAGCGAGGAAGCGACGGGGGCCAAGGCCGGTCGGGCGGCGAGGCGCGCGCCCGTCGACGCCGGGAGCCCGCGGCCCGAACTGCTCGCCCTCCAGGGCTCGGTGGGCAACGCGGCGGTCGTCCAGATGCTCCGCCGGGCGGCCCGCGGCCCGGAGGAGGAGGCGCACCGGCACGGGGGCGGCTGCGGACACGAGGGCTTCGAGGGCCCCGCCGTCCGGCGTGCCGTGGCCCCCGTCGTCCAGCGCTCCGCCGTCCACGACGTCCTGCGCGGACCCGGCAGGCCCCTGGACCGGGCCACCCGGACGGACATGGAGTCCCGTCTCGGCGCCGACTTCTCCGACGTGCGCATCCACACCGGCGGCGCCGCCAGGGCCTCCGCCGCCGAGGTCGGCGCGCGTGCCTACACCTCCGGCAACCACGTCGTCATCGGCGAGGGAGGGGGAGACGCGCACACCCTCGCCCACGAGCTCACCCATGTCATCCAGCAACGCCGGGGGCCGGTCAGCGGTACCGACCACGGCAACGGGCTGTCGGTCTCGGACCCCGGCGACCGCTTCGAGCGCGAGGCCGAGGCCAACGCCCGCGCGGTGATGAGCCGCCCGGCCCCGCAGGCCTCCTCCGACGTGCAGCGTGCGGCCGGCCCCGGGACCGGGACGGCCGGCGCGGCGCAGGCGCCCGTGCAGCGCACCCTCGCGGTGGGCCTCGCGCCGGGGACCCCGGTCGTCAGGCACACGGACGAGGGCGACGTCGTGGGGCAGACGATCCTCCGCTTCAGCTTCGGGTCCTACCTGATCTCCGAGGGCACGGACGGCAAGAAGCCCCGGGCGTCCCTCAAGGACAAGTCGTGGGGGACGGTCGAGGGCCAGGCGGCGTCCCGCGCGGAGTACGAGGCGGCCCGCGCCCTGGAGTTGGACCCGGAGGTCCTCGCGGCCAAGCAGAAGCAGAAGGACCTCGACCTCGGCGAGAACTACCTCAGCGCCGACTACCGCCGGATCAACCCGCTCCTCGCGGCCCTCGGGCAGGTCGGCTTCACCCCCGGCGAGATCGCCGCCCCCGGCTTCTCCTACAAGTCGCGGGAGAGCGACGTGCTCGACACGTGGCGCAGTGTCGCCATGGCGCGCGGCTACGCGGACGAGCAGACCACGGCGGCGTGGGACGAGAAGCACCTCGCGGACACCTTCGACATCTTCGCCCGGATCAACGGCGTGTGGGACGACTTCTCGACGCCCCCCGCGAACGCGGACGGCAACGTGGTGCGCGGCGACAGCAAGCACATGTACGAGTCGTTCGGCGGCATCCTCAAGCAGCAGGAGAGCCACCCGGACGGCGGTTACGTCGCGGTGGACCAGACGATCGAGTGGCCGGCGATCCTGTCGACGACGTACGGCGATCCGTTGACCCACACGTACGTGGCGGGCAAGGAGATCGTCTGGGAGTTCGGCCTTCCCGAGGGCCACCGGGGGAGGGCGCTCGGCAGGAACAACCAGTCCGAGGAGGAGATGACCTTCCCCATCGGCACCAAGATCCACATCAGCAAGATCCTCGTGCGCAACGGCGACTTCCGGCAGGAGAAGTCGACGAAGTACGGCGAGAGCGCGGCCGTGATCGTCTTCGCCGACATCCTCGCGGGAGCATGACCGACGCGACGGGCCGTGCCCCCTCGCCGGCGGCGGACCGGCCGCCACGCCCCCAGGGAGCGCCGGTGGATCCGGGCGGGGGATATCCCCCGGTGACAACGGCGGTGCTCCCCAGTGCGCGGCGGGCCCCGCCACCATGAAGATCAACTCATCGAACGCCGAGGTCATCGGCGTTCCGTCGAGTTGCGGTGGGCGAAACGATGGCGGACGACAAGCGGATCGCACGGCGTGGACCACTGGCGGCGGTGGTCGCCGCGGCGGTGCTGGCCCCGGTGGCGGCGGTCGCCGCGCCGGTGTCCCCGGGCGCCACCGGCACCGGGGCGCGGCGACGGCGCAGCGCTCCGCCGTGGTGAGCGCGTTGGAGAGCGTCGCCAGGCCGCTGCGGACGACGGAACCCGGCGGCGGCAGCGCCGACCTGTGCGCGCTGGGCTCGATGATCGGCGACGCCAGGGTGGTCGGTCTCGGCGAGGCCACCCACGGCTCGCACGAGTTCTTCGCGATGAAGCAGCGGCTGTTCCGCTACCTCGTCGAGGAGAAGGGCTTCACCACCTTCGCCCTGGAGACGAGTTGGAGCAGCGGGCTGCAGATCGACGAGTACGTCCAGGGCTTCGCCGGCCGCCCCGCCCCCTCCGGCTGCGGTCACATCCCGGCCGGCAACTCCCTCGCCCCGGAACAGCCCGTACCGGGCTCCTGACCCCCGGCCAGGTGCCGACAGGCGCCGGGGCGCGCCGGGACAAGAAGAGGCAAGGGGCCTGGTGATCACGGGGCTGCGACCCTCTGTGAGCACCAGGCCCCGTGCCCGGCGGTGCAGGTGCGGCGGACGACGGGCGGCGGACTGGCCCCGGCCGAGTCGTCAGTGCCAGGCCACCTCGGTGTGCCCTGGCGCTGCTTACGGTTGAGCCGGATAGAGATGACGAGAGCGATGATTCCGACGACGCAGGAGGCGGCCGGAGCTCCGTCCCGGAGTAGACCAGTCACTGTGCAATCCCTTCACCTTGATGTGATCCGCGTTGTCGCGCGCGCCGGCACCAACGGTGCCGGGGCCTCACTGATGCCCCGGCAGGCTGGTTCACAGTTGGTGCGAGGCCTCCCAGTGGGCCTTGGACAGAACATCCTTGTAGCTGTACCCCTTGAAGACCGCCATGGACATGCGGAGGGGGGCGGCCGCCGCCTGCAGTTCAGCCTCTACCACGAGGACAAGGCGGTTCACTTTGAGGACTACGGCTTCCGCGACCAGGTGTAGCAGTTGGGTCAACGCCGCCCGCGGCCTGGAGGGATCGTGGACAACGACCCGGGCAACGGGCAGTGGCAGATGCTGTGGAAGGAGCCGGCCGAGTCGTTGTCCGCGAGCGTCGCGTACGACAACATGGCCGACCGCTTCTGGGCCGTACGCCAGTAGCCCTACCGGGCCCCGCCGGCGGAGGCCGGCGGAGAGACCGTGCCCGTGGCGGCCGGCTCCGGCATGACGGTGACGTAGGTCGGCGCCGGAGCAGTCTGCCGGGAATCGGCGGCCAACCATCCGGCGCCGAACGCGACGATGCCGAGCAGGACGGCGCCGAGGACCAGACTCACGATGTGCTGCTTCATGGCCCAAGGGTCGGGGCGGCAGCACCAACTGCCGCTCAGTCACGGCCAGATGAGTACCCGCAGGGTCAAGCCTTGTTGACGCGGAGGCTGCTGGTGTTCCGGTCGAAGGTCCGCTCGATCCCTCGATCCGGGGATGCCCGGTCCAACGGTCGACATCACGGGACCGGGTCTGTGCGGGATCAGGACGTGGTCTGGTGCAGCCGTCCGACCGGCCACCGCGGACCGCTCTCCGGGTCGCCCTGCCACGCCCACTGGGAGTCCGGGGTGACGGTGACGCCGTAGTCGTAGCGGCTCGGCCGGCCCAGCTCCTCCCACTGCGTCCAGGCGGCGAGCACCTCGTCACCGATCCGGCGCGGCCCGCCCTGGAGCAGCAGCGACGGCCTGCCGGTGTCCCGCGCGACGACCGTGGCCCATGACCGGTCCCCGTCGTGGAGCCAGGCGTTGAGGCCGTCGTCGTCCCGGCCGGTGAGCAGCACCGCATCGGGGACGGCCACCCGCAGCGCGAACCGCAGGTCCCAGTTGTCCAGCGGGGCCATGTCGCGTTCCACCTCGCGTCGGGCCTCGGGTTCGGCGCTGCCGCGCACCGCGGCGTAGGCCGTGCTGCCGGTGTCGGCCTGCGGGGGGCCGTGCCGGTCGCCCATGAACTGGGCCAGGCCCTGCACCCATCCCCGGGCGCTGCGGCCGTCGTCGGCGACGGTGAGAGCGACGTGCCCGAGCCGGCCCCAGGGGTAGACGATCCGCCCGCCCGGCCGGACGGCTTCCACCCAGGACCGGGGGACGGTCTCGACGGCGTAGGTGGCGTGGATCCGGTCGACCGAGCCGCCGCCGGGCGGCCCGGCGGCGGTGCCGTTGGCCACGGCGGCCACCGTGTCGAGCCCGGCCGCGGCGAGCCGGGCGCGGGCGAAGGCGGCCAGGTTCTCGTCCACCTCGGTGGTCACCACCAGGCCGGGCCCAGCCCGCCAGGAGGAGAGCGCTGCCGTCCAGCCCTGGCCGGTGCCGATGTCCCACACCCGGTGCCCCGGCGCGACCCGGAGGCTGTCCAGCATGTCCGCCACCACGGACGGCGCGGACAGCGACGAGGACGGCCGGCCGCCGTTGAGCTGGGTCACGGCAGCGGAGTGGATCCCGGAGTACAGCTCGTCGGCCCAGCCGCCCGGATCCACCGTACGGTCGAGGGGCACGTAGGCCCGGCCGTTCCACCGCCACAAGCGGTCCGGCGCGAACCGGTCCCGGGGCAGCGCGGCGAAGGCCTCCCGCAGCCACGGCGAGTCCGTCGGCCAGGCTCCGTGCCGCTCCATCTCCGCGTCCAGGCGCGTTCGGCGCCCGGCCAGATCCTCGTCAGAGCTCACGACTTGCGGTGCTTCCCGTCGGACGGCGGCTCCGGCGGAACCTGCCCATCCGCGTTGCCGGGCGGAGGCGTCCCGTCCTTCGGGTCCGGCGCCGGCTTCTCGTGCTCACCCATCGCGGCATCCCCTTCGATCGTGTGCAACGGTCGGCCGCCCATCCTCACGCACACCCACACCGGGCGGTAGAGGGCGTACAGGAGCGAGCCGGCCCCACCGCACGCCGCTCACACGCAGCGCGGCGCCAGTCCCCGCGGACGACGGCCACCGGCCCGACGTACCAGGCCCCGGCCGGGCCGGTGACGGCCAGCCGCTCACCGTCCAGGACAGCCGACCAGCCCGGGTGCGGCCCGACTCCGTCCGCCGGGCACCGGGAAGACCAGCCGTCACCGGTTCCGACCCCGGCACAGGCCCGACGCGGATACAGGATCGCCGGACGGCCGTGGATCAGCTCGGACCACGGCACCAGGCCGCGGTACGCCGCCAGCGCACCTTCCACCGCGGGCTACCGCTCCCCGGCGGCCCGGGACGCCGGGTCGGCGCAGCGCACGAGCTGACGCAGGGCGTCGAAGTAGACCTCGTGGTCGACCACCGCGGCCACCACGGTCTCCAGGTGCCCGGTCAGCGCCGGGAACGCCTGCGGGTCCAGCGCCGCCAAGGCCTGCCGGGTGAGCAACTGCGCGGCCCTCGGCTCGTGGTGGTCCACGAACGAGGCGGCCCCGAGAGTGAGCAGGTACAGCCGCCGGTAGACGGCGATCGATTCCTCGGGGCTCATCCCGGCGGCCAGCGAGTCGGCGAACTGCGGCTCGACCAGGCGCTTGAGCAGATGAGGGCTCATCCACGGCCGGGACCCGCGCAGCGCCACCAGTCCCGGATGGTCCGTCAGCACCCCGTACAGGGCGCGGAAACGGCGCTCGGTGGCCTGCGCCCACGCGGTGCCGGGTTCGATCTCCGGCAGCTCGGCGGCCAGGTGGTCGGTGACCATGTCGAGCAGCCCGGCGAGGTTGGTGCAGCGGCGCTGCAGCGACCCGACCGAGATCGTCAGCTCGGCGGCCAGCGTCCGGAACGTCAGGGCGCTGGGCCCGTCCCGATCCACGATCAGAAGTGCGGTTCTCGCGATCCGTTCAGGAGTCGCGCGATCAAGAGAAGCAGATTGTCCAGGCATGCGATACACCGTACGATACCTCGTATCGCTACGCCAGGCTCATACAACCTCACGGAGGATGACCATGACCGCGACGGCGCTCGACCCCCTTTTCGTCGCCACCGACAGCGACCGTTTCACCGAACGACACCTCGCCACCCTCATCGCCGGCACCCGCGCAGCCGTCCGCATCCCCCGCTTCCTCACCTCCGACGACTGCCAGGCCGCCATGGCCACGCTCGACCGGCTGCCCACCGCGGACTACGACCCCACCCGGGTCCCCACCCCCATCGTCCGCTTCGGACCCGCCCTCAACGACTACCGCCGGCCCGACGCCACCCTCGACGCCGACCGCTACTGGTCGGCCGCCGACACCGCCCGCCAGGCCTGGCAGCACGCCGCCCTGCGACCCGACCCGATCGCCATAGCCCTCGGCCGGCTCGGCACCGCCTGGGGAGCAGCGGTCGCACCGGCCACGATCGCAGGCCGCCCGCTCTTCGGCGGTACCCTGCGCGAGATCAACGCCGGCGCGCTGATCCACTACGACGACATCAGCCGCGAGTTCCCGGCAGGCCTGTTCGACCAGCAGGTGGTCGCCCAGCTCGCCTTCAACGTCTGGGTCGCCGCCCCGCAGAGCGGAGGCGAGACCACAGTGTGGCGCCACCGGTGGGAGCCCGCCGACGAACACCACCGCCACGCCTACGGCTACCGGCCCGAGGCCGTCGAGCACGCCCAGCACGTCAGCCTCACCCCGCAGTGCGGCGACGCCCTCTTGTTCAACCCCGCCAACTTCCACGCCGTCCGGCCGAACACCGGGCGCCGCATCGCCTTCGCGTTCTTCCTCGGCCTGACCACCAACGGCCAGCTCGTCGCCTGGTCGTGACCACCCCCACAGGAGCAGCACCGTGCACCACATCGAGTACGGCGACATCAAGGAAGCCGCCCACCGGATCACCGGGCGCGTGCGCCCCGTCGCTCTCGCCCAGGTCGACCAGGGCGCCATCCGCACCGCCCACCGCGACCCCTTGGACGAGCGGCCCGCCACCGAGTGCCAGGTCTGGCTGGGCCTGGAGTTCATGCAGCACACCGGCAGCTTCAAGGCCCGCGGCGCCCAGAACTTCCTCCTCGCCCACGCAGAAACCGGAACCCTCCCCGACACCGGCATCACCATCGCCTCCGGCGGCAACGCCGGACTCGCCTGCGCCTGGGCCGCCCAGCAGCACGACGTGCTCGCCACCGTCTTCCTGCCCACCACCGCGCCGACCGTCAAGGTCGACAAGCTCCGCGCCTACGGGGCCGACGTCCGCCTCGTGGGCACCGAGTACGCCGAAGCCCTCGCCGCATGCGAGGAGTTCGCCGCCGCCACCGGCGCACTCGCCTCCCACGCCTACGACCACCCGCTCATCGCCGCCGGCGCCGGAACCCTGCTCGAAGAGATCCACCAGCAGATCCCCGACCTGGACACCGTCGTGATCGCCGTCGGCGGCGGAGGCCTCTTCGCCGGCATCGCCGCCTCCGCCCGCCACCACGGCATCCGCGTCGTCGCCGTCGAGCCGGAGAACTGCCGCGCGCTGAACGCCGCCCTGTCCGCCGGACACCCGGTGGACGTGACCGTCGACTCCGTCGCGGCGGACTCCCTCGGCGCCCGCCGCGCCTCGGCCACGGCCCTGCACGCCGCCCAGCAGGACGGCGTGCACTCCGTCCTGGTGCCGGACGCCGAGATCGTCAAGGCCCGCCAGGCCCTGTGGGACCACCGCGGGGTCGCCGTCGAACACGCCGCCGCCACCGCCCTTGCCGCCCTCACCAGCCCCGACCGGCACCGCCCGGACCGCGATCTGCCCACCCGCCCCACCGGGCCGACCCACAGCTACCGGCCCGCCCCCGGCGAGAAGGTCTGCGTCGTGCTCTGCGGTTCCAACACCGACGTCACCAGCCTCATCGACTGATCACAACCCCGTTGGAGGGGGACGGCGCGGCTGGGTCCGTCCTTCTCCGACGCGCGCCGCACTGAGCAGAGCGCCAAGGGACCAGTACTGGCAGGAGTCTGTGATCGGGTGATCTCACTGGGCGTTTCGTCCTGGGTCTCAGCTTGACTCTGTCGGGGATCTTGGAGCTTCCCGGTGTGCCCGTCTGGCAAGCGGGCATGCTCGGAGCTGATCGAAGACCGTGCAGTTGTCGAGGTGTCAGTTGTCGCTCCGTCCCCGCTCCGGTGAGCAAGTCCCTTCTCTGACCGCGCAGATCGCGCGGGCGAGCAACCCGAGCGGCACGACGGCGATGTGGGTCAGAGACCGGCTGGACGGGCTGTGGCGCGACGAGGACTTCGCGGGCTGGTACCCGCGCGACGGACGTCCCGGCATCTCGCCTGCCCAGCTGGCCACCGTCAGCGTGCTGCAGTTCCTGCTCGGTCTGTCGGACCGGCAAGCGGCCGAAGCGGTGCGCTGCCGTATCGACTTCAAGTACGCGATGGCCATGGAGTTGGACGATCCCGGCTTCCACCACAGCGTGCTGGCCGACTTCCGCGAGCGCCTCACCCAGGACAACCGCGCCGACCGCCTCCTCGACCTGGCCTTCGCACGCCTGAAGGAGGCCGGACTCGTCACCGAGCGCACCACCCAGCGCACCGACTCCACCCACGTCCTGGCCGCGGTGCGCGACCTGACCCGGCTGGAACTGGTCACCGAGGCCGTCCGCGCGGCGCTGGAAGAAACGGCCCGCACCGCTTCGCACCTGCTGACCGGCCTGGTCGACGAGGACTGGGGGCGCCGCTACGGCCGCCCGGTCCGCCTGGGCAAGAACCCCACCCGGCCCAAGACCAGGATCCTCGCCGCAGGCGAGGACGCCTGCCGCCTGTTGGAACACCTCCACCGGCACGCACCCGGCTACCGGCCCGGCCCACAGGCAGACGCCCTGCGCCAGATCATGGTGCAGAACTACTACCGTGACTCGGCGGGCCGTCTGCGCTGGCGGACCGCCGACGACGGCGGCCTGCCGCCCTCCGCCTCGGCGATCGTCTCCCCTTACGACACCACGGCACGCTACGTCCGCCACGGGCACATCATCAGCTGGAAGGGATTCGCCGCGCACGTCACCGAGACGTGTGCCCCCGACAGCGTCAACGTGATCACGGACGTGGCCACCACCTCGGCCGCCACCAACGACGGCCAAGCCCTGCCCGGCATCCACACCCGCCTGGCACGCCGTGAACTGCTGCCCTCCGAGCACCTGGTCGACGGCGGCTACATCTCCCTGGTCCACCTCGAACGAGCCGCCCGCGAGCACCAGGTCACCATCAGCGGGCCGCTACCGGGCAACCCCACCCGCCAGCACCGCAGAAGGGAGGGCTTCGACCGGGACGACTTCCACATCGACTTCGACCGCCAGCAGGTCACCTGCCCGAACGGCCAGGTCAGCGCCGGCTGGCACGGCCCCTACCCGACCTCCTCGCCCACCGCGGCACCCCTGATCGTGGCACGGTTCACCAAGAGCCAGTGCCAACCGTGTCCCGACCGCCCCCGTTGCACGAGCTCCAGCGACGCCCGGAACGTGGGCTTCCCCCCGCGAGAACTCCGCGACCTGCAGGTCCACGTCCGCGCCGAACAGCAGACACCCGAGTGGAAAGCCCGCTACGCGGTCTGCTCCGGTATCGAGGGCACCATCAACGAGTTCGCCCACGGACACGGCATGCGCCACTGCCGCTACCGAGGCCAGCCGAAAGCCCACCTGCAACACGTCCTCACAGCCATCGCCGTCAACATCGAACGACTCAGCGACCGACCAGTCACCGAAGAAACCCCGCCACCGAGACCACCGACCGCCTTCCAGACCTACCTCGATCAGAACGACATCCTCCGGCCGAAGTCCTGGCGAACCCTCGGCACTTGAACCCCATCATCCAAGATCCCCGACAGAGTCAAGCTTAGACACGGGATGCAAGTGGCGCGCGCTGCCGAAGGACTTCCCGGCCTTTCTGTGGAATCAGCTTTGTCAAGGGGGGTCCTCATCCGATGCCCGTTGTCGTCTGCTGCATCACCGCTGCTTGGGCAGCGGCTTCTTCCACTTGGCGCCGACCAGCGTGGCCTCGGCTCCAGATGAACGCACGCCAACGGCGCGGTTCTTCGCTGCTCCAGTTTCTGAACTCCTGGACTGCGACGTTGTCGGACAGCCGCCACCGGATGGTGCGGCCTGAGGCTTCGGGGACGTCGGTGAGGCCGTCGAGTCGCTCAGCGAGTGCTCGGCTGTCGACCTCGGTAGTGGTGCGGTCCCAGGTCGAGACCATGTCGGTGAGGGCGTGGGATTCAATGAGTGCCGGGAGGGCAGGGGCGATTTCGAGAAACGTGCCGCTGCCATCGTCCACGCCGACTCGTCCGTCCGTGTGCACCAGGTAGCGCACTGGGGAGGAGACACGTTCTCCGAACCAATCGAAGTACCACCCGTGGGCTGGGCCAGCCGAGACGCCCTGGCCCAGGTCGTAGTGCCAGTCGCGGAGCCTGTCGTAGCGTTCGCCTTGGACGGTGTAGCTGCTTCGCACCTGGTAGTGGAGCCCGCCGTACCTCTGCTCGAATCCCTCCCGGCGGATGACAAGCATGGTCGGTGTGGGAATCAGCTGGCCAAGGCCGTCCCGGAGCCGCAGGAACTCTGTGGAGAGCCGGGGTTCCTGGGGGCTATCGCGTCGGCCGGTTCGTTCGAGCAGACCTATGGCGCGGGCGGAAAGACCAGCTGGGTCATTCAGGATGTGCATCCTGCACTTCTTTTTTCATCACGGGGTACGGACAAACCGGCGCAGACACCACCAGGCAACAGCCCGCCGCAGCCACGACCGGCGGCGACTCGCCAGCCCCTCAACCGGATAGATCACGAAGTCGCACTGGAGTACTACCCCGCCAACCTCTCACCCATGGGAGCGGCGGGAGGACCGAGCCGACGAGCGATAGGCTCCGGGTGTCTGACCGACCAGCACGGTGAAGGCGTCGATGAAGCTGCTGGGGTTCGACCAGCCCAGCCGGATCGCCGTGTCGGTGACCGAGGCGCCGTCGCTGAGCTCGATCAGCGCCCGTTGGATGCGCAGCAGGGTACGCCACTGGTGGAAGCTCATCGACAGCTCGCTGCCGAACAGTCGGCTCAGGGTGCGTTCGCTGGCGCCGGTGCGGTGGCCCAGCTCGGCCAGGGTCGCCGGGCTTGCTGGGTCCACGTGAAGCAGGTCGGTGACCGCCTTGAGGCGCCGGTCGCTCGGCTCCGGGAGGCGTAGCGGCTCTTGTGCGGCGCGGGCGAGCTCGGCGAGTACGACGTCGATCAGCAGCCGCGCACGGGGGCTGTCCAGCGGCTCGCCCTCGCTCATCAGCGCCAGGTAGGCCTCGCGCAGCAATGCGCTCGCCACGAAAACCGACGGCTCGGCCGGCAGTTGTCCGGTCAGCGTCACGGGCAGCGACAGCACCCGGATGTCCGTCTCGCCGTACGCCTTGCTGCTGTGCACCGCGAAGGGCGGCACCCACATGATCCGACTGGCCGGCGCCACCCAGGTGCCCACCTGGGTCGCTGTGACCAGGGCCCCACGCGCGGCGTAGCGGAGCTGGCCATAGTCGTGGAAGTGCGCGGCCACGTCGGCGCCATGGGCCAGCGGCGCCGACAACGGCCCATCGTCGGTGCAGAAGCTCGGCTCGCCGCTGGGGTCGGACACGCGATTGAGGCTACCCGACGCTGGCGGGTTATCGGAAGAACCTGGCGGGATACCGGTGGTGCGCCTGGCGCCGCAGACGCATCGTGGAGACATGTCACAACAGATCAAGCTCGAGGACGCCGCGCCCGCGTCGTCCTCCCCCCGCCGCCGAGGTCAACACCGGACTCGTGCTCACCTCGCTCACGCCCTGAGTGAAGGGTGGCAGCGATGAGCACACAGACGACCGGCACGATCGCAGTCTTCGGCGCGACGGGGCGACAGGGCGGGGCGGTGGTCGACGCGCTGCTGGACCACAAGGCCCCGGTGCGGGCCCTGGTCCGCAACCCGCAATCCGACCGGGCTCAGGCGCTGGCCGCCCGCGGCGTCGAGCTGGCGGCCATCCGGACCGACGACCCGGCGTCGTTGGCCGCCGCGCTGACGGCGGTCGAGGCGTTCTACTTCATGACCCCGGAGGCGAACAGCCTCGAAGAGGTCGAGACGGAGATCCGCATCGGCACCGCGCTCGTCGACGCGGCGGTCGCGGCACGCGTCCCGCACGTCGTGTTCAACTCGGTCTTCGGCGCGGACCGGGAGCGGGGTGTGCCGCACCATGACTCGAAGCACTCGATCGAGGAGCACCTGAGGAAGTCCGGCCTCCGGGCCGAGATGGTTCGCCCGACCCCCTTCATGGAGGAGATGGCACCGAGCCTGGAGCACGGAGAGGTCGTGCTGAGGCTGCCGCTGCCGGAGGACGTCGCCCTGAAGATGATCTCGGTCAGGGACGTCGGCCGGGTCGCCGCCGCGCTCCTGCTCGACACCGCGGAGGCGCCCGGCGGAGCCGTCGAGCTCGTCGGCGACGAGCTGACGGGCCCTCAGATCGCCGCGGCGTTCGGCGCGCGCGCCGGGCTCCCGGCACGTTACGAGGCCCTCCCGTTGAGCGTGCTTCCCAGCGACCTCGACAGGGCGATGTTCCGCCAGTTCGCGAAGGCGGCGGAACACCCGTCGGATCTTGCGGTGGTGCGGGCGATCGAGCCGGCCACCCTGGACCTGGCCGAATGGATCCGATCCACCGGCTGGACCGCGCCCGCCGGTCCAGGCCGAGGTTGATCTTTCACCTAGAACGTTGATCTTTCACCTAGAGCGACGAGCACTGGAGCAGGACATGAAGGCGATCACCTACACCGAGTTCGGCGGCCCGGAAGTCCTCCGCCTCGCAGAAGTCGACGAGCCGCACGCCGGACCCGGACAGGTGCGGCTGAAGGTCGTGGCGGCAGCGGTCAACCCGCTCGACTACAAGATCCGCAACGGGTGGAGGCCGCAGATGGCGCCGCCGTTCCCGGTGATCCCCGGCGTGGAGGCGGCCGGCGTCGTCGACGAGGTCGGCGAAGGCGTGACCGGCGTCGCGGTGGGTGACGAGGTCCTGGGCTGGACCGTCACCGGCGCGTACGCCGAGTACGCGCTGGCCGTCGACTTCGGCCCGAAGCCCGCGGACCTCGACTGGGACCTCGCCGCGGCACTGCCCGTCGCCGTCGAGACCTCGGTCCGCGTGCTCGACGCCCTCGGCGTCGGGGAAGGCGACACGCTGCTGCTGCACGGAGCTGCGGGTGTGGCCGGCGCCGTCGGTGTTCAGCTCGCGGTCGCCCGCGGCGCCACGGTCATCGGCACCGCCTCCCCCGGCAACCACGACTACCTGCGCTCGCTGGGCGCGATCCCGGTCGCCTACGGAACCGGCCTCGCCGACCGGGTCCGCGAGGCCGCACCGCAGGGCATCGACGCCGTGTACGACGCCGCGGGGGCGGGCGACCTGGAGGTGTCGATCGACCTGCTCAACGGCACCGACCGGATCATCACCATCGCCGATCCGAAGGCCGCCGAGCAGGGCGTCACCTTCTCCGGCCCCGCCCCGTTCGGTTCCCGCCTCGGCGAGTACGCCCGCCTCGCAGCCGACGGCAAGCTCACGGTGCGCATCGCGCAGAGCCTTCCGCTGGAGGACGCCGCGAAGGCGCAGGAGCTGAGCGCGAGCGGTCACGCCGCCGGGAAGCTCGTCCTGCGGCCGTAGCTCAGTCCCCGGCCGGCTGGGGAGGCACGACGGCAGCGCCCCAGCCGGTCGTCACGGTCCCGGCGAACCCGGCCAGCTCGTCCGCCTCCACCGGTCCTGCCTGCCGCAGGTGGCCGAGACCGCGGGCGAGCAGCAATTCCGCCTGCTGCTCGCACCACGTCCGCACGTCCCCGGCGCCGGCCGCCGCGGCCGCGAGCGGCCGGCCGGGCACCAAGCTCCGGCGTGAACACCTCGGCCGGCACTCCCAGCCGCAACCGGCGGCCCTGCCCCCCACGGAGTTCCATGCCTGGTCAACAGGTCAGGGGCGGCTGAAGCAACGTTCGGGCGCTGGGAGACCTTCACCGGAAGGGCAGGACGAGATCTCGGGAACCGCTCTGAAACCGCCTCGACCACGGTCGGCGCTACCTCGGGACGAGATGCCCAGGTACACGAAACTGGCTGTCGTCGAACCGGCGTTTGCTCCATGATCCCGGGGGCGGGAGTCCAAGATGCCGCCTCAGCCCTTCAACGACCAGGAGCCCGTGTGTCGGTCGAGCTCGACATCCCGGAATTTCCCTATGAGGAGCCTCCTGGCGGGATCACCTGCTGGCAGAAGCCCTGGAACGGTGTCCTCGTCAGGGTGGACCAGATCCCCTTCAAGGCAGGAAACAAACTCACCTTCGACGTGACGGTCTGCAGCGACTTCCTCGGGCGAACCCCGGTCACGACGGTCCAAGGCGTCGTGAGCATCACTGTTGACACCACCACGGTCGACTACACCATCCCGTGGGAGGGCGTCCTGGACGCCGTTCACGAGGGTTCCATCACGGTCTCCTACAGCCTGACCCCTGCCGACGGCAGCAAGCCAACGACCTCCGAGGCCGCCGCGCACGGCCAGCCCTGTGCAGCCACGCGGTCAAGCGCGCCATCGACCGGGTATCGGTGATCACCGACAGATGGGAACCGTCCGCGAGCACGTGCAGAGCGGGGAGGTTGCGACGCCTGTGTATCCTCCACAGCAGGTCCGCACCGGTGGCAGCGGCATCGCGAATCAACTCGAAGCCGTCGTAGCCACGGTCGGCCAGCAACAGCATCCCCCGTTCCAGCGCGGGCAACAGCGCGTGTGCCTGGACCCGTTCCTGCTGGTCACGCGGCCCGAACACCACCGCGATCAAGGCCCGGGTTCCGCACTCGACCAGCGCGGTCAACCGCACCTGCGGATAGCCGACCGGGCGACTGCACCCGCTGCCGTGCAGGCCGAAGCGCGCCACGTTCGCCTCACTGCCGGCGACCTCCAGCGATGTGCCGTCCCAGGCCACCACCCGCAGTCCCCGCCAGAACGCACCCACCGTTCCGGCAGGGGCAACCGGCCCGCGCAGCCGGTCGAACAGCAACGCCAGCGGCGCGGCCCCCAAACGCCGACGGGCGTGACGCAATGCCGCCGACGATGGATCCACCAGGCCGGACCGTGGAAGCCCGGCCACCAGCGACGCCCACACACCGCCGTATCCGCAGTCCATGAACAACGCCATGGCCAGCACGAAGTAGACCACCACCCGCGCGGGAAGCAACCGCACCCGCTTCTCCGCCCGTCCGGTCGCCGCCAGAACCTCGTCCACCAAGACACCCGGAACCCACCCGGTCAGCTCACCCAGATGCCCCGGACCGAACACCCCCGAGCGACCCGGATCGGTTCCACGCATGACAGACTGAACCGGCAACGGAGCTCCCCAACTGCGACTTCGACACTCACAGTTGTGACAGGAGCTCCGTTGCCTCGTCAACAAACGGGCACTCGGCGTGACCAGCGCCGACGGACCTCAACTTCCCGGTCTTGGGGTAAAAGCACCGCGGCGGCGCTCGGGGCCTGGATCGTCTTCGAGGACGAGGCCGGGTTCGCGATGACGCCGCCGCGCGCCCGCACCTGGGGCCGGCGCGGATGCACGCCCGTCGTCCGTGCCCGGGGACGCTCCCGCCCCGGATCTCGGTGGCCGCCTTGTGCTGCTACAAGCCGGGTGAGAAGGGCCGGATGATCTACCGGCCCCGTTTCCATCATCCGCTCAAAGGAGCCCGCAAGAGCTTCGCCTGGACCGACTACCGTGACCTCGTCGTGCGCGCACATCCAGCTCGGCGGTCCGATCGTCCTGGTCTGGGACAACCTCAACAACACCTGACCGCCGGCATGAAGCGGTACACCGCCGAGCACGACTGGCTCACTGTCTTCCAACTGCCCTCCTACGCACCGGACCTCAACCCGGTCGAAGGCCTCTGGTCGCTTCTGCGACGCGGCCCTATGGCGAACACCGCCTTCACCGACGCCGACCACCTCACCCACACCCTCCGCCGCGGGCTACGACATATCCAGCTCCGGTCCACCCTCATCGAGGGATGCCTGACGGGCACCGGCCTGTCACTCGCCTCACCGACCCTGCCCTGAAAACCTCAGTAGTAGGTGCCCCATTCCTTGTCGGTGGAGACGATCTCGCGGCCCAGCGGCGTGAGGGAGATCGGGATCATCTTGAGGTTGGCCCAGCCGAAGGGGATCCCGATGATCGACAGGAACAGCGGGATGCTGGTGAGCAGGTGCCCGACCGCCAGCCACCACCCGGCGAAGACCAGCCAGATGCGGCCGCGGGCGCCCCGGCCGGGTGACCGGGCGGCGGCGCGCGGGCCGTCGAGGGTCCCCGGGGCAGCGACCGGTGGCCCGAGGGACACCGCGTGCCCCGGGCCGGTGACGGGACTGGCCGGCGCGCGGTTACCTCACGGAGTCAGATGATCCGACGACCCCTCCGGGAGACCTCGATGAGCCCGAGCGGAACGATCCCGCGCCGCCTCGCCACTGCCGCCGCCCTGGGCGCCGCCGCCCTCGCGACCGCCCTCGCCCCGGCCGGTACGGCCCAGGCCGCGACGCCGGGGCAGTTCACCCTCTGCTCCGACGGCTACTACTCCTCCTACGCGGAGTTCCCCGACCGGCACTTCGCCACCAGGATCGTGGACCCGGGCACCTGCGCCACGATCGGCGTCAGCGGCTGGAGCAAGGACATCGTCGTCCTCCACCAGGCCAACGGCGCCGTCATCGGTTCCTTCTCCTTCGACGACGCGACCGGTACGGGCGTCTCGACCACCGGGAACGCCTGGTCGGCGGGCTACTACCGCTGGTGACCCGCCGCCACGGCCGGACCTGAGGACCGCCGGTGAGCCCCCGTCACCGGTGCACCGCGCCGCGCAGCGTCCGGGTGTCCCCACCCCCGGGCGGTGCGCGGCGCGCCCCGCAATCCACTTGCAAGTCCCCGCCAAGAGGGCCCGCCTAGCGTCATCGACCTCCGAACCATCGAGGACAGGTGAGTCCGAACCCCATGAACCCCATCACGACCCCGAGGACCCCGACCGCCCCCGAGCCGGTCGCGGTCCAGGCCCCCACCCGCCGCGGCCCGAGCGCCCCGAGGGGCGTCGGCGTGATCCGGACGACCGCCGTCGCGGTGCTCGCGAGCGACCCGATCACCGGCGAGGGGACGAGCCTCGGGCTGCGCCGCCACCCTGGCCTTCGGCTGCTCCAGGACGACGAGTTCCCGCTCGCGGACGTCGCGCTGCTGCTCACCACCGGGGTCACCGAGGAGACCATGACCCGGCTGGAGGAGTTCGCGGCCCGGTCCGACAACCCCGGCCTCGGCGTCGTCCTGGTCACCGAGAGCATCCGCGAGCACCAGGTGCTGCGCGCGGTGGAGCTCGGCCTGCGCAGCGTGCTCTGGCGCCAGCAGTGCGACTTCGACAAGGTGCTGGAGGCGGTCCGCCGGGTGGCCGTCGGCGGCACCGATCTGCCCCCGGCCGTCCAGGGCTGGCTGGTGGACGGCTTCCGCTCGGTCCAGCGCGACGTGCTGGGCCCGCGCGGCCTGACCACGGCCGGGATGGAGACCCGAGAGGTCGCCGTACTGCGGCTGTTGGCCGACGGCCTCGACACGGCCGACATCGCCCGGGAGCTGAGCTACTCCGAACGGACCATCAAGAACATCGTCAGCGGCATGATGACCCGGTTCGGCTTCCGCAACCGGACCCACGCCGTGGTGCACGCGATCCGGTCGGGCGTGTTCTGAGCCGGTCGGGCGCGCCCCTGGCCCGGACCGCCGGGTGCACCCCGAAGGGTCCGGGCCGCCCCGCCGCCCGGTGGGGCGGCCCGGACGGACGGTCAGCGCAGGTACCACTTCTGGTTCGATGTGCCCGTGCACTCCCACAATTGGAGCCCCGTGCCGTTCCCGGAGCCGTGGTCCCGGGCGTCGACGCACTTGCCCAGGTGGGTGTTGACCAGGTCGTGCGCGGGGTTGAGGCCGAACTGCTGGGCCCAGCCGCCGTTGCAGCGCGCCAGCTGGATCACCGTGCCGTCGTCGGACGAGGCGTCGGCGACGTCCAGGCACATCCCCATCGCGCGGACGGTGCCGTCCGGCCGGAAGTCCCAGGTCTGCGCAGTGCCGCCGGTGCAGTCCCACAACCGCAGCGGGGAGCCGTCCACGGCGGCGCGCCGACACCTCGACGCACCGGTCGGACTCGTAGCCGGCGACCATCCGGCCGCTCGGGGCCGGGGCGGGCGCCGGTGGCGGCGGCGCGGGCTGTGCCGCGGCCGGTCCCGGTGCCGCGGGCTGGGCCGACGCCTGAGGCCGGCTGTCCGCCGGAGCGGCCGGCTGGGCCGGGTTCGCGGCCGGAGCGCCGGGCTGCCGGGCCTTCGGCGCCCGAGCACGCCGCCACCGCCGTCGGCGTGCACCCCTCCTGGGCCGACGAGCGGGCGCTCGGCCGCTGGGCCGTCGGGCTCAAGCTGACGCCCAAGTACGAGACCACGCTCGCCCTCAACCGGCTGACCGCGGCGGGCGGCGGGCCGCAAGGGCGCTCGCTGCTCTACCTCGGCGCCAACGCCGACATCGAGCACCCGCTCTTCACCACCCGTGCCACCGAGATGACCCTGGTCGGGGTCGATCCGGAGGGCCTGAACGCGAAGACTCGCGCGGCCCACCTGGAGGAGGTCGTCGAAGCGCTGGAGCGCTCGCTGGGTTCCTACGCCGGGCCGGGCCACACGGTCGCCACGGTCGAGAAGGTCGAGGGCGTGGTGGCCACGATCACCGTTGAGGGCCCGGGCGGGCCGGTGCTCACCGTCGACTACCACGCGCTGACGTACGACGAGTACCTCAAAGCCCACCCCGGCGAGCGGTTCGACGTGGTGATGGACAAGGACTCCTGGCTGCTGGACTGGCGGTCGGAGCGAGACGTCGCGCAGGCCGTCACCGGTCTGCTCGCCGACGGCGGCACGTGGGTCGGCGGCACCCGCCTGGGGCCGTCCGTCGAGGCCGGCTTCACCCGCACGCCGAACGCCCGCCTCGGCCTGGCGGCAACCAAGTGGAGCGGTTACCAGGACCTGCACGTGCGCACCCCGTCCGGCCGTGCGGTAGCCGAAGCCACCCGCCTCGACGACCTGCTCTCCTCGGTCGCCAAGCTCACCGAGGACCGCTTCCGGTTCCGTGACTGGACCTTCGACGAGGACGCGTACCAGACGATGCTGCGCGAGGATTTCAAAAACACGGTGCCCTTCCACCCGCCCTTCACCCGCGACGACGACGCCGAGAACACCGCGAACGCGATCGAGCTGCTCCCCGGCCTGGCGGATCACCTCGCCGCCGAGATCGCCACGTTCGCCACGCGGACCGGCACCTTCGACGCCCGGCGCATCCTGGCCGACCTGGCGCGGGTGCTCGGCGTCGACCCCGCCCTGGTGCTGCCCCCGGACGGGGCGGAGGGCGGGGGCGCTGCCGAGTGACCCCCTGTACCAACGGGGCGTCTATGCTGGCGGCCGTGATCGAGCTCCCCGGCTTCGCCGTCCTGCTGGCCCGTCTGCTGGACCACCGGGGCCTGGCGCCCGCCGAGCTGGCCCGGCGGGCGGGGGCCGCCGAGCCCGAGGTGGCCGCGGTCCTCGCCGGCGCCGTGCCCGAACCCGCGCTGCTGCGCCGGCTCGCGCCCGCCCTCGGCCTGGACGCCGCCGACCTCTTCGAGTTCGCCGCCCTCCCGCTGCCGGAGGACCTTGCCCCGGCCGGTGGCATGGCCACCACCTCGATCACCGGTCTGGTGCGGCTCGTCCTCGCGCTGCCGCCCGCGTCCCGGGCCGAACTCCGAGCCGGCGTCGCCGAGTTGCCGTCCGCACGGCACCGCGGGCGGATCGAGGGCCTGCCCGCCGCCCGGCCGGACCGGCGCACGCCGGGGAACCTGCTGATGCGGATGGTCGCCACCCGCAACCTCGGCTGGAACGGCACGGCGAAGGTCGTCCAGCTGCTGACCGGCCGTTCCCGGATGGCCACCGTCTACGGTCGGATCGCCTCCGGCGAGGCCGAGTTGACCCCGGAGCTGGTCGCCGACCTCGCCACCGTCCTGGCCCTGCCCGCGGCGGACCTCGCCGCGGTCCTCGGCCTCCCGCTGACGGCGGACGCCCTGGCGCCGGGCGGGGCCGTCACCGACGCCGCCCTGCTGCTCCGGGACCTCCGGCGGCTGGGCTCGAGCAGTTGCGCGAGGCCGAGGACCTCGCCCGGGCCCTGCCACCGGCCTGAGACGGGCGCATCGCGGCAAGTCAGGTGCAAGTGCGGTGCAACCGGGCTCCGAAGACTGGTGGCATGACTTCGAGCAACTCCTCCGATGCCACCCTCCACCACTACACCCGCGAAATGGCGATGATCCACCAGGTGTTCCGCCGCGAGTCGCGCCTGCTGGCCGAACTCGTCCAGGAGGTGCGCCCCGGCGACACCGAGCGTTCCCGGATCCTCGCCGAGCACTGGCGGCAGTACGCCGTCGGCCTGCACGCCCACCACACCGGCGAGGACGAGATGCTCTGGCCGGTGCTGCTGCCCCACCTGGACCTCGACGCCGAGCAGGTCCTGGCGATGGAGGCGCAGCACCACGGGCTCAGCGCCGGGATCGAGGAGGTCCGGGGGCTCGTGGAGCGGTGGGAGTCCCGCGCCCTGACCGAGGACCGTGACGAGCTCGTCGCGGCCCTGCACCGGCACCACCGGCAGCTGTGCGCCCATCTCGACGAGGAGGAGCGGGAGGTCATGCCGCTGGTCGCGCTCCACGTGAACGAGAAGCAGTGGCAGGCGGTGGGGGAGCGGGGCCTCGCCGAGACGCCCAAGAACCGGCTGATGATCGCCCTGGGCGCCATCCTGGAGGACAGCTCGCCCGAGGAGCGCCGGGAGTTCTTCGCCCGGCTGCCCCTGCCGGCCCGGCTGCTGTGGCGGCTCTTCGGGCAGCGGCAGTACCGCCGCGAGACCGACCGGATCCGCGGCCGGCGCACCGCCGCCTGATGGGCCGTCCCCGTCCCGCCCCCTTCCGTCTCACCCCCTCCCGTCTCACCCCCTCCCGTTCTACCCCCGCCGTCCCGACCGAGGAACTCCCACCGATGCGCATCGGATTCTCCGTGCCCCAGTTCGGCCCGTTCGCCGACCCCGACCGCAGCGCCGCGATGTGTACGGCGCTGGAAGCACTGGGCTGCCACAGCCTCTGGGTGGGCGATCGGCTCCTGTCGCCGCTCACGCCCCCCGACGGCTACGCCGGCGGGGGGCCGATGCCCGTCCGGTACGGCACCCACCTCGACCCGCTGCTCGCCCTGGGCCTGGCGGCCTCGGTCACGGAGCGGGTGCGGCTGGGCAGCAGCACGCTCAACGCCCTGTGGCAGCCGCCCCTGGTGCTCGCCCGGGCGCTGACGACCCTCGACCTGATCAGCCGGGGGCGGCTGGACGTGGGCATCGGGCTGGGCTGGATGCGTGAGGAGTACCAGGCCGCCGGGGTGCCCTGGCAGGGCCGCGGCGCCCGGCTGGAGGAGACCCTCGATGTCCTGGACGCCGTGTGGTGCGGTGATCCGGTCGTCCACACCGGTCGGCTGTGGACGATCCCCGAGTCGACCGTGCTCCCCAAGCCCCACCAGGGCCCGAGGCCGCCGGTCATGCTGGGCGGCTTCACCCCGCCGGCCCTGGAGCGGGTCGGCCGGCGGGCGGACGGCTGGCTCGCGGCCTCGATGCCGGTGTCCTACCTCGACGCTCTCTGGGCGGTCGCCGTCGAGGCCGCCGAGCGGGCGGGGCGGGACCCGGCGGGTCTGCGCCGGGTGTTCCGGGTGAACCCCGACGTCACCGCGGTGGAGGCGGATCCCTCGGAGATCCACCAGCGTGGGACGGTGCGCCAGCTCTGCGACCACCTCAGGGTGATGTGCGGGTCGGCGAGGGACGAGGTGCTGGTGGACCTGCAGCTGACGACCGATTCGCCGGAGGAGTTCCTCGACCGGGCCGCGGCCTTCATGGCCGAGCTGACCGGACCGTAACAGTTCCGGACCGTGACGGTTGCCGCTACGCGGGTGTCGCCGGCAGCCCGTCCAGGGCCGTCCGGGCGGCGTCCGCCCACAGCGGGGAGTCCCAGGCGGCCGCCACCCGCGCGGCTTCGAGGTAGTGGCACCGGGCCCGGTCGGGGCGGTCCAGGAACCGGGTGAGGTCGCCCAGGGTCTGCGCGACGGGCCGGAAGACGATGCTGAGGCTGCTTGCCCCGCCCGGGGAGGCCTCCAGGGGGAGCAGGTCCCGGTACACCTCGTCGGCCGCCGCCCGGTCGTCCAGGGCGATGGCGGCCGCGCCGCGCAGCCCGGTCAGGATGAGGAAGGCGAAGTCACGCCGCAGCGGCGCGCGCCGGGCGAACACCTCCCGGGCCTCGTCGGGTCGGCCGGCGGCCAGCAGCGCGAGAGCGGTGAGGGACTCGTTGACCGGCTGGTACTGCTCCCACACCGCGAGCAGCATCGGCAGCACCTCGGCCAGCCGGCCCTGCTGCAGCCTGATGCACCCGACGGCCAGCGCCGCCAGCCCGTCGAGGTCCACCGCTCCCCGGGCGCGCAGCTCCGCCACCCCCGCCCCCAACGCCTGCTCGGCCTCCTCGAAACGACCCCGGGCCATGGCGACCATGGGATCGCGCAGCCTCGCCACCGCGAACGCGCCCTGCAACTCGTAGGCGCGGGCGATCCCGTCGGCCTGGACCAGGCACCGCTCCATCTCGGCCGGGTCATTGCGGGCGGCGGCGATCCGGGCGGCGATGTAGGACGTCATCCAGGCGTACTCGGGGCTGTCCTGGGAGGCGGCCACATCGGCCAGTTCCCGGTGGAGCTCCGCGTAGGCGGCGGGTTCGAGTTCGCCGTCGACCCGGCGCAGCAGCGAGGTGAGCGTCAGGCCCCGCAGCCGGGGCTCGCCCACCCTGCGGGCGAGTTCCACGGCCTCGCGGGAGACGGCCACGGCGCTGGGGTCGATGTCGTCGAGCGCGTCGGCCAGCTGGTCGAGGAGCAGGCACCGCTGCCGGTCGGATGCGGCCGGGCTCTCCAACAGCGTCCTGAGCTCCTCGACGGCCTCGGTGTCGAAGCTCGCGTACGCGCGCACGCGCCAGGGCGTCGGTTCGGTCCACGTCGTGTAGGCGGCGGTCAGCAGGTCGTCCCGGCCCTCGGCACGGGCCACCCGGACGGCCTGCTGCTGTGCCTCGCGGGCCGGTACCACGGCCCCCATCCGGATCCGGCAGTCCACCAGTTGTCCCAGCAGCGACACCCGCAACAGGGCGGCGTCCTGGTCGGCGAAGGCGGCCGGATGTTCGGCGAGGAGGCCGAGGGCGGATGTCAGCAGGGCCTCGGCGTTGCGGGGGGCGTAGCGGCGCACCGCCTGCTCGCACGCCAGCCGGGCATGGTGGACTGCGGGCCCGGCATCGGCGGTCACCACGGCAGCCGCCTGCAGGAGGTGGTGGGCCGTGGCGGCGACGTCGTCCGAGCCGAGCGCGATCAGGCTCCGGCCCAGACGGGAATGCATCCGGGCCAGGCGCAGCCGGGTGAGGTCGGCCTCCAGGGCGTCCCGCACGAGGGCGTGGGTGAAGCGGACCGTGCCCGGACGGGGCTCGGTGAGCAGCCCGGCGGTGACACCCGCGTCCAGGGCGTCGAGGAGCTGCTCGGCATCGCAGTCGGCGGCGTGGACCAGGAGGGCCACCGCGGCCTCGCGTCCGGCCACGGCCGCCAGCCGCAACCCGGCCGTGACGGTCGGCGCGAGCAGGGCCAGCCGCCGCCGCAGGACGTCCTGGACCCCCTGCGGCACGCGGGCCAGCGCCTGCTGCTCGCCCTCACCGGCCATCAGCAGCGAACTCTCGTGCAGATAGAAGGGGTTGCCCCCGGCCCGTTCGGCCAGCGCCGCCGCGGCGTGCTCGCTCATGCCGGCCGCACCGCGCCGCAGCAGCTCCTTCGCCTGGGCGTCCGACAGTCCGCCGATCGCCAGCCGGACGGGCGAGCAGGCGGCCAGGCGGGCCAGCGCCCCGGTCAGGTCCCCCTCGCCGGTGCGGTACGAGCCCACCAGGAGCAGCGGGACGTCGCGCAACTGCTCGGCGCAGAGCAGGAACAGCTCGATGCTCTCCTGGTCGCCCCGGTGCAGGTCGTCCAGCACGATCGCCAAGGGCCGCCGCTCGGCCGTCTCACGGAGCCAGCCCAGCAGCGCCCGGTGCAGGCGGAAGCGCCGGGCGGGGCTGCCGTCCGGGTGCTCGGCGTCGCTCGTGGTGCCCGGCGCCAGCAGCGGGGCGAGCTCATCGGCGTACGGGCCGGGTGGCGAGGCCTGTGCCAGGGTCGGCAGCATGTCGAACCAGGCCCGGCCGGGCGGGGCGCCGTCGGTCTCCGGGCAGTTCCCGGTGCCGACCAGCCAGCCCTGGTGCGGCAGTTGGCGGACGGCGGCCTCCAGGAGGCTCGACTTGCCGATGCCGGCCTCGCCGGTGACCAGGACCACCTGGGCCAGGCCGCCCCGGGACCGGTCCGCCGCGGCGGCGAGCCGGGACAGCTCCTCGTCACGGCCCAGGAGCCGACCGGGCGTGAGCACCGTGGGCGTCCGGCGGTCGACCGTCACCATCTCACAGCGCGTCGCCTTGGCGGGTGCTCCGGGCGTCCGAGCCGTGGCGGGCGCTTCGGTCGTCGGACCCGTGGCGGGCGCCCCGGTCGCCCGGTGGAGCACGTCCAGGCGCTGGTGCAGCAGGGCCTGTTCCAGTTCCAGCAGCGCGGGTCCGGGCTCGATGCCGAGTTCCTCGCCGAGGACGCGGCGGGCCCGGCGCAGGGCGGCCAGGGCCTCCCCCTGGCGGTCCCGGGCCCACAGGGCCAGGGCCAGCAGACGCCAGCCCTCCTCGTGCAACGGCTGCTCCCGGGTCAGCGTGCCCGCGTCGTCGAGGGCCTGGGCGACCTGACCGCAGCCCAGCCGAGCCGCGGCCAGCCGTTCGCGGGCGGTGCGGTGCACCTCCTCCAGCCGAGCGCGTTCACCGGCCGTCCACGGCTCGTCGGAGAACTCCGCGTACGGCTGCCCACCCCAGGAGGCGAGTGCCTCGGCCAGGCCCTCGGCGGCGACCCGGGCGGGCAACCCTGCCTCCGAACACGCCGCCACCCGGCTCTCGAACGCCCAGGCGTCCACCGCGTCCTGCTCGACGGCGAGGGCATAGCCGTAGGGCGCGCTGACCAGCAGTCGCGCGGGCGTGCGCGGTGCCCGGTTCGGTTCGAGGACGCGCCGCAGACGCGCGATGTAGGCGTGGAGCGATCCCTGCGCACTCGACGGGGCATGGGTCGGCCACAGCCGCTCGATGATCCGCTCCGTGGGCACGACGGCTCCACGGGCGAGCAGCAGTTGGACGAGCACCATGCGGGCGAGCCGACCACCGGTGTCGACCGGGCGGCCGTCGACCTCGACCCGGAACGAGCCGAGCACCTTCCATACGATCATGACGAGGACATCATAGGAGGACGGGACGGCGGCCACGGACGGCAGGACGTGCTGTTCCTGTGCTGCGTTTGGCCCGGCCGCCACGTGGTGATGCCGAGTCATGACCGTGAGTCTCGCATGAGGATCAGGCGAGGACCCGCCCGACAATGGAAGAAGATCCAATCGACGAACCCTCTGGAGCGGATCAACCGCGAGGTCAAGCGCCGCACCGACGTCCAGGTGTTGCCGAACGACGACGCACTGCTGCGGCTGGTCACCGCCGTGCTCTTCGAGCTCCGCGACGAGTGGATCGCCTTCCCCCGCCGCTACCTGCCTGAGGGCAGCATGGGCCAGCTCTACCCCACCAAGCTCCCCGAAAGCGCCCCCAGCGCTACCCAACACCACCAACGCGCCCGCCGATTGATCGGCTACACCACGAATGGGAACATGGCCCGAAGCTTTCATCCGGGCCCGCAGGGCTCAGTTCGCCACGGCGGCGAGGTCGGCGGCTCCGAAGCCGACGGAGAAGCGCTTGCACCAGATGACGGCGCTCTTGTAGCGGGTCAGGTCGATGCCGGTGGGGACCGTGTAGTTCTGGCTACCTGCGGCTTCTTGAAGCCAACGTGCCGCATCCCCGGGTCAGCGACCTGATCTTTCATCCCCCGGCCGAACTTCGGGACGGCTCGGCCGAGCAGATCGTCGACAAGGTCCTCAGTGGACGTTAAGTCCGTTTCTGGTAGCGGCCTCGTTCGGGTTGGGTGAGGAAGCCTTGGCGAGTGAGGCGTCCGAGGCGGCTGCGGGTGATGTT
>NZ_JBVJYK010000033.1:0-73650 GCF_055600605.1 Kitasatospora sp. NPDC038210 | reverse complement strand
CACGCTGTTGAGTTCTCAAGGAACGGACGCTTCCTTCGGACCGCCTTCCAGCGGGCCCTCCGGGCTTCGTTCTTTCGTGTTTCCAGCTTATCAGACGTTTTCCGCTCCGTTTTCCGGAGTTTCATTCATCCAATCGGCTTTTGCCTTTCGGCGCTCCCGAACTCTACCAGAGTCTTTCGGGCCGTTTTCCCCGGTCGTTCTCGAATTCAGATTCGAGCCCGTTTCCGAGGGGCCGTCCCGTGGGGCAACCCGGAGAACACTACGCACCGGGCCGCCCCACGTCAAACCGGCCTCGGCCGGGGACGAACGAGCGTCAGGGCTCGACGAGCGAGCGTCAGACCTCGACCACGACCGGCAGGATCATCGGCCGGCGGCGGTAGTTGTCCGCGACCCACTTGCCGATGGTCCGGCGGACCAGCTGCTGCACCTGGCGGGGCTCCAGCACGCCGTCACCCGCCGAGCGGTCCAGGGCCTCCTGGAGCTTGGCGACGACGGGGACGAACGCGTTGTCGTCGATGCCGGAGCCGCGGGCCTGGATGGTCGGGCCACCGATGATCTTGCCGTTGGTCGAGTCGACCGCGACGAAGACCGAGATGAAGCCCTCCTCGCCGAGGATCTTGCGGTCCTTGAGCGAGGCCTCGCTGATGTCGCCGACCGAGGCGCCGTCCACGTAGACGTACCCGGCCTGCACCTTGCCGACGATCCGGGCGACGCCGCCCTCAAGGTCGACGCAGACGCCGTCCTCGGCGATGACCACGCGGTTGCGCGGCACCCCGGTGGCGACGCCCAGCTCGGCGGCCGCGCGCAGGTGGCGCCACTCGCCGTGGACCGGCATCAGGTTGCGCGGCTTGCAGATGTTGAAGAAGTAGAGCAGCTCGCCGGCCGAGGCGTGGCCGGAGACGTGCACCTTGGCGTTGCCCTTGTGCACGACCTTGGCGCCCCAGCGGGTCAGGCCGTTGATCACCCGGTAGACGGCGTTCTCGTTGCCCGGGATCAGGGAGGACGCCAGGACGACGGTGTCGCCCTCGACGATGCGGATCTGGTGGTCGCGGTTGGCCATCCGGGACAGCGCGGCCATCGGCTCGCCCTGCGAACCGGTACAGATCAGCACGACCTCCTTCTCCGGGAGGTCGTCCAGCTGCTTGACGTCCACGACCATGTTGCCGGGGACCTTCAGGTAGCCCAGGTCACGGGCGATGCCCATGTTGCGGACCATCGAGCGGCCGACGAAGGCGACCTTGCGGCCGTACTCGTGCGCGGCGTCCAGGACCTGCTGGATGCGGTGGACGTGGCTCGCGAAGGACGCCACGATGATGCGCCGGTCGGCGTTCGCGAAGACGTTCCGCAGCGCCGCCGAGATGTCCCGCTCGTGCGGGATGAAGCCGGGGACCTCGGCGTTGGTGGAGTCCACCAGCAGCAGGTCCATGCCCTCCTCGGCCAGCTTGGCGAAGGTCGGCAGGTCGGTGAGGCGGCCGTCGAGCGGCAGCTGGTCCATCTTGAAGTCGCCGGTCGCCACGACCATGCCGGCGGGGGTGCGGACGGCCACGGCGAGGGCGTCCGGGATGGAGTGGTTGACCGCGATGAACTCGCAGTCGAAGGGACCGATGCGCTCGCGCTGGCCCTCCTTGACCTCCAGCACGTACGGGCGGATCCGGTGCTCGGCGAGCTTGGCCTCGATCAGGGCGAGGGTCAGCTTCGAGCCGATCAGCGGGATGTCCGGGTTCTCCCGCAGGAGGAACGGGACGGCGCCGATGTGGTCCTCGTGCCCGTGGGTGAGCACGATGCCGTCGATCTTGTCGAGGCGGTCCCGGATGTAGCTGAAGTCCGGGAGGATCAGGTCCACGCCGGGCTGCTCGTCCTCCGGGAAGAGGACGCCGCAGTCGACGATCAGGATGCGGTCGCCGTACTCGAAGACCGTCATGTTGCGGCCGATCTCGCCGAGGCCGCCGAGCGGAGTGATGCGGAGGGCGCCCTCCTTCAGGGCCGGGGGCGCGCCGAGCTCGGGGTGCGGGTGGCTCAAAAGACTCTCCTCACGACGCACGCCATATGCCCGGGGTCCTCCCCCGGAGACATATGGCGTGCGTACTCAGTGTCGTTTTCCTACTGGGTCTGTGCTCTCGCGCCTTCGGTCCGGTCCAGCGGCGGACCCGGGGGGTCCGGCGAGCCGGGGCGCGCACGTCTGTGTCTGCTTAGAGGTGTACCCCGCCGGCGGCGAGATCCTGCTTCAATTGCGCGATCTCCTCGGCCGTCGCGCCCACCAGTGGCAGTCGCAGCGGGCCGGCCGGCAGGCCCTGGAGTTCCAACGCCGCCTTGGTGAGGATCACACCCTGCGTGCGGAACATACCGCTGAACACCGGCAGCAGGCGCTGGTGCACGCTGGTGGCCTTGACCACATCGCCGGCCAGGTGGGCCTCGATCATCGTGCGCAGCTCGCCGGCCACCACGTGTCCGACGACGCTGACCACGCCGACGGCCCCGACCGACAGCAGCGGCAGGTTCAGGATGTCGTCGCCGGAGTACCAGGCCAGGTCGGAGCGGGCGATCGCCCAGGCCGCGGCGCCGAGGTCGCCCTTGGCGTCCTTGTTGGCGACGATCCGCGGGTGCTCGCCGAGGCGGACCAGCGTCTCGTGGCTCAGCGCCACCCCGCTGCGGCCCGGAATGTCGTACAGCATGACCGGCAGCTCGGTCGCGTCGGCCAGGGCGACGGTGTGCCGGTACAGGCCCTCCTGCGGGGGCTTGCTGTAGTACGGCGTGACGGCCAGCAGGCCGTGCGCACCGGCGGCCTGCGCCTGCCGGGCAAGCTCGATGCTGTGGTGGGTGTCGTTGGTGCCGACACCGGCCACCACGTGGGCGCGATCCCCGACCGCCTCCACCACGGCGCGGACCAGTTGGGCCTTCTCGGCATCGCTGGTGGTCGGAGACTCACCTGTGGTGCCGTTGACGACGAGGCCGTCGTTCCCGGAGTCGACGAGGTGCGTGGCGAGGCGCTGGGCGCCGTCGAGGTCGAGTCCGCCGTCGGCGGTGAACGGGGTGACCATCGCGGTCAGGACCCGGCCGAACGGCGTCTGGGGGGTGGAGATCGGAGCCATGCGTCCAAAACTACTCGTAGGCGGTGGGACGGTTTCCACACCGGTCCAGGGTTCGGACAGGGGCAGCGGCGATGAGCGGCGGGAACAGGCGGCGCAATGGGATTCCGGTGCTGCCCGCTCGGGGGTTCAGGCAGCACCGGAATCCGTGCTCACGAATGTAGGGAGCGGCTAGAAAAGCCGCAATCCAGACATGCCAGACACTCGGCCCATATGCCTGTCGTCCCAGGTCAGGGGGCGACTCGGCCGTGCTTCTCGAAGGCCGCATGGGTGAGCGGCATGAGCTGCGCCCACTGCTGCTCCATCTGCTCGGCGACCATCTCGATCTCGCGCTGCGGGAAGGACGGCACCGTCGCGTTGTCCCGCTTGGTCCGCAGCGACAGGAAGTGCATCAGCGAGCGCGAGTTGCAGGTCGCGTACATCGAGGAGAACAGGCCGACCGGCAGCACCGCGCGGGCCACCTCGCGGGCCACCCCGGCCGCCAGCATCTCCTGGTAGCGGGTGTAGGACTCGCGGTACGCGGCCTCCATCGCCTCGGTCGTCGTCCTGTGCTGTTCGGGCGTGCCCTCGTGGAACTCGTACTTGCCCGGGCGGCCCTGCTGGACCAGCTTGCGGTCCTCCGCCGGGACGTAGAAGACCGGGTGCAGCTCGCGGTAGCGGCCGGACTCCTCGTTGTACGACCAGCCGCTGCGGTGCCGGTGGAACTCCCGGAACACGAAGATCGGCGCACTGATGAAGAAGGTCATCGAGTTGTGCTCGAAGGGCGTGCCGTGCCGGTCCCGCATCAGGAAGTTGATCAGGCCCTTGGACTTCTCCGGGTCCTGCGAGAGCGCCTCCAGGGACTGCTCCCCCGCGGTCGAGACGCGGGCCGCCCAGATGACGTCCGAGTCGGCGGCGGAGCTGCGGACCAGCTCCACCGTCACGTCGCTGCGGAAACTGGGGGCTGTCGGTTCGTCGCTCACGCGTTACTCCTTGCGGGTTCGGTGCTGTGCAGCTTGATGGCGTGCTGCATGGTCTTGCGGGCACGCGGGGTGTCCCCGGCGTCGGCGTAGGCCACGGCGAGGCGGAACCAGACCCGCCAGTCGCCCGGCGCGTCCTCGGCCTCGGCCTGGCGGCGCGCGAAGACCGCGTCGGCCGAGGCCCGGTCGATCCGCCCGCCCGTGCTGCGCTTGAGCTCGTCCACCGGCAGGCCGCCCTCGGCCTCCAGCTCCCGGGCGAGCCGCTCGCTGTCCCGACCGAAGCGGACGGTCTGGCGCAGGAACCAGACGCCGATCACCGGGATGACGAAGGCGCAGACACCGATGCCGATGCCCAGCGGCTTGCCGGTGGCGATCAGCTGGACGCCCTCCCCCACGCAGAGCAGGGCGACCAGCAGCAGCACGCCGGACAGGACGAAGAAGCCGGTACGAGAGGTCATGTCACGCTCCCTGGAATCACCACGGTCACACGTCCAGGAAGTGTTCGAGGCCGAAGGTCAGCCCCGGCGTCCCGACGACCCTGCGCGTGCCCAGCAGGATGCCCGGCATGAAGCTGCTGTGGTGCAGCGAGTCGTGCCGGATGGTGAGCGTCTCACCGGTGTCGCCGAACATCACCTGCTGGTGGGCGAGCAGCCCGCGCAGCCGGACGGCGTGCACCGGCACCCCGTCCACGTCGGCGCCGCGCGCGCCGGGCAGGCTGTGGGTGGTCGGGTCCTGCTGCGGCGGGCGGCCGGCCTCGGCGCGGGCGGCCGCGATCAGCTGCGCGGTCCGGGTGGCCGTGCCGCTGGGGGCGTCGGCCTTTCGGTCGTGGTGCAGCTCGACCACCTCGACCGACTCGAAGTACTTCGCCGCGATCTGCGAGAACTTCATGCCGAGGATCGCGCCGATGGAGAAGTTGGGCGCGATCAGCAGACCGAGTTCCGGGGCCTGGTCCAGCCAGCCGCGGACGGTGGCGAGCCGCTCGTCCGTCCAGCCGGTGGTGCCGGTGACCACGTGGATGCCGTGGTGCAGGCAGTGGTCGAGGTTGCCCATCACCGAGTCCGGGTGGGTCAGCTCGACGACGACCTGCGCCCCGGCCTCGGTCAGCTCCTCCAGCGCGGACCCGCGGCCCAGGGCGGCCACCAGTTCCATGTCGGGCGCGGCCTCGACGGCCCTGACCGCCTCGGAGCCGATCCTGCCCTTGGCCCCGATCACGGCGACACGCAGCGTCATAGCGAAAGTCCTCTCACACCAGCAGCTCGGCGAGCTTGGCGGCCCGCTTGTCGTTGACCGGGCCGATCAGCGCCAGGGACGGCCGGTACGCGCCCAGCACATCACGGGCCACCTCGTGGACGTCCTCCAGGGTCACCGACGCGATCCGCTCCAGCATGTCGTCCACCGACAGGTGGTGCCCGTAGCTGAGCTCGGCCTTGCCGATCCGGTTCATCAGCGAGCCGGTGTCCTCCATGCCGAGCACGGTGGAGCCGGAGATCTGCCCGATCGCGCGCTGCAGCTCCTCCTCGGTGATGCCCTCGGCGACCACCTTGGCCAGCTCGGCGCGGCAGATCCGCAGCACCTCCTCGACCCGCTTGGGCTGGCAGCCGGCGTAGATGCCGAACAGGCCGCTGTCCGCGTACGACGAGGAGTACGAGTAGACCGAGTACGCCAGGCCGCGCTTCTCCCGGACCTCCTGGAACAGCCGGGAGCTCATCCCGCCGCCCAGGGCCGCGTTGAGCACGCCCATCGCCCAGCGGCGCTCGTCGTGCCGCGGCACCCCGGGCACGCCCAGCACCAGGTGGGCCTGCTCGGTGGACCGGTTGAGCACCTCGACCTTGCCGGCCGTCCGCAGCGCCTTGACGCCGCGGCGGGCCTCGGCGGGGGCCGCGTCGGAGCGGGCCAGCACCGGGGCGAAGGCCTGCTCGACCTGCTTGACCACCTTGCGGTGGTCGAGGTTGCCCGCCGCGGCGACGACCAGCTGCTCGGGGCGGTAGCGCCGGTGGTAGAAGCCGGCGATCTGGTCCCGGGTGAGCGTCCTGATGGTCTCCTGGGTGCCGAGGATCGGGCGGCCGAGCGGGCCGCTGCCGTAGATCACCTTGGCGAACAGGTCGTGCACCACGTCGCCCGGGTCGTCCTCGGCCATCGCCATCTCTTCGAGGATGACGCCGCGCTCGGCCTCCACGTCCTCGGTGCGGATCAGCGAGCCGGTGAGCATGTCGCAGACCACGTCGATGGCCAGCGGCAGGTCGGTGTCCAGGACCCGGGCGTAGTAGCAGGTGTTCTCCTTCGCGGTGAAGGCGTTCATCTCGCCGCCGACCGCGTCCAGGGCCGCCGAGATGTCCAGCGCGCTGCGCCGCTCGGTGCCCTTGAAGAGCAGGTGCTCCAGGTAGTGGGTGGCGCCGTTGAGCTGCGGGGTCTCGTCCCGCGAGCCGACGCCGACCCAGATGCCGAAGGTCGCGGAGCGCACCGTCGGCAGGGTCTCGGTGACGACCCGCAGGCCGCCGGGGAGGACGGTGCGGCGCACCGTGCCGGCGCCGTCGACGCCCTTGAGCAGGGTCCGGGTGGTGCCGGGGCGCTGCTTTACCGCCGGGGCCTGCGCCACGGGGGGTACCTCCAGAGGAAACGCACGCGAGGAAGGCACGTGCGGACGTAAGCGTGTGGACAACGGGGTGCGGCCCGCACGCCGCGAGGCGTACGGGCCGCAGGGGTCAGCTAGCGGCGCTTCACTCGGAAGCGGCCTCGCCGCCCTCCTCGCCCTCGATGACCGGGATCAGGGAGAGCTTGCCGCGCGGGTCGATCTCGGCGATCTCGACCTGGACCTTGGCGCCGACGCCGAGGACGTCCTCGACGTTCTCGACGCGCTTGCCACCGGCCAGCTTGCGGATCTGCGAGATGTGCAGCAGGCCGTCCTTGCCCGGCATCAGCGACACGAACGCGCCGAACGTCGTGGTCTTGACCACGGTGCCCAGGTAGCGCTCGCCGACCTCCGGCATGGTCGGGTTGGCGATCTGGTTGATCGTGGTGCGGGCGGCCTCGGCGGCCGGGCCGTCGGCGGCACCGATGTAGATGGTGCCGTCGTCCTCGATCGTGATCTCGGCGCCGGTGTCCTCCTGGATCTGGTTGATCATCTTGCCCTTGGGGCCGATGACCTCACCGATCTTGTCCACCGGGATCTTGATGGTGATGATGCGCGGCGCGTTCGGGGACATCTCGTCCGGGGAGTCGATGGCCTCGTTCATCACGTCGAGGATGTGCAGGCGGGCGTCCTTGGCCTGCTTCAGCGCGGCGGCGAGCACCGACGCCGGGATGCCGTTCAGCTTGGTGTCCAGCTGGAGGGCGGTGATGAAGTTGCGGGTACCGGCGACCTTGAAGTCCATGTCGCCGTACGCGTCCTCGGCGCCGAGGATGTCGGTCAGCGTGACGAAGTGGGTCTCGCCGTCGATCTCCTGGGAGATCAGGCCCATCGCGATGCCGGCGACGGCGGCCTTCAGCGGCACACCGGCGTTCAGCAGCGACATGGTCGAGGCGCAGACCGAGCCCATCGAGGTGGAGCCGTTGGAGCCGAGCGCCTCGGAGACCTGGCGGATGGCGTACGGGAACTCCTCGCGGGAGGGCAGCACGGGCAGGATGGCCCGCTCGGCCAGCGCGCCGTGGCCGATCTCGCGGCGCTTGGGCGAGCCCACGCGGCCGGTCTCGCCGACGGAGTACGGCGGGAAGTTGTAGTTGTGCATGTAGCGGCGACGCGTCTCCGGGGAGAGCGTGTCCAGCTGCTGCTCCATGCGCAGCATGTTCAGCGTGGTGACGCCCAGGATCTGGGTCTCGCCGCGCTCGAACAGGGCCGAGCCGTGCACCCGCGGGATGGCCTCGACCTCGGCGGCCAGGGTGCGGATGTCGGTGACGCCGCGGCCGTCGATGCGGACCTTGTCCGTGATGACGCGCTCGCGGACGATCTTCTTGGTCAGCGCGTTGTAGGCGGCGCTGATCTCCTTCTCGCGGCCCTCGAACTCGGGGAGCAGCTTCTCGGCGGCCAGCGCCTTGACGCGGTCCAGCTCGTTGTTGCGCTCCTGCTTGCCCGGGATGGTGAGGGCCTGGGCGAGCTCGTCCTTGACGGCGGCGGTCAGCGCGGCGAGGACGTCGTCCTGGTAGTCCAGGAAGACCGGGAACTCGCCGGTCGGCTTGGCGGCCTGGGCGGCCAGCTGCGACTGCGCGGCGCAGAGGACCTTGATGAACGGCTTGGCGGCGTCGAGGCCGGAGGCGACGACCTCCTCGGTCGGCGCCTCGGCGCCGCCCTCGACCAGCTTGATGGTCTTGTCGGTGGCCTCGGCCTCGACCATCATGATCGCGACGTCGCCGTCCGGCAGGACGCGACCGGCGACGACCATGTCGAAGACGGCCGACTCCAGCTCGCTGTGGGTCGGGAAGGCGACCCACTGGCCGTTGATCAGCGCGACGCGCACGCCGCCGATCGGGCCGGAGAACGGCAGGCCGGCCAGCTGGGTGGAGGCGGAGGCGGCGTTGATCGCGACCACGTCGTACAGGTGGTCGGGGTTGAGCGCCATCACGGTGACGACGACCTGGACCTCGTTGCGCAGGCCCTTGACGAAGGACGGGCGCAGCGGGCGGTCGATCAGGCGGCAGGTGAGGATCGCGTCCTCGGAGGGCCGGCCCTCGCGACGGAAGAACGAGCCGGGGATGCGGCCCGCGGCGTACATCCGCTCCTCGACGTCCACGGTCAGCGGGAAGAAGTCGAAGTGCTCCTTCGGCTGCTTGGACGCGCTGGTGGCCGACAGCACCATGGTGTCGTCGTCCAGGTAGGCCACGGCGGAGCCGGCGGCCTGACGGGCCAGGCGGCCGGTCTCGAAGCGGATGGTACGGGTGCCGAAGGAACCGTTGTCGATCACGGCCTCGGCGTAGAACACGTTCTCTTCCACCTGGAAGATCTCCTCTTTCGTACGTCTCCGGGAGAGCGTCCCCGCGCACTGCCTGTCGGGTGGCCCTGGGTGCCCTCGTCAGGGAGGGCGGCAGTCGGGCCGGTCTTCGATCGAAGCCTCCGGAGTGCCCCGCTCGGTCTGCGGGGGTTCCGACGGCCACTACCGAGGACCGGCGCCTCACGGCTGCCGGGCCGGGACGGGCGTTCCGCGTCTGGACGCTCTCTCGGATGCGGGCGGCTTCCGTTTGAAGCCTTCGTCCCGCGGGGGGTTCGGGTCTGTCTGCCCGGGCGGCGCTCTGGTGCGCCATCACCCGGCATGCCCACAACCCTACGGTGCAATCCTCGGCCACCTGGGGAGGTGCGCGCGAGTTGTTATGTCAGGGCGCCGCGGCCCGACGGCCGCGGCATACGCGCGAGGGGCGGCTCCCCGGTGTGGGGAGCCGCCCCGAGCGGCGGTCTTAGCGGGCGCCACCGGCGGCACCGCGGCGGATGCCCAGGCGGTCGACGAGCGTACGGAAGCGCTCGATGTCCTTCTTGGCCAGGTACTGCAGCAGGCGGCGGCGCTGGCCGACCAGGATCAGCAGGCCACGACGCGAGTGGTGGTCGTGCTTGTGCGACTTGAGGTGCTCGGTCAGGTCCGAGATGCGACGGGAGAGCATGGCGACCTGGACCTCGGGGGAGCCGGTGTCGCCCTCCTTCTGGCCGAACTCGGCGATGATCTGCTTCTTGACGTCAGAGGCGAGAGCCACTGCAACTCCTTCGGGTGTACCGAGCGGTCCTGGTCGACAACACAGGACTCATCGAGAACTCGGTGTCGCGAGCGCGGCCGGCGCTCTGCAGCCCACGGAGGGGCGACGGACACACGGCTGCGCTCGAAGGCCAAGCGTACCAGTGCCGCCCACCCGGCCTTCCGGCGGCCCGGAGGGGTCGCGCGGGGCGCTCCTCCGGGGAGCGGGGCCAGGGGCCCGCCCCGGGGGCGGGCCTGGTCAGCCGCTGGCGCCGCGGACCAGCCGGTAGATGTCCAGGACGGCGAGCGCCAGCGGGACGAGCGAGATCAGGGTGAGGCTGTCGACCAGGTCCAGGATGCGCCCCCAGAACGGGGAGACGCCGAGCCGGGGCACCACCAGGGCGATCGCGACGAGCAGCGCGGCGCCGAAGGCGATGCAGGCGGCCAGCGAGACGGTGCGCAGGTCGAGCTGGGTGGTGGAGCCCGCCACCCGCAGGAAGAACTGCGGGGTGTGCAGGGACAGTCCGACGATCAGCAGGCACAGGCCGAGCAGGCCCGCCACGGTCAGGCTGAGGACCTGCGCGGTGTAGCGGAACAGCCGGGCGCGCAGCATGGTGGCCAGGCCCAGGGCGAGGGCGAGCAGCTCGGGGAAGGTCTCGTCGGTGAAGCCGAGGACGGCGCAGGCGCCGACCACGACCGCGGCGCAGCCGCCGACCAGGCCGACCAGCACCTCGTGGCCGCGGCGGGCCTGGTGGGCGATCCTCTCGTACTGGACGGCCTCGGCGCGCTCGGCCTCCTCGTCGTAGTCGCGGCTGCGGGTGCGGGTCTGGCCGGGGGCGCTGAAGCCGACCGGCAGCCGGGCGAAGCGGGCGGAGAGGCTGGGCAGGAAGCCGACGGCGGCGACGGCGGCGACACCGGTGACGGCGGCGATGTGGCCCGCCGGGGTCCCGGGCATCAGGACGGCGGCGAAGGTGGCGAGCGCGCCGGCGGCGGCGACCAGGGCGGCGGCGACGAACACCGCGTCCTTCTCCGGCAGCAGGCCGGTCAGCAGCACGGCGACCACCAGGACGGCCACGCAGCCGGCCAGGAACTGGAGCCGGCCGGGGCCGTCCCACGGATGGGCGACGGCGATGACGCCGCTGCCGCCGATCATGGCGTGCGGCAGCGCGCCGAGGCCGAGCGCGAGGGCGGCGTGGGCGTCCTGGTAGACCCGGGCGCGCACACCGGCCAGCGCGGTGAGCACGACCGCGGTGACGCAGGCCAGGACGCCGGGCAGGCCGTGCATGTCGTGGCGCAGGTCGGAGAACCAGAGCGCGAAGCCGAGCAGGGTGAGCAGCACCCCGGCGCCGATCAGGCCGAAGCCGCGCATCAGTTCGGCGGACCAGAACCGGCGGTCGGCCTCGACGGCGCTGGCGATGGCGTCGGCGACGTCGTCGTAGACCGCGGGCGGGAGCGACTCGGCGAAGGGGCGCAGTGCGAGCAGGTCGCCGTCGCGGACCTGCTGCGCGGCCAGCGGCAGGCCGCTGTCGAGGACGGTGCCGTCGCGGCGGACCAGGTGGAAGCCGGTCGGGGTGCCGTCGGGCTGGCTCTGGTTGGCCAGCCGCAGCACCTCGGGGTAGACGTCCGCGAGCGGGACGTCCTCGGGCAGGGCGACGTCGATGCGGCGGTCCGGGGCGACGACCGTCACCCGGCAGTAGCCGGTCGCGGCAGCAGCACTGCTCATGCTCCGGCCTCGCTTCGCCCGGCGGGCGCTCCGCACAGTGCGCGGCGTTCGATGAGGAGCCCGCTCCGCTCGCTCATGAGCCGCACCTCGTTCCTTCGACGCACGTGGCGCTCCCCCTTGTTGACGGTGCCGAGGCACGGCGGCGCTCGGTGTGGCTGTGGAACCGGCCCGACCGGGCCGCGAATTGGCGCGGCGTTACCCTACCCGCTCGGTTGGTGACCGGGGCCTGGCGGGCGGTGCGGGAGCGACCGTTAGGATCGGCGCCTGCGCAAAGGTACGGGGGCTGCGCTGTGTGGGGCGTCCTCAGCCGCCGGATTCCCGTACGGACCGTACGCAGTCGCGTGAGGGCTGATGCCGAAGTGATCGATCGACGCCACGGGGTGGATGACACATGGGTGTGATCACGGTCAAGCGACCGGCCAGGGCCTATCCGCCCACCGTGCCGGACGAGCCGGTGGAGCTGGTGAGCCCGCCCGAACTGCCTCGGCAGGGCGGCGAGGACTGGCTGATGAGCATCCTGCCGATGCTCGGCATGGGCGGTTCGGCGGTGTTCTTCTTCTCGCCCGGCGCGGCCGCCCCGATGAAGATCATGGGCGGTCTGATGATCGCCTCGACGGTCGGCATGGTGCTGGCCCAGATCGTGCGAGCCCGCAAGGGCGGCTCGACCGCGATGGCGGACGAGCGCCGCGACTACCTCAAGTACCTGCAGCAGACACGCCGCCAGGTGCGCCGCACGGCGGAGCGCCAGCGCGGCGCGCTGCTGTTCCTGAACCCGGCGCCGGACCAGCTGTGGTCGATCGTCGAGGACGGCCGACGGCTGTGGGAACGGCGCACCGGGGACGGCGACTTCGCGCAGATCCGGGTGGGCCTCGGACCGGTGCAGCTGTCCACGCCGCTGGTGGCGCCGCAGACCGCGCCGATGGACGAGCTGGAGCCGCTGTCGGCGGCCGCCATGCACTCCTTCCTGAAGGCGCACGGCACCCTGCACGACCTGCCGCTGGCGGTGTCGCTGCGGGCGTTCTACCACATCACGGTGTGCGGCGACCCGGACACGGTGTACGGCAACGTGCGGGCGATGATCGCCCAGTTGACCACCCTGCACTCGCCCGACGACCTGCTGGTGGCGGTCGCGGCGGCTCCCGGCGCGGCCGAGGAGTGGGAGTGGACCAAGTGGCTCCCGCACAACCAGCACCGCAAGGAGGCCGACGGCGCGGGTTCGCGCCGGCTGTTCGCCGCGGACCTGGGCGACCTGGAGTACCTGCTGCAGGACGAGCTGGCCGGGCGTCAGCGCTTCGTCCGGGACGCGTCGCCCTCGGCGGACCAGCCGCACCTGGTGGTCGTCATGGACGGCGCCGGGGTGCCGCACGACTCGCTGCTGGCGAGCCCGGAGGGCGTGCAGGGCGTGACCGTCATCGAGGTGGTCCCGGGCGAGGTCGACGAGCCCAGCGGGCACCTGATGGTGACGGTCAACGCCGAGGAGCTGGTGCTGCGCTCGGCCTCCGGCGCGACGTACACCGGCAAGCCGGACCTGCTCTCGGTGTGGCAGTCCGAGGCGCTGGCGCGGCAGTTGGCGCCGTACCGGGTGTCGGCCGGCGGGGACGACGAGCCGCTGCTGTCCAACCTGGACTTCACCGACATGATGAACTCCGGGGACCCCGGCTCCTTCGACGCGAACCGCAGCTGGCGCCAGCGCGCCCAGCACGAGCGGATGCGGGTGCCGATCGGCGTCGGCGCCAACGGCGAGCACGTCTACCTGGACATCAAGGAGGCCGCGCTGGAGGGCATGGGACCGCACGGCCTGTGCGTGGGCGCGACCGGCTCCGGCAAGTCGGAGCTGCTGCGCACCCTGGTGCTGGCGCTGGCGATGACGCACTCCTCGGAGATCCTGAACTTCGTCCTCGCCGACTTCAAGGGCGGTGCGACCTTCTCCGGCATGGCGGACATGCCGCACACCTCCGCGGTCATCACCAACCTGGAGGGCGAGCTCACCCTGGTCGACCGCATGCGCGACGCGATCGAGGGCGAGCTGCACCGCCGCCAGGAGCTGCTGCGCTCGGCCGGCAACTACGCCAACATCCACGAGTACGAGCGGGCCCGGGCGGCCGGCGCGGCGCTGGACCCGCTGCCCTCGCTGGTGCTGATCATCGACGAGTTCTCCGAGCTGCTCAGCGCCAAGCCCGACTTCATCGAGATGTTCATCCAGATCGGCCGGATCGGCCGGTCGCTGGGCGTGCACCTGCTGCTGGCCTCGCAGCGCCTGGAGGAGGGCAAGCTGCGCGGCCTGGACACCTACCTCTCGTACCGGATCGGTCTGCGCACCTTCTCCGCGGCGGAGTCGCGGGCGGCGATCGGCGTGCCGGACGCCTACCACCTGCCGCCGGTGCCGGGCGTGGGCTACCTCAAGTTCGGCGAGGACGTGATGGACCGGTTCAAGGCCGCCTACGTCTCGGGGCCGTACCGGGCGCCGGGCCAGCAGCGGTCGACCGGCGGGCGGCGGGTCGCCGCGCGCCCGGTGGAGTTCACCGCGGCCTTCGTGGAGCTGCCGGACCCGGTGGAGGAGGAGGCGCCGCCGGTACCGGAGCAGGACGACGCGCTGGTGGACACCGTGCTGGACGTGTTCGTCCAGCGGATGTCCGGCCAGGGCCCGGCCGCGCACCAGGTGTGGCTGCCGCCGCTGGAGGAGGCGCCGAGCATGGACCATCTGCTGCCGCCGCTGCAGGTCGCACCGGAGCGCGGGCTGACCGCCACCGGCTACCCGGTGGGCCGGCTGCGGGCGCCGATCGGCATCGTGGACAAGCCGCGCGAGCAGAAGACGGACATCCTGGAGGTCGACTACGCGGGGGCGGCCGGCCACGGCCTGGTCGTCGGCGGCCCGCGCTCGGGCAAGTCGACCGTGGTGCGCACCACGGTGGCCTCGTTCGCCCTCACCCACACCCCGCTCGAAGTGCAGTTCTACCTGCTGGACTTCGGCGCGGGCAGCTTCGGGTCGCTGTCCGGGCTGCCGCACGTCGGCGGGGTGGCCGGGCGCCTGGACGTGGACAAGGTGCGCCGGATGGTCTCCGAGGTGCACGGGGTGATGAACCGCCGCGAGGAGCTGTTCCGGGTCGCCGGGATCGACACCATCGGCACCTACCGGGCCCGTCGGGCGGCCGGGCAGCTGCCGGACGAGGCCTTCGGCGACGTGTTCCTGGTGATCGACGGCTGGAACACCTTCAAGCAGGAGTTCGAGGGCCTGGAGCCGGTGATCGGCGACATCGCCCAGCGCGGCCTCGGCTACGGCGTCCACCTGCTCATCACCGCGGCCCGGTACGCGGAGGTCCGCCCGGCGCTGAAGGACCTGCTGCAGAACCGCACCGAGCTGAAGCTCGGTGACGCGATGGAGTCCGAGGTGGACCGCCGGGCGGCGCAGAACGTCCCGCCGCTGGCCGGCCGCGGCATCACCCCGGAGCGGCTGCACTTCCTGTCCGGCCTGCCGCGCCTGGACGGCTCCTCCGGCGTGGACGACCTGCAGGAGGGCGTGTCCGGGCTGGTCACGGCGATCAGCGGGGCCTGGAGCGGGCCGCGCGCCCCGCAGGTGCGGATGCTGCCGGCCGTCCTGGACGGGAACTCGCTGCCGAAGGGCTTCGAGCACCCGGAGCGCGGTGTGGCCTTCGGCGTGGACGAGGCGGAGCTCGCGCCGGTCTTCGTCAACTTCGAGACCGACCCGCTGTTCGTCGTCTTCGGCGACACCGAGTCCGGGAAGTCGGCGGTGCTGCGGATGCTGATCAAGCAGATCACCGAGCGCTACACCCCGGACCAGGCGGGCATCGTGGTCGGCGACTACCGGCGCGCACTGCTGGGCGCGGTGCCGGCGGAGTACCTGGTCGAGTACGCGGCCGCGCAGCCGGCCATGTCGGCCGTGGTGGAGATGCTGCGCGGGGCCTGCTCCCGCCGTCTGCCGGGCCCGGACGTCACCGCGGACCAGCTGCGCAACCGCAGCTGGTACAGCGGCAAGGACATGTTCGTGATCGTCGACGACTACGAGCTGGTCGCGACGGGCTCGGGCAACCCGCTGGCGCCGCTGGCCGAGTTCCTCCCGTTCGCCCGCGACATCGGCCTGCGGGTGATCGTGGCCCGCAGCGCGGGCGGTGCCGGGCGCTCGCTGTACGAGCCGGTGATGCAGCGCATCCGCGAGCTGGGCGGCCAGGGCGTGATCCTCTCCGGGAACCGGGACGAGGGCGCGCTGCTGGGGACGGTCAAGCCGCAGGCGCTGCCGCCGGGCCGCGGGGTGTACGTGTCACGCCGCGCGACCAACGGGCAGATGGTCCAGACGGGCTGGCTGCCGGTGGCCTAGCCGGGCCGGCCGTCACGGACGGTGAGCGGAGGGGTCGGACTCGGGCGAGTCCGGCCCCTTCGTCGTCCCAGGTGCTGAAACGTTACCTAGATCTTTCCGGGCGGGTGCTGCGGTTCCCGTACCCGGTCGGGGTGTTGCGACACCCCTCGGGGGGCGCCTGGGCCTACCACCGTCCGACCGGATCCATGCCTTTGAATCCCGACCCGAGCGCTTTGTTCACCTTCGATTCATGTGCGATCCAGCCAAGGTAACAAGTCGGACAAACGGCGCAATGACCGAACGTGATCATCGGATCGCATGTTTATGCCTTTCGCCGCAACGGATTCCGAAGCAGTTCCGACGTTGACGCGATCAATACGCCCAAGGTTCCATTGCGGCCCGGGAGCGACTGGACCAGAGACCCAGCACACCAGCCAGCGGAGGCGATACCGCTCCCACCCCAGGACCGCACAGAGCCGATCGGAAGCCACATGACCGACACGCTTCGCCCGCCACAGACCGTAGCCGCCTCGGCGGCCGGGGCGGCCGCGCCCCAGCAGCTCAAGCGCTCGATCGGCGTCGTGGGCGGAACACTGCTCACGCTGTCCTGCGTCACCCCGGCGTCGACGCTGTTCGTGATCGTGCCGGAGCTGTTCTCCAGCATCGGCAGCGCCACCGCCCTGGCCATCGCCATCGGCACCGTGCTCTGCGTCGCCGTCGCGTTCTGCTACTCCGAGCTCGGCACCCTGATCCCCAGCGCCGGCGGCGAGTACGCGATGGTCGGCACCCTGGCCGGACGGCTGATGGGCTGGCTGGTCTTCGTGCTCTCGCTGATCGTGGTGATGATCGTCCCCTCGGTCATCGCGCTCGGCACCGCCGACTACCTGGCCCCCGTGCTGCACGTCGACAAGGCCATGACCGGCGCCGCCGTGATGCTGGCCGCCACCCTGGCCGGCCTGCTCGACCTGCGCGCCAACGCCTGGATCACCGGCATCTTCCTGGTCCTGGAGGTCATCGCGGCCGGCGTCGTCTCGGTGCTCGGCTTCGCCCACGCCAACAACCACGCCCCCAGCCTGCTGCACGGCGTGGTCACCGGGGACGGCGGCGCCACCACCACGGTGAGCATCGGCGCCATCGTCGGCGCGCTCGGCATCGCCCTGTTCATCACCCAGGGCTTCTCCACCGCCGTCTACCTCTCCGAGGAGCTGGAGAACCCCCGCCGCAACGTCTCCCGCACCGTGCTGTGGACGCTCGGCATCTCCTCCGCCGTCATCCTGATCCCGGTCGTCGCCATCACCATGGGCGCCCCCGACCTGCAGACCCTCACCTCCGGCGACATCTCCGGCATGGTCACCGCCTGGAGCAACTCCGCGGTCGGCACCTTCATCAGCCTCTGCGTCGCGCTGGCCATCATCAACGCCGGCATCGTCATGGTCATCCAGAACTCCCGGGTGCTGTTCGCCTCCGCCCGTGACAAGGCCTGGCCGGAGCCGGTCAACAAGGCCTTCGGCACCCTCGGCCGCTTCGGCTCCCCCTGGATCGCCACCCTGGCGGTCGGCCTGCCCGGCGCCGCGCTCTGCTTCGTCAAGGGCGAGCTGCTGAGCAACATCACCGGTGTCGCCGTCACCGGGATGTACCTGCTGGTCGCGATCGCCGCGCTGCTCTCTCGCCGCGCCCACCACAAGCACGCCCCCGCCTGGCGGATGCCGCTGTGGCCGGCCGTCCCGGTCGTCCTGATCGCCGTGCTGCTCTACGTGATGACCCAGCTGGACACCGAGCCCCTGCTGTGGACCGGCGGCATCACCGCCGCCGCCACCCTCTACTGGCTGTTCTACCTGCGCCCCCGGCAGGACACCCGCTGGGTGATCAGCCTCCCCGAGGACCAGCAGGACTGACCCCCACCCCCTCCCCCCACACAGCGGTGCCCCGGGCCTCCCCCAAGCCCGGGGCACCGCCGCGTTCGCACCGCTACTTCCCGGCCTTCCAGGCCGGGCTGAGGGCGATCGCCCGCAGCTGCTCCTCGGTGAGCAGCGGCTTGCCGCTCGGGCCCTGGGCGGCCGTGACCGCGATGCCGTTCGGGTGCAGGGCGTTCACGGTGAGCGGCATCTTGTCGGCGCCGTCCGGGCCGCCCCGGGTGAGCACCTTGTTCCCGTCGGGCAGGGTGAGCGCGTCCTTGTAGGCCTGCTCGTCCGCGGACTTCGCGCGGTTCTCCACCCGCAGCACCACCGAGCCGGTGGCCTGGCCCTGGGCCAGCTGGAACGTGGCCGCCAGCGGACTGCCGCTGCGACCGGTCACGGTCACCCCCGGCGGCAGCAGCCGGGTCAGGGTGGCCTCCCGCTCCTCCAGCGACAGGCCCGGGTCGAGCGCCGTGACGTCGATGCCGTCGAACCCGACCGACGCGACGACCCGGTCCCAGGACTTGTCGGTGACGATCGCCTTCAGCTGGTCGAGGGTGAGCGGCGGCTCGGGGCGGCTGTCCGGCGCACCCTTCTCCGCGGCCGCGTTCCACTCGCTCAGACTGATCTCCCGGCCGTCCGGACCGGTCAGCAGGGCGTGCCACTCCTTGGTGGTGGCCCGCTTGTCCGGGTACTCGTACCCCTGCAGGAGCTGGAGCCGGGAGCCGTCGGGCAGGGTCGTCCCGGTGCAGGAGTCGAGCTGGGCGAGCTTCAGGTCCGCCGGGCAGCTGTTCGGCTGTCCCTGGCCGGGGCGGTGCTTCTGGATGCCGATCTGGATCAGCGACTTGCCCCGGCCGTCGTCGAAGACCACGTCCGCGGCGGCGAAGGTGCCCTTCGTCTGCTCGTCGTCGGTGCCGCGTCCCTTGCCCTGGGTGGTCTCGCCCTCGGGCAGCAGGGCCCGGAGGGTCGCCAGCACCTCGTCGCCGGTGACCACGTTCGGGGCGGAGGGCTGCGCCGTCGTCGGCGTGGCCGTGGGGGTGCCACTGCCGGCGGTGAAGGTCCGGACGGGGGACGCGGCCACGGTGCCCGCGTCCTTCGCCGGGTGGCCGACCAGGTACACCGCGCCGGTGCCCACCAGGGCCAGCGCGGCCGCGCCACCGACCAGGGCGGCGGTCGAGCGGCGCCGCCAGCGGCGGCGGCCGCGCTGGTAGCCGCCCGCTACCAGGCCGCCCTGCTCGGTGCGGAAGCCCTCACCCGTACGAGTGATGGCATAGAGAAGATCGTCCTCGAACTTGTCCGGTTCGGACATGGCTGTTTCACCGTCTCCTTGGGTCACGGGTCACGGGTCACGGGTTGCGGGAAGTGCTGGTCGGGGCCGGGGCCGGTCTCAGCGGACGGCGAGCTCGGCCAACGAGTCGCCGAGCAGGGCGCGCAGCCGGGCCAGCGCACGCGTGGTGCGGGTCCGGACGGCGCCGGAGGACACCCGCATCACCTCGGCGGTCTCCTCGACGCTGCGGTCCTCCCAGTAGCGCAGCACCAGGACGGCGCGGTCCTTGGGCGGCATCCGCCCGAGCGCGTCCAGGAGGGTCAGCCGCAGGCTGCTGTCGGCGTCCTGCCCCGGCGAGTCCGGCAGGGCGTCGGTGGGGCGCTCGCCGCTGGAGCGGCGGCGCTGCTGGGCGAGGAAGGTGCGCACCATGACGGTGTGGGTGTACGCCGCCGGGTTGGCGATCCGCTCCCGGCCGCCGGTGAAGGCGCTGCGCCGCCAGAGCACGTACATCCGTCCGAGGGCCTCCTGGACGAGGTCCTCGGCGTAGTGGGTGTCACCGCTGGTGAGCAGGCAGGCCGAGCGGTACAGGTGGCTGGTGCGACCGGCGACGAGTTCCAGGAACTCCGCGTCCTTGGCCTCCCGGCCGGTCCTGATCCACCCCATGTCCGCTGCCCCCCGCGGTCCGTCCTCCCCGACACTTCATCGATGCGGTGGGAGGGCGGCGGTGTTACACGCGTGGCGGAGGAATTTCCGGGACGTCCGGATCAATCGGCGGACTTGCGCCGGTGGTCGCGCAGCACGACGCCGCCGCCGACCAGCAGGGCCACCAGCAGCGCGCCGACACCGAGGACGTACGTCGCGGTGCGGCCGTCGCGGTCGGCCTGGGTCTCGCCGAGGCCGACCGGCCGCGGCACGATCGGCACGGAGGCGAGCTGCACCGGGGCGTCCGGGGTGGCGGCCATCGGCGCGACGTCGGGGGCCTTGGTGACGGCCTTGACCGGGTCCACCACGCCCCAGCCGACGAAGACGTCCGGGTCGCGCTGGGTGCGCTGGGCGGTCTGCTCGATCCAGGCCCGCACCTGGGCCGGCTTCCAGTCCGGGTGGGCGCCGACCAGCAGCGCGGCCAGCCCGGAGACGTAGGGGGCGGCGAAGCTGGTGCCGTTGTCCACGCACTGGCCGTTGCCGGGCACGGTGGACAGCATGTCGACGCCCGGCGCGGCCACCTTCACGAAGGAGCCGTACTGGGAGAACGGTGCGCGCTCGTTGTTGCGGTCGGAGGCGCCGACGGACAGCACGGTCGGGAAGGCACCCGGATAGGTGTCCCCCTCCTTGCCGTCGTTGCCGGAGGAGGCGACCACCACGACCTTGCTCAACTCGGCGAACTCGACCGCGGCCTTCAGCTCCTGGTAGCCGCCGAAGCGCGCGTCACCCGCGCCGCGCACGTCCTGGGAGATGTTGATGACCTTGGCGCCCTTGGCGACGGCCTCCCTGATCGCCTGGACCAGGGTGGCGACGTCGCCGTTGCCGTCGCTGTCGTTCTGCCGGATCGAGAGGATCTGGGCGTCGGGGGCCAGCCCGACGAAGCCGGTCTTGTCGCTCCTGCGGGCGGCGATGATGCCGGCCACCTTGGTGCCGTGACCGACCGGGTCCTCGTACGAGTGGCCGGGGATCGGCTCCTTCGTGTCCCGGTTGACCAGCAGGTTGGAGCCCTCCTGGACCTTGTCGACCAGCGTCGGGGGGTTCTTGTCGACGTTCGGGTCGGTGGCCACGACCTGGCCCGCCAACTGCTGGTTGACCCGGTCGACCCCGGTGTCGATGACCGCGACCTTCACGCCCTTGCCCGTGGTCCGCCCGCCCTGCCACAGCTCGTCCAGCAGCATCCGCTGGAGCGACCACGGCACGGTCTGCACGTCGGGCGCGTTCTTCGGGCAGTCACCCGCTGCGGCCAGGCCGGTCCCGCCGTCGGCGTACGCCGGAGCGGCGAGCGGGCCGCCCAGCACCGCGAGCGCGGCCAGTGCCGCGGCCGCCTTCCGGTACCCGCGTCCGGCCACCCTGCCACCCCTCATGTCGTCCACCCCTGCCGCGCGCCGAGGGGCGGGTGCCCGGAACCCCGGGTACCCGCCCCTGTCGTTCCCGATGGGAACCCGTGATCAGTTGTTCCAGAGGCTGGCGTTCTTGTCCTCGGTGGTGCGGTAGCTCTGCGCCGCGCTCTCCAGCGAGCTCGCGATCTGGTTGCAGGTCGTGTGCAGGTCGGTGGCGGCCGAGTCCCACTTGTCCTGCTGGATCTTGTAGCCCTCCTGGGCCTTGCCCTGCCAGCTCTGGGCGATACGGGTGACGTCCTTCTTCAGGTCGCTCAGCATCTGCTCGATGCGGCCGGCCGAGGCCTTGACCTCTTCGGCGGCGTTGTGAACGGTCTGGAAGTTGACGAGAATGTGGTCGGACACGTTGTCTCCCTTGACGAGGGTGCGGAGCGTCCCGCGGTCAGTGGCGGACACCCCGCCGAGCGGCGGTTCGGAACAGACCGGTGATCAGCGCGGGTGCGCCGATCAGCCCTGGGTGTTGGAGAACATCGCCTTCTGCTCTTCCTCGGTGGTCGCGTACTGCTTGGTGGTCGCCTCGATCGCATGCTTGATCGCGGTCAGCGACTCCTTGAGCTTCGCGATGTCCTCGTTGACCTTGTTCTGCAGGTTCGTGTAGGCCGTCGCCGCCTGGCCCTGCCAGCCGACGGTGATGCCCGAAACCGTGCTGATCAGCTTGGCGCGCTCGCCCTCGATCTGGCCGATGGCCTGCTCGATCTGATTGGCGAAAGCCAGCATTTCCTGAGCAGTCATCGTGAACTGACCCTGAGCCATGCTCCACCGTCCCCCATGAGACAACAATTGCGTGTACGGAGGGCCCCGGAGGACCCGACCGCTGCATCACAGGCGTGATGCCCAGCAGCACTGTAGTCGGCACACGCAGCTCGCCCAACACTGAGCACGGAGTAGTTACCAGACCATGACACTGCGGCCAATTCCGTTGCCGCGCTTGGCCGGTCAGGCGTTCTGCGGCTGCGCGGCGCTCTTCGCGGTGAGCGGCGGGCCGGCCGGCACCAGGTCCGACCACTCGTGCGGCACCGGCAGCGGCTGGAGGCCCTGGTAGCCCAACCGCGCCTGGTTGCCGCCGGTTTCATCCTGCGGCGGGCCCGACTGCTGGCCCTGCTGCTGGTCCGGCGCCCCCGGGTTCGGGGTGCTCGACGGCGGGGTCGTCGGCTTCGCCGCGCCGCTCTGACCGGGCTGCGCGCCCGGCGTCGGAGTCGCACCGCGGCCGCCGTCGCCGTTCGCCGGAACGGCGTAACGCAGCCCGGTCTCGGTGATCAGGAAGTCGGTGCCCGAGCCGGCGGTGGTGTTGTTCAGCGCGCGGTAGAACAGGCCGTGACCCGGGGTCACGTACGCCGCGCCGGCGCCGTTGTTGTACGGCGCCGGGTACGAAGTCCCGGCCCAGACGCTGCGCTTGGGCGTCTTCCCGTCCTCGGCGACACCGTCGAAGGTGCTGCACACCACCAGCCGGGCGTCCTGGCGGTCCTGCCAGTTGTTCACCGGCGCACCGGACTTCAGCGGCCAGTCGGCCGCGGTGCCCGGCAGCGGCGTCTCGCTGCCCGCCACGGACTGGTCGGCCGGGGTCATCTCGTCGCTGCGCGGCTTCTTGTCCTGGTCGTACTTGTAGAGCATCTGGAACGCCGGGTTCTGCCGGATCAAGTCCGCCTGGAACTGGGTGACCAGGAAGAGCCGGTCCTTGCCGACCACGTAGTTGCGGTCCTGGTAGTGCACCAGCCGGCCGATCCGGCGGTCGGCGGCGTTCCCCAGCTGCACGGTGGAGTTGGCGTTCTGGCTGTCCGCCGCCCCCTCGACCTGCGGGAAGGTGATCGGAGTGCCGGTGACCAGGGTCTCCAGCCAGTCCCGCTTCACCCGCTGCGGCACCGCGTTGGGCCCGAAGACCGCGGTGATCAGCGACTTGCGCTCCTTGTCGTCCGACTGCGGGGAGCCGATCTCGTGCTTGCGGCCCTGCGCGTCGACCAGGAAGACCTTCGGGCCCGTGGCGGCCTGCTGACCCGGCGCCGGCGCGGCGGAGACCTGCTGCTCGTCGGCCTGCTGCACCAGCATCAGCTGGTCCTGGCCGAGCTTCCGGTCCTTGGCCGCGAGCGCCGCCGCGTCCGCGCCCGCCGCCACGAACACCGCCTGGTTGACGGTCTCCTGCTTCTCGTCCGAGCCCGGGCGGTCGCACACCGTCCACTTCATCGACTGGCTCGCGTTGTCCTTGCTCGGCAACTTGTCCGGCGCGTACGGGATGCCGATGGTCGGACCGTGGTTCGGGTAGCGGTCGAGCACCCCGTCGTCGACCACCACGACCTTGGCCTCGGCGGGCAGGACCAGCCGCGCCGAGGACATGTTGAGCACCTGGTGCAGCCGCTTGGTCTTGCCGTCCGGGTCGGTCAGCACCACGTACCGGGTGGTCGACTGCTTGCCCTGGATGATGTTCTTGCCGTCGTCCCACTTCAGCGGGGCACTGGGCCTGAACACCCCCCAGACCCCGAACCCGGCCACGGCCACCGCGCCGACCAGGATGCTCGGGAGCACCGCCTTCACCGGACGCGGCGCGTCCTCGTCGCTCCCGCCGCCGGAGGGCAGCAGGAAGGCCCCCACCGTCCGCTTGCGCGCGAAGGTGTAGGCGTTGAGCTCGTCCCGGCGCGATGCCATCCTCGTCGTCCCCCTAGTCAGACGTTGTCGGACGTGTCAGACCGACCTGCCCCGTGGTCCACCCGCCGGGCGCGAACCGGCGCGAACCCTCTACGATGCGGCAGCAGACGGTGAGTACGGTACGGGTACGGTCCGCGAACCAGCCAGCCGGGCCGCGACAACGGATCAGAGAGGGCCACCGGGGGATGCCAAGCCAGACCGCTCCAGGACGCCGCCGCAGCGTGGGCGGCGGGAGGTCGCGCCGGTCCGGCCGGGCGCAGCAAGGCGGCCCGGCCGCCGAGCCGGGGCCCGTCCGACCGCAGCCGGACGCGGGTGGCGGCGGCGCCGTCCAGGTCCGCGTCAACCCCCGACCCGGGCTGCTCGGCGGGCGGCTGAAACTCCAACAGCTCGTCCTGGTCGAGGTCGCGGTGGCCCTGGTCGCGATCGGCTGGACCATCAGCCGCCCGGTCGCGGCCGGCTTCGGCGCGGTCGCGCTGGTGCTGCTCGTCCTCGCCGCCCTCCCGGTGCGCGGCCGGACCGTCCCCGAGCTGTTGCGGGTCCGATCCGCCCTCAAGTCCCGCCGCAAGCAGGCCCGTACGCTGCTGCCGCCGGCCGGCACCGACCCGGCCCTGGCGCCGGCGCTGGAGCTCGAACCGGGACTGCGCACCTGCACCCACGCCACCGAGGCCGAGTTCGGCGGCCGCCCGGTGCGCCGCGAGACCGGCATGGTCGGCGACGGCACCTTCCTCAGCTCGGTGCTGCTCGTCCAGGCGAAGGACCAGCCGCTGCGCCCGGTGCGCACCGCCCTGCCGCTGCCGCTGGACGTGATCTGCTCGGCGCTCACGGTGGACGACATCACCCTGGAGTCGGTGCAGCTGGTCCAGCACACCCAGCCCGCCCCGGCCCCGCACCTGCCCGAGCAGTCGCTGGCGGCCCGCGCCTACCGCGAGCTGCCGGACGGCACCTCCACCCCCGGGCTGCGACTGACCTGGGTCGCCCTCAAGCTCGACCCGGAGCGCGCGGCGACCGCCGTCCGCGCCCGCGGCGGCGGCGAGGAGGGCGCCCGCAAGGCGCTGCAGCGGGTGACCGACCAGCTGGCCGGACGGCTCAACAGCGCCGGGTTCAACGCGACCGTGCTGGACGAGCGCGCGCTGATCGCCGCCCTGTCCATCTCCGCCTGCGCCAACCCGATCGCGACGGCCGGCCGCCAGGGCACCGGCAGCGGCGGCGGCACCACCCGCCGCACCCAGGAGGGCAACCGGTTCTGGCGGATCGACGACCGCTGGCACACCACCTACTGGGTCTCCCGCTGGCCGCAGCTGAGCCGCCCCGGCGGCTCGCCCGGCCGGATCGCCGCGCCGGACCTGGTCAACCTGATCACCGGCACCCCGGCCCTGGCCAGCACCTTCAGCCTGACCGCCGGACACGGCACCGGCGGCTCGGTGACCGTCAGCGGACACCTGCGGGTGACCGGGCGCAGCGAGAGCGAGGTCGGCCAGGCCGGCCGCCAGGTGGAGACCCGGGCGCAGAGCGCGGGCCTCGGCCTCGTCCGCCTCGACCTGGAGCAGGCCCCCGGCATGCTCGCCACCCTGCCGCTGGGAGGAGCGTCCTGATGGCGTACCAGACCTATCCCGCCCTCGGCCCGCAGCCCGGCGCCGAGCAGCGCCGGACCCGGCCGCGGATCCTGCCCGGCTTCGGGCTGCGCGGCCCGCGCCGGGAGAAGCATGTGCTCGAACCCGCCGACCTCGCCGCGCTGGCCTTCCCGGTCGGCGACGACGGCGTGGTCATCGGCGTCGACCCGCAGGGGCTGCCCGCGGTGCTCGGCCTCTTCCGCCCCAGCGCGTACGACCTGGTGCTGGTCGGCGGCATGTGGACGGCGCAGGTCATCGCCCTGCGCGCGGCCGCGATCGGCGCCCGGGTCGTGGTGGAGACCGCCCGCGGGCAGTTGTGGGGACCGCTGGCGCAGGCCGCCGGCGGCGGACAGCCGTGCGTGACGGTCCACCAGGTCGGCCGGCTCGGGCCGCAGGGCGCCTCGGTGGCCTCACCCGTGCTGGTGGTGCGTGACCTCGGCGCCCGTCCGCCGCGCAGCCGGCTCTCCGCCGCGCCCTGGCAGACCACCCTGACGCTGCTGCCGTACCTGGGGCCGAACGCCTCCCGGGTGCTCAACGCCGCCGACCTGGTCGGTGTGCAGCGGATCTCCCCTCAGGAGGCGGAACTGACCGGCCGGGTGCTGTCGCTCCCGCCGGAGGACGTGGCCACGCTGCCCACCCTCGGCGACGACCTCACCCTGTGGGCGACCCGGATGCGTCGCCAGTACGTACGGGCCGTGGCGGGGCAGGCGGAACAGCAGGTGCTCGGCGGCCCGCGCCGGATGGACTGAGCGGCGGCTCGCCGCACCCGGCGGGCCGCCGCGGAACCGAAGCCGCCTTCAGCAGGGGTTGCCGTACGGCCTAGTCTTTGATGCGGCAACGGCACCGCTGAACAAGCGGCGGCGAACACGAGGGAGCCAGAGTGAGCAGCGATCGGGACGGCGTCTACGTCGGCGACAACGCGGCAGAGGACGACGACGACTGGTCGGACGCGCCTGACTACACTCCCCCGTCCTGGTACGTGCAGACGGACGCCCCGGCGGCTCCGGTGAGCCCGTCCGCCGGGCCGGCCGACGCGCCCGCGCCCGCGCCCGCCGCGGAGGCGGCGCACCCGGCTGCCCCGGTGGCGGCGCAGGCTCCGGTGCAGGCCCAGGCGCAGGCTCCGGTACAGGCGCAGGCTCCGGTCCCGCACCAGGCACCGGCTCCGACGGCCGCACCGGCCCCGGCCCCGGTCCCGACTCCGGTGGCCGAGGTCGCGCCGACCGCCGTCCCGGCCACTGCCCCGGCACCCGTCCCGGCCACGGCGCCGGCCCCCGCACCCGTCGCGCCGGTGCCCCCGGTGCCGCCCGTGCAGGCCGAGGCCCAGCACGTCCCGTTCCCGGCGGCCACCCCGTCGGCCTCCGCCGCCCCGCAGCAGCCGCAGGCCGCCGCCCCGGCCTGGCCGACCGCGGAGGTCCCGGCACAGCAGCCGGCGCCCCAGCCGTACCCGGCGGCCCCGGCACCCGCCGCGACCGCGCAGCCGGGACAGCCCGTCCCGCCGCAGTCCTACGCGCAGCCGCCCGCCCAGCCGCTCCCGCCGCAGAGTCCGCAGGGCTTGCAGGGCCCGCAGCACCCCCAGGACCAGCCGGCCGCCTGGGACCCGCAGGCCGCGTGGGCGGCCCAGCAGGCGGCGGCCCAGGCCCAGCAGGCCCCCGCCGCCCAGCAGCAGCCCGCTCCGGCCCCGCAGGCCGGCCCGGTGGACCCGCGCCAGGGCGGCTGGCCGCAGCCCGCCGCGTACCAGCAGCCCGGCCAGCCCCTGCCGGGCCAGCCGCTCCCCGGCCAGCCGCTCCCGGGCCAGCCCGTCCAGCCCGTCCAGCCGCAGCAGGCGCAGCAGCCGGGCCCCGCGCAGCCGTGGCAGCAGCAGCCGCAACCGCAGGCGCAGCAGCCCGCCGCCTTCCAGCAGGCCGCCGCCCCGCAGCAGACCGCGAACGGCGCGCCGCTCGGCTACACGGCCGCCGTCGAGCTGTCCTCGGACCGGCTGCTGCGCAGCCAGCCCAAGCAGCAGCGCCAGCAGCCGCGGTTCCAGTTCGGCGGCAAGGCCGCGGCGGCCGAGAAGGCCCGCAGGCTGGAGATCATCCGCACGCCGGTGCTGAGCTGCTACCGGATCGCCGTGATCAGCCTCAAGGGCGGGGTCGGCAAGACGACGACCACCACCGCGCTCGGCGCGACCCTGGCCAGCGAGCGCCAGGACAAGGTGATCGCGATCGACGCCAACCCGGACGCGGGCACCCTGGGCCGCCGGGTCAAGCGCCAGACCGGCGCGACCATCCGCGACCTGGTCACGGCCATCCCGCACCTGCGCAGCTACATGGACATCCGTCAGTTCACCTCGCAGGACCTGAACTCGGGCCTGGAGATCCTGGCGAACGATGTCGACCCGGCGGTCTCCACCACCTTCAACGACTCGGACTACCGCCAGGTCATCGACGTGCTGGGCCGCCAGTACCCGATCATCCTGACCGACTCCGGCACCGGCCTGCTCTACAGCGCGATGCGCGGGGTGCTGGACCTGGCCGACCAGCTGATCATCGTCTCCACCCCCAGCGTGGACGGCGCCTCCAGCGCCTCGACCACCCTGGACTGGCTGTCCGCGCACGGCTACGCGGACCTGGTCCAGCGCAGCATCACGGTGGTCTCCGGGGTGCGCGAGACCAGCAAGATGATCAAGGTCGAGGACATCGTCGCGCACTTCCAGACCCGCTGCCGAGGCGTGGTCGTGGTGCCGTTCGACGAGAGCCTGGCGGCCGGCGCCGAGGTCAACCTCGACATGATGCGGCCCAAGGTCCGCGAGGCGTACTTCGAACTGGCCACCCTGGTCGGCGAGGACATCGCCCGGGCCCAGCAGGCCGCCGCCCAGCAGTCCGCCTGGCAGCAGCCGCAGGCCCCGCAGCCGCAGCCCTACCAGGGCCAGGCCGCGCAGGCCCCGCAGCCCGCCCCCGGCGCGCCCTGGGCGGCGCAGCCGGGGACGCCGCAGCCGGGTTACGACTCCTACCCGCCCGCCCAGGGCCAGCCTCCGGCACCCGGCTACGGCTACCCGCCCGGCCAGGGGCAGCCCCCCGCGCCCGGCTACGGCTACCCGCCGGGCCAGGGCCGGCCCCCCGTACCGCCGGCCGCACCGGAGGGCTACCAGCCGCCGCCCGGCTACGGCTACCCGCCGCAGGCACCGCGGCAGTGACGGAACGGGAAGGGCCCGCCGACACCAGGTCGGCGGGCCCTTCCGGCGTCCCCCGGGGCTCGGACCCCCGTCGACGCCGCTCGCGGCGCTCAGGCGCCGTCGGTCAGCTCGCGGGCGCGCTTGACGTCGTCGGCCATCCGGTCCAGCAGCGCCTCGATGGAGTCGAACTTCTCCATCCCGCGCAGGTAGGCCAGGAAGTCCACCGCGACGTGCAGCCCGTACAGGTCCAGGCCGACCCGGTCGATGGCGTACGCCTCGACGGTGCGGGCGGTGCCGTCGAAGGTCGGGTTGGTGCCGACCGAGATCGCGGCCGGCATCCTCTCGCCGTCGGCGGTCAGCCAGCCCGCGTACACGCCGTCCGCCGGGACCGCGCTGTGCGGGACGGTCTCGACGTTGGCGGTCGGGAAGCCCAGCTCGCGGCCGCGCTGCGCGCCGCGCACCACCTCGCCCTCGACCCGGTGCGGGCGGCCCAGTACCTCGTTGGCGCCCGCCATGTCCCCGGCCTCGACCAGCCGGCGGGTCAGGCTGGAGGAGAACGGCTCGCCGTCCCCGGCCGTGCCGCACACCTGCAGGTCGACCACCTCGACCTCGAAGTCGTCCGCCCGGCCCAGCTCCGTGAGCAACGCCACGTCCCCCGCGGCCCGGTGCCCGAAGCGGAAGTTGGGTCCCTCGATGACGACCCGCGCGTGCAGCGCGTCCACCAGGACCTGCCGGACGAAGGTCTCCGGGGACTCCTTCGAGAACTCGGTGGTGAACGGCAGCACCAGCACCGCGTCCACGCCGAGCTCCGCGATCAGCTCGGCCCGGCGCGGGTGCGGCGCGAGCAGCGGCGGGTGGCTGCCCGGGCGGATCACCTCGCGCGGGTGCGGGTCGAAGGTCACCACGACCGAGGGGAGGCCGAGTTCGCGGGCACGCTCGACCGCCTGCCCGATGATCAGCTGATGCCCGCGGTGCACCCCGTCGAACGAGCCGATGGTGACGACGCTGCGTCCCCAGTCACCGGGGATCTCCTCCAGGCCACGCCAGCGCTGCACCCGAACCGCTCCTTGTTCCGTACGGCGCGTACCCTCTGTACGCTCAAACGCTCAAAACCCGAACCCCTATAGCGTGCCATGCGCCTGCCCCGGCTCAGGCACCGGAATACGGGTTGAGCGCACCGGCGGCCGTACGGCCCGGTCCGGCGCCGTGCGTTCCGCCTCCGCGGCGGCGTACTGCGGGTCCCGGCCGGCCGCCGTCAGGGCCCGCATCCGGGCCAGCCGCGGGCCCTCCGGCGCGGCCGGGGCGGCGTCGCGCGGCCACCGGGCGAGCAGCCGGGCGAAGGCCGCGGAGTGCCCGGCGCAGCGCACCAGCAGCCCGTCGGCGTCCGGCAGCGCGGCCGTCGTCCGGGCCAGCACCGCGCGGGCCCGGGCCGGCTTCTCGGCCGCGCAGTGCTCGGCCAGCCGCTCCACGACGGCGGTCAGCACCGCCGGGTCGGTCTCGGAGGCGAGCAGGGTGTCCAGCAGTTCGCAGCGCAGCGCGTCCGCCGCCGGGTCGGCCACCGGGACGGACAGCACCTCGGCGAACGGCCGCCGCACCGCCGCCGCACCGGCGGCCAGCGCGGCGCCGAGCAGCACCCGCAGCTCCAGCCGGTCGGCCGGGCCGGCGCCGGACGCGCGCGCCAGCCGGCGGCCGAGGTAGTCGACGGCGACCGGGCCGGCCAGTCCCGGGTGCGCGCCCAGCAGCCGGGCGGCCAGTTCGGTGCCCCGCCGCACGGCCACCGGCGCCGAGGCGTCGGCCAGCACCCGCAGGGTCTCGGCGGTGGCCGGGTCGGGCGCGGCCAGCCGGTCGGCGAGCGCGGCCAGGACGGGCCCCGGGTCGCTCTCCAGGGCCGGGGCCAGCGCGCTCGGGGTGAGGAAGGCGTCGCCGCCCGCGCGGTGCAGCGCGAGCGCGGCCGGCAGGTACTCGGCCCGGGTCGCCGGATCGCCGACCAGCAGCGCCAGCGCCGCACCGTGCAGGCCGGGCTCGTCCTCGCGGGCGAGCAGGGTCAGCGCGGCGAAGCGCAGCAGGTCCGCCGCGGCACCGGTCGCGTACGGGGCGGTCCGCAGTGCGTGCACGGCCGCGGCGACGTGCCGCTCGGGCCGCCGGTCGTGGCTCCAGCGGTCCACCGCGCGGCAGAGCGCGGACGGCTCCTCGGCGGCGAGCACGGTGAGCAGCGCGTCCGCCCTCGGGTGCGCGGCGTCGGCCAGCGCGTCGACCAACTCGTCCAGGGCGAACCACCGGTGGGTGTGCAGCAGGTCGTGCGCGAGGTCGGCGACGCCGGGGCACCCGTGGGCGCCCGGGCGGCCCGGCAGCCCGCGCGGGTCCTCGAACCAGGCGCAGAGCAGGGGGAACACCGTGACCGGGTCGCTCCGCAGCCGCCCGGCCACCGCGGCGAGGTAGCGCCGGCCGGGGCCGTCGGCGACCACCAGCCGTCGCAACAGGTCGAGTTCGACCTCGACCGGCAGGCCGAGGCCGGTCCAGAACGCCGGGCCGAAGGAGCCGAGCCCGGTGGCCGGGAGCACCGCCGCCCCGCCCGCCGCGGCGGCCCGCTCGGCGATCCGGCCGGCCAACTGGTCGAGCAGCGCCCGGTGTTCGACCGGATCGGGGCTGGCGGCCAGGCCGGCAGTGAGCAGCCGCCCCGCCCACCAGGCGGGGTCGCTGTCGGGCGGGCGCAGGTCCAGTGCGCGCCAGATCCGGTGCAGCCACGGGTCCAGCGCGGGGGCTCCCCAGGTCTCGCCCACCCGGCGCAGCGCGGCGGCGACCGGGCCGATCCGGTGCCGCGGGACGGAGTTCGCCCCGGCGGCCCGGCCGCGCTCCGTCGGCGCCCCTGAGGGCGACGGGGGCGTGTCCGCGGCCTCGCCGAGCAGCAGCCGCAGCGCCGCGTCCAGGTCCAGGTGCAGGCCCTGCAGCCAGTCGGCGAACTCCCCGTGCGCGAACCGGAATCCGGGCCCGGCGGGGACGAACAGGCCCTCGGCGAGCACCGCCGTGGCCCAGCCGCCGTCGACCGGGAACAGCTCCTCGAAGCCGGCCCGGTCCAGGCCGCCGGGCTCGCTGCCGAGCATCCGCCGGGCCGCCTCGTGCACCCGGCCCGCCACGGCCGCCGCCAGTCGGCGCACCCGCCCGTGGCGCGGTCCCTGCGGCCGGGCCGCACTCCGGCGGTGCGCGCCGGGGCGGCGCGGCCGGCCGCCGTCGGCCAGCCGCTGGGCCACCCGCAGGCAGCGCAGGTCCAGGAAGGCGCCGAACAGCTCGCCGCGGCGCACCGGCCCGTCGCGCAGCCCCTCGGCCCACAGCTCCCCGGCCAGCCGGACGGCCAGCGGGTGCCGGGCGTCCTCGGCGGCGGCCGGGCGGCCGGACGGCAGCCCGTACCGGCGGCGCACCCGCTCGGCGGCCTCGACCGGCAGCGGACCGAGCCGCTGCCCGGCCAGGCTCGGCGCGCCAGGGCCGCAGCCGTCCATCCGGACGGTGGGGGCGCTGCTCAGGTCCCCGTCCGGGAGCGGCTCCCCGGCGCGCTCCGCACCCGCCGTGCCGCTGCCCCAGGTCTCGGCCGCCAGCCGCTCCCAGAGCTCCTCGCCGCAGGCGGTCACCAGCCGCGCCCCGCAGCCCGTGAGCCACTGCCCGGCGCCGCGCAGCCAGCGGGCGTCCAGCCGTGCCGGGGCCTCCTCCGGGCCGTCCAGCACGACCAGCAGCGGCCGTCCGGCCGCCACGCACAGCGCCGCGACCGGCTCGGGCGCCGGTGCCGGGATCTCCAGCTCGGCCGCCGCCGCGGCCAGCGCCCGCTCCACCGGTTCGGCCAGCGAGCGGTCCTCGGCGCGCAGGTCGGCGCCGCGCAGCCAGAGGGTGGGAAGCGGGCGGGCGGCGCCGGAACGGCGGGCGGCCAACGCGGCCAGTTCGGTGGAGCGCCCGCTGCCGGGGGCGCCGACCAGCGCGGTCACGGTCGCGGCCGGCTCGTCCCCCGTCAGGCCGTCCGGCCGGTCCACCCGGTCGGCGGCCAGTGCGGCCACCCGCCCCGGTCCGGCCCCGGCGCCGGCCAGTTGGGCCGCGGCCAGCCTCAGCACCCCGGCCAGGTTGAGCGCCGGGCCGTACGCGGGCACGGCCGCCGCGTTGCGCGCCAGCAGCCCGGCCAGCGCCTCGGCGACCTCCACCGCCCCGCCCGCGACCGCCACCGCCGGCAGCGACCCGCCGTGCTGCGGGCCCCGGACGGCGGGCGCGGCCAGCGCGACCACCGCCCCGCTGCGGGCGTCCAGCACCGGCGAGCCGGCCGGCACGGTGACGCCGCCGACCACCGGCACGTCCAGCAGCAGCACCCCACCCAGCCGGTGCCCGCCGTACCCCGCGCCGGTGACCCCGAGCAGCCCGCAGCGCAGCACGACCGCCCGGCCGTCGTCGCCCGCCAGCGCCGGCAGCAGCACCTCGTGCCCGCCCCCGACGGCGGCCGCCGGCAGCGGCGGCACCGGCAGCCCGCCGACCGCGTCGGTGCGCAGCAGCGCGAGCCCGTGCTCGGGCAGCGGCAGGACGGCGTCCGGGCCGAGCACCCGGGTCTGCCCGCCGGGCGTGTGCAGGACGACGCGGTCCAGCCCGGCCACGCTCTCGTGCGCGGTGAGCACCCCGCCCTGCGGGTCGGCGACGAACCCTAAGCCGTGCAGCCGCCCGTTGAGGTCGCGGATCCGCAGCAGGTACCGCCCCGGATCGCCCTCCGGAAACCCCGACATGAATGCCCCTTCGACCGTCGCTCGCTCACCGCCGGGAGCCTGCCCGCCGGGGCGGCGCGCCGACCGCGCCCACGCCGCTCACCACGGGCGTTCACCTCGTGCGCTCCCTCGTGCGGGTGATCCGGTCCGACCGGAGGGTCCCCCGGAACGGGACATCCCCGCCGGGAGTCCCGGCGGGGATGTCGCGCAGTACTGGAGCTGCGGGCGGCGGTGGAGCCGCGGGCGGCGGTGGGGCGTCAGCCGACGAAGACCGCGACCGGCTTCGCCTGCCCGCCCTTCTCCTCGACCAGGGCGAGGAAGCGCCCGTCCGGGCCGAACACCGCGATCGGCCCGTCCACGCCCAGCCCTGGCGCCTTGAGCCGCGCGCCGTGCGACAGCTTCTGCGCCGAGGCCTCGTCCAGGTCCCAGCGCGGGAAGGCGGCCGCCGCGGCCGCCGCGATCGGCAGCACCTCCAGGCCCGTGGCGGAGTCGCCGGTGACCGCCGCCTCCAGCTGTTCCAGGGTGCGCGCCGACTCCACCCCGTACGGCCCGACCTTGGTGCGCCGCAACGCGGTCAGGTGCCCGCCGACGCCCAGCCCGGCGCCGAGGTCCCGGGCCAGCGCCCGGATGTAGGTGCCGGAGGAGCACTCGACGGTCACGTCCAGGTCGATCACCGGCGTGCCGTCCTCGGCGACCGCCGCGCGCTGGTCGTGCACGGTGAAGGAGTGGATCGTGGTCGGCCGGGCCGCGAGCTCGAAGTCCTCGCCCTCGCGCACCCGGGCGTACGAGCGCTTGCCGTCGATCTTGATCGCGCTGACCTTGGAGGGCACCTGCATGATCTCGCCGGTGAGCGCCGCGATCCCGGCGTCGATCGCCTCCCGGGTGACGGCGTCGGCCGGGGTCGAGGCGGTGACCTCGCCCTCCCGGTCGTCGGTGACGGTGGTCTGGCCGAGCCGGACGGTCGCCTCGTACGTCTTGGCGGTGAGCATCAGGTGGCCGAGCAGCCGGGTGGCCCGCTCGACACCGATCACCAGCACGCCGGTGGCCATCGGGTCCAAGGTGCCCGCGTGCCCGACCTTCCGGGTCCCGGCCAGCCACCGCAGCTTGGCGACGACCCCGTGGGAGGTGATGCCCTCGGGCTTGTCGACGATCACCAGGCCGTCCGGGCCGGTGCCTTTGCGCTTCATCGGGTTCTTTCTCTGAAAACTTCGGAATACGTCAGCAGGTGGTCAACGTACCGGGCGCAGTGCGCACCGGAACCGCTCGACCACGGCGGCCACGTCCTCCCGGACGCTGAATCCGGCCGCGTAGACGTGCCCCCCGCCGCCCAGTTCGGCACAGGCCGCGGCGACGTCCACCGCGCCCTTGGAGCGCGAGGAGCCGCGCAGCGTGCCGTCCGGGTCCTGCTTGAGCACCAGCGCCACCTCGGCCTCGGCCGGGCGGCGCACGATGTCGATCAGCCCCTCGATCTCCTCGACCGTGACGCTGAACAACGCCAGGTCCTGGTACGGCACCCAGGTCCACACCAGGCCGAGGCCGTCGGCCGCGTCCGGCTCGTAGACGGCCCGGTCGAGCGCGCCCGCGAGCACCTTGAGGTACCCGAAGGAGGAGGTGTCCCACAGCTGCCGGGAGATCAGGTCGTGCCGGATGCCGGTGGCCAGCAGCCGGCCGGCGAGTTCGTGGGTGGCGGGCGTGGTCGCCCGGTACTTGAACGAGCCGGTGTCGGTGGCGACGCCGGTGTAGAGGCAGGCGGCGAGGTCCCGGTCGAGCTCGACGCCGAGCCGGCGCAGCAGTTCGTCGACCAGCACGGCGGTGGCCGGCGCGGTCGGGTCGATCAGCTGGTGCGTGCCGAAGCCCGGGTTGGAGGCGTGGTGGTCGAACACCACCAGGACGGGCGCGGCGAAGGCCTTGTCGTGCAGCAGGCCGAGCCGGCTCTCCGCGGCCACGTCGAAGCAGAGCACCAGCTCGGGCACGTCCGGCACCTCGGCGGCCGGCACGATCAGCTCCTGGCCGGGCAGGAAGGCCAGCGACTCGGGCACGACCTGCGGGTCGTCGCCGAAGGAGACCCGCACCTGCTTGCCGAGCGCGCGCAGCGCCAGCGCCGCCGCGAGCGAGGAGCCGAGCGCGTCGCCGTCCGGGCAGATGTGGCAGATCAGGTCGATCGAGCGGGCCCGCCCGATCTCCGCCACCACCTGCTGCCAGACCAGCTCGAACCCGCTCTCCTCGGCGCGCGGCCCCGGGAGCGCCGCGAGGGCACCCTCCACCGTGATGGTGGAGGGCGCCCCCGTGGTCGATCCGGTTCGCGAGGCGGCCTTCGCCGGCTCACCCGCCATGACTACTCGTCCTCGTCGTCACGCTCGGACGCCGGGACCCGGTACGGGTCCGCGTCGCCGGCGTAGGTCGCCCCGGCGGCCTGAGTGCGCACCTCGGCGTCGGAGTGCCGGGCGCGGTCGAGCAGGTCGTCGATGTTCCGGGCGTTGTCCGGCAGCGCGTCCGCGACGAAGGTCAGCGTCGGGGTGAAGCGCACCCCGATCTTTCCGACCTCGGAGCGGATGACGCCCTTGGCGCTCTCCAGCGCGGCCGCGGTGGCCTGGCGCTCGGTCTCGTCACCGAAGACGGTGTAGAAGACGGTGGCCTCGCGCAGGTCGCCGGTCACCCGCGTGTCGGTGATGGTCACGAACCCCAGCCGGGGGTCCTTGATCCGCCGCTCCAGGGTCTGGGCGACGACCACCTGGATGCGGTCGGCGAGCTTGCGCGCCCTTGCGGTGTCGGTCACGTTGCCTCCTCGTGCAGTGGGCCCGGTACCCGGGCGAGCTGCGCACCCGTCGGGGCCCAAGCCCCAAAGTACCGGCCCGCGCCCGGCCTTGCGGGCGCTCTCGGTCCTGATCTGTGTGAGAACGGCGACTTCCGCCGACCGGCTCCACAGCTCTCATTCGTCGTCGTCGTTGTGGTACCTCCTCCTCGCGGAGAGGAGTTGCACCTCGGGGCGGCCGGCGACCAACCGCTCACAGCTGTCCAGGACCTCGGTGACGTACCCGGCTTCGCCGGACACCACCGCGAGGCCGATCTCGGCCCGGCGGTGCAGATCCTGGTTCCCGGTCTCGGCAGCGCACACGCTGTACTTGCGCTGCAGTTCGGCCACGATGGGCCGCACGATCGAACGCTTCTCCTTGAGCGAGTGGACATCGCCCAGCAGCAGGTCGAAGGTGAGTGTTCCCACGAACATGTGTGACAGGTCTCGCCGACCTGGAAGGCCTCGGGGAGCAGCCCGGAACCGGGCTGCTGCCGCTACGTCTGACTACCCCGGACCCTACACAGCGAGACCGGGGCCGGTCGACGGAAATACCACCCGTCGACCGGCCCCGGCTGACACCGACTAGGCGCGCGGCTTCTCGCGCATCTCGTAGGTCTCGATGATGTCGTCGACCTTGATGTCGTTGAACGACCCCAGGGTGACACCGGCCTCGAAGCCCTCGCGGACCTCGGTCGCGTCGTCCTTGAAGCGGCGCAGACCCTCGATGGAGAGGTTCTCCGCCACGACCTTGCCGTCGCGCAGCAGGCGGGCCTTGGCGTTGCGGCGGATGATGCCGTCGCGGACCAGGACACCGGCGATGTTGCCGAACTTGGAGGAGCGGAAGACCTCGCGGATCTCCGCGGCGCCGAGGCGCACCTCCTCGTACTCCGGCTTGAGCATGCCCTTGAGGGCGTTCTCGATCTCCTCGATCGCCTGGTAGATGACCGAGTAGTACCGGACGTCCACGCCTTCCTTCTCGGCCGCGGTACGCGCACGGCCTTCGGCGCGCACGTTGAAGCCGATGATGATGGCGTCCGAGCCCATCGCCAGGTCCACGTCGGACTCGGTGATGGCACCCACACCGCGGTGCAGGACCCGGAGTTCGACCTCCTCGCCCACGTCCAGCTTGACGAGGGCGTCCTCAAGGGCCTCGACCGAACCGGAGACGTCACCCTTGATGATGAGGTTGAGCTGCTCGATGGAGCCGGCGGCGATGGCCTTGTCCAGGTCCTCCAGGGACACCCGGACCCGACGCTGCGCGAAGGCGGCGTTGCGGTCGCGGGCCGAGCGCTTCTCGGCGATCTGGCGCGCGGTGCGGTCCTCGTCGACGACGATGAAGCTGTCGCCGGCGCGGGGCACCGAGGTGAGACCGAGCAGCAGCACCGGGCGGGACGGACCGGCCTCGGTGAGGTTGTTGCCGTTCTCGTCCAGCATCGCGCGGACGCGGCCGTAGGCGTCGCCCACGACGATCGAGTCGCCGACGCGGAGGGTACCGCGCTGCACGAGCACGGTCGCCATGGCGCCGCGGCCCTTGTCCAGGTGCGCCTCGATGGCGATACCCTGCGCGTCCTGCTCGGGGTTGGCCCGCAGGTCCAGCGAGGCGTCCGCGGTCAGGACCACGGCCTCCAGCAGCTGGTCGATGTGCAGGCCCTGGCGCGCGGAGATGTCGACGAACATGGTGTCGCCGCCGTACTCCTCGGCCACCAGGCCGAACTCGGTCAGCTGACCGCGGACCTTGGTCGGGTCGGCGCCCTCGACGTCGATCTTGTTGACGGCGACCACGATCGGCACACCGGCGGCCTTGGCGTGGTTCAGCGCCTCGACCGTCTGCGGCATGACACCGTCGTTGGCCGCGACCACCAGGATCGCGATGTCGGTGGACTTGGCACCACGGGCACGCATGGCGGAGAACGCCTCGTGACCCGGGGTGTCGAGGAAGGTGATCGGACGCGGCTCGCCGTTCACCTCGGTGACCACCTGGTAGGCACCGATGTGCTGGGTGATGCCACCGGCCTCGCCGGCCACCACGTTGGACTTGCGGATGGCGTCCAGCAGGCGGGTCTTACCGTGGTCGACGTGACCCATGACGGTGACGACCGGCGGGCGCGGGGCCAGCTGGTCCTCGTCGCCCTCGTTGGCGCCGAAGTCGATGTCGAACGACTCCAGCAGCTCGCGGTCCTCGTCGTCCCGGCTGACGATCTCCAGCTGGAAGCCCATCTCGTCGGCCAGCAGCTGCAGCGTGGCGTCGGAGACCGACTGGGTCGCGGTGACCATCTCACCGAGGTTGAACATGACGGAGACGAGCGCGGCCGGGTTGGCGTTGATCTTCTCCGCGAAGTCCATCAGCGAGGCGCCGCTCGACAGGCGAACGGTCTGGCCGTTGCCGCGAGGCAGCATCACACCGCCGACGGACGGGGCCTGCATGGCCTCGTACTCCTGGCGCTTCGCCCGCTTCGACTTGCGACCGCGCGCCGGGCGACCGCCCGGGCCACGACCGAAGGCGCCCTGCGTGCCACCACGGGCACCCGGGCCGCCGGGACGACCGCCGAAGCCGCCGGGACGCGGGCCGAAGCCGCCGCCGCCACCCGGGGCACCGCCACCGGGACGCGGACCGCCGAAGCCGCCGCCACCCGCCGGACGCGAGCCCGGACCGGCCGGACGACCCTGGAAGCCCGGACGGGCGCCACCGGCACCCGGACCACCCGGACGGCCACCGGGGCCACCCGGGCCACGGCCACCCGGACCCGGACGCGGGCCGGCCGGACGCTGCGGCATCATGCCCGGGTTCGGGCGCGGCATGCCGGACGGGGTCGGGCCACCGGGACGCGGCGCAGCCGGACGCGGCATGCCGTCGGGACGCGGAGCACCACCCGGACGGGGGGCACCGGCACCGGGACCACCGGCCGGACGCGGACGGTCGCCACCCGGACGGGGAGCACCCGCACCGGGACCACCCGGACGCGGAGCACCCGGACGGGGAGCACCGGCACCGGGACCACCGGCCGGACGCGGACGGTCGCCACCCGGACGGGGAGCACCCGCACCGGGACCACCGGCCGGACGCGGACGGTCGCCACCCTGGGCGCCCTGGCGACGGTCGCCGGGGCGACCCATGCCGGTGGCGCTGCCCGAGGTGAACGGGTTGTTGCCCGGACGCGGGCCGGCCGGACGCGGGCCCGGACGGGCGCCGCCGGAGGCCTGGCCGCTCGGGCGCGGGGCCTGGGCGGCGGGACGCGGGGCGTCACCGGCCGGAGCCGGCGAGGAGAACTCGGCCGCGGGCGCGGCCGGGGCCGCCGGAGCCGCCGGGGCGGCGGGGCGCGCAGCCGGGCGCGGGCCCGGAGTCGGCGCACCCGGACGCGGGGCAGCGGGGGCGGGGGCGGCCGGAGCGGCGGGAGCCGATCCGGCAGCGGGACCTGCGGTCTGTGCGGGGCGGGGACCAGGGGTCGCGCCAGGGCGCGGACCCGGGGTCGGAGCACCCGGCTTGGGTGCACCCGCGGCACCAGCCGCGGGCTGGGGCGCCGCGGGCTTCCGCGGGCCAGGCTTGGCAGCGCCACCACCGGTGGGGGCCACACCAAGCGCGTCAGTCAGCTTGCGCACGACCGGCGCCTCGATCGTCGAGGACGCCGAACGGACGAACTCACCGAGCTCGGTGAGCTTGGCCATGACGGCCTTGCTCTCCAAGCCAAGCTCCTTGGCGAGTTCGTAAACCCGGACCTTAGCCACTTCACTCCTGTCTATGAGTCCGGGGGTCTCGTCCGCCGGACTGTCGCTACTTCATGGGCGTACCCATCGCGTACTCATCGCGTACTCATCGAGTGCTCATCGCAATCTCGACCTACTTCCACATCGCGAGGTACCTGACTGGTGGCACGGCGCGCGGCTTCCCGAACGCTGTGCTTGTTGCGGTGGTTCTTCCGCCGCGTGGAGCGGCGGTCGTCGCGGGAGGTGGCCCGCCTAAGAGGCTCCGCCTACCCGCTCCCCGATGAACTCGCGGAGCCGCTCCGTGTCGAGCGCGCCCTGGAGCCGGAAGGCCCGGGGGAACGCCCGACGGCGGACCGCGAGGTCGAGGCAGGCCGGTTCGGGGTGCAGGTGAGCGCCCCGGCCCGGCAGTGCGCCACGGGGATCGGGGACGCACTCGCCCTCGACCGCCGTGACACGCAACAGCTGGTGCTTGGCCGCTCGCTTGCGGCAGCCCACGCAGGTGCGTTCCGGGCGTGCTCGGACGTGCGTCCGGCCAGACGAAGGCAAGTCTACCCCTCCGAAGCGACATGGCGCCGCCCCGCAGATCCCGGGGGACCCGCGGGGACGGCTGTGACAACACGCACGACCGGTCGGGCTATTCCCGGCCGCCGTCCTCCGACTGGCCCTCGGTGTCCGGCCGGATGTCGATCCGCCACCCCGTGAGACGGGCTGCCAGACGGGCGTTCTGCCCCTCCTTGCCGATCGCCAGCGACAGCTGGTAGTCCGGCACGATCACCCGGGCGGAACGCTGGGCGGCGTCCACGATCTCCACGCTGGTCACCCGCGCGGGGGACAGCGCCGCGGCGACCATCTCGCGGGGGTCCTCCGACCAGTCGACGATGTCGATCTTCTCGCCGTGCAGCTCGCCCATCACGGCGCGGACCCGGGAGCCCATCGGACCGATGCAGGCGCCCTTGGCGTTCAGCCCGGCCCGGCGGGACCAGACCGCGATCTTGGTGCGGTGGCCGGCCTCGCGGGCGATGGCGGCGATCTCCACGCTGCCGTCCGCGATCTCCGGGACCTCCAGCGCGAACAGCTTCTTCACCAGGTTGGGGTGGGTGCGCGACAGCGTCACCGATGCCCCGCGGACGCCGCGGCGGACCGCCACCACGTAGCACTTCAGTCGGGTGCCGTGCCGGTAGTCCTCGCCCGGGACCTGCTCCTGCGGCGGCAGGATGGCCTCCAGCTTGCCGATGTCGACCAGCACGTTCTTCGGGTCGTTGCCCTGCTGGACGACACCGGTGACGATGTCGCCCTCCTTGCCCGCGTACTCGCCGAAGGTCTGGTCGTCGGCGGCGTCGCGCAGGCGCTGCATCATCACCTGGATGCCGATGCTGGACGCGATCCGGCCGAAACCGTTCGGGGTGTCGTCGAACTCCTTCGGCTCGACGCCCTCGTCCAGCTCCGTCGGGTCCTCCATGGCCCACACGGTGACGTGGCCGCTCTTGCGGTCCAGGTGCACCCGGGCGCGGCGGCGCGAGCCCTCGGTGCGGTGGTACGCGGTGAGGAGGGCGGACTCGATGGACTCGACCAGCAGGTCGAAGGGGATGTTCTTCTCGTTGACCAGCGTGCGCAGGGCACTCATGTCGATGTCCACGGCTACGCCTCCTCGTCTTTCGTCACGTTCGTCATGGTCGTACGGCACCCGGGGGTCACTCGGCGCCGTCGTCCCCCTCGTCGAAGTCGGCGGCCTCGTCCAGGAGCTTCTCGTCGTCCTTGCGGTTGAACTCGACCTGGACCCGTGCCCGGGCCACCTCGCCGTACTCCAGACGGCGCTCCTTCGGGCGGCCGCGCCCCTTCACCGGCTGCACCTCGACCAGCGCGCCGTCCTCGTCGGCCTCCAGCACCCGGGCGACGATCTCCCCGCCGTCGACCAGGTGGATCGCGGCCAGCCGGCCCTCGGCCCGCTGCCAGTGCCGGGGCAGCACCAGCGGGCGCTCCGCACCCGGCGAGCCGACCTCCAGCAGGTAGGCGTCGTCCCCCATCAGGTCCGACTCGTCCAGGGCCTCGCCGACCACCCGGCTGAACTCGGCGATGGTGTCCATGTCCACGCCGCCGTCGGTGTCGACGTCGATCTGCACCTGCCGGCGGCTGCCCGCCTTGGTGACCCTGACGTCCTCCAGGTCCAGTCCGGCCTGTGCGGCCAGCGGCTCCAGCAACGCTCGCAGCCGGTCGGTGTGGGTGGTGCTCATCCGGGTGGACTCCTCGGCCGCGTCTGCTGTTGTCAGAAGGTCGCCCCGCGCCCTCGGCGCCACACCGGGTCACGGCAGCTCGGCCCAAAGCCTAGCCGGTGAAGCCCCCAACCACCGATTCCGGACCACCCCCGACCGCTCGCACGCCACCCACTGCGAGCAAGCTCACACGTGCCCACCCGGGGCCCGGTGTACCCGAACCGGGCCACGGAACGTGGGGATTCTGTAATCATTCACGCCAACGAGGTCCGGCGGGGAGGCCGTCCTCCCGTACACGCCCCGGAGTGACCCCGATGCAGCCGCACAGCCGACGGACCTTCCTGGCCCTCGGACTGCTCACCCTCACCGCCTGCACCGCCGACCACACCGGCCCCGCCTCCGGCACCGGGGGCCTGCGCCCCGACCCGGACACCCCCGTCCGCCTCCGCGCGATCGCCGCCACCGACGCCCTCCTCGCCGGGTACGACACCCTGCCCCCGCCGCCCGGCGTCCGGAGCGCCGACCTCCGCGCGGAGGTCGCCCGGCAGCGCGCCGCCCTCGCCGAAGGCCTGACCGCCGCGGCCGTCCCCTCGCCGCCCGTGACCACCGCTCCCACGTCCACCGCTCCCTCCTCCGCCGGTCCCACCCCCGCCGGTCCCGGCCTGGCCGAGCTGGAGCGCAGGACCGGCGAGTCCCGCCTCGCCGACCTGGACGCCGCGAGCCCGTCCCTCGCCCGTCTGCTCGCCTCCGCCGCCGCCGCCAACGGCGTCCACGCGGCGGTCCTGGGCGCCCCGGCCCCGCCGGCGCCCGCCCGCGCCACCGCCTCCCCCTCGGCCACCCCCGCGCCGAGCCCCACCCCCGCGGCCCTCACCGCGCTCCAGAACGCCCTCGGTGCCGAACACGCCGCGGTCTACGGCTACGGCGTCGTCGGCGCCCACCTGCCCGGGGACCCCCGACTCGCCGACGCCCGCACGGCCTACGCCGCCCACCAGGCCCAGCGCGACAGCTGGCAGCGCCTGGTCTCCGCCCTCGGCGCCGCCCCCACCCCCGCCGCCGGCGGCTACCGGCTGCCCTTCCCGGTCGCCTCCGCCGCGGACGCCGCCGGGCTCGCCGCCCATCTCGAAACCCGCCTGACCACCGTCTACGCCGACCTGGTCGCCGCGGTCCCCGCCCCGCACCGGCTCACCGCCGCCCTCGCCCTGCGTGACTGCGCCCTCCGCGCCCACCGCTGGGGCGCCCCCGACCAACCCTTCCCGGGCGTCCAGGACCGGGCCCCTACCCCCTCGCCCACCGCCGGCTGAGGACCGGGAACCGCGACACCCGCCCGCCCGAGCACCCCGCCCGCGCCGCCGAAGCCCGACAATGGACCCATGTCGGGAGCCGCACCCACCATCACCGTCCCCACCTGGCTGACGGACACCGTCACCGCCACGCAGGGCGAAGCGGGCCGCCAGTGGCTCGCCGCCCTCCCCGCCCGGGCGGCCGCCCACCTCGCCGCCTGGGACCTCACCCTGGAACGCGTCCTCGACCCCGGCGGCAGCCTGAGCCTGGTCGCGTACGTCCACCGCGACGACCTCTCACCCGCCGTCCTCAAGGCCGGCCTGCTCACCCCCGAGACCGCCCACGAGCACGCGGCCCTCACCCACTGGGCCGGCCGCGGAGCCGTCCTCCTCCTCGACGCCGTCCCCTCCGAGGGCGTGCTCCTCCTGGAACGCCTGCACGGCGAGATCCCGCTGCGCTCCCTCGCCGAGCCCAAGGCCATGCTGGAGGCCACCAGCCTGCTGCACCGGCTCTGGGTGGAACTCCCCGGGGAACACCCCTTCCCCACCCTCGCCCAGCGGGTCGCCGCCACCGCCGACCGGGTCGTGGAGCAGCGCGCCCACCCCGCCGCCGCGGAGGCGCAGGCCCTGGTGGACGAGGCCCTGGAGACCGCCCGGAGCCTGGCCGACTCCGCCGAGGAGTCCTTCCTGCTGCACGGCGACTTCCACCACGGCAACGTCCTCGCCGCCGACCGCGCCCCCTGGCTGGCCATCGACCCGCGCCCCGTCGTCGGCGAGCGCGCCTACGACCTGGCCCGCCTCGTGCTGGACCGCGCGGACACCCTGCTCGGCTCCCCCGGCCTCCCCGCCGCCGTCCGCCGGCGCCTCCACCAGCTGTCCGACGCGCTCGACGTGGACCAGGAGCGTCTGCGCGGCTGGGCCCTCTTCCGCTCCGTCGACCTGGCGCTGCGCTCCCTCGCCGCGGACCGCCGCGAGGACGCCGAACTCCACCTCGAACTCGCCGGCTCGCTCTGACCGCGCTCCGTCCGGGCGGCCCCTCAGCCCCCCGACCGCCGCAGCGGCAGCCGGGCCCCCATCACCGCGTACAGCCGCTCCGTCGCCGGGAAGCGCACCGCCCGCGCCAGGTCCTGGTACCCGAGCGCCCGGTACAACCGCCGCGCCGGCGTCTCCGCGTCGATCGCCGACAGGATGCTGCGGTCCAGCCCCGAGCGCTCGCACAGCGTCCGGATGAGCCGCGAACCGACGCCCTGCCCCTGGAACTCCGGCAGCACGTGCAGTTCGGTGACGGCGAAGGCGCCGTCCAGCCAGTCCGCGTGCCCCCGGACGGTCAGGTAGGGCTCGATCACCGTGCTCCACCAGTGCTCGCGCTGGTTGGGCATCCCGTACCCGAAGCCGACCAGCCGCCCCTCGCTCATCGCGCCGAGCGCGATCACCCCCGGCTGCTGGGCGTGCCGCCCGACGATGTGCAGCCGTACCGCGACCTCCTCGGGCGTCAGCCCGAACGCCACCGCCTGGACCTCCAGCGCCTGCGGCGCCCAGGCCGCAAGGTCGATGGCCCCGATCGTCACCCCGGTCAGCTGATCCATGCTCCGGACGTTACTACCAGCGGCCCCGCGACGCGGCGGAAGATCCGAACACGGCGGTCCGGTGCGGACGACGGCCTCAGAACAGCACGCTCATGAACGCCCCGACCTCCCGGAACCCCACCCGGCGATAGGCCGCCCTGGCCCGCAGGTTGAAGTCGTTGACGTACAGCGACACCACGGGCGCCACCTCACGCAAAGCGATGTCCAGGACGGCCGCCATCCCCGACTTCGACAGCCCCCGGCCCCGGTGCTCCGGCGCGACCCAGACGCCCTGGATCTGGCAGGCGCCCTGCGTCACGGCCCCGATCTCCGCCTTGAAGACGACCTGCCCGTCCTCCCCGAACCGCGCGAAGGACCGCCCGGTGGAAACGAGTTCGGCGACCCGGGCCTGGTAGAGCAGCCCGCCGTCCCCCGCCAGCGGCGACACCCCGACCTCCTCGGTGAACATCGCCACGCAGGCCGGCATCAGCGTCTCGACCTCGTTGCGGTGCACCCTGCGGACCAGCGGATCCGGTGCGATCTCCGCCGACGGCACCGAGGTGGCCAACAGCGGCTGGTGGCCGCGGACTTCACGTGCCGGGCCCCAACTGCGCTCCAGCAGCGCCCAGAACCTCGCGGTGGCCTCGGCCGGCCCGACGATCGAGGAGCAGCGCCGCCCCTGCCGGCGGGCCCGCTCGGCGAAGGCCGCGACCGCCTCCGGCCCGGCGTCGACCAGGACCAGGTTCGCCCCGGCGTAGCAGAGCGCGTCCAGCGCGCCGTCCCCGTCGTACCAGCCCCACATCTCCCCGCCGAGCCGCCACGGGTCGAGCCCGACGGCCTCGACGCGGGTCGCGACGAAGGCGTTGGCGACCGGGTCGCGGTGGAGGATCTCCAGGGCGTCCGCGAGGTCGGGCGGCTCCAGCACCCGGGTGGTGGCCAGGGCCCGGGCGGCCTGGAAAGAGCTCGGGAGCATCACACCTCGATCGAGCATCGAGACAGCACCTCACTGAGACGACTCTGGCCGCACCCTACTCCGTGGCCCCACCCGGCTACGGCTGCGGGGCCGTCCACGAACGGACGGCCCCGCTTCCGGAAGACTTCACGCGGGCATCCCCGCGCCATCAGGACACGCTACGGGTTCACTCGCCCGCGACGACGGTCGGCGCCCCCGCCTCGACGCCGGCCGCCTGCATCTGCTCGGCGAGCTTGAGCGCCTCCTCGATCAGGGTCTCGACGATCTTCGACTCGGGGACGGTCTTGATGACCTCGCCCTTGACGAAGATCTGGCCCTTGCCGTTGCCGGAGGCGACGCCCAGGTCGGCCTCGCGCGCCTCGCCCGGGCCGTTCACGACGCAGCCCATGACCGCCACCCGCAGCGGCACCTCCATGCCCTCCAGGCCGGCGGTGACCTCCTCGGCGAGCTTGTAGACGTCCACCTGGGCGCGGCCGCAGGACGGGCAGGAGACGATCTCCAGGCCGCGCTCGCGCAGCCCGAGCGACTCCAGGATCTGGTTGCCGACCTTGATCTCCTCGGCCGGCGGGGCGGAGAGCGAGACCCGGATGGTGTCGCCGATGCCCTCGGCCAGCAGCGCGCCGAAGGCGACCGCCGACTTGATGGTGCCCTGGAAGGCCGGACCTGCCTCGGTCACACCGAGGTGCAGCGGGTAGTCGCAGGCGGCGGCGAGCTGGCGGTAGGCGTTGATCATCACGACCGGGTCGTTGTGCTTGACCGAGATCTTGATGTCGCGGAAGTCGTGCTCCTCGAACAGCGAGCACTCCCACAGCGCGGACTCGACCAGCGCCTCCGGGGTGGCCCGGCCGTACTTCTCCATCAGGCGCTTGTCGAGCGAGCCGGCGTTGACGCCGATCCGGATCGGGATGCCCGCGTCCTTGGCGGCCTTGGCGATCTCGCCGACCTTGTCGTCGAAGGCCTTGATGTTGCCCGGGTTGACGCGCACGGCCGCACAGCCGGCGTCGATCGCCGCGAAGACGTACTTCGGCTGGAAGTGGATGTCCGCGATGACCGGGATCTGCGACTTCTTGGCGATGATCGGCAGCGCGTCGGCGTCGTCCTGCGAGGGCACGGCGACCCGGACGATCTGGCAGCCGGACGCGGTGAGCTGGGCGATCTGCTGCAGCGTGGCGTTGATGTCCGAGGTCACGGTGGTGGTCATCGACTGCACCGAGATCGGGGCGTCGCCGCCGACCGGCACGTTGCCGACCATGATCTGCCGGGAGTGCCGGCGCTTGGCGAGCGGCTTGAGCGGCAGGGACGGAATACCGAGCGAGATCGCGGTCATGTGCGCAGGGTTCCCCGGGGTAGAGGTGTGGTCGACCGCCCGGCCGCTGGGACGGCCGAGGCCGGGTGCGCTGACGTCGCGCACCCGGCCTCAACGGTACGGCACGGCAACGGGCCCCAGCACACCCGCCGTACCCGAACGCCCTAGCTGATCTTCACCGGGTTCACCAGGTCGGCGACCATCACCAGCAGCGTGAAGCCGATGAAGATGCTGGCCACGACGTACGCCACCGGCATCAGCTTGGCGACGTCGAACGGGCCCGGGTCGGGCCGCTTGAACAGCTGTGCGAACCGGCGGCGGACCGCCTCCCAGACCGCGCCGGCGATGTGGCCGCCGTCCAGCGGGAGCAGCGGCAGCATGTTGAAGAGGAAGAGCGACAGGTTGATGCCGGCCAGCAGGTTCACGAAGAACGCGATCCGCTGGGTGCCGGGGATGTCGAGCGAGAAGACCTCGCCGCTCACCCGGGCGGCGCCGACCATGCCGATCGGCGAGTCAGGATCGCGCGGGGCGTCGCCGACGACGGCGTTCCACAGCCCGGGGATCTTGCCCGGCAGGGCGACCAGCGACTTCACCCCGCCCTCGGCCATGTCGTACATCCGGTCGAGCGACTGCCCGAAGCCCAGCCGGACGACACCACTCGCCGGAGTGAATCCGAGGAACCCGGCCTGGATGGTCTGGCCCTTGATCGGGACGTTGTTCCCGTCGTACTTCTGGACGTCGTTGACGGCGATGGTCGGGTTGAGGGTGACCTGCTGCCCGTCCCGCTGGACCACCACGGGGACGGTCCGCCCGGCCGACCGGCGGATGTCCGCCTGGAGCTGGTCGTAGGTGCGGATCCGGTCGCCGTCGAAGGAGACGATCTTGTCCCCGGCCTTCAGCCCGGCCTGCGCGGCCGGCGTCTGCGGGGCGCCCTCCGGGCAGTTGTCGGTCGGCTGTCCCGCCTTGACCACGCACTGCGCGACGGTGCTGACCGTCGGCACGTTCATGGAGACGCCGAAGCCCATCATGACGGTCAGGAAGAGCCCGAACGCCAGGACCAGGTTCATGAACGGCCCGGCGAACATGACGATGACGCGCTTCCAGGGCTTGCGGGAGTAGAAGAGCCGGTGCTCGTCACCCTCCTGGAGCTCCTCGTAGGACGCCTCGCGGGCGTCCTCGATCATGGTCCGCCAGGGCGAGCTGCTGCGCTTGGTGATCCGGCCGTCATCACCCGGCGGGAACATCCCGATCATGCGGATGTACCCGCCGAACGGGATCGCCTTGATGCCGTACTCGGTCTCGCCCTTGCGGCGCGACCAGAGGGTCGGGCCGAAGCCGACCATGTACTGCGGCACCCGGATGCCGAACAGCTTGGCCGTGGAGAGGTGGCCGAGTTCGTGCCAGGCGATCGAGATGAGCAGCCCGATGACGAAGACCAGGATGCCGACCACCGTCAAAACCGTTGCCACCGCTGGTCCTCCGTCATGCCGCTCCGCTCATCGTCTCGTCCTACCGCTATCGAGGCCGTCAGTCCGCCGTCGGCCGACCGTCAGCCGGCCGCCAGCTCGCGGGCCCGGGCGCGCGCCCAGTCCTCCGCGTGCAGGACGTCCTCCACCGTCAGGGAAGTTCCCGGGGCCGCCGACCGACCGTCCTGCTGTCCGTGCTCGGCCACGACCTTGGCAACAGTGTCCACGATTCCGGTGAAGGCGAGGCGGCCCTTCAGGAATGCCTCCACACACTCCTCGTTCGCCGCGTTGAACACGGCCGGGGCGGTACCGCCCAGGGTGCCCACCTCGCGCGCCAGCTCCACCGCCGGGAACGCCTCGTCGTCCAGCGGGAAGAACTCCCAGGTGGCGGCCTTCGTCCAGTCGCAGGCGGGGGCGGCGTCCGGCACCCGGTCCGGCCAGCCCATGCCCAGCGCGATCGGCATCCGCATGTCCGGCGGGCTGGCCTGCGCCAGCGTCGACCCGTCGGTGAACTCCACCATCGAGTGCACCACCGACTGCGGGTGGACCACGACCTCGATCCGGTCGAACGGCACGTCGTACAGCAGGTGCGCCTCGATCACCTCCAGGCCCTTGTTGACCAGGGTGGCCGAGTTGATCGTGACCACCGGGCCCATCGCCCAGGTCGGGTGCGCCAGCGCGTCCTGCGGGGTCACCCCGGCCAGCTGCTCACGGGTGCGGTTGCGGAACGGGCCGCCGCTGGCGGTGACCACCAGCTTGCGCACCTCGGCACGGGTCCCGCCGGCCAGCGCCTGGAACAGCGCCGCGTGCTCGGAGTCCACCGGCACGATCTGGCCCGGCTTCGCCACCGCCTTCACCAGCGGACCGCCGACGATCAGCGACTCCTTGTTGGCCAGCACCAGCACCCGGCCGGCCGCCAGCGCGGCCAGCGTCGGCCGCAGGCCGATCGACCCGGTGATGCCGTTCAGCACCGAGTGGCACTCCACGGCGGCCAGCTCGGTCGCCGCGTCCGGGCCCGCCAGCACGGCCGGCAGCGGACGGCCCGCCGCCTTCGCGGCCAGCGCCTCGCGCAGCGCCGGCTCGGCCGCGGGATCGGCCACCGCCACGGTGTGCACGCCCAGCTGCAGCGCCTGCTCCGCCAGCAGCTCCACCCGGCCACCGGCCGCCGACAGGGCGACCACCCGGAAGCGGTCCGGGTTGCGGAGGACCACGTCGACGGCCTGGGTGCCGATCGACCCGGTGGAACCGAGGATCACCAGCTCCCGGGGGCCGGAGGGGTCCGCCACGGTGGGCGTGAAGCGCAGCTGCGGGTGGGCGAGCGAAGTCATGGGCCCATTGTGTCCTGTCCGCGACCGCACCGGTCCCCGGCACCTCCCGGGTGCTCCCCGGGCTTCCCCTCGCGGCCCCGGGGGCCGCCCCCGGGCTTCCCCAGGACGAGGCGGCACCCCCGGGCTACCGTCGGAGCCATGCGCACCGTCATCGCCGGGGGCCACGGACAGATCGCGATGGAACTGGAACGGCTGCTCGCCGCACGCGGCGACCGCCCCGCCGGGATCATCCGCCGCCCCGAACAGGCCAGGGACCTGATCGACGCCGGAGCCGAGCCGCTGCTGCTCGACCTGGAGGCCACCACCGCCCCGCGGCTCGCCGAACTGCTCACCGACGCCGACGCGGTGGTCTTCGCCGCCGGAGCCGGACCGGGCAGCGGCGCCGCCCGCAAGAACACCGTCGACCGCGACGCCGCCGTCCTGCTCGCCGACGCCGCCGAAATCGCCGGCGTCCGCCGGTACGTGATCGTCTCCTCGATGGGCGCCGACGCCGCCGCCCACCACCCCGCCGACGAGGTCTTCGAGACCTACCTGCGCGCCAAGGGCGCCGCCGACGACGCGGTACGGGCCCGGACCGCGCTGGACTGGACGGTGCTGCGCCCGGGGCGGCTCACCGACGGCCCCGGCACCGGCCTCGTCCGGCTGGCCCCCTCGGTCGCCCGCGGCGCGGTGGACCGGGCCGACGTGGCCGCCGTCCTGGCCGCCCTGCTGCACGAACCCGGCACCGCCGGACTCACCCTGGAGCTGGTCGCCGGGAACGCCACCGTCGAGGAGGCCGTCGCCGCCGCGGCCGGGCACGGCGGCTGAACGCGCACAGGGCCCGGTTCGTCGAACCGGGCCCTGCGTCAGCGGATCACTCGATCGGTCGATCGGTCGGCCGGATGGCCGGATGGCCGGATGGCCGGTCGGCCGGTCGGCCGATTCAGCGATCGGCCGATTCAGCGGTCGAACCGACCGACCGGGGTCGAGTCGATCAGAGGTCGAGGCCGGTCAGGACCAGCACCTTCTCGACCGTGTAGTCGTCCATGGCGTACTTGACGCCCTCACGGCCGACGCCGGAGTCCTTCACGCCGCCGTACGGCATCTGGTCGGCGCGGTAGGACGGCGCGTCGCCGATGATCACACCGCCGACCTCCAGCTCCCGGTGGGCGCGGAAGGCGGTCTGCACGTCGTGCGTGAACACGCCCGCCTGCAGGCCGAACGCGGAGTCGTTGACGGCGGCGAAGGCCTCGTCCACGCCGTCCACCTTGTGCAGCGACAGCACCGGGCCGAACACCTCGGCCGTGGCCAGGATCGCGTCCTCGGGCAGCTCGGCCAGCACGGTCGGGGCGTAGGTCGCGCCCTCGCGGGTGCCACCGGTCAGCACCTTGGCACCCTTGGCGACCGCGTCCTCCACCCAGGACTCCACGCGCTTCGCGGCGTTCTCGTCGACCAGCGGGCCGACGTCCGTGGCGGAGTCGTTCGGGTCACCGGTGACCTGCGCCTTGACCTTGGCCACGACCTTCTCCACCAGCGCGTCGTACACCGACGCGTCGGCGATCACCCGCTGCACCGAGATGCAGGACTGGCCGCCCTGGTAGTTGGCGAACATCGCGATCCGGGTGGCCGCCCAGTCCAGGTCGGCCTCCGAGGACCAGTCCGCGAGGACCACGGCCGCGGCGTTGCCGCCCAGCTCCAGGGTGCAGTGCTTGCGCGGCACCGAGTCCATGATCTGGTAGCCGACCTTGTCCGAACCGGTGAACGAGATCACCGGCAGGCGGTCGTCCTGCACCAGCGCCGGCATCCGGTCGTTCGGGACGGTCAGGATCGACCAGGAACCGGCCGGCAGGTCCGTCTCGGCCAGGATCTCGCCCAGCACCATCGCGGACAGCGGCGTCGCCGGAGCGGGCTTCAGGACGATCGGGGCGCCGACCGCGATCGCCGGAGCGACCTTGTGGGCGACCAGGTTCAGCGGGAAGTTGAACGGGGCGATGCCCAGCACCACACCGCGCGGGAAGCGGCGCACCACCGCGAAACGGCCCACGCCGCCCGGGTCGGTGTCCAGCCGCATGGTCTCGCCGTTGGTGCGGCGCGCCTCCTCCGCGGCCCAGCGGAAGACCGACACCGCGCGGCCGACCTCGCCGCGGGCCCACTTGATCGGCTTGCCGTTCTCGGCGGTGATCAGCTGGGCGAGCTCCTCGGTGCGCTCCGCCAGCCGCTTGGCCACGTGGTCCAGGGCGGCGGCACGCTGGTGCGCCGGGGTCGCGGCGAACACCGGCAGCGCGGCGACGGCGGCGTCCAGCGCCTCCTCGACCTGGGCCTCGGTCGGGATGCTCACCTTGCCGACCAGACGGCCGTCCCAGCTGTTGTGCACCTCGAAGTCGGCGTCACCGCTCGCCCGGCGGCCGGCGAGCCAGAAATCGTACGTGGTGGTCACCGTGGTACCGGCCCTCTCCTCGTCGTCGTACGGCCCGCACGGACGTGGGACCAGAACCCGAGGGTAGGTGGGTCGGCGCGCCGACCGGATTGGCCGACTAGGAGCGTTCGGGTCCGGGGCCACTCCACCGCGTCCAGCGAAGCGCCCGATCGGGTGTTCGGGCGGCCCATCGGGCGGGTGTCCGCGCGGGCCCGGGGCGTGTGTCCGCGCGGGCCCGGGGCGGGTGTCCGCGCGGGCCTCGGACAGGGGGGCGGCAGGGCTTTCGGGCCGGTGCCGGCCGGGTGGTCTACTCCTCGCCGGAACGGAGGGCCAGCCAGAGCTCCATCCGCACGTCCGTGTCGTCCAGCGAGCGGCCCAGCAGCTCCTCGACCCGCCGCATCCGGTAGCGCAGCGTGTGCCGGTGCACCCCCAGGTCCGCCGCGGCCGCGTCCCACTGGCCGTGCCTGGACAGCCACGCCCGCAACGACGCCACCAGGTCACCGCGGGCCGTCCGGTCGTGCTCGCGCAGCGGCCGCAACAGCCCCTCCGCGAACGCCGTCACCGCGTCCTCCCCGAGCAGCGGCAGCAGCGAACCCGCGCCGACCTCCTCGTGGTCCACCGCCCGGCGGCCGCCGCGCAGCGCCACCGCCAGCGCCCGCTCGGCCTGCGCGTGCGCCGTCCCGGCCTCCTCCAGCGCGGCCGGAGCCGACACGCCCAGCGACAGGCCCTCGTGCTCCTCCACCGCACCCAGGCACGCCCGGTGCACCGCACCGTTGTCCAGCGCCAGCACCATCAGCCGCGGCCCGTGCGCGCCGTCCTCCCGCGCCACCAGCAGCTTCTCGCCCACCCGGGAACCCGCCTGCTCCGCCCGGTCGCCGAGCTCCCCGAGCGCCTCCGCGGCATCCGCGTTCCCCGCACCGGCACCCGCCACCAGGACCCGTATCGTCCCCTCCGGCAGACCGCCGAACAGCCCCGCCGCCACCTGCCGGGCCGTCACCACCTCACCCGCCAGCACCATCCGCAGCAGCGCGGCGCCCATCCGCTCCTCCGCCTGCCGCAGCTCGCGCGAGCGCTCCAGGGTGAGGGTCAACAGCGCCACCGCCGCGTTCAGCACGTACCGCTCGGTCGGCGTGATCCGGTCCTCGGTCCCGACCGCGAGGAAACCCCGCGCCCGCCGGTCCGCCCCCAGCGACTGGACCACCACGTAGTCCTCGTCCGCCGTGTCTATCCCCGGCGCGCGCCCCTGCAGCGCGGCACTCGACGGCGCCGGGCGCCGACGCAGCCGGTCCACCTCCGCCGCCAGCCGCCCGGCCCGACGCGCCGCCCAGTCCGGCGCCACCACCGACAGCGCGCCCGACCCGTCGTACAGCGCCGCCCAGCCACCCAGCCGCGCCGCCAACCGGCGCACCACGGCCGTCGTACCGTCCTTGCCCAGCGCCGCCCGGGTCAGCTCCTCCTGCGCCTCGAAGCTCGTCGTCACCGCCTCGTACTGCTCCGCGGCCAGCGCCGCCGACACCACCTTGCTGATCGCGATGAACGGCGTCGGCTCCGGCACCCGCAGCAGCGGCAGCCCCCGCTGCGCCGCCGCGTCCACCAGCGGCTGCGGCACCTCGGTGTGCGACAACCCCACCCCGAGCCCCAGCCCCACCACCCCGGCATCGGCCAGCCGGTGCACGTACGCCTGCAACTGCGCCGCCGTACGGCCCAGCTTGATACCGGTGGTGAGCAGCAGCTCGCCACCCTCCAGGAACGGCGTCGGGTCGTCCAGCTCACTGGTGTGCACCCAGCGGACCGGCCGCTCCAGGTGGTCCGCGCCGGCGAGGACCGTCAGATGGAGCGAGCTGTTGCGGACGACGGAGGCGAGTGTGGGGGGCATGGCACCTTCGAGGGATCGACCTGACCGCGCCATTGCGGCCGGGCGAGGAGAGGGGCGTGGGAATGGTGAGGGTCTCTCCCCTTCATTATGGACGCCCCGGACAACCGGCACTGCCGAATCCACCTCGAAGGCGACTTCCGCCCCGTCTCCCCGCCGCGCCCGGGGCCCGCCCGGGGCTCACCCCCGCAGGTCCACCAGCAACGGCGGCACCTGCTCCCCCGACACCGCCGTCAACGACACCACCGCGTGCCCCGCCGGCAACGCGTGCGCCAGGTCCGACGGCGACCACCGCAGCCGCTCCACGTCCCTCGTCGTCACCGACTCCGTCTGCGCCGTCGTCCCCGACAACGCCTTCCGCCCGACCCGCCCCGCCCGCCGTATCACCCCACCGGAGGTGTCGGGGGTGTGGGTGACCGCCGTCTCCTGCACCAGGTGCGTCCCCCAGGCCTCCGAGAACAGCCGCCCGTCCCATGGCGCGATCCCCGGGAACGCCATCCGGCAGCCAACAGCGCCGAACAGCGGCGCCCGCAGCGCCTCCGGCAGGTCCACCAGGGTGCGCAGCAACAGCACCGCGCCCGCGTTCGCACCGCGCATCCGCTGCAGCCCGCGCACCGCGGTGGCGTCCAGCGCCGCCGAGGCGTCGTCGACCACCAAGCCCGCGAACAGCGAACGGTCCTCGCGGGCCCCCGCCGCCTGGACGAACTGCCCCACGACCAGCCGGGACAGCATCCGGGCCACCTCGGGGTGGCTGCGCTCGGGCAGCTTCACCCGCACCCGCAGCGGATGGTCCAGCACCCGCATCGCGAACGGGGGCCGGCCGGTGCCGTCGGTCGTGAAGGCCCCCTCGAAGGCGGGCCGGTCCAGCAGCGCCAGCCGGTCCGCCAGCAGCGCCCCCGGGTCGTCCGCCCGGTCCCGCTGGCGCTCGCGGTACTCCAGGTCCCGCTCGTGCAGCGCCAGCCGGCCCGCCGTGCCGAGCGCCTTCACCAGGGCCGCCAGCGCGTCCGGATCACCGCCCAGCAGCGCCCGCAGCTCACGCACCCCCGGGTAGCGGCCGTACGCGGCGTGGAACGGTCCCACCACCTGCTGCAGCGCGGTGCGGGCGTTCTCCGCGCGGGCGGTCAGCTCTTCCGGCAGCAGCGCCTCGGCCAGCCGGGCGGCCGCCTCGTCCGGGTCCCGCGCGGCGCCGTAGAGGTCCAGCCCGTACACCGAGGACAGGTCGCCGGGCGCGATCACCACGTCGTACCAGGCGTCCGGGCCGAGATCGGCGTCGGCTGACCCGACCACCACCGCACACGCGGTGCCGGCCAGCGCCTGCAGGCACAACGCCTCCGCCACCGGCCGGGCCAGCCGCGCGGTCTTCCCCGTCCCGGCCGGGCCCACCGCCAGCACCGAGGTGCCCAGCAGCGCCGGATCCAGCGCGAAACCGGCCGCCCGGTGGCTCAACGGGTTCTTCGGCACGTCCTGCGCGGTACCGAGCCGGACCTGACCGAGCAGCAGATCGTGCTGCTCGGCGCGGCCGGGCAGCACACGCGCCTCGGAGGGGTGGGCGAAGGCCGCAGCACCGCGGGCGGCCACCTGCTCGGCGAAGGCCGGCACGAACACCGGGTCCGCCTGCGCGGACTCCCAGGCGCGCTGGATCCGCACGTAGTCGACGTCCCCCACGGTCTCCGCGTCGAGCCGCGCCGCCGCCTCGGCCGCGCCGCCCTGCCGCAGCCCGTCCCACGGGTCCTGCCGCCGCGCCGCCTCGGCCGCTGCCGGGGCGTCCTCCTCGGCGCGCTGCTCCTGCGTCACCGTCCGCGACAGCAGCGGCGCCGCGTACCGGCGCCACACCTCGGGCCAGCGGCCCATCCGGCCGAAGACCTTGATGACGATCCCCAGCACCAGGACGTTCAGCGTCAGGACCACCGACGTGGCGACGAAGGCCGACTGCGACGGAAGCACGCCGATCATCGTCGTACCGGCCGTGGCGAACTCGACCCCGTAGACGAAGGCCAGCCAAGCCACCACCGCGTTGAGCCCGGCCCGCAGCAGCAGCGGCCAGGTCTCGACCTTGGCCGCCTCCGACCGCTCCGGGTCGATCCGGCGGTAGCCGAGGCGGTAGACGCCCGGTTCGGCTTCGGGGCGGGGGGCGGAGGCCCAGGCGGGAAGGTCGAAGGAAGAGGCGGAGGCGCCGGGCCGTTGGTGGGGCAGGGGGGTCGGGGGTCTGGTGGTGGTGCGCTCGCCGTGGTGGTGTGACCCGTCCTGTGCCATGTACGGCCCCGCTCCCTCGCCCGCCCCGGCCCGACCGCCGTCGGTGCCGCCATACCCATGCCGCCGTACCGGCGACACGCCCGCGCTCAGGGTAGTGGAGCGGGGCCTGCGGGTAGTCGCGCAACCCGCGCTGGCCGCGCAGGACAAGTCGGACGGCGCACTGCTACCGAGTGGCGCATGCCTGGGCGGGGAGGGCGGCCGTAGCCTGCGAACCACCGAGCCGAGAAGTCTGGAGAAACCCCATGAGCGCCGCAACGCCGCTCCCGCAGGAGCGCCGTCTGGTCACCGCGATCCCCGGTCCGAAGTCGCAGGAGCTGCAGGCCCGCAAGCTGGGTGCGGTGGCGGCCGGCGTCGGCACCACCCTGCCGGTGTACGTGTCCCGTGCCAACGGCGGTGTGCTGGAGGACGTGGACGGCAACTCGCTGATCGACTTCGGCTCCGGCATCGCCGTGACCAACGTCGGCAACAGCGCCGAGGCCGTGGTGGCCAAGGCGAGCGAGCAGCTGGCCGCCTTCACGCACACCTGTTTCATGGTGACCCCGTACGAGGGTTACGTGGCCGTCGCCGAGCAGCTGAACGAGCTGACCCCGGGTGACCACGAGAAGCGCACCGCGCTGTTCAACTCGGGCGCCGAGGCGGTCGAGAACGCGGTGAAGATCGCCCGCGCCTACACCAAGCGCACCGCCGTCGTGGTGTTCGACCACGGCTACCACGGCCGTACGAACCTGACCATGGGTCTGACGGCGAAGAACATGCCGTACAAGCAGGGCTTCGGTCCGTTCGCCCCGGAGATCCACCGGGTGCCGGTGGCCTACCCCTACCGCTGGCTGACCGGTGCGGAGAACTGCGCCGCCGAGGCCGCCGCGCAGGCGATCGACATCATCAACAAGCAGATCGGCGCGGAGAACGTCGCCGCGATCATCATCGAGCCGATCCAGGGCGAGGGCGGCTTCATCGAGCCGGCCAAGGGCTTCCTGCCGGCGATCGTGGAGTACGCGAAGGCGAACGGCATCGTGTTCGTCGCGGACGAGATCCAGACCGGCTTCTGCCGCACCGGCCAGTGGTTCGCCTGTGACGACGAGGGCATCGTCCCGGACCTGATCACCACCGCCAAGGGCATCGCCGGCGGTCTGCCGCTGGCCGCCGTGACCGGCCGCGCCGAGATCATGGACGCCGCGCACGCCGGCGGCCTGGGTGGCACCTACGGTGGCAACCCGGTGGCCTGCGCGGCCGCCCTGGGCTCCATCGAGACGATGAAGGAGCTGGACCTCAACGGCAAGGCGCAGCGGATCGGCGAGGTCATGCTGGGCCGCCTGCGGGCGATGCAGGAGAAGTTCGACGTGATCGGTGAGGTCCGCGGCCGCGGCGCGATGATCGCCGTCGAGCTGGTGAAGCCGGGCTCGAAGGAGCCGAACCCGGAGGTCACCGCGGCGATCGCCAAGGCCTGCCACGCCGAGGGCCTGGTGGTCCTCACCGCCGGCACCTACGGCAACGTGCTGCGCTTCCTGCCGCCGCTGGTGATCCCGGAGCACCTGCTCACCGAGGGTCTGGACATCATCGAGGGCGCGTTCGCGCTCCAGGGTGTCACTGCCGCCTGATCGAGGCGCCACCTGCCCGCCGGAGGGATGTCCGGACAGCGCTGAGCGGCCCGTGGGGACCTCTGGTCCGCACGGGCCGTTCGGTTGTGCGAGGGGAACCGTTCGCGGGTCCGGCACGGCGGCCGGGCATGGTCGACGGAGGGCCTCGGAGGTTGCCCGGGGCGGGGTGAAGATGATGTGCGGAATCGCTGAAGGCACTCGGCGTGGAAGGGCTGTTGACGTAGTGTCATCGCAGATGGACAGCGAGCCCCAGCCATTGGCGGAGCCGTCCGCGGAGCCTCCCTCGGGGGCGGGTCCGCGCGCGCCCCGCGAGGACAACCAGGCCGCCCCGGGAGGGGCGGTGCATACCGAAGGCCGATCGACCGACCGTCCGACCCACACCCCCCGGGGCGCGCGGAACGGCGATCATCAGAGCCGCCCCGGAGCTCTCCCCCCTGCTCCGGGGCGGCTGTCCGCTGTCCCGGACCGGTCGGCCGGGCGGTCCGCCGGCCCGGCCCGGGCGGCACGGTCGTCGGCCGTGCCGCTGGTGGCGGCGGTGGTGCTGCTCGCGGTGTCCTGGCAGGTGGCGGTCGCCGGGCCGCTGCTCGGGCTGGACCGCTGGGTCCGCCGGGCCGTGCACACCGCCCGCCGCGACGCCCCGGGCGCGCTGCTCGACCACCTCGGCCACGCCCTGTCGGATCTGGGCAGCAGCGTCCCGGCGATCCCGGCGCTGCTGCTGGCCGGCGCGTCGGCCGCGTGGTGGTGGCGCCGGTCCGGGGCCGGCCGCTGGTGGCTGCCGCTGCCGGTGGCGGCGCTGACGGCGGGGCTGATCCCGCTGCTGGTGGTCCCGGCGAAGGCGGCCTTCGCCCGGCCGGGCCCGCTCGGGGATCCGCTGACACCGGAGCAGTGGGGCTGGTACCCGTCCGGGCACACGGCGACCGCGACGATCTCGTACGGGGTGGCGGCGCTGCTGCTGGCACGGGTGTCGGGGTCGCGCGTCGCCCGGGGGCTGGCGGCGGGCGCGACCGTGCTGGCGCTCGGGGTGGGCGCGGGGCTGGTGTGGAGCGACTTCCACTGGCTGCTGGACGTGGTGGCCAGTTGGTGCCTGGCCGTCCTGGTGCTGTGGCCGCTCGACCGGTGGCTGCCCCGGCCGGAGGTCGGGGGGCGTCAGGCCTCGGGGTCCTCGTTGCGGTGAACGAGGCCGGCCTCGCCGTTGTCGCGGCGCCACTCGACGACGAGCTCGTCGCGGGCGCCGAAGCGGACGAGGTGGCGGCCGACGACGTCCTCCAGGCCGGGCAGGTTCTCGCGCTCGCCCTCGACGGTGAGCAGCAGCGCGTCGGGCTGTGCCTCCAGGGTGGCGGTGCCGGCGCCGAAGACCAGCGTGCCGCGGCCGGTCTCCTCGGAGTAGGCGGCCTCGATCTTGCGCCCCATGTGGGCGGCGAGCTGCTTGGCGTACCGGCCGGGGCGGTCGGTGGTGACGCGTGCGGTGGAAACGGGCATGGGCCCTCCAGGGTGATGGAGGGGACTTAGGGTCCCCTCAGTTGACGCCTACGCTAACGCAGATACTGAGCTAAGCTCAACATATTTCTCCGACCGTCGTCGGCCGACCCACCGGGAGCGCCGGACCGGTCGCTAGGCTTGGCCGGACACCAGCCGAGGAGACCGCCGATGACCACCACGCCGACCGACGACCCGGCGGACTCCTCCTCCGACCCCCGGCCCTGCTCCCCCGGCTCCCCCGGCTCCCCCGAGTCCCCCGCGTTCGGCGGTTCCGCCGACTCCCCCGCCTCCGCCGCCGAACTGGCCGACGCGATGACCAGGGCGATCAAGCGGATCCGCCGCCAGACCGGCCGGCGACTGGAGCCGTACGGCATCACCCCCGGCCAGGCCCGGGCGCTGCGCACCCTCGCCCACGTGCCGGGCTGCGAGACGCCGGACCGCGCGATGCGGCTGAGCGACCTCGCCGACAAGCTGCACATCGCCCCACGCTCGGCCACCACCGTGGTCGACGCGCTGGAGGAGGCCGGCCTGGTCGAGCGCAGCCCCGACCCGGCCGACCGGCGGGCCGTGCGGATCCTGCTGACCGAGGCCGGTCGCGCCGCGGTGGAGCGGATCGGACAGGTCCGCGACGAGGTGGCCCAGGAGTACTTCGGCGAGGTCAGCCCCGCCGACGAGGAGGTGCTGCTGCGAGTGCTGCGCTCCGCCGAGGCCCGGTTCCTCGCAGCCGGGCCGCCACGGCGCTCGGCACCCCCGGACGCAGCGCGGTGATCCCGATCCCGGCGATCACCAGCAGCGCGGCCGCGGCGGCCGCCGGAGTGACCCGCTCGCCGAGCAGCAGCCAGGCCGAGGACATCCCGAACACCGGCACCAGCAGCGAGTAGGGCGCGACGGCCGTGGCGTCGTAGGTGCGCAGCAGGAAGCTCCAGGCGACGAAGCCCAGCAGGGTGGAGACGAGCCCGACGTAGCCGATCGCGCCGAGCCCGGCGGGGGTGATGTCGCGCAGCGCGCGCAGGTCCGCCCCGGGGCCCTCGACCAGCAGGGACAGGCCCAGCAGCGGCAGCGGCGGGACGGCGCTGACCCAGACCATCCAGCGCAGCGCGTCCGGCGGCGCCGCCTTGCGGGTCAGCACGTTGGCCAGGCCCCAGGCGACGGCGGCCAGGACGACCAGCACGAAGGCGCCCAGCGGGCCGCCGGCACCCTGGTCGTACGCGCTCAGCGCGATGCCCGCGAAGGCGACGGCCAGGCCCAGCAGCCGCTGCCCGCCGGCACGTTCCCGCAGCAGCACCGCGGCGAACAGCGCGGTGAAACCGGCCTGCCCCTGGAGCACCAGGGAGGAGAGTCCGGCCGGCATCCCGGCGTGCATGCCGAGGAAGAGCAGCCCGAACTTGACCACGCCGAGGACCACGCCGACCGCCACCACCCAGCGCCAGGCCACCTTGGGCGGGCCGACGAAGAAGACCGCCGGCACGGCGACGACGGCGAACCGCAGGGCGCAGAAGAGCAGCGGCGGGAAGTTGTCCAGTCCGACGTGGATGAGGACGAAGTTGAGGCCCCAGACGGCGGCCACCAGGACGGCCAGGGCGATGTGGGGCGCGCTCATGCCCCTGCCGCACGTCGCCGTACCGCTCGTGTTCGGGTTCGCGGTTGTGTTCGTGTTCGCGCTCATGGTCGTGCTCGTGGTGCCGATGGCGCCGGTGCTGCCGGTGGTGCCGGTGCCGCGCGCGGCGGCGGGTGTCGCGGTCATGGGTCGAGCATGGCGGCGGGGAACCGTGTAGCACCAGCGATGAATACTGAAGGAGACACTTTAGGATCGCTGCATGATGGACTTGGGGCGCCTGCGGGCGCTGCACGCGGTGGCGGTGCACGGTTCGGTCGGCGGGGCGGCGGCCGCGCTCGGCTTCACGCCCTCCGCGGTCTCGCAGCAGATCGCCAAGCTGGAACGGGAGACCAGGACGGTGCTGCTGGAGCGGCAGGGCCGGGGCGTGGTGCTGACCGACGCGGCGCGCGAGCTGGCAGGCACCGCGCAGACCGTGCTGGGGCTGGTGGAGCAGGCCGAGGTGCGGCTGGAGGAGCAGCGCGGCCAGGCGGTCGGGCGGCTGCTGGTGGCCGCGTTCGCCTCCGGGGCGCGCGGGCTGATGCCCGGGGTGCTGGCCGATCTGCGGCGGCGTTGCCCCGAGCTGGACGTACGGCTGCTGGAGCGCGATCCGTACCCGGCGGCCGATCTGGTGGCCCGGGGGGAGGTCGACCTGGCGCTGGTCCAGGACTGGCCGACCGTGCCGCTTCCGGTGCAGGACGGGGTCTCCCGGATGGGGCTCGGGACGGACCCGGTGGACCTGCTGCTGCCCGCCGACGACGAGCTGGCCGCGCTCGACCCCGTACCGGTGGAGCGGCTGTGCGGGCAGCGCTGGATCAGCGTGCCGCCGGGCAACATCTGCCACGACTGGCTGGTCCGCACCCTGCGCGAGGTCGGGGAGGAGCCGGACGTGCGCTACCAGGTCGGCGAGTTCGAGACGCAGATCGCGCTGGTTGCGGCCGGTCTCGGGATGGGCCTGGTGCCGAAGCTCGGACGGGGGCCGCTGCCGCCCGGGGTGGCGGCCCGCCGGGTGACGCCGGAGCCGAGCCGGCGGGTCTTCGCGCTCTGGCGCTCCGGAGCGTCCCGGCGGCCGGCCATCACCGAGGCGCTGGCCGCGATGCGGGAGGGGTGGGAGCGGCTGCAGTCCTCGGGGGGTGCGGAAGTCCGCTGACCCCCGGACGGCCGGGTCACCCGGCCTCCCGGCTGCCTCGGCTACCTCCGCGACCTCCCGGCTACCTCGGCGGCCTCGGCGGCCTCGGCGGCCTCACTTGGCGAGGCCGATCACCAGCCACATGAAGCCGACCCCGGCGAGGGTGCACAGCAGGGTGCTGCGGGAGGGGTGCGGGCTGTGCGCCTCGGGGAGGATGTCGGAGGTCGCCAGGTAGAGCAGGAAGCCGGAGAAGAAGCCCAGGTAGAGGCCGAGCAGGTGCTCCGGGATGGTGAACGCCAGGGTGATCGCGGCGCCGGACACCGGGGCGATCGCGTCGGCCGCGAGCAGGGTCAACGCCCGGCGTCGGTTGTTCCCGTACAGCCGGGTGATCGTGTAGGTGTTGAAGCCGTCCGCGAAGTCGTGGGCGACCACCGCGATGGCCACCACCGTGCCGACCGTGGTGCCGGCCTGGAAGGCGGCGCCGATCGCGAAGCCGTCCATCACGCTGTGGCCGACCAGCGCCAGGGCGGCCGTCAGCCCGACGCCCTGGTGCCCGGCGCCGTGGGCGTGCCCGTGGTGGTGGCCGCCGTGGGTGTGCTCGGCGTACTCGCCCTCGTGGCCGCGGTGGATGGCCACCGCGCGCTCGACGACGTGGATGGTGAGGAAACCGGCCGCGAACATCAGCAGTGCCTGCGGTACGCCGTGCACCTCGCCCGGCGCCTGGTCGATCGCCTCGGGCAGCAGGTCGAAGGCGACCACGCCGAGCATCAGTCCGGCCGCGAAGCCGAGCACCAGGTGGCGGCGGTCGCCGGTGCGCTGGGCGACGAAGCCGCCGATCAGGGTCATCAGGAACGCCCCCGCGGCGACCAGGACGGCGGTCATCGGGCCGCCTCCGTCGCAGGTGCGGCCGGGTGGCCGGTGCCGCCGTGTGGTCTGCCGAGCGCTCTGCCCATTCCTCTCCCCCTGGGGTCCGCCCGTCGCCGGGCCGACCGCCGACCGTACCGGACGGCCGTTCGACGGCTGTCGACCGGGGTGCCGGGCGGGGCCGGGGCCCGTTCCCCAGCCTCGGTCCGGACGTGGCGGGGCGCCCGCCGGACGGACTGTCGGGGTGATGCCGCTGGTGGGAGGGTCAGCGGCCGACGGCGAGCGGCAGACCGAGGTGGGTGCGGGCGAGCTCGCGGACGCCGTCGCCGTCGACCAGGTGGATGTGGCGGTGGCCGTCCTCCGCGGCGAGGTCCAGGGCCTCGTCGCTGAAGCCGCCGGTGGTCAATCGCAGGCCGCGCTCGGCGGACTCCTCGTCGACCGCCTCGGCCAGCGTGACGAGCTCCTCCGCGGCGACGGGCTCGGGGCCCCGGGAGGCCCAGACCACCCAGCGGCCGGGCAGTGCGCTGCCGGGTGCGCCCTCACCGGTGGCGACCAGCCCGGCCGGCCCGCGCAGCCGGACGCTCCACTCGGCGATCCCGCCCCGGGTGAGCAGGTCGCGCACCAGCTGGGCGAACTCGTTGGCGGACAGGTCGGACGCGGCCGGCACGGTGACCCCGGCCCGGGCGGCCGGCCGGACACCCGCCCGGTCGTACGGGTCCGGGGTGACGGCGGCGCCGAGCTGGCGCAGCCGGACGAGGGCCTCGTCCTGCTCGGCGTCGGCGTAGACGCCCTCGTCGTCGCGCTCCTCGTACGGGGTCTCCGGCGGCAGCAGCCGGGTGCGGGCCAGCGCGTCGCGGTCGGCGTCCACGCTGACCAGGCAGAACGGTTCGGCCGCACCGGGCTCGCGCAGCCAGCCGTTGAGGACGACGCCGGCGAGTATCTCGTCGGTGTCCACCGCGTCGGCGGCCTGCAGGGCGCGCAGGGCGAGCCGGGCGACCAGCCGCAGGTAGTCGGTGGCCCGGTCGGCCGGCGGGCGCGGCACCGGGACGATGTCGCCGTCCGGGGCGAGCCGGTAGCCGGCGAGCGAGGGCACCAGGTCGAGCGGCGGCAGGTCGAGGTCCAGCACCGCCGTGCGGGTGAGCGGACGGAACACCGCCCGGCAGGCGGCGGGCAGGTCCTGGGTCGCGGTCTCGGCCGCGGCCAGCGCCCGCTCCAGCAGTGACTCCACAGCGGCGGGCTCGGCCAGCCGGTAGGCCCGTCGGCACTCCTCCAGGCTCTCGTTGTACTCGCGCACCGCGCGGGCGCGGGCCTCCTCCGCCGCCTCGTGGGCGCGGCGGGACTCGTCCGCGGCCGGACTGCCGGCCTCGGCCCGGCGGGTGCGCCACTCCCGCAGGGCGCGCTGGTGGGCGAGCCTGGCCCCGGCGAGTTCGCGCTGGTAGCCGGAGTCGAGCAGTCGGCGGGACGGGCCGCCTGCCGGGTCGGCCGAGGCCGGCTCGGCGGGTGCGAAGTCCTCCCAGCGGGGCTCCGGCACGTCGGCGGTGCCCGGGCCGTCGGCCGGGTAGGGCCGGGGCTCGTAGTGGCGCAGCTGACTCTCGAAGTCCATGGCCGAGACGGGCAGCGCGGCCCGCCGCAGCAGGTCGGTGAGCCGGTCGTGCTCGGCCTGGACGGTGACCGTGCGGTGGTGGGTCAGGGCCGCGGCCCGGGCGTGCGCCGCGACGGCCTCGTCCGGGTCGGCCGGGCCGGGGGCACCGGCGCCCGGCCCGGCCGCGTCCGGCTCACCCGCGCCGGGCGCGGCCGGCCCGGGACCGACGGCGCTCGGGCGGGTCCCGCCCCGGCCTTCGCCCCCGGCGGGGCCCGGGACGGACGGGCCGTCACCGGCCGGGCCCCCGCCGGAACGGCCGGTGGCGTCGGCGTCCGACTCCGCGGCCTCGTCCACGCCGAGGTCGCGGAAGACCGAGGCGAGGAAGCCCGGCTGGGGGACCCGGACGGTGGTGCTGCCGTCGGACCGGCCGTCTGCTGAGTGCTGCATCGGTCGTCGTTCCCCCATGCTCGTCCGGCGCCTGCCCGGGGCGGTCGGCGAGCCCGCGGACCCACCCCCTGCCGGACATTGTCCACCGAACGGGCGCGGCGGTCAGCCAAGCCCGTCAGTTGGTCCGGGTGTTGGTCAGGTGCAGACCGATGTAACCGACGTAGATCCGGCCACTGCCGGAACAGTCGTCCAGGTAGTGCAGCCGGGGCGCGGTCCGACCGCCGCCGATCCGCAGGTGCGCGCCCATGAACGCACGCCGGGAGGCGTCGACGCATTCCGGCACCGGCAGCATCCGCTCGCGTTTCCACTTGGTGTGGCTGAACACCGTCCTGGACTCCCCGCGCACGGCCTTGCGCGGCGGGAAGCGGTGGCAGCCCTCCGGTGTGTGCTCGCACCACTGCTTGAAGTCGCCGCCGGCCCTGCCGCACACGGCTGCCTCCGCGTACTCCTGAAGGGCGGTCAGACCGTCCCAGGCGAGCCGGGCCCAGCCGGCACCGACGCGCTGGAGCTCATCCAGGGCGAGCGCGCTCTTCTGGTCGCCGGTGAACGTCAGCAGCGTGAACTCGCCCATTCTGGCCATGAGTTCGGTGAAACTCTCCGGCTTGCCGCAGCGGTCGGCGGGCTGGGCGGCGAAGCGCGGACCGAGTGCCGGGCCGGCGCCCGGGGTGGTGCAGTGGCGGCCGGTCAGGGCGCGGGGGCCGGACCGGAGACGACCCTCGTGGACGTCCCGGCCGTCCCGGCTGTCCCGGCTGTCGTGGCGGTCGCGGCGCTCCAGGCGCAAGCTGTGCCGGACCCGCTCCAGTTCGTCGGCCCTGGCCTGCTGCTCGGCGCGGTCCTGCTGCTCCTCGTGGGCGAGGGCGGCCAGTTCGGCCCGGACGACGGCCCCGTCGGCACCCGGGTGCGCGGCACTCCGATGCGCGCCGTTCGAGTCGGCGGCCCTCCCGGAGGCCGGGCGGAGCTGCGGCGGCGGGACGCGCAGCACCGGAACGGCCGCCAGCGGTACCGGCAGCGGCTGGTCGGCGGCGAGGCGGCGCGGTTCACGGGCGAGCAGCCCGGCGGCGCGCCGCAGGTCCTGTTCTATTCGCCCCCGGGCGAGCACCGGGTGTCGCGCGCCGTCCTGCCGGGAGGCCGGGTCCACCTCGGGCAGGTAGGTGCGCACCGCCCCGCCGTACACCGAGTGGTACTCCAGCGCGACGTTGAATCCGGTGCGGGCGCCGGGATCCAGCACGTAGGCGGTGGCGAGGCCGGGCAGCTGGTGGCAGAGCGGGCCGACCACGTCCGCCACCCAGTGGTCGACCGGGAGGTTCACCGGGACGCTGGCGACCACGGTGGGCAGCCGGCGTTCCGGGTCGCACAGCTCGTCGATCAGGGCGTCGACCTCGGCGGCCGTGATCACCCGGGGCGCGGTGTGGACGGCGGCCGGGCCGTCGGCGGCGTCGAGCAGCGGCAGCAGCGAGCGGGCCAGCTCGGGCACCGGGACCCGGCAGGGGGTGCGTATGCCGCTGCCGGTGCTGTGCGTCTCGGCCTCCAGCCGGACCCAGGTGGAGCCGTCGGCGCCGGTGGCCACGGTGAGCGTGAGCTGCTGGGTGCCGTGCGGGGCCGGGGTGCGCAGGCGGCGGCGGTCGTAGCGGCCGGCGCCCGGGCCGCCGCGCAGCGGGCCGTGGTCGCGGTCGAGCAGGACGCGCTCGCCCAGGCGGAGGCGCTCGGCGAGGCCCGGCGCCTCGGGGGGCGGTGCGTCGGACGCCGGCGGGGGCTCGTCGCAGCCCTCCTGCTTCAGCCAGGAAGCGAGCTGTTGGTCGGCCAGAGAAACCGCCTCGGCGTGCGGGAGCGCCGTGGTGACGGTCATCCGGTAGGGCGTCGCGGGACCGCGGGGGCCGGGGAGGTCGGAACCGACGTGCGAGCGGGCGCGGTTCGAGGTCGGGCGGGTCGGGGTCGAACGGTCTGAAGTCCAACGGTCTGAGGTCATGCGCATACCTCCGTGGTGCGGGGTGGGGTCCTGTGTCCTCCATCGATGGGTTTCGTCCGGTTCCGCCGGATCCTTGCCCAGGAAACGCCATGGCCCGGAGCGGAAGTTCCAACTCCGGGCCACGACCCTACGTTCGAGTGAATCTGTTCAAGCCGTCTTCCGCGTGGCGCAGGGCCTGGGCTACCGGACGCCGCCTGCAGAGGGTGCCGCGGGGTGCCGCGCACGGGCTCCCGCCCGGACGCCCGAATCCCGCTCGGGCCCGGTCTGGACCCGCTGAGCTGCGGTTCCGGGCGGGCGCCGGGACGGGAGGGCCGACGGGCAGCCCGCCGAGGCCGTGCGGTTCGCGACCGGTAGCACGGTTCGGCCCCGGGGTCGCGCCCGGTGCGCACGCGGACCGGCGCCGCCGAGCCCGGTGCTCAGACCGGGACCTCGACGTAGGTGCGTCCGGCCGGGAGGGCCGCCGCGGTGCCACCGGTCGCCTCGGCCAGCCAGGTGTGGAAGGCCGCCACCCCGGGCTCCGGCACGCCCACCTCGATCCGCACCCCCGACGCCTCGTAGGCCAGGTCGTTCACCGCGTACCCGGCCGCCCGCAGGTCGTTCTCCACCCGCCCCGCCCGGACGTGGTCCACCGTCACCGCGAGCAGCGCGACCGGCCGGCGCTCCAGCAGGCCGATCCCGTCCACCGCCTCGGACACCGCGTTCCCGTACGCCCGCACCAGGCCGCCCGCCCCGAGCTTGATCCCGCCGAAGTACCTGGTGACCACGGCGACCGTGTCGGTCAGACCGCGTCGGCGCAGCACCTCCAGCATCGGCACCCCGGCCGTGCCGCCGGGCTCGCCGTCGTCGCTGGAGCGCTCGCGGCGCTGCTCGTCACCGACCACGAAGGCGGTGCAGTTGTGCCGGGCGTCCCAGTACTGCTTGCGGATGCCGGCGATGAAGGCCTGCGCCTCCTCCTCGTCGGTGACCCGGGCGAGGTGGCAGATGAACCGGGACTTCTTGATCTCGATCTCGTGGCTGCCGGCCCGCCGGATGGTGAGGTACGGCCTGGCGGTGGGCTCCGGCGTGGCGGACATGGCGCGGTGCTTCTCCCGGGAACGGCGACGGCTGGCGGCGCACCCCGGTCACCGGGGCGGCACCGCCAGCCTAGTTGGCGCACGGGCCGGTGGACCGGCGGCCGCGGGGTCAGCGGCCGGCGAGGGTGTTCAGCCGCTCGCGGTCCAGCCCGGTCAGCGCGGTGACCTCGGCGATGTCGACGGCGCCGCAGTCCAGGCCGCGCAGCAGGTAGCCGCTGAGCGCGCGGGCGGTGGCCGGCTCGTCCATCACGTCGCCCCCCGCCTTGGCGACGTACGCGGACAGCCGGGCCGCGGCGGCGGCCAGGCCCTCGCGGTAGAAGGAGTACACGGCGACGTAACGGGTCGGCAGGTGCGCCGGGTGCATGTCCCAGCCCTGGTAGTAGGCGCGCGCCAGCGAGCGGCGGACCAGGTCGTGGTGGAGCTTCCAGGCGGCGTGCACCTGCCCGGTGGAGCCGGTCGGGATGACGTTGGTCGAGCCGTCGGAGAGCCGGACGCCGGTGCCGGCCGCGGCCACCTGCATGACCGCCTTCGCGTGGTCGGCGACCGGGTGGTCCATGCTCTGGTGGGCGGCGCTGACCCCGCAGGCCGCGCTGTAGTCGAAGGTGCCGTAGTGCAGACCGGTCGCCCGCCCCTCGGCGGCCTCGATCATGCGGGCGACGGTGGCCCGGCCGTCCGGGCCGAGGATGGCCTGCGTGGTCTCGATCTGGATCTCGAAGCCGATGCGGCCGGCGGGCAGCCCGGCCCGGCGCTCGAAGTCCTCCAGCAGGCGCACCAGTGCGGTGACCTGCTCGGCGTAGGTGACCTTGGGCAGGGTCAGGACCAGGCCCTCCGGCAGCCCGCCTTCCGCGAGCAGAGTGGCCAGGAACAGCTCCAGGGTGCGGATGCCGCGGGCACGGACGGGCGCTTCCATGCACTTGATCCGGATGCCGATGTACGGCGGGGCGTCGCCCCCGGCCACGGCCGCGGCGACCAGTCCGGCGGCCCGGACGGCGGCGGCGTCCTCCTCCGCGTCGGGGCGGGGGCCGTAGCCGTCCTCGAAGTCGATCCGCAGGTCCTCGATCGGCTCGCGCTCCAGCTTGGCGCGGACCCGGGCGTGCACGTCCGCGAGCAGGGCGTCGTCGGCGACGCCGAGGGCGCGGGCCAGCTCGGCGGGGGTGCCGGCGTGGGCGTCGAAGGCCGCCAGCGCCTGGCGGCCCCACTCCCGTACGGTGTCGGCGGCGAAGGCGTCGGCCGGGACGTAGACGGTGTGCACCGGCTGCCGGGTCCCGGAGTCGCCCGGGTAGCGGCGCGCCAGGTCGGCGTCGACCGGCGCGAGCAGCACCTCCACGGCGGCCAGGGCGGCAGCAGAGAAGGAAGCCCCGCCCGTCGGCCCGGTTCCGTCCACCTCGACCTGCGACATCCGCACTCCTCCATGCCGAACCAGCGCTTCAACAATTTGTTGAGGCGAAGGTAGCCGCGGTGGGGGCGGCCGTCAATGGCCGACCGAGCGCCGGACGGTGGACCGCTGCGGTCAGTCCCTCCCGGCGGCGGCGTAGCGGTCGCGCAGCGCCGGGAAGAGCTCGGCGACCTCCTTCGGGTGGACCGAGCCGTCGGGGCCCTTGCCCGTGACGCCGTACTCCCTGGTCAGCCAGTCGGCGAGGCGCTGCGGGTCGGGCTGGTGGCCGTGGTTGTCCATGTACGAGACGAGGGCCTCGTAGGCGAGGTCCGGGTCGAGCCGCGAGGCCGTCGGACGGGTTTCGGCGTGCTCGGCTTGGGCGGGCTCCTCGGCCGGAACCGGCTGCTCGGCCCGGGCGGACTGCCCGGGCGAAGCGGGCTGCCCCGGCTGCTGCGGCGCCTGGGACTGCGGCGCGACCGGCTGCTCGGGCTGCTGCGGGGCGGCCGGCCGCTGGGCCTGCGGCCGGGGCCCGGACCCGGCGGGCGCCGGGACGGAGGCGGGGCCGGGGGCAGGAGCGGCGGCCGCAACGGACTCGTCGGCGACCGGGCGCGGAGGCTTGAACCAGGGCGAAGCCTGGCCGGGAACCCGCCCGCCCGGACCGGCGTCGGCCGGGTGACCGGTGGTGCGGACCGGTCGCTCGGTCCAGACGTTCAGCTCCTCGCGGTGCGGCTCCGGGACGGCGTCCACCACCGCCTCCGGCTCCTGCGCGGCGCGCAACCGGACCGCCGCCAGCTTCGCGAGCATGGGCGCGGCCACCTCGGCGGGCATCGGTGCGACGGCCGCCGGGGCCTCGGCCTGGGCCGCCGCGGGCTGCGGCTGGGCCTGCGGCTCCTGCGGGGCCTGCTGCGGGCTCGCGGCCTGCTGGGGGCTCGCGGCCTGCTGCGGGCGGGCGGCCTGCGGGGCCCGGGTGGTCTGCTGCGGGTGCTGGAGCTGCTGCGGTGCGCCGACCGGGGCCGCGGCCGCCGGGGCGATGGCCGTGGCCCTGGCCCCCTGGGGAGCCAGCTCGCGCGCGTCCTGACCTGCCGGCACCTCCGCGGCCTCGCGCTCGCGGGCCTCGTCGTCCAGCCGGTCGAGCAGCCCCGGGTCCAGCGGAACGCCGAACTTGGCGAGCTTGAGGGGCAGCAGCGCCTGGATCGGCGCCGAGCGGCGCCAGCCGCGGCCGTAGCGGAAGCGCAGCTGCGCCCGGTAGACCAGACGGTTCTGTTCCAGTCGGATGACCTCGTCGTAGGAGCGGAGCTCCCAGAGCTTCATCCGACGCCAGAGCCGGAAGGTCGGCACCGGGGACAGGAGCCAGCGCATCACCCGGACCGATTCCATGTGACGGTCCGCCGTGATCGCCGCGATCCGGCCCACCGCGTGGCGGGAGGCCTCCACCACGACGACGAACAGCACCGGGATGACGGCGTGCATGCCCATGCCGAGCGGGTCGCCCCAGGAGGCGGCCGCGTTGAAGGCGATGGTGGCGACGGTCAGCAGCCAGGCTGTCTGCCGGAGCATCGGGAAGGGGATCCGCAGCCAGGTCAGCACCAGGTCGAGCGCGAGGAGCACCACGATGCCCGCGTCGACGCCGATCGGGAAGGCGTAGGAGAAGGCGCCGAAACCTTTCTCCAGGGCCAGCTCGCGCACCGCGTTGTACGAGCCCGCGAATCCGATGCCCGAGATGATGCAGGCACCGGCCGCGACCAGGCCGAGTAGGCCTCGGTGGGCCTTGGTGAGCGTTGGGCGTGCCATTACGTCTATCAACCCCTGGATGTCGGCTGCGGCCGTACGCTGCCTCGACTGTCGGGTCCCGCTGGTCGGGCCGCCGGATGGCTGAAAGCCACCGGGCTCGGCCAACCGGAGTTTACTCGTACACCTGTCTAAGCGTTCCCGCAGCCTGGGGTGTCACGGTCCACGGCACGACGGCGGCCTTGGACGGTCCGGCCGGGGGACCGGCCGGACCGTCAGCGGCTCTGCCCCGCCGTACCGTTGAGGTACGTCAGCACGGCCAGCACCCGACGGTTGGCGTCCTCGTCCGGGGCCAGTTCGAGTTTGGTGAAGATGTTGGCGATGTGCTTGGCCACCGCGCCGTCGCTCACCGAAAGGCGGGCGGCGATCGCCGAGTTGGAACAGCCCTCGGCCATCAGCTCCAGCACCTCGCGCTCGCGCGGGGACAACCGCAGCAGCGGGCCCGGCCGGCGCGAGGTGGTCTGCATCAGCTTGGCGATCACGTCCGGGTCCATCGCCGTCCCGCCCGCCGCCACCCGGCGGACCGCGTCGATGAACTGCCCCGCGTTGAACACCCGGTCCTTCAACAGGTACCCGATCCCGCCGGTGCCGTCCGCCAGCAACTCCCGCGCGTACAGCTGCTGGACGTGCTGCGAGAGGACCAGGACGGGCAGGCCCTGGATCTTCTGGCGGGCCTTGAGCGCGGCCTGCAACCCCTCGTCGGTGAGCGTCGGCGGCAGCCGGACGTCGACCACGGCCACGTCCGGACGGTGGGTGAGCAGCGCCTCCAGCAGCTCGGGCCCGGTCTCCACCGCCGCGACCACCGTGAACCCGTGGGCTTCCAGCAGCCTGATCAGGCCTTCGCGAAGGAGGTAGAGGTCCTCGGCGAGGACAACTCGCACGGCAACTCCAAGGTGATGGTGGTGGGACCGCCCGACGTGCTGTCGATGGCGAGGACACCGTCGAAGGTACCCAATCGCTTCTCGATCCCGCGCAGTCCCGTCCCCCGCGAGGGATCGGCCACGCCCGCGCCGTCGTCCGTCACCGTGACCCGCAGGAAGCCGGCACGGTACAGGATGTCCACCCACACCTGTTCGGCGCCGGAGTGCTTGGCCGCGTTCGCCATCAGCTCGCAGATGCTGAAGTACACCGCGGCCTCCACCGGGGCCGCCGGCCGGTCCGGCAGACTCACGAACACCTCCGTCGGCAGCGAGCTGTCCAGCGCCAGGGCGCGGACGGCATCGCCCAGGCCCCGCTCGGCGAGCACCGGCGGGTGGATGCCGCGCACCAGGTCCCGCAGCTCCTGCAGGGCCCGGGCCGAGGACTGCCGGGCCTCGGCGAGGAGCTCCCGGGCCGCCGTCTGATCGGTGTCCATGAGGTGTTCGATGGTCCCCAGCGTCATCCCGATCGCGACCAGCCGCGCCTGCGCGCCGTCGTGCAGGTCCCGTTCGATCCGCCGCAGCTCGGCCGCCTGGTTGCCCGCCGCGTCCGCCCGCGTCTCGGTCAACTCGGCCACCCGCCTGGTCAGCTGGGCGTGCGTCGCCCGGCCGTCCCGGTCCAGCACCCGGCGGGCCGCCTCCGCGTACGCACGCACCGCGAACGGTGCCATGAGTATCCCGACGACGATCATGGCGGTCCCGAGCCCGACCCTCAGCAGGACCGACACCGAGCGCGCGCTCAGCGGCCCGAACCCGGCCGACAGAACCGGCCCCGTCAGGGTGTAGGCCGTCCCCACCACGAGCAGGGCGGCCACCGGCCCGGCCAGGGCCAGCGTCAGGAACGGGTTCACGGCGAGCCAGGTCAACTCACCGCGGGTGGTGCTGTCCCGCAGCCCCCAGTGGACCAGCTGTGCGTACTTCGCCACCGTCTGCGAGCGGTGGTACGAGTACCCCGTCCACCAGTGCCCGCGGTCGTCCAACTCCAGCCCCGGCATCGGTCCGTAGAGCGCAGGAAGGCGGATCCCGAACCAGCGCTCCAGCAGTCCCCGCGTACGGTTCGCGGTGCGGCGGATGTTGTTGGCGGCCACGACGGCCCCGACGGCCACCCCCGCCAGGAGGGCGAAGAAGACCTGGAGGTCGTAGGCCTCCAACAACTGGGACGTCACCACACCCGCGATGATCGCGGCGCCCAGCGGCAGCACCGTCCCGGGCACCGCGGCGAGCGCCACCACCGCAAGCCGGGCCAGCCCCTCACCGCCGGCCACGAAGGCCGTCCGGGCCTGAGCACGTACGGACGTGCCGCTCGTACGACTCGCTGTTGTCACGGGAAGCTCCTGATGCCGGTACCGATCGTCCTTCCTCAGTGTTCACGAACCGCCCGCCACCCACACTGGCCGTGGTACCCCAATCCCGAGGTGGACCTAGGACCACCTGCGCGGTTGAAGCAACACCAGATCATCGGATTTCCGGGAAACCTTCCGGGAAATGCAAAGAACCCCTGATCCGAGTGGATCAGGGGTTCTTTGGAATGATTGTTCGGCGGCGTCCTACTCTCCCACAGGGTCCCCCCTGCAGT
>NZ_JBVJYK010000032.1:0-83747 GCF_055600605.1 Kitasatospora sp. NPDC038210 | reverse complement strand
GCGGGCGGTGCTGATCTCGGCGGGGCCGGTGAGGCGGCCGATCTCCACGTCGCCGTCGACGGCGGTGAGGCGGACGTTCGCGGCCTCGTCGATCTTGATCCGGCGGTAGGCGCCGTCGAAGGCGAGGGCGCCGAGGCGGCCGACGACGCGCAGTTCGGCGGAGGCGGCCTCGGCCTCGACGTCGGAGCCGGCCGGCAGCTGGACGGTGACCTCCACCGAACCGGGGCCGAGGAGCTGGTTCCCGGCCTCGGGCACCCGGATGCTCAGGACGCCGTCGGTGTAGGTCACGGTGGTCTGCTCGGCGGTGCGGGCGTCGCGGTTCCTGCCGGGGTCGGCGGGGCGGACCTCGACGGTGGTGTCGGGGCGGTCGGCGGCGATCAGCTGGACCCGGCCGGCCGGGACGTTCAGGACGGCGGTGATCGCGGCGGGGGTGTCGAAGGTCTGCATCGTGCTCTCCGTTGTTCGTCGGTGTTTCTGACGATGGAAAAGCTACGTTGCGTTCAAAGATCAGGCAACAGCTCCGTTGCTTCAAATAGCCATCACTGCAGGTGGAAGTGGAGAAATCGTTGCGCTGGGCGCAGGCTTAATGCAACGACCCTCGCCCCTTGCGTTGCAATGGGATGAGGGTGAACGCTCTGCGGGCCGCTGTTACGGCGTCACGGGCTCCAGTCGCAGCCGCCGGAGGGGCCAGGGCGCCGGTGCGGCGGGGCCGAACCAGAGGCGGACGTCCTCGCCCGTGCGCACGGGCAGCCGGGGGAAGTCGTTCTCGGCGTGCTCGGTGCGGTGCAGCGCGTGATGCGGGCTCAGATTCTCTTCGGCATAGGCCTCGAAGGCAGTGGGAGTGGCAGTGGCGGCGCCGGCACGGGTATCGACATCGACATCGGCATCGACATCGGGACGGCGAGCGCCGAGGCGGCAGACGGTGGCGAGCACCTCGCGGGTGCCCGGCGGCGGGGTGAAGCCGGGGCCGCGCAGTAGCAGGACGTCGTCGCTGTCGACCATGGTGGCGTTGGCCGCGTCGCGGTGCGCCTGCCAGACCGGGCCGTCGTAGAACGCCTCCAGTGCGCGACGGCGCTCGGGCATCGAGGGGAAGGCGCGCAGCCAGACGAAGCGGTCCGGGTCGTCAAGGTCGCGGAAGCGGCCGCCGACGGTGATGCCGACCGCCTGCTGCCCGGTCACGAACTCGCGCTCGAACAGCTCGATCAGGGTCTCCCGCGCGCCGGGGTGCAGGGTGTACTGGCGGAGCTCGACGATGGTCATGCGCCGCAGGTTAGGGGTGGTCCCCTGACATCCCCCGGCAGTGGATACTGGCGCCATGCGCGCGAGTCGGCTGGTCACCCTGCTCCTGCTGCTGCAGAACCGCGGCCGGATGACGGCCGAGCAGCTGGCGGGGGAGCTGGAGGTCTCCGTCCGCACGGTCTACCGGGACGTCCAGGCGCTCGCCGCGGCCGGCATCCCGCTGTACGGCGACGCCGGGCACGCCGGCGGCTACCGGCTGGTGGACGGCTACCGGACGCGACTGACCGGGCTGACCGCGGACGAGGCGCAGGCCGCCTTCCTCGCCGCGCTCCCGGGCGCCGCCGCCGAGCTGGGCCTCGGCGGGGCGCTCGCCGCCGCCCAGCTCAAGCTGCGGGCCGCCCTGCCGGCCGGACTGCGGGAGCAGGCCGGGCGGATCCAGGAGCGCTTCCTGCTCGACGCCCCGGGCTGGTACGGCGACGCGGACGCCACCCCGCACCTGGCCGGCGTCGCCGCCGCGGTGTGGGCGCGGCGGGCGGTGGTCCTGCGGTACCGGCGCTGGCGGGTGCCGGAGGAGATCGAGCGCCGGGTGGAGCCGTACGGGCTCGTGCTGAAGGCCGGGCGCTGGTACCTGGTCGCGGCCGGGCCGGCCGGGCTGCGGACGTACCGGGTCGATCAGATCATCGGACTCCGGGAGCAGGACGAGGAGTTCGTCGTACCGGACGGGTTCGACCTGGGCGCGTACTGGGCGGGCTACCTGGACGACTTCCGGGCGCGGCTGCACACCGGGGAGGCGCTGGTCCGGCTCACCCCGGAGGGCGCCCGCCGCCTCGGCGTGGCACCCGCGGCCGGGGGAGGCCGGACGGAGGCCCGGGTGCCCATCGAGTCGGTCGACCACGCGCACGGCGAGTTCCTGCGGCTCGGCACCGACGTCGAGGTACTGGAACCGGCCGAACTCCGCGACCGCATCGCCGCCACGGCGCGGGCCCTGGCCGCCCGCTACACCGCGTGAGGCGGACGGGCGGAGGAGCGGAGCGAGGGTACTGCTCCTGCGGCGGAGGCAGCAGCATCGTTTCGGTCATGTCAATTCGTGCGGGTCGTTGTGCTATTCCATTGGGGTGTCAGTCGTTCCTACACTGAAGCCCCGCCGCACGGGGGCTGCGGGAGGCAGGTTGCCGACGGGCCCGGGGGAGGCGCGTGTGACTGACCGGGGCTGGGACGAGGACGACACCCGGCCGTACTTCTTCCTCTCCTACGCGCACACCCCGAAAGCCGGTGCGCGTGGCGCCGGCGACCCCAACCACTGGGTCCGGCAGCTGTACCGGGACCTCTGCGAAGCGGTGCTCCAACTGACCACCGTGCCCGACGGGGTGCCGGTGGGCTTCATGGACGAGTCCATGCACCAGGGCGAGTTGTGGGCCGACCGGCTGTCCGACGAGCTGGCGAGCTGCCGGGTGTTCGTCCCGCTCTACTCCCCCCGGTACTTCAACAGCGTGCCGTGCGGGCAGGAGTGGCACGCCTTCACCCGCCGCCCCGTCTACCCGGCGAACCTCGACTCCGAGCGCACCAGCGGCATCGTCCCCGTGCTGTGGGCGCCGATGAGCCGCTACCGGCTGCCCAAGGTGGCCAGTGAACTCCAGTTCAACCACGCGAGTTTCGGCCCCGACTACGCCACCGAGGGCCTCTACGCCCTGATGAAGCTCAGCTACTTCCGCTCCGCCTACGAGCTGGCCGTGCACCGCCTGGCGGCCCGGATCGTGCAGGTGGCGGAGGAGACCGTGATCCCGATCGGGCGGCGGCTCGAATTCAACGCCCTGCCCAGCGCCTTCAACGTCACCGCGCCCACCAAGCAGCTGCGGATCTCCGTCCTCGCCTACCACCAGGGCGAGCTGCCGGGCGACCGCAACCCCGACTACTACGGCGAGCGGCGCACCGACTGGCACCCGTACCGGCCGGTCGGCTCGCCCATCGCCCAGCACGCGGTCCGGCTGGCACGGCAGTTGGGCTTCCAGCCGACCGTGCACGAGTTCGACGACGAGGTCGAGTCGATCATCGGGGGCAACGCCGAGGCCCCCGGCCTGCTGCTGCTCGACCGGTGGGCGCTGCGCGACCCGCGCCGGCGCGAGCTGGTGCGGCGCTTCGACCGCTCGGACGCCACCTGGGTGAGCGTCCTGGAACCGTGGAACGCCGACGACCCGGAGTGCGAGGAACAAGCCGGTGAACTGGGCGACCTGAGCGACGACGCCCTGCGCATCACCCGGCGCGCGAGCCGCCCCAGCTTCCTCGGCGCCACCGGCCCGACCGGGCTGCACTCGCTGGAGGACTTCGACGACGCATTGCCCCGCGCCGCGATGAAGGCCAAGTACGCCTTCGAGGGACGCACCAGGGCCGAACCCGAGGAACCGCCACCGCCCCGGCCCAGCCTGCGCGACGCGTTCCGGCGCGGGGGAGGCGGCTACGGACCGGACGGAACCGGGCCGGACCCCTTCGACGAGGACCGGAACCAGGGCAACGGCCGGGGCGCCCGGGACGCCGGCCACCGTGACCCCGGCCACCGCGACCGCTCCGGCGAGCGCACCGGCCACCGCAACGACCCGTACCGCGAGCACGACCCGTACCGCGACGACGGCGATGACCCCGATGACGGGATGGCGCCCCTGGGAGGACGAGGAAACCGATGACCGAGAACCGCACCAGGAACCTCCGCCTCGGTGGCCTCACCGCTGCCGACCTGGCCGACCGGCGGGAGGCCGAGCGGCAGGCCGCGGAGCAGGACCGCAACGGCCGGATCATCACCTTCTACTCCTACAAGGGCGGCACCGGCCGCACCATGGCCCTCGCCAACACGGCCTGGATCCTGGCCGCCAACGGCTTCCGGGTGCTCACCGTGGACTGGGACCTGGAGGCGCCCGGCCTGGCCAAGTTCTTCCACCCCTTCCTCGACCCGGCCTCGCTCGCCGGGACCACCGGGATGATGGACCTGATCGCCGAGTACCGCGAGGAGGCGCTGCGCCCGGTCGAGCACGCCGAGGGCTGGCACCTGGACTTCGCCCGGGTCCACCCGCACGCGCTGTCGCTCACCTGGCCGCACTTCCCGGACGGCGGCAGCCTGGACTTCCTCTCCGCCGGCCAGTTCAACCGGGACTACTCCGAGGCCGTCACCCACCTCGACTGGGACATCTTCTACGACCGCTTCGACGGCGGGCAGTTCTTCGACGCCCTCAAGGCCGACATGGCCAAGCGCTACGACTACGTGCTGATCGACTCCCGCACCGGCCTGTCCGACATCGCCGAGATCTGCACCGTCCAGATGCCCGACGACCTGGTGGTCTGCTTCACCCTGAGCGACCAGTCCATCGACGGCGCCTCCCGGATCGCCCAGCACATCCACGACCGCTACCGCGAGCGCGGCATCCGCATCCTGCCCGTCCCGATGCGCATCGACGAGGGCGAGAAGGAGAAGGCGGACGCCGGCCGCGCGCTCGCCCGGGTCCGCTTCGACGGCCTGCCCACCGGCCTGGGCGGGGAGGAACTCGCCCAGTACTGGGGCTCGGTGGAGATCCCGTACCGGCCGTTCTACGCCTACGAGGAGATCCTGGCCACCTTCGGCGACCAGACCGGCACGCCCACCTCGATGCTGGCCGCCTGCGAGCGGCTGACCTCCATGATCACCGAAGGGCGGGTCTCCGGCCTGCCGCCGGTGGACGAGGCGGTACGGCTGCGCTACGTGGACGCGTTCACCCGCCGCCGCCCGTCCGTCCCCGCCGACCTCTACCTCTCCTACGTCCCCGAGGACCGGATGTGGGCGGACTGGATCGAGTCCGTCCTCACCCGGGCGGGCTTCCGGGTGCTGCCCCGCGACCTCAGCGCCGGCACCGACCCGCGCGAGGAGACCGAACGCGGCATCGACTCCGCCTTCCGGACGGTCGCCGTGCTCTCGCCCGCCTACCAGCGCTCCCCGCAGGCCCGGGCGCTGTGGGAGTCGGTGGTCAGCTCCGACCCGTCCGGCACCCGGCGCCAGCTGCTGCCCGTCCGGGTCGGCGACGTCCGGCTCACCGCGCCGTTCAGCAACCGCAACCCCGTCGACCTGGTCGGCCGCGACGAGACGCAGTCGATCCAGAGCCTGCTGCGCGCGCTCGGCCGCGGCGACGTGCCGCTCGACGACGCCCCCAACGGCGGGCCGCGCTTCCCCGGCAGCAAGCCGTCGGTGTGGGACGTCCCGCCCCGCAACCCCTCCTTCACCGGCCGCTCCGCCGTCCTGGAGCAGCTGCGCAACCAGCTGCGCGGCGGAATGGCGGCCGTCCTGCCGACCCCGCAGACCCTGTACGGGCTCGGCGGCGTCGGCAAGACCCAGGTGGCGCTGGAGTACGCCCACCGCTTCATGTCCGACTACGACCTGGTGTGGTGGATCGACGCCGAGCAGACCGAGCTGGTCGCCCCGGCGCTCGCCGAACTCGCCCGCCGGCTGGGCCTGCGAGTCGGCGACTCGGTGACCGAGGCCGCCGAGGCCGCCCGGGAGGCACTGCGCCGCGGCGTGCCCACCTCGCGCTGGCTGCTGATCTTCGACAACGCCGACGAGCCCGCCGAGATCCGCCGCTTCTTCCCCGGCGGCTCCGGCCACATCCTGGTCACCTCCCGCAACCAGGCCTGGACCGGGCACGCCGAGGCGCTGGAGGTGGACGTCTTCACCCGCGGCGAGAGCGTCGAGCACCTGTGCCGGCGCGCCCGCAGCCTCTCCCGGCCCGACGCCGACCGGGTCGCCGAGGCGGTCGGCGACCTGCCGCTGGCCGTCGAGGTGGCCGCCGCCTGGCTGGACACCACCGGCACCCCGGTGGAGACCTACGTCGCCCAGCTGCACGCCGAGGCCGCCCGCGCGCTGGCCGTCGGCCGCCCCGCCGACTACCCGACCCCCGTCGCGGCGACCTGGAACGTCTCGATCGGACGGCTGCGCCAGCAGTCCCCGGCGGCGGTGCGGCTGCTGCAGCTGTGCGCGTTCTTCGCACCCGAGCCGATCTCGATGAACCTCTTCTACAGCGACCAGATGATCAGGGCGCTGGTGAAGTACGACGCCGACCTCAGCGACAAGTTCATGCTGGGCAAGGTGATCCAGGCGATCGGCCGGTACGCGCTGGCCAAGGTCGACGCCGGCAGCAACAGCTTCCAGGTGCACCGGCTGGTCCAGGCCGTGATCCGGGCCGGGATGACCGCCGACGAACAGGAGGTCGCCGTCCACGAGGTGCACCGCATCCTCACCGGCGCCCGGCCCGTCCTCGGCGACACCGACGACCCGGCCAACTGGCCCGCCTTCGACGAGATCTGGCCGCACCTGTCGCCCTCCAAGGCGCACAACTGCGACGAGGCGGACACCCGCCAGCTGCTCATCGACCGGGTCCGCTACCTGTGGAAGCGCGGCGAGCTCGACCGCGCCCGCGACCTCGGCCACGCCCTCGACGCGGAGTGGACCAGCAAGCTCGGCGAGGACGACCGGCAGACCCTGCTGCTGCGCTTCCAGCTGGCCAACGTCCTCCGCTCCCAGGGGAGTTACGCCGAGGCGCTGGCGCTGGACGAGGCGACCCTGGAACGGCAGCGAGCGCTGCTCGGCGAGCACCACCCGTACACCCTGATGACGGCCGGCTCCCTCGGCGCCGACCGCCGGGCGCTCGGCCGGTTCCAGGCCGCGCTCGACCTCGACCGCGAGATCCTCGACCAGTTCCGCGAGTTGTTCGGCGACGACAACCCGCGCACGCTCTCCATGGCGAACAACCTGGCGATCGACTACCGGCTGGTCGGCGAGAGCGAGGCCGCCCGCGAACTCGACCAGGAGACCCTCGACCGGCGCACCGCCGTCCTCGGCCCCAAGCACCCCTACACCCTCATCACCAAGTCCGCCCTCGCCCGCGACCTGCGCGAACTGGGCGACTACCACGGCTCGGTGGAGCTGCTCCAGGAGGTCACCGCGGACTTCGGCGACGGGCTCGACCCCGGCCTGCCGGAGAGCCTGCGCAACGCCAAGTCCCTGGCCGTCTCGCTGCGCCGGATGGGCCAGCTCGCCGAGGCCCGCCGGATCACCAAGGAGACCTACGAGCGCTACCTGGAGCGCTACGGCGCCGACGCCCCCGACGCGCTCGCCTGCGCGCTCAACCTGGCCGCCGACCACAGCGCGTTCGGCGACAAGGAGGCCGCCCGCGACCTCTGCTCCACCGTCTTCGAGGGCCACCGGCGGCTGTTCGGCGACGAGCACCCGTTCACCCTGGCCTGCGCCAACAACCTCGGCATCTACCTGCGCGGCAGCGGCGACGTCCAGGGCGCCATCGAACGCGGCCGGCTCACCGTCGAGGGACTGACGCGCTCGGTCGGGCCGGAGCACCCGTACACCCTCAACGCGATGATCAACCTGGCCAACGCCTACGGCGACGACGGGCAGCTGGCGCTCGCCGAACAGCTCGGCCGGGCCGCCCACCAGGGCCTCTGCGAGCGCTACTCGGCGCAGCACCCGGACGCGGTGGCCTGCGAGGCCAACCTGGCGGTCACCCTGCGGACGGCCGGCCGGCACACCCAGGCCGCCGAGCTGCGCTCGCGGTCGATCGCCGAGCTGATCCGGCAGTTCGGCGAGGAACACCCCAACACGGTGTCGGCGCGCGGCTGGAAGCGGATCAACCGCGACCTGGAGCCGCAGCCGGTGTGAGGCCGTCCCGGCAGGGGGCGGGGTACGCTGCCGAACCATGGTCGACACCCCGCCCCCGGTCCTGGTCACCCGGCGCCTCGCGCCCGGCGTCATCGAACGGCTGACCGCCCACCACGCCGTCACCCACCACGACTCCGACCGGGCGATGGACCGGTCCGAGCTGCTCGCCGCCGTCCGCGGCCGGCAGGCGGTGCTCACCACCCTGGACGACCGGGTGGACGGCGAGTTCCTCGACGCGGCCGGCCCCGGGCTGCGGATCGTCGCCAACCACGCGGTCGGCTACCACAACATCGACCTGGCCGCCTGCGCCGAGCGCGGCGTGCTGGTCACGCACACCCCCGGTGTGCTCACCACCGCCACCGCCGACATGGCCTGGGCGCTGCTGCTGGCCGCCACCCGCCGGCTCGGCGAGGGCGAGCGGCTGCTGCGCTCCGGCGCGCCCTGGACGTGGGCGCCCAACTTCCTGCTCGGCCTGGAACTGGCCGGCACCCCGCTGGGCGTGCTCGGCATGGGCCGGATCGGGCAGGCCGTGGCCCGTCGGGCCCGCGCCTTCGACATGCCGGTCAGCTACCACAACCGCCGCGAACTGCCGCCCGAGCAGGCCGAGGGCGCCGACTGGAAGCCGCTGGAGGAGCTGCTCGCGACCTCCACGGTGCTGGTCGTCACCTGCCCGCTCGGCGAGGCCACCCGGCACCTGCTGGACGCCCGCCGCCTGGCACTGCTGCCGCGCGGCGCGGTGGTGGTCAGCATGACCGCCGGAGTGGTGGACGAGGAGGCGCTGGCCGCCGCGCTGGAGTCCGGGGCGCTGTTCGCCGCCGCCGTGGACAACTTCGAGCACGAGCCCGTCGTCCCGGCCGCGCTGCTCACCCAGGAGCGCGTGGTGCTGGCCCCGCACCTCGGCAGCGCCACCGTCGCGACCCGGCAGGCGATGGGCGGCCTGGCGGTCGACAACGTCCTCGCGGTGCTCGGCGGCGCGGAACCGCTCACCCCGGTGCGGCGCTGACGGGGTGCGGCTCCGGCCCGGTGCGGTGCGGACCGACCGGGCCGGGCTAGCCCGCCGCCCAGGCCAGGGCGGTGGTCATCACCCGGAACGCCCCGAAGTGCGCGGCGCCGGGTTCGAGGAACAGTTCGGCGGCCGGGATGTGGTCGGCCAGCCAACGGGAGTGGTCGACCGGCGAGAACTGGTCGTCCGCGCCGTGCCAGAGCCAGGTCGGGACACCGATGGACCCGACCTCGAAGCCCCAGTCGGCGGTGAAGGCCAGCACGTCGTCGATCCAGCCGTCCGCGCCGTGCCGGAACGCCTCCCGGTAGTTGCTCTGCAGCATCCGCCGCAGCCCGCTGTCGGCCACCACCTCCCGGTCGGCGGGGGACAGTTCGGTGCGCAGCCCGTTCAGCAGCCGGACCGGGTCGTCCTTGATCTGCCGGGAGCGGAACTCCATCGCGTCGGCGATCCGGCCGTGCCCGCGCTCGGCCTCCTGATAGGCCCGGACGTTGGACGGGGTCATCCCGGCGTACCAGTCCAGGCCGGTCGCGTTGCGCGGCGCGAGGCCCACCAGCACCGCGACCCGGCTGACCCGCTCCGGCAGCAGCGCCGCGCAGGCCAGTGCGTGCGGGCCGCCGCCGGAGCGGCCGAGCACCGCGAAGCTCTCCAGCCCGAACTCGTCCGCGATGGCCCGCACGTCGGCCGCCGCCGCGCTCACCCGGCGGCCGAACAGCCGGGTCGAGTCGCCGTAGCCGGGCCGGTCGTACGAGATCAGCCGCACGCCCAGCCGGTACAGCACGGTGGAGCGCGGGTGCGGGCCGACCCTGCTGCCGGGCATGCCGTGCAGCAGGAACACCGGCCGGCCGCGCGGGTCGCCGAGGGACTCGACCGCGAGGGCGCGGTCGTCCGCGGTCTTGACCATCCGTAACGACACCTGCGGCCTCCTCAGTGCTCCCGGTCGGTTCGGTGCTCCGGGGCGGTTCCGTGTTCCCGCTCGGTCTCCTGCTCCCGGGCGCCGTCCCGGTCCTGCTCCCGGTCGTGCTCCTGCTCCCGGTCGGTGGTGGTGCGCACCTCCCGGCGGGCCTGCCAGGTGGTGTGCTCGCGGGAGATCGCGTCCTCGGCGTCCCGGGCCAGCCGGGCCCAGATCTCCTCGGCCTCCGGCGAGTCCAGGTCCAGCTCGGCGAGTTGGCGCTGGATCTGCGCCAGCTCCTCGGCGGCCAGCCCGTACGCGGCGGCCAGCGGCCGGTACTGGCGCAGCTGCGCCCAGGCGGTGACCGACGCGGCCACGGCCGAGACGGTGCCCAGCGCGTCGTAGGTGAACGCCCCGAGCGCCCGCAGCAGGGCGAGCACCAGCCCGAGCGCGGGCAGCAGCACGCCCAGCACCCCGGCCCAGTGGCCGGTCCGGGCGCAGTAGCGGGCCTTGGCGCGGTACCAGTCGTGCTGCACCTGGATCCGTTCGGCCAGGTACACCTCGCGGCGCACCGCCAGCGGCTGCTCGCGCAGGTCGCGCATCGCCGCGGTGATGTCCGCCCCGCTCCCCGTCCCGCTCCCCGGCACGGCCGCCGGGCCGCTCCCCGGCACGGCCGCCGGGCCGTCCCGGAAGGCGCCGAGCACCCGGCCGAGCTGGAAGCGGTACAGCCCCTCGGCGTCCGGCAGGGCGCGCGGCGGCGGCTGGTAGGCGTCGGCCCGGACGGCGTACTTCCAGACCAGGGTCTTCACCGACTCGGCGGCCGCCCGGCCCTCGTACCAGAGGCCCTGCGGGTTCTGCCGGCTGATCACCACCGCCAGCGCCACCGCGCCGAGGTAGGCGACGGCGGCCGGCCAGGCCCAGGGCTCGCCGTCGGCCGAGCCGGTCGCGGCGGCGACCACCAGCAGGACCAGCTCCCAGGCGGAGAGCAGCACCGAACGGCGCTGCCCGCGCAGCGAGGCCGCGTCGGCGGCCCAGAAGAATCCGGGCAGCAGGTCCCGCTCACGCACCCACCCGGTCCGTCCCGCCCCAGACGCCATGTTCGGCCCCCACCCGTCGCTCCGGTCGCTCCGCTCTCCTGCCCCGGGCGGGTTCCCGGTACGCCTGGCGCCGCCCCGGGCGGCCCGCATTGGCCGGGAAGGCCCGGTGGTTTGTCCGGTACTCCGCGTGTTCATGTCGCCACCCAGCGTGCGGGGTGCGGCGGCCCGCCGGGCGGGGGCGGGTCGGCGGGCGTACGGGCGCGGACGGGTCAGTAGGTGTAGAGGACCCGCTCGGCGTTGTCGGCCATCTGCCGGGCGTTCCACTCGGTGCCGCCCGGGACGTTGCCGGAGCGGAACAGCGGCGGGGCGGGGGCTTCCCCGGCCGCGGCCCGGTCGGCGAGGCGGCCCACCGCCGAGGCGACCACGGCCTGCATCAGCGCGCTGGTCACGATCGTGGAGACCGGGCCGAAGGTGGTCTCGGCGCCCGGGTGGGTCAGCTCGCCGTCGCCGACCGCGATCTTGCTGTCCAGCACCACGTCGCAGTGGTCCTTCAGGTACGTGCCGGACGGGTGCGCCGAGGGCACCTCCTGCGGGTAGGCCAGCGAGGTCACCCCGACCACCTTCAGCCCGCGGTCCCGGGCGTACCGGGCCAGCTCGACCGGCATGACCTGGCGGCCGGACAGCGAGATCACGAACAGCAGGTCGCCGGTGGTCGCCGGGGTCAGGTCGAGGGTCGCGGTGGCCAGCCCGGGGACCCTCTCCAGGGCGCTCGACAGCGGAGCGGGCATCACCGTCACCCCGGCCGTCCCGGGCACGTTCAGCAGGTTCACCGGGACGAGGCCGCCCGCCCGGTAGACCACGTCCTGGGCCGGCAGCGAGGAATGTCCGGCGCCGAAGGTGAAGACCCGGCGGCCCTCGGCCATCGCCTCCGCCAGCAGCGCGGCGGCGGCCTCGATGGTGTCGGCCTCCTCCTCGCGGACCCGCTGCAGGTGGGCGATCGCGGCGTCGAAGTACCTGCCGACCAGGTCGTTCATCTGGTGCCTCCGCTCTCTGCCGGTGAGGGAGCCGGCCGGGTGGGGCGGTCCGGGTGGTCCAGACCGCCGGTGGAGAAAGCTACGGCGAGCACGGTCGCGTCCCGGCGGTCCCGCTGTCAACAGGAACGAAATGCCGTACCGGAAGCCCCCGAGCGGCCCCGGTTGTCGCCCCGGTAGGTCAGAATTGGCGATGAGGACACCGAAGAACGGAGCCAGCGGCGATGTCTGGGCTGATCGACACCACTGAGATGTACCTTCGCACCATCCTGGAGCTGGAGGAGGAGGGCATCGTCCCGATGCGCGCCCGGATCGCGGAGCGCCTGGAACAGAGCGGGCCCACGGTCAGCCAGACGGTCGGCCGGATGGAGCGCGACGGTCTGCTGCAGGTCGCCGGGGACCGTCACCTCGAACTCACCGAGGAGGGCCGTCGGCTGGCGGTGCGCGTCATGCGCAAGCACCGCATCGCCGAGTGCCTGCTCGTCGACGTGATCGGGCTGGAGTGGGAGCAGGTGCACGAGGAGGCCTGCCGCTGGGAGCACGTCATGAGCGAGACGGTCGAGCGCAAGGTGCTCGCCATGCTCGGCCACCCGACGCAGTCCCCGTACGGCAACCCCATCCCGGGCCTGGACGAGCTGGGTGACGCCAAGGCCGAGGGCGAGGGCTTCGACGCCGGTCTCGTCCCGCTGGACAGCGTCAAGCCGGGCGACACCGGTGCCGACGTCGTGGTCCGCCGGATCGGCGAGCCGATCCAGACCGACAGTGCGCTGATGAGCACGCTGCGCCGGGCGGGCGTCCGGCCGGGCTCCACGGTCAAGGTGAACGCGGGCGTGGTCGGCGGCGTGCTGGTCGGCAGCGGCGAGAACGCGGCGGAGCTGGGCAAGGACATCGCCCAGCACGTCTTCGTCGCCCAGGCCTGAGGTTCCACCGCCCGGACCGGGGCTCCCCCGCCCGGCCCGATGCCCCACCGTTCGGTACGACGACCAGGGCCCGCTGCGTTCCGTGCAGCGGGCCCTGCTCGTCCTCCCCGTCCCCTCCGCTCCCTCCCTGTTCCCTCCCCGTCCCCTCCGCTCCCTCCCGTCCCTCCCTGCTCCCCTCCGGCGCCTCGCCCGGCTTCCCCGTCCGAGCGACCCTCCGGCGCCCCCTCACCGCAATTCCTCCCCTCGGCCGATCATGGCAATCCTTGAGCGCTGTCACTCGTACGAGGGGCTTCTGCGGTTGACCAGCGGGTAGACGGAAGCCTTATCCGGACATGCGTATGACGGACCCCGCCTCCGGTGGGAGGCAAGGCCCGTCACTGGCGCGCGTGGTGTCGCGCAGTGCACGCCCTCGCCCGATCGGCGTAGGGCGGCCGTGCAGGGGAGGGTGAACCGGCGGGGGAGGCCCCGCTCAGCCCACCGCCGCCGGCTGGGCGGCCGGGGCGGCGCGGTGGGCGGGCGCCTCGCGTCCGCAGGCGTACGCGAGCGGGCTGATCAGCTCGGCGGCGTCGGGCAGCCAGCGGTTGAGCGCGGAGGGGGAGCGGGCCCACTGGGCGTACCCGGTGGAGCCGATCCGGGACGGCGGGGCGACCGTCCAGTCCCCCTCGCCGCGGGCGACCAGGTCCAGCCGGCCGGGCGGCCAGCCGAGCTTGCGGAGCATCTCCGGGAGCTTGGCCGCGACCCCGGGCAGCACCAGGAAGTGGAGCCGGCGGCCGATCCGCCCGGGCGCGGCGGGCAGCACCGCCACCGGGCCGAGCTGGAGGTCCATCCGCTCCATCCGGGCCAGCGCCAGGCAGCCGGCCGTCTCCGGCACGTCCAGGACGTCGAAGGAGCGCCCGGTGGGCAGCAGGATCGAGGCCTGGGGCCGCTCGGTCCACCAGCGCCGCACCGCCCCCGGCCCCGCGCTCGCCTTGCGGGCCCAGTCCGCGTCCAGCGGATGGGCGCCCGGCAGCGTGCAGCGCAGGTCGCCGCAGGAGCAGCGTGCGGGCCCGTCGCCGTCGATCAGCCAGGCGCCCGGAGCGACCTCCCAGTGGCGGTTCTCGGCGTAGCCGACGGCTTCGATGAGCAGCGGGGGCAGGCCGGCGTTCTCGTCCTGGCCGGAGGCGTCGGGGATGTCTTCCACACGCTGCTCAACTACCGTGTGTGAGCCTGGTTACGGCCCGGAGGTGCCCGGTTGGGCGCATCCCGGCAATGTCACCCGTTCCGGTTACTCAACCGAGTTGGGGCGGCCGAAGGCGGGCGCAGCGGGGGCGCACGGGAGCATTTCCCAGGGCGCAAGGGGGGTGCGGATCGTCACCGTGGGTATCCCGCTGGCGTTGCTGATCGCTAACCTGGTGTCAGATTCCTTGGACGGTCGGACAGTCGGCAACAGATCAGCAGAATCGTCGCCCGCCGGCCGGGACCGGAGGGTGTGGGGAGGCGAAGCCCAATGGCCGCGAGACCACTCGTCGCACGACAGCCCAACGAGCGTCTGCAGCAACTGATCCAGGAGGCCAGCTGCTCCAACGCCGGCCTGGCCCGGAGGGTCAACCTCTGCGGCGCCGAGCACGGTCTGGACCTGCGGTACGACAAGACCTCCGTCGCCCGCTGGCTGCGCGGTCAGCAGCCGCGCGGGCAGGCCCCGGCGGTGATCGCCGAGGCCCTGGGCCGCAAGCTCGGCCGCAGCGTGTCGGTCGAGGAGATCGGCATGGCGGACGGCAAGAACCTCAGCTCGGGCATCGGGCTGCAGTTCGCCCCGACGCTGGGCGCCGCCCTGGAGCAGGTCTGCGAGCTCTGGCGCAGCGACGTCGGCCGGCGGGACTTCCTCACCGGAGCGACGGTCGCCGCTTCCGCGCTGGTGGAGCCCAGCCGGGACTGGTTGATCACCCCGCCGGACCCGGTGGTGGCGCGCGCCGGGGGTCCCCGGGTCGGCCCGACCGACGTGGCCGCGATCAAGGCGACCACCGCGATGCTGGTCGACCTGGACCACCGCTTCGGCAGCGGGCACGTGCGCCCGGTGGTGGTGCACTACCTCAACTCGGTGGTCTCCGGCCTGCTCGGCGGTGCCTACCGGGAGGAGACCGGCCGCCAACTCTTCGCCGCGGTGGCCCGGTTGACCGAGCTGGCCGGCTACATGGCGGTGGACACCGGGCAGCCGGGGCTGGCCCAGCGCTACTACATCCAGGCGCTCCGGCTCGCCCAGGCGGCCGACGACCGCGGCTACGGCGGCTACGTGCTGGCCGCCTCGATGAGCCACCTGGCGGCCACCCTCGGCAACCCGCGGGAGATCGCCCAACTCGCCCGGGCCGCGCAGGAGGGCGCCCGGTCGGTGGCCACCCCGACGGCGATGGCGATGTTCTACGCCGCCGAGGCCCGCGGCCACGCCCTGCTCGGCGACGCCCGCTCCTGCGAGGCGGTGTCGGCCAGGGCGCTGGAGATGATGGAGAAGCGCCGCCCCGAGGACGACCCGGACTGGATCGTCCACTTCGACGACGCCTACCTCGCGGACGAGCTGGCCCACTGCCACCGGGACCTGGAGCAGGCCGGCCAGGCCGAGCACTACGCCCGCCGGGCGCTCGACCTGCACCCGCCGACCCGCGTCCGGCGCCGCGCGGTGGACCTGGTGCTGCTGGCCACCGCCCAGCTGCAGCAGCGGGACCTGGAACGCGCCTGCGAGACGGGCACCCAGGCCGTCCGGCTGCTGAGCGGGCTGCGCTCCAACCGGGGCGTGGAGTACCTGGACGAGTTCCGGCGCCGGCTGGAGCCCTACCGGGAGCAGCGGGTGGTCCGGGAGTTCCACGCCAGAGCTGACGCGGAGGCGGCCTGACCAGCGGCGGACCCGTACCGTCTGTGCAGGGAGCGTGACGGATGTCCCGCCCACGTGGTCACCTGGTGAGGCGAACCGGTAGCGTGGGCGCGACGTCCAAGGAACTGTGATGCTCCCAAGAACCGACGAGATGTGGTCCGCCGTCAGCGCGCGGTCCTGCACAGGTGAGGAATCGCGTTGAGTCAGCGCCGCTCGTACCCCAACTCGGGTGATTTCAACCTGGACGACCTGTTCCGCCCCGAGCCCGGCCAGCCGCAGGGCCAGCCGGGCCAGCCGCAGTTCCAGGGTCAGCCGCAGTTCCAGGGTCAGCCGGGGCAGCCGCAGGGGCACTCGGCGGTGCCGCCGGTGGGGCAGCCGTCCGGGCAGCCGGAGTACCTCGGCGAGGGCGCGCACGCGCTGCCGACCCAGGCCGTGCCCGCCCAGCCGATGCCGGGCCAGGCGATGCCCGCGCCGGGCGCGCCGTGGGGTGCGCCGCAGCCCGGGTACGGCGTCCCGCAGGGCGACCCGGCCCCGGAGACCCAGTACCTGCCGCCGTACCCGGTCGGCGATCCGCAGGGGGGCGGTTACCCCGCGCCGCAGACCCAGCCGGGCTTCCCGCCGCAGCAGCAGTCCGCACCCGGCTACGGGTACCCGCCGGTCGCGAGCCCCGTCGCGCACCCCCAGCCGGCCTACCCGGCGCAGGACTACAACCAGGGCTACGCCCCGGACCGCGGGCAGGGCTTCGACGCGACCCAGGGCGGCGGGTCCGTCCGCGGCGGTCGCCCGTCCAACAAGCTGATCATCGGCGGGGTGGTGGCGGGCTGCGCGGCGGCCGGCATCCTGGTCGCCGTCCTGATGAGCGGCGGCGACGACACCAAGGGCGGCGGGAAGGCCACCCCGGTGGCCGCGACCACCGCCGGCACGGCCCCCGCGACGGCGAGCGCGAGCGGCTCCGGCACCGCCGTCGACCCGGACGTCAAGGCGCAGGCGCAGCCGCTGTCGGACCTGCTGGGCACCGCGAGCGACAGCCGCAGCTCGGTGGTCTCCGCTGTCGCCTCGGTGCAGAAGTGCGACAAGCTGCCCGACTCCCAGCAGGCCCTCACCGCCGCGGCCGGCAAGCGCCGCGAGCTGCAGACCAAGCTGGGCCAGCTGAAGACGGACAAGCTGCCCGGCGGCCAGCAGCTGGTCGAGCAGCTGAACGCGGCCTGGGCCGCCTCGGCCCAGGCCGACGACGAGTACGCGGCGTGGGCGCAGGACGCGCAGGCCTCCTGCGACGCGAAGAAGCAGGACAACCAGCACTACAAGAACGCCGTCCAGGCCAGCGGCACCGCGACCAACGCGAAGAAGCAGGCCTCCACGCTCTGGAACACGATCGCCGGCCAGACCGGTCTGCCGTCGCGCAGCGACGGCGACCTGTAGCCGGGGCCGACGGGCGCGGGCGGCCGACCGGCCCGGGCGCGCGTCACGCCGGCGGACGGCCCCCGGCGAGCACCCAGCGGACGTCCACGAAGCCCGGCTGCTGCAGGGTCATCCGCCCGTTCCTGACCACCTGGTACGTGACCCAGGTGTTCACCAGCCGGGGCGACGCCGTGCTGGGCAGCATGCTCGTGGTGCCCCAGTTCAGCGGCGGGGTGATCCCGGTGTCGATGCCCTCGCCGGCGTCCAGCAGCCCGGTGATCGACTTCGGGGTGACCGGCTTGCCGGCCTCCGACAGCTTCTGCGCCACCGTCCTGAACACCTCGTACGCGACCCAGGTGGTCTGCACCCCGGGGTCGGAGACGTCGACGGTGTTGCCGCCGGTGGTGTCCGCGCGCACCACCGCGCGCAGCCCGTCCCAGATCTTCGCCGACTCCGGCGGGTACCAGCTGGTGACGTAGGCGCCGCTGAGCGGTCCGGAGTCGCCGCCGGTGGAGTCGACCACCGACTGCTGCACGCTGCCGATCACCGAGGCGATCCGGGTGTTCTTCGGGTTCAGCCGCCGGTAGGAGTCCAGCAGGTTGCCGGTCGGCTCGGCGGTCAGCGCGCTGGTGATGCAGTTGCCCGGCTCGTCCTTGCCGATCGCCTTGCGGGCGACCTGGGTGTAGTCGGAGGACTTCTCGGGCGCCTTGACGTCCAGTAACCGCAGCCCGGCGGGCCGCAGCGCGGTGCCCAGGTAGCCGATCAGGTTGTCGCCGGCCGGGGTGTCCGGGCGGACCAGGGCCACGCTCTTGCACCCGGCGTCCACCAGCTGGCGGCCGTTGCCCGCGATCAGGGCCGGCATGCCGCCGTCCACCGGGTAGGACAGCGGGCTGGCGAACTCCGGCTGGGAGAGCCCGTACCCGCCGATCAGCGGGATGCCGGCGCGCTCCAGCACCGGCATGAAGGCCTCGCCCCACTGGCTGTAGGAGCCGATCACGGCGACGACCTTGGCGTCCACCGCCTGCTGGGCGCAGGCGCGGGCGCCGTCGGCGGAGTTGTGCTCGTTGCAGGTGATCACCCGCAGTCGGCGGCCGTTCAGCCCGCCCTTGATGTTGACGTCCTGGCCGATCGCGGAGGCGAGCGCGGTCATGCCCGGCCGGTCGGCGGAGCCGGTCCCGGACGGGGCCCACGTCATCACGGTCAGCTCGCCGCCGCCGCTGCTGGAGGCATCGGCCGGTCCGCCGCACGCGGAGGCCGAGAAGAGGGCGGGGAGCAGCGCCGCAGCTGTCGCGGCGGCGGCGATCGGACGTCGGCGGCGGCGCCGCCCGATCGGCGGACGGGCCCGGAACGAGTCCCTTCGGCTGGTCATCGGTCTTCCCTCTCTGGGGCGCACTCCGGCGCACCGGAATCAGCCAAGCCCCGGTGCCGCAAGCCGAGAGGGCCGAAGTGTGAACGATCGGAAAACGAAGGCTGAAATCCGGTGGAGTACGCGTGTAGATTCCGGAGTGGAGTACGAACGGACGAGGAACGTACGATCGTTGACCATGTCCGCCAGCACAGATTCTTCGCACCGGTCCGCCCGAAACCCTTCTCGTCCGGGGCACCGCTCCAGCACCATGGGCGGCATGCCGCTCAACGACCTGCCCTGGTGGCGCTGGCGAGCCCGACTGCGCTCGGCGCTGCACATGCTGTCCGACCCCGGTTTCCAGCAGGAGGCCTGGCTGGCCGGCCGGGAGGGCTACGGGGACGTGACCGACGCCGTCTACCGGCTGGTCGAGGACACCTGGCTGGACCGCTGGTCCGCCGAGAAGTACGTGGGCACGATCTTCCGGGACCCGGCCGAGGCCGCGCTGGTCGACGTCGCGGTGCTGCGCGCGGTGCAGATGCTGCACGAGGTGGGTGCGGACGCCCCGGCCTCCGCCTACCTCGGCCACCCCGGCTGGCCGGAGACCGTCCGGGCCGCCCGCGAGGCGCACGTGCTGCTGGCCGTGGGCGACGGGGACGACCCGGACGCGGCGCCCAAGTCGCTGGACGTGCTGCGCATCCTCACCCAGGTCTGACCCGCGGGGGCGGCGGCCCCGGTCGGACGGAGCCGTCCCGCAGTACGGGCAGCGGGGCGGCGGCTGTCCAGGATGTGACACGCTGGACCGTCCACCGCACGCCACGAACTCAGAACGGGATACCCCCACGTGGAACAGCAGCCGGCCGGCGCCCAGTACGTCCTCACGCTGTCCTGCCCCGACAAGCAGGGCATCGTCCACGCTGTCTCCAGCTACCTCTTCATGACCGGCTGCAACATCATCGACAGCCAGCAGTTCGGGGACGCCGACAGCGGACTCTTCTTCATGCGGGTGCACTTCTCCGCCCCCGAGCCGGTCACCGCGGACAAGCTGCGGGCCAGCTTCGCCGCGATCGGCGCCTCCTTCGGGATGGACTGGCAGCTCCACCCGACCGAGGAGCGGATGCGGATCATCCTCATGGTCAGCAAGTTCGGGCACTGCCTGAACGACCTGCTGTACCGCACCCGGATCGGCGCGCTGCCGGTGGAGATCGTCGCGGTGGTCTCCAACCACACCGACCTGCAGGACCTGACCGAGGGCTACGGGATCCCGTTCCACCACATCCCGGTCACCAAGGACACCAAGGAGCAGGCCGAGCAGCGGCTGCTCGACCTGGTCGCCGAGGAGCAGGTCGAACTGGTCGTGCTGGCCCGCTACATGCAGGTGCTCTCCGACCAGCTGTGCACCGAGCTGTCCGGCCGCGTGATCAACATCCACCACTCCTTCCTGCCGAGCTTCAAGGGCGCCAAGCCGTACCACCAGGCGCACGCCCGCGGGGTGAAGCTGATCGGCGCCACCGCGCACTACGTCACGGCCGACCTGGACGAGGGCCCGATCATCGAGCAGGAGGTGGCCCGGGTCACCCACGACGTCAGCCCGGACCAGCTGGTCGCGCTCGGCCGGGACGTCGAGTGCCAGGCGCTGGCCCGCGCGGTGAAGTGGCACAGCGAGCACCGGGTCCTGCTCGACGGCGCCCGTACCGTCGTCTTCGCCTGAGCCTCAGGGCCGGGACAGCAGCGGGAGCGCGTGCAGCACCTCGCGCACCGCGGCCCGGTCACCGTGCTCGCCGACCGGCAGCCGGTCCGGGTCGCGGTGCGCGGCGGCCAGCAGGCAGAGCTCCAGGCCGTCCAGCACCATCGACGCCACCGGCTCCCCGCCGAGCGGCCCCGCGTCCGGGCTGCCGGTGCCGCCCGTGCCGTCGGCGGAGTCCAACGGGACCAGCCACTCGCCGCTCGCCGGGCCGTCGACCACCAGCCGCAGCCGACGGGCGGCCGGGTGCCCGCCGTCCCGCGCGACCGGCGCCCCGGCGTGCTCGGGACGGGCGGCGCGCAGGCCGGCCAGCGCCCGGGGGAGCAGCCGGACCACCAACTCCACCATCTGCCGCAGGTGCTGCGGCGCCGGCGGGTCGTACGGGTAGGCGACCGCGCGGGCCACGTCCTCGCCGTGCACGTAGCACTCCAGGGCGCGGTCCACGAAGGCGTCGCGCAGCGGCAGCACCGCGCAGCCGTAGTCGACCGGGGCGTTTCCCTGCGGGGCGAGCGCGGCGCTGCGGACCAGGTCGTGGGTCTGCCGCCGCCACCGGGAGCGCACCGACTGCGGGGGCAGGGCGCCCTGGTCGCCGAGCAGCCGGGCGGTGCGCGCCGTGATCGCGGCGTACCGGCCGCCCTGCGGCGGGACGCGCGGCGCCGCGGGCGGCCCGGCCGGGTCCTGCGGCGGCACCCGTCGTCCGGTGGCCGCGGCGGCGGCGCCCGGGGCGGCGGGCACCGGGTCGGGCAGGCCGAGGGCGAGCGCCAGGAAGCCGTCCACCGCGGTCAGTCGGGAGAGCACCTCGGCCGGGCGCAGCCGCTCGGTGCCGCCGTGCCACGGCAGTTCGGCCACCTCCTGCCACTCCTCCGGGCCGAGGTCGCGCAGCAGCGCGTCGAGCTTGGCGGTTTCCGCGGTGTACGGCATGCCCCAGGCCGGGACGGGCAGTTCGGCCGGTCGGCGGGACAGGCACCAGTCGAGCACCTGCTGGCGCAGCGAGCCGGGCTGGTCCAGCGGCTCGTCCAGGGAGAGCCAGCCGGCCGCGTCGCGCAGTCGGGCGCCCTCCTCGGCGCACTCCGGGCAGCCGCGCAGGTGCTGTTCCAGGTCGGCGGCGTCGCGGGTCGGACAGGCACCGAGGGCCCAGGCGCCGAGCAGCGAGCGCAGGGCGTCGTGCTGCTCCTCAGTGCTGCTCACGTCTCCCCGTCCCCGGCTTCGTCCTGGCGGGCGCGCTCCTCGGCCAGTTCGGTGGCCAGCAGCTCCAGTCCGAGCCGCATCCGCTGCTTGGCGGCCTGCTCGCTGATGCCGAGCAGCCGGGCCGTCTCCCGGTAGGTGCGGCCGTCGTAGTACGTCACCGCGATGGTCTCACGCAGGGGTTGGGGCAGGGAGTCGACCACGTACTGGATGCGCGCGGCGGTGGCCACGGCGCGGATCTCCGCCTCGGCGCCCCGGAGGTCGCCGCCCGGCCCGTGCTCGGCGGCCCGCCGCGCCCGCAGCCGTTCGACGGCGCGGCGGTGGGTGAGGGCGCCGAGCCAGGAGCGCAGGGTGCCCTCGGCGGGGTCGAAGTCCTCGGGGTGCTCCCAGACGTGGGCGAAGATCTCCCGGGTCAGCTGGGCGGCGGCGGCCTGGTCGGCCAGTATCCGTCCGGCCAGGCCGTGCACCATCGGCGCGAGCTGGTCGTAGAGTTCGCCGAGCGCCGTCTCCTCGCCGCGCGCGAGGCGGCGTTGCAGTTGCTCGTCCCAGCGCGGGGGCCGCTCCGGGGTGGCCATCGGGAACCACCCTCCTGCCCGGGGTCGCTGGCTTACCCAACGGTATCTTGCGGCCGGTCCGCGGTGGACGGAATCCGGCAAGAACGGAACCGGTCCTCGCGGATCGCGGCATCGCGGGATCGCCGTGGACCGTCGGCGAGGGCGGACCGTCGGCCGGGCGTGGACCGTCGATCGGGCGGGGACGGTCACATGGTGCGACGGTCCGTTCGTGGGACCGTCCGCCGATGCCGCTGTTCGAGACCCGCTGGACATATGTCGCACGGGTGGTTCGCGAGTGGCGGGCGGGGCGCCGGGGGTGTCCGGCGGTAGGTTCCGGACCAGGGCGTGGCCGACGACCCGCGCCGGATCCGCGCGAGCAGCCGGGCGCGCCCGCTGGGACCGGTGGTTCGGCCCGGGCCGGACGAGCGCCGGTACGAGGCTCGTGAGAGTGAGCGGGACAGTATGCACTGCCCTGTCCCCCGATCGCCGGAATATGCCCGAAGCGCTTGCTGCGGTCCGTCGGCCCGCTCATCCTGAGGCGTATTCGTGTCGCGGCCGGTGCGCGACCGACGAGTCGGCGCGGACGAGTGGGCGCGGGTGGACGGACCGGGCGGTCGCCCGGGTGCGGCCCGGGTGGCGCCGGGCGGAGTGCGAGGGCCCGCCGGCCGGTCGATCCGGCCCGATCGGGACTTAGGCCGAACTGCGAGTGCGGGTGGTGGAGCGGTGCAGGTTCTTCAGGTACAGCTTGCGGTGCAGGCGGACCCCGCCGAGGTCGGCCGGGCCCGTCGGTGGGTGCGCTCGCGGCTGCTGAACCACGGGGTGGACCCGGACGCGCCGATGGCCGAGACGGTGGTGCTGGTGGTCTCGGAGCTGGTGACCAACGCCGTGGTGCACACCGGCTGTCCGGCGGTGCTGCGGCTCTGCCTGCCGATGGCCGAGGAGGAGCCGCGGGAGGCGAGCGGGTCGGTCGCCCCGCTGCGGGTGGAGGTCGCCGACGCGAGCCGGGCCGCCCCCGCACCGCGGCACGCCGGGGCCGACGAGGACGCGACCAACGGGCGCGGCCTGGAGCTGGTCGAGCTGCTCTGCGAGCGCTGGGGCTGGTACCCGGACGGCTCGGGCAAGCGGGTCTGGTGCGAGATCGGTGCCGACGCCCGGCCGGCCGATCCGCTGGCCGACGTGGACTGGGCGGCTTTGGCGCAATAGCGGCTTTCCCGGTGGCCGCGGCGCCGTGGCGATCACCGGCCGAAAGGTGACGCAACCATTCCGAATTTCCGACTACCCATTGACGTGACGTATCCGACTGATCACGCTTGGGTGCGGCTCTCCGACGCGAGGGGACGCCGAGGGGTTCGTCCGTCCACCGCCGCGGTGCCGCTGTCCAGGGGGATCGTGTCAGCGAGGGGGCCGCGGACAGCCGGTCGCGGACCGTTCCTCGGCGAGTGCGGAGGCCGCGGCGCGGGTTCAGGGCCCGCGCGTCGCGGTTGGATGGCGGTGTGCCGTGCCGTGCTCGGGGTGCGCGCGGCCTGCCGCCATCCACTGCGTCTCCGTGGAGCAGCGGAATCCGGCCACCACCGGGGCCGGTTCCGGGACCTTGTCCCTGCCTTGCCCGTGCGTTGCCCGTGCGCTGCCCGTGCCTTGCTCGTGCTGTCGCCGGCGGATCCGTCGACGAGCCCGCCGGCGGGCCTGCCCGCGGACTACCGGGGGGCGGCGCGGAAGGTGCGCCGGTAGGCGCTGGGCGCCACGTCGAGGCGGCCGCGCAGTTGCAGCCGCAACGAGGCGGCGGTGCCGAAACCGGACTCCCGGGCGACCTGGTCGATCGTCAGATCGGTGCGTTCCAGCAGCTGGCGGGCCCGCTCGGTGCGCTGGGTGGTGATCCACTGGCCGGGGCTGGCGCCGGTCTCCTCGCGGAACCGCCGGGTGAAGGTCCGTACGCTCATGCCCGCCCGGTCGGCGAGGAGGCGCAGGGTGAGCGGCCGGTCCAGGTGCTCCAGCGCCCAGGCGCGCACCGCGGTGGTGCCGTGGTCGCCGGCGTCCAGCGGGCTCGGGGCCTCCACGTACTGCTTCTGGCCGCCCTCGCGCCACGGCGGCACCAGGCAGTTGCGGGCCACCGCGTTGGCCACCGCGCTGCCGTGGTCGCGGCGCACCACGTGCAGGCAGAGGTCCACTCCGGCGGCGACCCCGCCGGAGGTGAGGATGTCGCCGTCGTCGGTGTAGAGCACGTCCGGGTCGAGCCGCACCTCGGGGAACAGCCGGGCGAAGCGGTCGGTGTACCGCCAGTGGGTGGTGGCCGGGCGGCCGTCCAGCAAGCCGGCGGCGGCCAGGATGAACGAGCCGGTGCAGATCGACATCAGCCGGGTGCCGGGCCGGATCCGGGCCAGCGCGGCGGCCAGTGCGGGGGTGAAGCAGGCGTCGGCGACCGCCGGGCTGGAGTCGGCGGAGGCCGGGATGACCACCGTGTCGGCCCGTTCCAGGAGTTCGGGACCGTGGTCGACGGCGACCCGGAAGTCGGCGCTGGTGGCGACCGGCCGCCCGTCCAGGGTGCAGGTGGCCACCTCGTAGAAGGGCCGTCCGGCCGGGTCCTTGGCGCCGCCGAAGATGCGGGCCGGGATGCCGAGTTCGAAGGCGATCACGCCCTCCAGGGCGAGTACCGCGACCAGGTGCGCCATGAGGTCCCCTCGGGTGTCGGTGGGTCCGGGACAGCGTACGCCGGGTCGTGGCCCGATCCTTGCGAAAGCTGTCATCCAGGCCACTCGTCCGGGGTGCGGCAGCCCGGGACACTCGTCGCGTGACCGAACGCAGCGCCCTCGCCCCCACGCCCCTCCCCGATCCGGCCGACTCCGACCCGACCGTTCCCGATCCGGCTGCCGCACGGCCGGCCGGTCCCGAATGGGCCGCGCAGGCCGGGCGCCCCCGGGTGCACTACGCCTGGGTGGTGGCCGGCGTCTCCCTGCTCGTCCTGCTCGGCTCGGCCGGCTTCCGCTCCACTCCGAGCCTGATGATGGACGCCCTGCACAACGAGTTCGGCTGGTCGCTCGGGACCATCTCCAGCGCCACCTCCGTCAACCTGACCCTCTACGGCCTCACCGCCCCGTTCGCCGCCGCCCTGATGGACCGGTTCGGGGTGCGCCTCGTGGTGGTCTGCGCGCTGCTGACCATCTCGGTCGGCTCCGGGCTCACCATGCTGATGCGCGAGCCCTGGCAACTGGTGCTCTGCTGGGGCGTGCTGGTCGGCCTCGGCAGCGGCTCGATGGCCGGCGCCTTCGCCACCACCATCACCGGTCGCTGGTTCCGGGCGCGCCAGGGCCTGGTCACCGGTGTGCTGACCGCCGCCGGCGCGGCCGGGAACCTGGTCTTCCTGCCGGTCGGCGCCTGGCTGGTCGAACAGCACGGCTGGCGCTCGGCCGTGGTCGTGGTCTCGCTCGCCGCCAGTGCCGTCGCCGTCCCGGTCCTGCTGCTGATGCGCGAGCGGCCCGCCGACGTCGGCCTGCTCCCGTACGGCGCCACCGAGGAGCCGCCGGCCCCGCCCGTCGGTGACACCCGCGCGCTGGCCCGCTCGCTGCGGGTGCTGCGCTCCGCCGCCCGCACCCGGGCCTTCTGGCTGCTGGCCGGCTCCTTCGCGATCTGCGGCGCCACCACCGCCGGCCTGGTCGGCACCCACTTCATCCCGGCCGCGCACGACCACGGCATGCCGGTCACCACCGCGGCGAGCCTGCTCGCCCTGATCGGCGTCTTCGACGTGATCGGCACCGTCTTCAGCGGCTGGCTCACCGACCGGCTCGACTCCCGGGTGCTGCTGACGGTCTACTACGGGCTGCGCGGCCTCTCCCTGCTCCTGCTGCCGCAACTGCTGGCCGGCTCGCTGCACCCGCCGATCCTGGCCTTCGTGGTCTTCTACGGCCTGGACTGGGTCGCCACCGTGCCGCCGACCGTCGCGCTGTGCCGCCGGCACTTCGGCGAGGACGCCCCGATCGTCTTCGGCTGGGTCCTGGCCGCCCACCAGATCGGTGCGGCCGTCGTCGCCGGGCTGGCGGGCCTGGCCCGCGACGCGCTCGGCAACTACGACCTGACCTGGTACGGCGCCGGCGGGCTGTGCGCGGTCGCGGTCGGGCTCTGCCTGGCGCTGCGGACCGGGCGGACCGACCGGCCGGGCACGACCGGTGCTCCCGGTACTGCCGGTACTGCCGGTACTGCCGGGGTCGGCGGGGCCGGCGGGGCTGCCGGTGTCGGCGGGAAGGCTGTCACCGCGGAGGTCTAGGCTCCGCTCCATGGCGCTCACCTTCACGCTGGATCCCAAGCTCGACCCCGACCTGCGGACGGAGATCGTCCGCCTCTGGACCGACGTGACCAACGCCGGCGGCGCGGTCGGCTTCGTGGCGCCGGTCACCGAGGAGGAGGTGTGGGACACCGCCGACCACCAGTTCGACGGTGTCGGCCCGGACGGTCCGGACCGCCTGCTGGCCGCGCACGACGCCGACACCGGCCGGCTGGTGGGCGTGCTGTTCTTCGCGTCGATGCGCTTCGGCCCGATGGAGCACTGGCGGATGCTCAAGCGGGTCATGGTGCACCCCGACTGCCAGGGCCTGGGCCACGGCGCCGAGTTGCTCGCCGAGGCCGAGCGGGTCGCCAGGGAGTGGGGCCTGCAGTCGCTGCGGCTCACCGCGCGCGGCGGCCTGGGACTGGAGCAGTTCTACGCCCGCAGCGGCTACCGCGAGGTCGGTCGGGTGCCGGCCGCGATCCGGGTCGCCCCCGGGGACGACCGCGACGACATCACGATGTGGCTCGATCTGCGCTGATGCCGGTCCCCGGTCCCCGGGCGGCTGCGGCCGGCCGGGGCGGGCGGCCCGCCCTCCTCGTCCGGGCCCGGGCAGGAGGGGCCCCGGCCGCGCCGGCCGTCAGGCATGCTTGACTGGAGGACCCGCCCCGACCCCGCCGGCCGCCCCGCCGGCCCGCCCCGCGCAACGAGAAGGATGTGTTCCAGTGAGCAGCAACGGCCCGGGAAAGTCGCACGCCACGCTCCGCTACACCTCCATGCGGGTCAGCATCTTCCTCGGGTGCCTGCTGGTGGCCCTGCTGCTCGGTCACTTCCAGATCATTCCGGTCAGCGGCGAGGCGGGCGTGATCTTCCTCTTCCTGCTGGCCGCGATCGCCTCCGCACCGCTCAGCTACGCGCTGCTGAGCAAGCAGCGTGACGAGATGTCCGCCCAGATCAGCGGCAAGGTCACCGGGATCCGCAGCCGTACCGCCGACCGGATCGCCGCGCAGAACGCCGAGGAGGACGCCGCCGACGACGCCGCCCGCGCGGCGACCGCCGGGCAGAACTGACCCCGGCCCCACCTCCGACCGCCGAGCCGCCGCCGCAGCCGCCGTGCCCGCCACCCCGGATCCCGTGCCGTCCGATCAGCCGGTCGGGCTGCAGTCCGAGCCGTCCGCGCAGCCGTCCGGTTCGTCGCCCGACTCGTCGTCCGGTTCGTCGTCCGGTTCGTCGTCCGGCGAGAGCGAGCTCGGGACCTGGCCGGCCCCCGTGCGCCGGCCCACCGGGCGGGACGTGGCCCGGCTCGCCGGGGTCTCCCAGGCCACCGTGTCGCTGGTCTTCTCCGGTGCCGAGGCCGGCCGGCGGGTCTCCGAGGCCACCCGGCAACGGGTCCGGGAGGCCGCCCGCAGCCTCGGCTACCGTCCGCAGGCGGCCGGCCGGCAGCTGCGGCTGGGCCGCAGCGGGATGATCCTGCTCGCCGTGCCGAACCTCCAGGGCCCGTTCTTCGGCCGGGTGCTGGACGGCGTCCACCAGGAGGCCGGCCGCAACGGCCTGGCCGTCGTGGTGAGTTCCGGCTGGGGCAGCGCCACCCTCGCCGAGGCCGCCACCGCCGGGCGCTTCGACGGCCTGCTGATCTGCTCCCCGGACGACAGCCAGCTCGGCGAGCTGCCCGCCGACACCCCCGCCGTCTTCCTGGACGCCGACCCGGGCACCGACCGCACCCGTCCGACCGTCGAGCTCGACGTGGCCGGCGGGATGCGCGCCGCCGTCGAGCACCTGGCCGCGCTCGGCCACCGCCGGATCGGCCGGCTGCGCTCCACCCACTCCGCGTACACCTTCCGGGTGCGACAGGCCGCCTTCGAGCGGGCGGTGCGGGAACTCGGCCTGGACGTCGTGGAGTTGGGCGTGAGCCTGAACGAGGGGCACCGGGCCGCGCGGACCGTGGCGGACCGGCTGCTGGCGCGGGCGGACCGGCCGCGCGCGGTGATCTGCGACGACGACGTGGTCGCCTCCGGGGTCTACCAGGCCGCCGCCGAGCTGGGGCTGCGGGTGCCGGAGGACGTGTCCGTGGTCGGCATGGACAACGTCCCGGTGGCCGCGCTGCTCGCCCCGCCACTGACCACCGTCGACCTGCCCGGCGAGGAGCTGGGCCGCGCGGGCGCCGCCGCACTGGCGGGCCTGTTGCGCGGGGAGCGGGTGGAGCCGGTCGCACCGCTGGCCACCTCGCTGGTGCTGCGGGCCTCCACGGCCTCGGCGTAGCGCCCCGGTCCCGGAGGTTCGCCCGGCCGGACCGGCCGGGGAGAGGACTGCGCCCACCGGCCAGACCACCGGTGGGCGCAGTCGTTCGTGGGGTGGGCTCAGCCCACCGGGACGGGCCGGGCCGCGCCCGGTACGACCGGCGCCGGGTGGAACCAGCGCCGGGAGCCGAACAGCAGCAGCCCGCCGAGGGCGATCCCGCCCGCCGCGCACAGCGCGACCGACTGCAGCGAGCTCTCGGCGAGGCTGCCGGAGACGGCGTAGCCGAGCGAGTTGCCGGTGGCGAACAGCGTGACCAGCCAGGCGAAGGCCTCGGTGACGGTGCCGGTCGGCGCCAGCTCGGCGACCAGCACGAATGCCGCCGCGAGCAGGGGCGCCAGCATGATCCCGGAGAGGAAGGCCAGCGCGGCCATCGGGTACGGCCCGGGCAGGGCGATCAGCGGCAGGTAGCTGGCGGCCATCGCGAGCGCCATCACCCAGGTGCGGGTGGCGGTGGTGTGCCGCCACTTGACCGCGCCGTAGGCGAGCGCGCCGAGCAGTCCGCCGAGCGCCGCCAGCGCCAGCAGGGTGCCGGCGCCGCCCGGCAGTGCACCGGTGTGGTGTTCGGCGTAGGCGATGAACAGCACGTTCTGCGCGCCGACGGCCCAGCCGGCCCCGGCCAGCCCGACCAGCAGCAGCACCAGGCCGGGGGAGCGCAGCGGTCCGAGCAGTCCGGCGGAGTGCTCGCGGACCGGGGCGCGCCAGGCCCTGGCGGGTGCGGTGGTGGCCACGATCAGGGCGCCGGCCAGGCCCAGCCCGGCGGCCACCCAGAGCGCGACGACCGGGCTGAACAGGCCGGCGATCCCGGCGACGGCCAGCGGCCCGGCGACGTAGAGGATCTGCTGGGAGGCGGAGTCGAAGGCGTAGGCGGTGTCGAGCTGCTCGGCCTCGACGACGTCCGGCCAGAGCGAGCGCAGGCAGGGCTCCAGCGGGGGCATGGCGAGGCCGGCGACCGCGGCGCCGACCGGCGCGGCGAGCGCGGAGCCGGGGGCGAGGGCGAGCAGTGCGTATCCGCCGCCGGCCACCACGGCCGAGGCGAGCAGGACGCGCGGCTGCCCGGTGCGGTCCACGATCCGGCCGAGCACCGGCCCGCCGACGGCCGCCGAGATCGCGTACGCGGCGGTGGCCAGCCCGATCCGCCCGTACGGCGCGCCGGCCTCGCGCAGGGCGAGGGCGATCACCAGGGCGGTCATGCCGGCGGGCAGGCGGCCGAGCAGGGTGCCGAGGAGCAGGCGGGTCACGTGCGGGGCGCGGAGCAGGGCGAGGTAGCCCATCGGCGTCTTCTCCGGTCTGGGCAGGCGGGGGCGGGGACGTCGTCAAGGTTATACGTATAACTGCTCGCCGGTCAATCGGGCCGTCGGCCCGGACTGATGGGGCGTCAGCGTCGTTCGTGTCCGGACCTCGACTGCGGGACAAGGAGGGGTTTCGGACGATCTCAAACAAGTACTTTGAACATCTCAAACCTTTACTGCTAACGTATCGGCCATGTCAGCCTCAGACGCACTGCGGACGCACGGACCGGGCCTCCTGCCCGGCGCCGCCCGCCCGTGCGCTCTGACCGGTGCTGTGGACAGCCCGCGCCGTTGTCGCGCCATGCGCTGTACTGCCCTGAGCTGTACGTCGGCGGCACGCCCCTGACCGGGGGCCCCGACCCCTTCCGTCCGGCCCCGCGCCGTGCCGCCCGCTCCGCCCCACACCTCACCGTTCAGCCACGCCCTCCCCCGGAGTCGCAGCCCCATGTCCACAGCGCCCGAGGCGACCTCGTCGCCGTCCGTGCTCGCCCGTATCCGCAAGACACCGTTCTGGGTGCAGATCGTCGCCGGCCTGGTGCTCGGCGTCGGCCTCGGCTACCTGGCCCGCGCCGCCGACATCTCCTGGCTGGCCACCACCCTGGAGACGATCGGCAAGATCTTCGTCCAGCTGCTCAAGCTGGCCGTGCCGCCGCTGGTGTTCACCGCGATCGTGGTGAGCGTCGCCAACCTGCGCAACGTCACCAACGCGGCCCGGCTCGCCACCCGCACGCTGCTCTGGTTCATGGTCACCTCGCTGATCGCGGTCGGCATCGGCCTGGGCCTGGGCCTGCTGACCAACCCCGGCCGGGGCACCAACCTGAAGACCGAGGGCCTCAAGGCGCTCGACTCCAAGGGCACCTGGATCGACTTCCTGACCGGGATCTTCCCGACCAACATCGTCGACGCCTTCGCCAAGGTGAACGTGCTGCAGATCGTCTTCATGGCGGTCGTGGTCGGCGCGGCGGTCATCAAGCTCGGCGCCAAGGCCGAGCCGGTCCTCAAGCTCAGCGAGTCCGTGCTGGAGCTGACCCAGACCGCGCTGTGGTGGGTCATCCGACTCTCCCCGCTCGGCACCCTCGGCCTGATCGGCAAGTCCGTCGCCAAGTACGGCTGGGACCTGCTCAAGCCCTTCGCCACGCTGACCCTCGACATCTACGTCGGCTGCGCGCTGGTCCTGTTCGTCGTCTACTCGCTGCTGCTGCGCTTCGCCGCCGGCCTCAACCCGCTGCACTTCTTCAAGGGCGCCTGGCCCGCGATCCAGCTGGCCTTCGTCTCGCGCTCCTCGGTCGGCACCCTGCCGGTCACCCGGCGCGTCACCGAGCGCCTCGGCGTCCCGAGCGAGTACGCCTCCTTCTCGGTGCCGTTCGGCGCCACCACCAAGATGGACGGGTGCGCCGCGATCTATCCGGCGATCGCTGCGATCTTCGTCGCCCAGGTCTACAACATCGACCTCGGCATCAAGGACTACATCCTCATCGCCTTCGTCTCGGTGGTCGGCTCGGCCGCCACCGCGGGCCTCACCGGTGCGATCGTCATGCTGACGCTCACCCTGTCCACCCTGGGCCTGCCGCTGGAGGGCGTCGGCCTGCTGCTCGCCATCGACCCGATCCTGGACATGATGCGCACCGCGACCAACGTCGCCGGTCAGGTCCTGGTGCCGGTCGTGGTGGCCGCGCGGGAGAAGATCCTCGACGTGGCCGCGTACAACAACCCCTCGGGTGACCTGTACGACGAGGACGCCCCGGCGGGTGCCCCCGCGGGTGCCGTCGCGAGCCCTGCCGCCGCCTGATCCCCCCGACCTCGACCCGCGTCGACCTCGACCCGCGTCGACCTACGCGGAAGGGCCCTCCCCCCGACACCGGGGGAGGGCCCTTCCGCGTTCTCCGTTCCTCTTCGAGTCCCGCTCGAAAAGGCAGGGGGCCCGCCGACGGGCGGGCCCCCTTGGGTACTGCTCTTGTGCTCATGGTGACGGCTGTCGGGAGCCGCCGGTGGACCCGTCGGGGTCCCGAGCGATCAGATCATCAGAGGATGGTCAGACGGCGGTGACGTTCTCCGCCTGCGGACCCTTCGGGCCCTGGGTGACGTCGAAGGTGACCGCCTGGTTCTCCTCCAGCGAACGGAAGCCGTTCGCGTTGATGGCGGAGTAGTGAACGAAGACGTCCGGGCCGCCGCCCTCCTGGGCGATGAAGCCGAAGCCCTTCTCAGCGTTGAACCACTTGACGGTTCCCGTGGCCATGCCGTTCTCCTTGCGAGGCGTGTCGGGGACCACACCGTGTGGCCCCCGGTCCGCTGCGCTGATCGCCCTGCCTCCGGACGAGTCCGAAGTTTTTCGATATTGCTGAAAAACTACAAAAAGCCCGCGGTTACATGCTCCGCAGGCTTCAAGTACTGCAAGGGGAATCAAACTGCAACTGAGGGCAACGCTAGCATGCGGCCGCTGTGACGACCAGAGGTCGCTTGCGGCGCGGAAGGCGCGTGTCGTAAGGCCGGGAGCGGGCGCAGAAAGGGGCGTTGGGGGCGTGTGAGGGCGTGTCGGGTGGCCGGTGCGAGCCGCCGTGAACGGCGGGCATACGCTGCGGGGAGGCGCACGAACAGCAAGGGAGCGGCGCAGTGGCAGCACCGGACGCACAAACACCGGACGCGCAAACGCGGGAGCCCCAGAACATCCCGGTCGGAGAGAACCCCCCGCTCAGGCCCAGGGTCGGCCATATTCAGTTCCTGAACTGCGTTCCCCTCTACTGGGGGCTCGCCAGGACGGGCAATCTGCTCGATCTGGACCTCACCAAGGACACCCCGGAGAAGCTGAGCGACCGGCTCGTCGAGGGTGCCCTGGACATCGGTCCGATCACCTGCGTGGAGTACCTGCGCAACGCCGACGACCTGCTCGTCCTGCCCGACATCGCGGTCGGCAGCGACGGCCCGGTGATGTCCTGCCTGATCGTGAGCAAGGTCCCGCTCGCCGACCTCGACGGCCGCCGGGTCGCCCTCGGCTCCACCAGCCGCACCTCGGTCCGGCTCGCCCGGCTGCTCCTGGAGGAGCGCGAGGGCGTGCGCCCCGACTACTTCAGCTGCCCGCCGGACCTCAGCGCGATGCTCGCCGAGGCCGACGCCGCCGTCCTGATCGGCGACCCGGCGCTGCGCGCCTACCTCGGGCAGGCCGCCGACCTCGGGCTGACCGTCCACGACCTCGGCGAGATGTGGAAGGAGTGGACCGGCCTGCCGTTCGTCTTCGCGGTCTGGGCGGTGCGCCGCGAGTTCGCCGAGCGCTGCCCGGAGCTGACCGCGGCCGTGCACCGGGCCTTCCTGGAGTCCCGCGACCTGTCGCTGGTGGAGGCCGGCAAGGTCGCCGAGCAGGCCGCCCGTTGGGAGGCCTTCGGGGCGGACGTGCTGGAGCGTTACTTCAGCGAGGCGCTCGACTTCTCGCTCGGCGAGCGGCAGCTGGCCGGGGTCGCCGAGTTCGCCCGGCGGGTCGCGCACGACAGCGGCTTCGCGCCGGACGTGGCGGTGCGGCTGCTGGAGCCGGCCGCGCTGCCGGTCGGTCCGTGAACCCTTCGCACCGATCGCGTCGTCGGGGCTGATCCGGCACGGCCCGGCCCGGTACGGTCTGCCCCGAGGCGCGTCCGGCGGGTGGCCCGCGGGAGGCGCTCCGGAAGCGGCCCGCGCGGCCGGGCGAACCCGCCCGGTGCCGCACGGGCCGGTGCGAGGGGAGCGTGCGGGGCCATGCGGGCACTGGGGTCGGACGACCCGCGCCAGGTGGGCGCCTACCGACTGCTGCGGCGGCTCGGCTCGGGCGGGATGGGCCGGGTCTACCTCGGCCGGACGGCCGGCGGGCGCACCGTCGCCGTGAAGGTGGTGCGCCCGGAGCTGGCGGACGACGCCGAGTTCCGCGCCCGGTTCCGGCACGAGGTGGCCGCCGCCCGGCGGGTCGGCGGCACCTGGACCGCGCCGGTCCTGGACGCCGACACCGAGGGCGAGCGGCCCTGGGTCGCCACCGGCTATGTGGCGGGGCCCTCGCTCACCGCCGCCGTCCAGCAGTACGGGCCGCTGCCCGAACCGGCCGTCCGCGCCCTCGGCGTCGGGCTCGCCGGGGCGCTCGCCCACGTGCACGGGCTCGACCTGGTGCACCGCGACGTCAAACCGTCCAACGTGCTGCTGACCCTGGACGGGCCGCGGCTGATCGACTTCGGCATCGCCAGGGCCCTGGACGCGACCAGCGGCTTCACCCGTTCGGGTCATGTGGTCGGTTCGCCGGGCTTCATGTCACCCGAACAGGCGGCCGGGCAGCCCGTCGGGCCGGCCGGGGACGTCTTCGCGCTCGGCGCCGTACTCGCCTACGCCGCCACCGGAGTGCACCCCTTCGGGGAGGGGGTCAGCGCGGCCGTCCTGCTCTACCGGGTGCTGCACGAGGAGCCCGACGTCGCCGGACTGCCCGAGCGGCTCCGGGCGGTCGTCCTCGACTGCCTGGCCAAGGACCCGGCCGCCCGGCCCACCCCGCAGCACCTCGCCGCCCGACTGGACCCGGACCGCCAGGGCGCCGCCCGGCTGTGGGGCTCCCTGCCGCCGGAGCTGGCGGCGGGGGTGGGGCGCAGCGCGGTGGAGCTGCTGGACCTGGAGGACGAGTCCGGGGCGGCGGGCGGGGCCGAGGCGGTGGCGACGCCGACCTACGTGCCCAGGGGCCACCGGGCGCCGGGGGCGGAGTCGGGTTCGGGTTCGGGTTCGGGTTCGGGGGAGCGTGAGGCATCGGGCACGGCCGGTGCGTCGTGGTGGCGGCGGCCGGCCGGGCTCGCGGCGGTGGCGGTGCTGGTGGCCGCGGCGCTCGGGGGCTCCGGGTACGGGCTGTACGAGTGGTCGCACCGGGACGACGATCCGGTGGCCCCGGCCGCAGGACCGCTGCCGGTCCCGTCCACCGGCCCGGGCGGGACGGACTCCCCGTCAGCGCTCCCGTCATCGGCCCCGTCCGCCTCCGCCACGGCCTCGAACCCCTCGACGCCCGCGGCCTCCCCGACCGGCGCGGCGCCCTCGACGGGCGGCCCCAACGCGGTGCCGGCCGCGTTCCTGGGCACCTGGAGCGGGGACATGGTCACCGACAAGGGCCTGCCCGGCGGCACGACCACGCTGACCGTCCGCCCGGCGGCGATCGGTCAGGAGACCACCACCAGCCGCAACGCCGTCACCGGACTGATCCCGATCAGCTGCGAGGGCGGCTGGACGCTCACCTCCGTCTCCGACACCCGGCTGGTGTTCCGGTCCCGGCTGGTCCGCTCCTCGCTGCCCGGCGCCTGCACCGGCGGCGCCAACGCCGAAACGCTCACCCTGCAGGCCGACGGGACGATCCGGTTCACCTCCGCGGATCCGCCGGGTGGGAACCCGACCGGGACGATGCGCCGGGTGAACGGGGCGGCGGGCTGAAAGCGCCCGAAAGGCCTGGCGTAGGCTGGTTCGGCCGTACCCGAGTAGCACTTTAGAGAGAGAAGGCCGCCAGGTGACCGAGCTCGCAGCGACCACCCTCGATGCGTCCAGCACCGACCTGCAGGCCGTGCTCGACCGGGCCGCCGCCGGCGGCCGGATCACTCCGGAGGAGGCGCTGGAGCTCTACCGCTCCGCGCCGCTGCACGCGCTCGGCTCCGCCGCCGACGCGGTGCGCCGCCGCCGCTACGCCGGTACCGAGCACATCGCGACGTACATCATCGAGCGGAACATCAACTACACCAACGTGTGCGTGACGGCGTGCAAGTTCTGCGCCTTCTACGTGCCGCCGAAGAGCGACAAGGGCTGGTCCCGGGAGCTCGACGAGATCCTGCGCCGCTGCGCCGAGACCGTCGAGCTGGGCGGCACCCAGATCATGTTCCAGGGCGGCCACCACCCGGACTACGGCGTGGAGTACTACGAGCGCGCGTTCTCGGCGATCAAGGCCGACTTCCCGCAGCTGGTGATCCATTCGCTGGGCGCCTCCGAGGTCGAGCACATGTCCCGGATCTCGGGCGTCTCCATCGAGGAGGCGATCGCCCGGATCAACAAGGCGGGCCTGGACTCCTTCGCCGGCGCCGGCGCCGAGCTGCTGCCGGAGCGTCCGCGCAAGGCGATCGCCCCGCTGAAGGAGTCCGGCGAGCGCTGGCTGGAGATCATGGAGGTCGCGCACGGCCTCGGCGTGGAGTCCACCTCCACCATGCTGATGGGCACCGGCGAGACCAACGCCGAGCGGATCGAGCACCTGCGGATGATCCGCGACGTGCAGGACCGCACCGGCGGCTTCCGGGCCTTCATCCCGTACACCTACCAGCCGCAGAACAACCACCTGAAGGGGTCGACCCAGGCCACCGTCTTCGAGTACCTGCGGATGATCGCCATCGCCCGCCTGTTCCTCGACAACGTCGCCCACATCCAGGGCTCCTGGCTGACCACCGGCAAGGAGGCGGGCCAGCTGTCGCTGCACTACGGCGCGGACGACCTCGGCTCGGTCATGCTGGAGGAGAACGTCGTCTCGGCGGCCGGCGCCAAGCACCGCTCCAACCTCACCGAACTGATCCACCTGATCCGGGCCGCCGACCGCGTCCCGGCGCAGCGCTCCACCACGTACGAGCACCTGCGGGTGCTGGAGGACCCGGCCGACGACCCGGTCGACCCGCGGGTCGCCTCGCACATCGCCTCCACGGCGATCGAGGGCGGCACCGCGCACCCCGAGCTGAAGATCCTGGACAACTGAGGCCCTCCCCGCAACCGTGCTGACCCTGCACCGGGCGGCCCTCGTGCTGCCCGACCCGGCCGATCCGACCGCCCCGTCCTTCCCGGACGGGGCGGTGGTGGTGCGTGGCGAGCGCGTCGAGGCGGTCGGGCCGTACCCGGAGCTGGCGGCGGCGCACCCGGGCGCGCGGGTGCGGGACTGGGGCTCGGCGGTGCTCGCGCCCGGGCTGCGCAACCCCTACGGGCACTGGCTGCTGGAGCGGGCGTACCACCCGGATCCGCGGGAGGAGACCGGCGTCGAGCCGGTGGCGGACGGGCTCGCCGGATCCACGGACGAGACGCGGTGCGGGGCGAGTGCGCGGCGCGGGCTGCAGCGGATGCTCGGGTTCGGGGTGACGGCGGTGGCCGGGCCGTTCGAGCGGGCGTCGGTGCGGACGGCGGTGGCGCGGTCGGGGCTGGTGGGGCTGGCGGGGGCTTCGGGTTCGCCGGGCTCGACGGGGGTTCCGGGTTCGCCGGGCTCGGCGGGGGCTTCGGGGGCTTCGGGGGCTTGGGGAGCTTCGGGGGACGAGGGTGCGGGGCCGTTGGACCCGCTCGCCGTGCTGCCCTTCGCGCAGGCCGTGCACGGGCGGGTGGCGGTCGGCGGCCGGGCCGACTTCGCGGTGTTCGCGGCCGCGGGGGACGGGCTCGCCGAGCCGGCGGCGGGCGGCTGCCTGGCCACGGTGCTGGGCGGGCGGTTGGTGTACCGCCGGCGCTGAGCGGGGCCGCTGCGGGCCGGTGCGGAGCGGCCGGGGAGCGGCGGACGAACGGCGGACGAACGGCGTCGGACGGGCCGGGATCGGCAGCGCCGGTGTGACGTACTCGTCAGTAGGCCGATTCCCTTGCAGTGCACGGGACTTCCTTCGTGTGCACTCGAACTACGGTGCCGGTGGCCGGGGGTGATTGTCCCTTCGCCGTGACCTGAGGGCCCGCCAGCGGATACGATCCCGGACAGCTCACTCCGTACCCTCACCACACCACCGCCCGTGCCCGCGGGCGGCGGGGCCGCGTCCCCGGTCCCGAAGGCAAGCCAGGACAGGAACCATGCGAACCGCGATCGTTCCCCCGCCGCGCGCCCCGCGGTTGGGCCGTGGTTGGTACCTCGCCGCCGTGCTCAGCGCCGTGCTGGCCGTCGGCATGTGCCTGCTCGGTTGGCGTCAGGCCGACCAGGCCGACCGGATCGAGGCGCACCCGGTGAGAGTCGAGGGCGTCGTCACCCAGCTCCCCACCGGCGGCGGCACCTACAGCGCCGTCAGCTACCGGGTGGGCGGGCAGTCGCACACCGCGGCCGCGCTGCCGCTCGCGGACGGCGCCAAGGTCGGTGACTCGATCTGCCTGGAGCACGCGGCCGACGACGCGGGCGCGGTGCGGATCTGCGGCGACACCTACCCGCAGCCCGTCGGAGTGGGCCTCGCCCGGTTCAGCGTGCCGGTCGCCGTGGTGCTGTTCGCGGTCTGCGTGCTGCGCATCTGGCGGCACCGGAAGGCCGTCGCGATCCGCGCCGGGCAGGGGCGGCTGGCCGCCAACCTCGCCCTGGCGACGGAGGCACTGGCGGACGGGATGCCCGCGATCACGCACGGCAAGCGCTCCCGGCGGAAGCGGCGCGCGGGCGGGCGGCGCGGGCAGCACTGAGGGCGCCGCGCCGGGCGGGGTGACCCGTCGGTACGGCCCGTCGGTGCGCCCCGTTGGTCGGGGTGTCCGTGCGAGGGTGAACAATGGGGGCGTGACCCGAGCCTCTCTGGACAAGCAGCCGCACGAAGTCGCCGCCATGTTCGACGACGTCGCGGCCAAGTACGACCGCACCAACGACGTGCTCTCCCTCGGCCAGGCCCGCGCCTGGCGGCGGGCGGTGGCCGAGGCGGTGGCCGCCGGACCGGGGGACCTCGTGCTCGACCTCGGAGCCGGCACCGGCACCTCCTCGCTGCCCTTCGTCGAAGCCGGGGCCCAGGTCGTCCCGTGCGACTTCTCGGTCGGCATGCTCACCGAGGGCAAGGCCCGCCACCCCGAGCTGGCGCTCACCGCCGGGGACGCCACCCGGCTGCCGTTCGCGGACGACACCTTCGACTCGGTGACGATCTCCTTCGCGCTGCGCAACGTCCAGGACACCGACGCGGCGCTGCGCGAGATGCTGCGGGTCACCAAGCCCGGCGGCAAGCTGGTCATCTGCGAGTTCTCCACGCCGACCTGGACGCCGTTCCGGACGGTCTACACCGAGTACCTGATGCGCGCGCTGCCGCCGGTCGCCACGGCCGTCAGCAGCAACCCGGAGGCGTACGTCTACCTCGCCGAGTCCATCCGGGTCTGGCCGGACCAGGCCGGGCTGGCCGCCAAGCTGCAGGAGGGCGGCTGGTCGAAGGTCGCCTGGCGGAACCTGACCGGCGGGATCGTCGCGCTGCACCGGGCGTACAAGACCGCGTAGTCCGCCACTGCCGGGCCGTCGGCCTCGGACCGTCGCTTCGGGGCCCGCCGGCGGGTGCGGCGGCGGGTGTGGCGGCTGGTGTGGCGGAGCGGGTGTGGCGGGGGCGCGGGCGCTTCCGGCGGCGTGAGCGGAACTAGACTGCCGGAGACAAAAGCCGCCGTCCCCCGCCGCAGCTCCAGGAGTGTGTCCACGTGTCCGAGACCGCAGCCGATCTGACGAAGCCGGACAGCCCGGTGGAGAGCACGGCCGACGTCATCGTGGTCGGCGCGGGCCCGGCCGGTTCGACCACCGCGTACTACCTGGCCCAGGCCGGGCTGGACGTGCTGCTGCTGGAGAAGACCGCCTTCCCGCGCGAGAAGGTCTGCGGCGACGGCCTCACCCCCCGCGCCACCAAGCAGCTCGTGGACATGGGCGTCGACGTCTCCACCGAGAACGGCTGGCTGCACAACAAGGGCCTGCGCATCATCGGCGGCGGCGTCCGGCTGGAGCTGGACTGGCCAGAGCTGTCCTCCTTCCCGGACTACGGCCTGGTCCGCAAGCGCGCCGACTTCGACGAGCTGCTGGCCCGTCAGGCCGAGAAGGCCGGCGCGCGGCTCTACGAGCGCTGCAACGTCAGCGGGCCGGTCCTGGACGAGCGCACCGGGCGGATCGTCGGCGTCACCGCCAAGCTCGGCGACGAGAAGCGGCCGGTCACCTTCCGCGCCCCGCTGGTGGTCGCCGCCGACGGCAACTCGACCCGGCTCTCGCTCGCCATGGGCCTGCACCGGCGCGAGGACCGCCCGATGGGCGTCGCCTACCGCACGTACTTCACCTCGCCGCGGCACGACGACGACTACCTGGAGTCGTGGCTGGAGCTCTGGGACACCCGGGCCGGCGAGCGCAAGCTGCTGCCCGGCTACGGCTGGGTCTTCGGCATGGGCGACGGCACCTCCAACGTGGGCCTCGGCATCCTCAACTCCTCGCCGGCCTTCGGCGAGCTGGACTGGCGCGAGGTGCTCAAGGCCTGGTGCGCGAACATGCCGCAGGAGTGGGGCTACACCCCCGAGAACATGACCGAGCCGATCCGCGGTGCCGCGCTGCCGATGGCCTTCAACCGGCAGCCGCACTACACCCGCGGTCTGCTGCTCGTCGGCGACGCGGGCGGCATGGTCAACCCGTTCAACGGCGAGGGCATCGCCTACGCGATGGAATCCGGCCAGATCGCCGCCGGGGTCATCGTGCAGGCCCTCGCCCGGGTCACCGACGGCGGCCGGGAGCGCGCCCTCCAGGCCTACCCGCGCGTCCTCAAGGACGTGTACGGCGGTTACTACACGCTGGGCCGTGCCTTCGTGAAGCTCATCGGCAACCCGAAGGTGATGCAGATCGCCACCCAGCGCGGCCTCACCCACCCGATGCTGATGCGCTTCACCCTCAAGCTGCTCGCCAACCTGACCGACCCGCAGGGCGGCGACGCGATGGACCGCGTCATCAACGGGCTCGCCCGGGTCGCGCCGAACGCCTAGTCCGGGGAGCCCGCGGGCCGGTCCCGGGAGCCCTCGGGTTCCCGGGAACCGGTGGGCTCGGCAGGGGAAGCGGTGGGCTCGGCCTGGGAGGCGGTGGGCTGCTCCTGCGCCGCCTCCGGGGCCGTGGCGACCGGGCGCCGGGAGGCGGCGGAGCGCTGTTCGACGTAGGCCAGCCGGTCGGCGAAGACCCGGGCCGCGTCGGGTGTGAGCGTCCGCAGCGCGACGAGGGCGGAGAAGACGACGTCGCAGAGCTCGTGCTGGACGTCCTCCCAACTGTGGGTCACCCCCTTGCGCGGGTTCTGGCCGGTGGCGCCGATCACGGCGGCGCCGACCTCGCCGACCTCCTCGGAGAGCTTGAGGATCCGCAGCAGGCGTTCTTCCCGGGGCGACTGCGTGCTCTGCTCGTCCAGCCATGCGACCAGGTGGTCGACGCTCTCCCAGATCCGGCTGTCCATGCGGCGCTGCTCCCCTGCGGTGTGGTTGGTGCTGCCACCGTACGGGAGCGGCGGGGCGGGCGGCCGGTGGGTCGGGGGCGGCCCGGACGAGCCGAGAACGGCCCGGGGGCCGGGCGGCTCGGGGGTTCGAGGGTCCGGGCGGCCCGGCCTGATCGGTCAGCGGGTGCCGATCTTCACGTTGCGGATGTTCACGGGCAGGTTGGGGAAACCGTCGCCGGGGTTGTTCTGGTCGTCCTCGCCGCCGGCGGCGATCTTCTGCAGGACGTCCAGGCCCGCCGTGACCCGGCCGAACGGGGTGTAGGCGGGGGAGAGCTTGGTGTCCTTCCATACGAAGAAGAACTGGCTGCCGTTGGTGTTCGGACCGGCGTTGGCCATGGCCACGGTGCCGGCCGGGTAGGTGGCGCCGGTCAGGTTCTCGTCCGGGAAGGAGTAACCGGGCCCGCCGCTGCCCGTCCCGGTCGGGTCGCCGCACTGCAGGACGTAGATCCGCTGGGTGGTGAGGCGGTGGCAGTGGCTGCGGTCGAAGTAGTCGTGCTCGGCGAGGAAGCGGAACGAGAAGGTGGTGCAGGGCGCCTTGTCGGTCAGTGCCTCGAAGGTGATCGCGCCCTGGCTGGTCCGAAGCGTCGCGCGGTAGGGCCGGGCCGCCTTCTTGGCGTCGAAGACCGGGATTCCCTTGAAGTTGTCGGCCGGCACGGCCGGCGTGTAGGTGCAGGCAGCGGCGGTGCCGGCGGCTGCGGCGGCGGAGGTGTCCGCGACGGCGGTGCCAGTGCTCGCCACGAGCGGGAGGACGGTGGCGGCGGCGACCAGCGCCCAGTGCGTGCGCTTCACGTGACGGGCCTTCCGGGGGGTGGTGGACGGCTGGATTGTCATGGAGGCATCATCCACGGCCGGGTGGGGATGCGGTAGGGGGCGCGACGGCCGTGACTCCCCGGGCCCCGGAGCCGTGAGGGGCGGTCAGGCGAGCCGCGGGGGAGGGGAGTCGGCCGGGGCCGGCGACTTCGCCGTGGTCGGTGGCGTCGGCGGTGTCGCTGTTGCGGTGTCGGTGGTGTCGCTGTTGCGAATGTTGCCGGTGTTACGGGACTTGCCGGTCTTGCCTATGTTGCCGGCCCTGCTTCTGGTGCGGGTGCTCCCTGCGAGGCGGACGTTTCCTTCGGTGCGGCGGTGGTGCTCTCGGTGGGGGTGAAGAGCCCGGCGCGGCCTGCGAGGGCGGCGGCATCGGCGGCCCGCTCGGCGGTGCGGGCGTCCAACGGTTCGCCGGAGACGAACAGGCGGAAGTAGAGCGGGGCGGTGGCGGCGCGGACCACCTCGGCGCCGTCCGTTCCGGCGGGCAACTCGCCTCGTGCGACCGCTCGTTCGGCCACCTCGGAGGCCTGTCGGTGGCGGGCGGCGAAGAAGGCGCGCAGGGCGGCCGCGCCTGCGTCGGACCGCTGGGCGGCGGAGATCAGCGCGGTCGGCGTGACGCCCAGCTCGGGGTCGGTGAAGACGTCGAACACCTCCCGGGTGATCCGGCGGAGGTCCTGCTGCAGGTCCCCGGTGTCGGGCAGGGGCCACGGCTGGTCGGCGGAGGCGGTCAGGGCGTCGGCGACCAGGCCGTCCACGCCGCCCCACCTCCGGTAGAGGGTCGCCTTGTGGACGCCGGAGCGGGTGGCGACCGCCTCGACGGTCAGGCCGTCGTAGCCCTTCGCGGTGACTTCGGCGAGCGTGGCGGCGACCACCTCCGCCCGGACCCTTGCGCTGCGGCCGCCCGGGCGCGGGGTGGGGGTGCGGGGCGGCTGCCCGTGGTGACTTGCTCCGTTCAAAGTCGACTCCAGTCGCATTAGTGCTTGCTGTGGGGTGGCGATCGTGCGATGCTCATCGTAATGCGACTCGCGTCGCATTACGAGAGGAGTCCGTGTGACCACCACCGCCATCCCCGATCCCACCGCGCTCCACCCGCTCGCCGGCCACGACAGGGTCGTGCTGTTGCGATCGCTCGTCACCGACCCGCGGATCGAGGTCGGCGAGTACACCTACTTCGACGACCCCGACGGCGCCACCCGCTTCGAGGAGCGCAACGTCCTCTACGCGTACGGTCCGGAGCGGCTGGTGATCGGCAAGTACTGTGCGATCGCGACCGGGACCCGCTTCCTGATGGCCGGTGCCGCCCACCCGGACATCGGCGTTTCCACGTTCCCGTTCACCATGTTCGGCGGCAGCTGGACCGAGCGGACCCTCGACATCGTCACGGGCCTGCCCACCCGGGGCGACACCGTGATCGGCAACGACGTCTGGTTCGGGTACGGGGCCACCGTCCTGCCCGGTGTCCGGATCGGCGACGGCGCCATCGTCGCGGCCGGTGCGGTGGTCACCGCCGACGTCGAGCCCTACACCGTCGTCGGCGGCAACCCGGCCCGGCCGATCCGCCGACGCTTCGACGACGCCGACATCGAACGCCTGCGCCGCGCCGCCTGGTGGGACTGGCCGGTCGAACTCGTCACCGAGCACGTCCGCGTCATCATGTCCGGGACGCCAGCCGACATCGAGGCGATCGCCGCGGCGAACGGCCTGCTCGACGCCTGACGGCGAGGACGTTCCGTGTGGGGCCCTGCCGGGGAGCGGCGCCCGGCGGGGGCCGGGCGTACGGAGTGGACCGGGGGAACGGGAAGGGCCGGGCCGACCGAGGGTGGTGCGCGGACCGTGCGGACCGTGCGGACCGGCCGGGCCATGCGGACCATCCGGTGTCCGGAACGGCATTGATCATCCGCCGTCCGGTGCGCGAGGATGGCGCCCCCTCGCTCCACGCTCTGCCCCGTTCGTCGCCGGGCCTTCCGTCCGGCTCCTGGGTCCGTCCGACGCGTACGGTCCTCGCGCCCGTCGGTTCCGTTCGCTCGGAGGGATCCTCGCCATGCCTGCCTCCCTGTCCAGGGGCTCGTCCTCGACGGCCCTTCGTGATCTTCCGGTGCTGTTGGTGGCGGTGGTGTGGGGGTCGAGCTTCCTCGCCGTCCAGCGGGTGGCCGAGCCCGGGACGGTCGTGGCGATGCTCGTCCTGCGCTTCGGGCTGGTGCTGCCGCTGCTCGGAGCGGTCGCCTGGCGGGCCCTGCGGAGGCTCCGCCGTGCCGAGTGGCTCGGCGGCGCGACACTGGGGCTGGTGCTCAGCGGGATCTTCCTGCTGGAGACCTACGGTGCCGTGCACACCTCCGCGACCAACGCCGGGCTGATCATCAGCCTCGCGATGGTGCTCACCCCGCTCGGCGAGAGCGCCCTCGGCCGGACCGCGCCACCGCGGGCCTTCCTGGCGGCCGCCGGACTGGCCGTCCTCGGTGTCGCCCTGCTCACCGGCGACGGCGGGCTGCGTGCGCCCTCGCTCGGTGACCTGCTGGTGCTGGGTGCCGCCCTCGTCCGCTCCGCGTACGTCCTCGCCATGGCCCGCACCCGGGCGCTCCGCGACACCGACATGCTTGCCGTGACGTGGGTCCAACTCGCGACGGCCACCGGTGTGTTCGCCGTCGTCGCGCTGTCTGCGGGGCCGGCGCCGTGGACCCTCGCCCGCTCGTACGGGGCCGGCCAGTGGGCCTGGCTGCTGCATCTGTCCTTGTTCTGCACGCTGTTCGCCTTCTTCGTCCAGATGTGGGCGGTGCGGGCCACCTCCCCCTCGCGGGTGAGCCTGCTGCTCGGCACCGAGCCGCTGTGGGCCGCCGTCTTCGGCATCACCGTGGCCGGGAACCGCATGGGCCCGCTCGCCCTGCTCGGCGGAGCCCTGGTGCTGGTCGCGACGGAGTGGGGCCGTCGTACCGCCCCCGCAGCGCGCCCGGCGGGGGACGAGGGCGGGACGGGCATCGAGGTGGCTGTGGCTGCGGGGGCCGGGGAGCAGGGGCGCGAGCCGACCCCGGCGTGATCCGTCGTCGTGGTCACCGGTGCCGCCACAACGTCCGCCGGGCGTAGTCGACGGTGACCGCGCCCAGCAGCGGGCCCCAGAGCACCAGGGGTGCGTAGGCGGCGGTCATCACCAGGGCGGCGAGGCCGCGCGGTGAATCCGGCTCGGCCAGGTTCGCGGCCCAGCGGCCGAACAGCCCTTCCATCCCGAGGACGGTGAGTATCGCCGAGCCCAGCAGCGCCGGGACGATCGCGGTGAGCGGGCGGACCCGGCGGCCGCCGATCAGCGGGATCCATCGCGGAACCACCCGCCCCCAGGGCCGGACCAGGCCGAGGGTCAGGAAGGCCAGCGCCTCCGTCAGGGCGCTCAGCACCACGCAGTAGACGGTGCCCCACCCCGGCTGGTGCTCGTTGTAGGCCGCGGCCGTGGCGCCGGTGAAGCCCACCGGGATGCCGAAGCCGAAGACGATCCGCCACACCCCCGAAGGAACGGTGCTCAGGGCCGCGGCCTTGGCGGCGAGCTCGGCCCAGCGCGGTGCGGGCGGGACGTCCGGGACGGCCGCGTCGACCGCACCAGCCGCGCCGACCGCGTGGGGGTGGTGGGCGGTGGTGCGGGCGTTGATCATGAGCCTGGACATCGTGGACTCCCTTCCGGTCCGGCCCCTCGGCCGGTGCGATGGCTCAAGACTGGAGGTCCGCGAGGGGTCCACGGCAGTGCCGATCGGGCTGTTCCTGCTGCTCAACCGGCCTGAGGAATATGCCGATCGGCACAGGCGGACCGCCTGGACCGCGTCGTAATCTGACAGCAGTCGAAGAGAGGTGGTGACGATGACTCAGATCCTGTCGCTGGTTGTCCCGGCCCTGCTGCTGCCGGCCTGGACGGTCCGCGGGCGCCGCGGGTCGGCCGCCGTGACGACCGCGCTCGGCGCGGCGTCGGCGGGTGTCTCGGTCGCCATCCGGTTCGCCGGCCCCTGGACGGAAGCGGACCGCTGGACCGGGCTGGTCGGTCTCGTCGAACTGGCGGCCCTGCTGCTGGCGGTGGTCCTCAGCCTGCGCGCCGGGGACGGCCCCCGGGTCGCGGTGGCGGCCTGGACGGCGTGCGGGGCGGTCGCGCTCTGGCCGTCCCGGTTCGACGGGCCCGTCGACGCGCTCACGCTCTTCGGGTTCGGATCGATGCTGTCCCTGCCGACCGTGCTGATCGGGCTCTACCTGCGGGGTCTGGACGACGGCCGGGCCCGCGCGGTGGCCGAGGCCAGGCGCGCCCAGCGGCTCGAACTTGCCCACGATCTGCACGACTTCGTGGCGCACGACGTCAGCGGCATGGTGGCCCAGGCCCAGGCCGGGGCGTACCTGGCCTCCGTCGACCCGGCGCGGTCAGCCGAGCTGTTCGAGCGGATAGAGCAGGCCGGGCAGCAGGCCCTGGCCTCGCTGGACCGGACCGTACAGCTGCTGCGCAGCGAGGAGGCGGGCGGCCGCAGTCCGCAGCCCGGCCTCGCCGAACTCGTCCAGGTGGCCGAGCAGTTCACCGCCGCGGGTGGCGCCGAAGTCCGGTTGGAGCTGCCGGAGGGGCCGGTGCCGCGCGAGGTGGAGGGCACCGTCCACCGGATCGCGGTCGAGTCCCTGACCAACGTCCGTCGGCACGCCCCGGCCGCGCGGACGGTCGAGGTCCGGGCCCGTTGCAGTGGCGGGCGGCTGGAGTTGACCGTGACCAACGACGGCGGGGCGCCGGCCCCCGGCGGGCGTCCGCGCCGGGGCGGCGGGAGCGGGCTCCCGGGGCTCGCAGCCCGGGTGGAGGCTCTCGGCGGTTCGCTGGAAGCCGGTCCGTACGAGCGGGAAGGCTGGCGCGTGACGGCGGTGCTGCCGGTGGAGGCGGTCGCCGTCGGGCGGCAGTGACCGGCCGTAGGGGCAGCCTGGACAGAACCGGCCCAGGCCACTGCGGTCCAGGTCGGAACGATCACAGAAGCCGACACGGGTCGGCACGGGGGAGGTGCAGGGATGGGCAGCGGCACGGGGTCGGTCCGGATCCTGATCGCGGACGACCAGGCGGACGTCCGCGGTGCGTTCCGGATGATCCTGGACGCGCAGCCGGACATGACGGTGGTGGCCGAGGCGGCGGACGGCGCCGCGGCGGTGGCAGAGGCGAGGAGGCTGCGGCCGGACGTGGTGCTCGCGGACATCCGGATGCCGAAGCTCGACGGCCTGGAGGTCACCCGGCAACTGTCCGGCCAGTGCAAGGTGATCGTGGTGACGACCTTCGACCTGGACGAGTACGTGCACACGGCGCTGCGGCACGGTGCGGCCGGGTTCCTGCTGAAGCGCTCGGGGCCGGTGCTGCTGATCGAGGCGATCCGGGCGGCGGTGGCCGGGGACGCGTTGATCAGCCCCCAGGTCACCGTTCGGCTCCTGCGGCACATGGCGCTTCCCGGGACGGAGCCGAACGCTGGGTCGGGGTCGGGCGCGGGCGCGGGCGCGGCAGTGGCGGGGTCGCTGACAGCCGCACCGACGGAGGAACTGACCGCGCGGGAGCGGGAGATCGCCGAGCAGGTGGCGGACGGGGCGACCAACGCCGAGATCGGCGCGGGGCTGTTCATCTCACCGGGAACGGTGAAGAACCACCTCGCCAGCATCCAGCGCAAGCTCGGTGCCCGTAACCGGGTGGGCATCGCGGCCTGGGTGTGGGAGCAGGCAGCCAGCAACCGGTAACCGGCCCCCGCCCCCAGCTCCGGCCCCCGCCCTTCGGCCCCCGACCCCCGACCCCGCCCCTGGTCCCGACCCCCGACCCCCGAGGAAGCAGCCCCCGAGGCGGAGGCCGCACGAACGCGGCCCCGACCCCGCCCTCCCCGCCCTCCGGCGTGCCCACGAGCACGCGTGCCAGAGCAGAGAAAACCCCGTCCGACGCCGACCTCGCGCGCTTGTGAACGAAGGGTCAAGCGGGCGTTCGGGCCCCCGCCACCCCTGCGAGTGAGCTGCAATAACACGTCAACATGACGCCCGGAAATTTGCCTGGCTCGACGCATAGTTGATATAGGAACGCGCCCCTGACCAGCCGCTTCACAGGTAAATGCGACTGGTTGTGATCATTTGACTCCTTTGCGTTGACAAATCTGGGCATGTTCACATTCGCCACCATTCACATGGTGTCGTAGATCACAAAGATCGCGGTGAACTGCGTGTCGCAGATCACAAGCCGACGGGCATAGGATGCGCTCGTTCCAGGCTTTGTGAACTGCCTCACATGAGGTGGATCCCGGGAACCGGAGGGCGGGTTCACCTGAGCGTGACCTGCCGGTTCCGATCTGCAGTCAAGGACGACTGGACGGAGGGAGCGGGGGCTATGAATGCCTACGCGCCGATCCTCGTACTCGGTGCCATCGCGGCGGCGTTCGCGGTCGGCTCCGTCGTGATGGCCTCACTCACCGGCCCCAAGCGCTACAACCGGGCCAAGTTGGAGGCGTACGAGTGCGGCATCGAGCCGACCCCGCAGCCCGTGGGCGGCGGTCGGTTCCCGATCAAGTACTACCTGACGGCGATGCTCTTCATCGTCTTCGACATCGAGATCGTCTTCCTCTACCCCTGGGCGGTGACCTTCGACGCCCTGGGGATCTTCGGCTTGGTCGAGATGCTGCTCTTCATCGCCACCGTCTTCGTCGCGTACGCCTACGTCTGGCGCCGCGGCGGCCTGGAGTGGGACTGAGCCCGGCGGGGCCGACCGACTCCCGGAGCGGGACTGAGCGCGGGGTGGCCGCCGCCCTTGTGAACGAGCGGACAAGCCCGAACGGGCCGGACGTACCAGAGGACTTGAGGGCATTGAGAGGGATCTGATGGGAATCGAGGAGAAGCTGCCGAGCGGCTTTCTGCTCACGACCGTGGAGACGGCCGCCGGTTGGGTGCGCAAGGCGTCACTCTTCCCGGCCACCTTCGGTCTGGCCTGCTGCGCGATCGAGATGATGACCACCGGGGCCGGCCGCTACGACCTGGCCCGGTTCGGCATGGAGGTCTTCCGGGGCTCCCCCCGGCAGGCCGATCTGATGATCGTGGCGGGCCGGGTGAGCCAGAAGATGGCACCGGTGCTGCGCCAGGTGTACGACCAGATGCCCAACCCCAAGTGGGTGATCTCGATGGGCGTCTGCGCCTCCTCCGGCGGGATGTTCAACAACTACGCGATCGTGCAGGGCGTCGACCACATCGTCCCGGTGGACATCTACCTGCCCGGGTGTCCGCCCCGTCCGGAGATGCTGATGGACGCGATCCTGAAGCTGCACGACAAGATCCAGCACGAGCCGCTGGGCGTGAACCGCCGCCGGGCCGAGGAGCTCGGCGAGGCGCTCGCCCTGCAGGCCACCCCGATCAGCGAGATGCGGGGGGAGCTGCGATGAACGAGCAGGTGCCCGAGACCCGCCGCGAGCAGCCGGTCCGCGAGATCCCGGTCGAGGTGGTCGGCCGCCGCCAGGGCATGTTCGGCGCGAAGGGCAGCGGCGACACCTCCGGGTTCGGCGGTCTGGCGGCCCCGATCGTGCTGCCCGGTCCGAGCGAACGCCCGTACGGCGGCTGGTTCGACGAGGTCGCCGACGAGTTGGAGGGCGCTCTGGAGGAGCAGGGCCTGGACCCGGCCGAGGTGATCGAGAAGACCGTGGTCGACCGCGGCGAACTCACCTTCCAGGTCGACCGCGAGTACCTGCTGAGGACCGTCCGCCTGCTGCGCGACGACCCGGCGCTGCGCTTCGAGCTGTGCCTGGGGGTGACCGGAGTCCACTACCCCGGAGACAAGGGGCGCGAGCTGCACGCGGTCTACCACCTGCGCTCGATCACCCACGGCCGGCTGATCCGGCTGGAGGTCACCGCGCCGGACGCCGATCCGCGCATCCCCTCCGTGGTGAGCGTCTACCCGACCAACGACTGGCACGAGCGCGAGGCCTACGACTTCTTCGGCCTGGTCTTCGACGGCCACCCGGCGCTCACCCGGATCATGATGCCGGACGACTGGCTGGGCCACCCGCAGCGCAAGGACTACCCGCTCGGCGGCATCCCCGTCGAGTACAAGGGCGCCCAGATCCCGGCTCCCGACCAGCGGAGGTCGTACAGCTGATGGACACTCAGCACCACGAAGAGGCCCGCGGCGAAGCCGCGGAGGCGGACGCCCGCGAGACCACCGAGGGCCGGGTCTTCACCGTCACCGGCGGCGACTGGGGCGAGGTGGTCGAGGCGGTCGGCCGGGCCGACGACGAGCGCATCATCGTCAACATGGGCCCCCAGCACCCGTCGACCCACGGCGTGCTCCGGCTGATCCTGGAGATCGACGGAGAGACGGTGAAGGAGGCCCGCTGCGGCATCGGCTACCTCCACACCGGCATCGAGAAGAACATGGAGTTCCGCAGCTGGGTCCAGGGCACCACCTTCGTGACCCGCATGGACTACCTGACCCCGCTGTTCAACGAGACCGCCTACTGCCTGGCGGTCGAGAAGCTGCTCGGCATCACCGACGACGTCCCGGACCGGGCCAACGTCATCCGCGTGATGATGATGGAGCTCAACCGGATCGCCTCCCACCTGGTCTGCCTGGCCACCGGCGGCATGGAGATCGGCTCCACCACCCTGATGATCTACGGCTTCCGGGACCGCGAGCTGATCCTGGACGTCTTCGAGCTGGTCACCGGCCTGCGGATGAACCACGCGTACGTGCGCCCCGGCGGCCTCGCCCAGGACCTGCCGCCCGGTGCCGTCGACCAGATCCGCGAGGCGGTCAAGGTCTTCCGCTCCCGGATGCACGAGTACGACAAGCTGGCCACCGGCAACCCGGTGTTCAAGGCCCGCCTGGTCGACGTCGGCTTCCTGGACCTGCCCGGCTGCCTCGCCCTCGGCGCCACCGGCCCGATCCTGCGCGCCACCGGCCTGCCGCACGACCTGCGCAAGACCGACCCGTACTGCGGCTACGAGGACTACGACTTCGAGGTCGCGATCGCGGACAGCGCCGACTCCTACGGCCGCTTCCTGATCCGGCTGGAGGAGATGAAGCAGTCGCTGCGGATCGTCGAGCAGTGCCTGGACCGGCTGCGCCCGGGCCCGGTCATGGTGGCCGACAAGAAGATCGCCTGGCCCGCCCAACTGGCGGTCGGGCCGGACGGGATGGGCAACTCCCTCGACCACATCCGCAAGATCATGGGCACCTCGATGGAGGCCCTGATCCACCACTTCAAGCTGGTCACCGAGGGCTTCCGGGTCCCGGTCGGCCAGGCGTACGCGGCGGTCGAGTCGCCCAAGGGCGAGCTGGGCGTGCACGTGGTCAGCGACGGCGGGACGCGCCCGTACCGGGTCCACTTCCGGGACCCGTCGTTCACCAATCTGCAGACGATGGCGGCGATGTGCGAGGGCGGCCAGGTGGCCGACGTGATCGTCGCGGTGGCCGGGATCGACCCGGTGATGGGAGGCGTGGACCGGTGACCAACGTCGAACTCGGACTGCCGGCGCTGCCGGCCGCACCGTACCCCGAGGAGGTGCGTGCCCGGCTGGCCTCCGATGCCGCCGAACTGATCGCCCGCTACCCGCAGCCCCGCTCGGCGCTGCTGCCGCTGCTGCACCTGGTGCAGGCCGAGGAGGGCTTCGTCAGCCCGACCGGCATCCGGTTCTGCGCCGAGCAGCTGGACCTCACCACCGCGGAGGTCACCGCCGTCGCGACCTTTTACACCATGTACCGGCGCCGCCCGGCCGGGAAGTACCACGTCGGGGTCTGCACCAACACCCTGTGCGCGGTGCTCGGCGGCGACCAGATCTTCGACGAGCTCCAGGAACACCTGGGCATCCGCAACAACGAGACCACCGAGGACGGCGAGGTCTCGATCGAGCACATCGAGTGCAACGCGGCCTGCGACTACGCGCCCGTGGTGATGGTCAACTGGGAGTTCTTCGACAACCAGACCCCGGAGAGCGCCCGGCAGCTGGTCGACGACCTCCGGGCCGGCCGCGAGGTCAGGCCCACCCGCGGTGCCCGGCTGTGCGGCTTCAAGGAGACGGCCAGGATCCTGGCCGGTTTCCCGGACGAGCGCCCGGGCGCCAACGACGAGTCCGGCGCCGGCGGCGCGCCCTCCCTCGCCGGACTCCGTCTGGCCCGCGGCGAGGCCCTGCCCGGCACCCCCGGTGCCAGGGTCGTCTCCCCCCGCAACGAGCCACCCCGCAACGAGCCACCCCACAACGAGCCACCCCGCAACGAGCCACCCCGCACCGGGTCCGCCACGGAGGCCCCCCGCAACGAGCCGCCCCGCACAGGAGCAGCCACCACCGAGTCCCCCCGCAACGAGTCCGCCACCACGGAGTCGCCCCGCACCGAGGGCACCGGCCAGGAAGGGAGCGAGGCGTGATGACCTCCGCCGAGCCGGCCGAGAAGCTGCTCACCCCCGTCCTGTCCGACTCCTGGGACGACAGCCGCCCCTGGACGCTGGACACCTACCGCCGCCACCACGGCTACGAGGGCCTCAAGGCGGCCCTCGCCATGCCCCCGGACGACGTGATCGCCCTGGTCAAGGACGCCGGCCTGCGCGGCCGCGGCGGCGCCGGCTTCCCCACCGGCATGAAGTGGCAGTTCATCCCGCAGAACGACGGCAAGCCGCACTACCTGGTGGTCAACGCGGACGAGTCCGAGCCGGGCACCTGCAAGGACATCCCGCTGCTGTTCGCCAACCCGCACTCCCTCATCGAGGGAATGATCATCGCCTCCTACGCGATCCGCTGCGACCACGCCTTCATCTACCTGCGCGGCGAGGTCGTCCCGGTGCTGCGCCGGCTGCACGAGGCCGTCGCCGAGGCGTACCGGGCGGGCCTGCTCGGCCGGAACATCCTCGGCTCCGGCACCGACCTGGACATCACCGTGCACGCCGGCGCCGGCGCGTACATCTGCGGCGAGGAGACGGCACTGCTGGACTCGCTGGAGGGCCGCCGCGGCCAGCCCCGGCTGCGGCCCCCGTTCCCGGCGATCGCCGGCCTCTACGCCTGCCCGACGGTGGTCAACAACGTCGAGTCGATCGCCTCGGTGCCGCCGATCCTGGCCCGCGGCAAGGAGTGGTTCAGGGGCCTGGGCACCGAGAAGTCCCCCGGTTTCACGCTCTACTCGCTCTCCGGCCACGTCACCAACCCCGGCCAGTACGAGGCCCCGCTGGGCATCACGCTGCGCCAGCTGCTCGACCTCAGCGGCGGCGTCCGCGCCGGGCACCGGCTGAAGTTCTGGACCCCGGGCGGCTCGTCCACCCCGATGTTCACCGACGAGCACCTCGACGTCCCGCTGGACTACGAGGGCGTCGGCGCGGCCGGCTCGATGCTCGGCACCAAGGCGCTGCAGGTCTTCGACGAGACCACCTGCGTGGTGCGGGCGGTGACCCGCTGGACGGAGTTCTACGCCCACGAGTCCTGCGGCAAGTGCACCCCCTGCCGCGAGGGCACCTACTGGCTGGTCCAGCTGCTCAAGCGGATCGAGGCGGGCGAGGGCGTCGAGGGGGACCTGGAGAAGCTCCTCGACATCGCCGACAACATCAACGGCAAGTCCTTCTGCGCGCTGGGCGACGGCGCGGCCAGCCCGATCGTCTCCTCGCTCCAGCACTTCCGGGCCGAGTACGAGCAGCACCTGGCCGAGCGCCGCTGCCCGTTCGACCCGGCCGCCTCCACCGTCTGGGCCGACGGCCCCCGCCCCGGCCACCAGTCCGCCACCGAAAGGGAGGTGCACGCGTGACGATCACAGAGCCAACCGCCTCCACGGGAGACAAGCCCGCGGTCGAACTGGTCACGCTCACCATCGACGGCGTCGAAGTGCAGGTCCCCAAGGGGACGCTGGTGATCCGCGCGGCCGAGGCCGTCGGCACCCAGATCCCGCGCTTCTGCGACCACCCGCTGCTCGACCCGGCCGGCGCCTGCCGCCAGTGCATCGTCGAGGTCGAGGGCCAGCGCAAGCCGGTCGCCTCCTGCACCATCCCGGTGGCCGAGGGCATGGTGGTGCGCACCCAGCTCAGCTCGCCGGTGGCCGAGAAGGCGCAGCGCGGCGTGATGGAGCTGCTGCTTATCAACCACCCGCTGGACTGCCCGGTCTGCGACAAGGGCGGCGAGTGCCCGCTGCAGAACCAGGCGATGAGCAACGGCGCCGCGGACTCCCGCTTCGAGGGCATGAAGCGCACCTACGAGAAGCCGGTGCCGATCAGCAGCCAGGTGCTGCTGGACCGCGAACGCTGCGTGCTGTGCGCGCGCTGCACCCGCTTCTCGCAGCAGATCGCCGGGGACCCGTTCATCGACCTGGTGGAGCGCGGGGCGCTGCAGCAGGTCGGCACCGGCGAGGGGGACGACTTCGAGTCGTACTTCTCCGGGAACACCATCCAGATCTGCCCGGTGGGTGCGCTGACCTCGGCGGCCTACCGGTTCCGCTCGCGCCCCTTCGACCTGGTCTCCTCGCCGAGCGTGTGCGAGCACTGCTCGGCGGGCTGCGCGCAGCGCACCGACCACCGGCGCGGCAAGGTGCTGCGGCGGCTGGCGGGCGAGGACCCGGCGGTGAACGAGGAGTGGAACTGCGACAAGGGCCGCTTCGCCTTCCGCTACGCCCAGCAGCGGGACCGGCTGACCACCCCGATGGTGCGGGTGGACGGCGAACTGGTGCCGGTGTCCTGGCCGGAGGCGCTGGCGCGGGCCGCCGAGGGCCTGCGCGGCGCCCGGACGGGCGTGCTGACCGGCGGCCGGGTGACGGTCGAGGACGCCTACGCGTACGCCAAGTTCGCGCGGGTGGTGCTGGGCACCAACGACGTGGACTTCCGGGCCCGCCCGCACAGCGGCGAGGAGGCGGACTTCCTGGCCGCGGCGGTCGCCGGGCGCGGGGTGGACGTGGACGGCTCGGGCGTGACGTACGAGCTGCTGGAGCAGGCGCCGGCGGTGCTGCTGGCGGGCTTCGAGCCGGAGGAGGAGGCGCCGATCGTCTTCCTGCGGCTGCGCAAGGCGGTCCGCGGCCGCGGCCAGAAGGTGTTCTCGGTGGCCGCGTTCGGCTCCCGGGGTCTGGCGAAGCTGCGCGGCGCGCTGCTGCCGGCCGCGCCGGGCACCGAGCCGGAGTGGTTCGCGGCGCTGGCGGCGGACGAGCCGCTGAACGACGAGGCGGGCCGGGCGGCGGAGCTGCTGCGCGCGCCGGGCGCGGTGATCCTGGCGGGCGAGCGGCTGGCCGCCGTGCCGGGTGCGCTGACGGCGGTGCTGCGACTGGCGCACGCGACCGGCGCGCGGCTGGCGTGGGTGCCGCGCCGGGCGGGTGAGCGCGGGGCCGTGGAGGCCGGTGCGCTGCCGGGCCTGCTGCCGGGCGGCCGTCCGGTGGCCGCTCCGGCGGCGCGGGCCGAGGCGGCCGAGGCGTGGGGGGTGGCGGAGCTGCCCTCCAAGCCGGGCCGGTCCACCGACCAGATCCTGGCGGCGGCCGCGCAGGGCGAGTTGGAGGCGCTGCTGGTCGGCGGGGTGGACCCGGACGACCTCCCGGACCCGGCGTTGGCCGACGAGGCGCTGGCGGCGGTCCCGTTCGTGGTGTCGCTGGAGCTGCGGCCCTCCGCGGTGACGGCGCGCGCGGACGTGGTGCTGCCGGTGGCGGCGGTGGCGGAGAAGGCCGGCACCTTCCTGGACTGGGAGGGCCGAGTGCGGATGTTCGAGGCGGCGCTCAAGCCGGACCAGCAGATGGGCTGTCACCTGCAGTCGGACCTGCGGGTGCTGAGCATGCTGGCGGACGCGCTGGGCCACCGGCTGGGCCTGCCCGACGTCCGGGCGGCGCGGCTGGAGCTGGACGCCTTCACCCCCTGGGAGGGCGACCGCGCGGCCGATCCCGCGGCGCACCCGGGCCTGCTGCCCCGGCCGGCCACCGGCCAGGCGGTGCTGGCGGGTTGGCGCCAGCTGCTGGACGAGGGCGTGCTGCAGCAGGGTGATCCGCACCTGGCGGGCACCCGGCACCGGGCGGTGGCCCGGATCTCCGCCGAGACGGCGAAGGAGATCGGCGCCGAGGCGGCCGCCGGGCTGCGGCTGACCGGCCCGGCGGGCTCGCTGACCCTGCCGCTGGAGGTCACCGACTCGATCCCGGACCGCACGGTCTGGATCCCGCTCGGCTCCACGCCGGGCGGCGCCCACCGCGCGCTCGGCACCACCGTCGGCCACCTGGTCACGATCGCGGCGGCCGAGGCCGGGCCCGAGCCGGCGGCGCAGGCCCCGGCCGACACGACCGCGGGCGAAGGGGAGGACCGATGACTCCGCAGCCGTACGAGACGCTCCACTTCTTCGGTCAGGACCCGTGGTGGCTGGTCCTGCTGAAGGCGGTGTTCTGCTTCGCCTTCCTGGTCCTGACGGTGCTGGTCGCGATCGTCTGGGAGCGCAAGGTGGTGGCCTGGATGCAGTTGCGCATCGGGCCGAACCGGCACGGGCCGTGGGGCCTGCTGCAGTCGCTGGCGGACGGCGTGAAGCTGGCGCTGAAGGAAGACCTGGTGGTCAAGGGCTCGGACAAGGTGGTCTACATCCTGGCCCCGATCGTCTGTGCCATCCCGGCCTTCATGGCCTTCGCGGTGATCCCGTTCGGTCCGGCCAACGACGAGGTGTCGATCTTCGGCACCCGGACGCCGCTGCAGCTGACCGACTTCCCGGTGGCGCTGTTGTACATCCTGGCGACGGCCTCGGTGGGCATCTACGGCATCGTGCTGGCGGGCTGGTCCTCCGGCTCGACGTACCCGCTGCTGGGCGGGCTGCGCTCGTCCGCGCAGATGATCAGCTACGAGATCGCGATGGGCCTGTCCTTCGCGGCGGTGTTCATCTACTCGGGCTCGATGTCGACCTCGGAGATCGTGGCGCACCAGCAGCCGACGTGGTTCGCGGCGCTGCTGCCGGTGTCCTTCATCGTCTACGTCATCGCGATGGTCGGGGAGACCAACCGGGCGCCGTTCGACCTCCCGGAGGCCGAGGGCGAGCTGGTCGGCGGCTTCAACACCGAGTACTCCTCGCTGAAGTTCGCGATGTTCATGCTGGCCGAGTACGTGAACATGGTGACGGTCTCGGCGGTCGCCTCGACCCTCTTCCTGGGCGGCTGGCGGGCCCCGTGGCCGGTGTCGACCTTCTGGGAGGGCGCCAACCACGGCTGGTGGCCGATGCTGTGGATCACGCTGAAGATCCAGCTGCTGCTGTTCTTCTTCATCTGGCTGCGCGGCACGCTGCCCCGGTTCCGCTACGACCAGTTCATGAAGCTGGGCTGGAAGGTGCTGATCCCGGTCTCGCTGGTGTGGCTGGTGCTGATCGCGAGCGTGCGGGCACTGCGCAACGAGGGCTACGACTTCGGCGAGGTGGTGCTGTACGTGGGCGCCCCGGTCGGGGCGGTGCTGTTGCTGGCGCTGCTGCGGGACTTCCTGCGGAAGCAGCCGGAGGCCGAGGAGACGCCCCCGGAGGGGCAGTTCGACCCGATGGCGGGTGGCTACCCGGTCCCGCCGCTGCCCGGCCAGGAGCTTCCGCCGGTGCCGCGCAGGCGCAGCCGCGCCCCGAAGCAACTCCAGGACGCCCTCAACGGCGCCGACCATTCCGAAGGGAGCTGAACCGAGATGTCGTCCGACCAGTCCGGTCCTTCCGACCGTACGGACCGGCCCGAGCGGGCCGACCGGCCGTCGATCCTCGGCCCGGCCGCCGGCTTCGGCGTGACCTTCAAGGCCATGTTCAAGAAGCGGCTCACCGAGCAGTACCCGGAGCAGAAGAAGCCCACCGCTCCGCGCTTCCACGGCCGCCACCAGCTGAACCGGCACCCGGACGGCCTGGAGAAGTGCGTCGGCTGCGAGCTGTGCGCGTGGGCGTGCCCGGCCGACGCGATCTACGTGGAGGGCGCGGACAACCGGGACGAGGAGCGCTACTCGCCGGGCGAGCGCTACGGCGCGGTGTACCAGATCAACTACGCCCGCTGCATCCTGTGCGGGCTGTGCATCGAGGCCTGCCCGACCCGCGCGCTCACCATGACCAACGAGTACGAGCTGGCCGACTCCTCGCGGCGGGACCTGATCTTCACCAAGGAGCAGCTGCTGGTGGGCCTGTCCGAGGGCATGGTCGACACCCCGCACGCGATCTTCCCGGGCGCCGACGAGGGCGCGTACTACCGGGGCGAGATCACCGCGGTCGCGCCGGGCACGGTGCAGCAGGAGCGCACCGACCGGGAGAAGGAGGCGCAGCAGTGACCGGACAACTCGCAGCCGCCACCGGGACGACCTCCACCGGCGAGGCCGTCCAGTTCTGGGTGCTCGCGGTGGTCGCGGTCGGCGGCGCGCTCGGCATGCTGCTGATGCGCAAGGCCGTGCACAGCGCGCTCTGCCTGGCGGCCACCATGATGGCGCTGGCGGTCTGTTACATGGCCCAGGGGGCGGTGTTCCTGGGCGTGGTGCAGATCGTGGTCTACACCGGCGCGATCATGATGCTGTTCCTGTTCGTGGTGATGCTGGTCGGCGTCACCAGCGAGGACTCCCTGAAGGAGCAGCTGAAGGGCCAGCGGTTCGCGGCGGTGCTGTGCGGGCTGGGCTTCGGCGTGCTGCTGATCGCCGGGATCGCCAACGCGAAGCTGGACCACTTCACCGGGCTGTCCGAGGCGAACGCCGAGGGCAACGTGCCGGGCCTGGCCCGGTTGATCTTCACCCGGTACGTGTGGGCCTTCGAGGTCACCGGCGCGCTGCTGATCACCGCGGCGATCGGCGCGATGGTGCTGACCCACCGCGAGCACGTGAAGGCGCCGAAGACCCAGCGTGAGCTGGCGGCGCAGCGGATCAAGGACAACATCCAGGTGCCGCCGATGCCGGCGCCGGGCGTGTACGCGCGGCACAACGCGGTGGACGTGCCGGGTCTGCTGCCGGACGGCACGGTGGCCGAGGACTCGGTGATGGCGACGCTGCGCGAGCGCGGCCAGATCCGGGACGTCAGCCAGGCGATGCTGCAGCGGATGGCGGAGCTGGAGAACAGCACGGCGGACTGGCTGGGCCGTCCGTCCTCCGAGCGGCCGGCGGTTACCGGCCCGCGCAAGTCCCTGGAGCCGGCGAACGCCAACAACGGCAACAACGGCATCAACGCCACCGGGGCGGACGAGGAGGGAGCGCAGTGAATCCGGTCAACTACCTCTACCTGTCGGCCCTGTTGTTCACCATCGGCGCGTCCGGGGTGCTGATCCGGCGCAACGCGATCGTGCTGTTCATGTGCGTGGAGCTGATGCTGAACGCCTCGAACCTGGCGCTGGTGACCTTCTCCCGGATGCACGGGACCCTGGACGGTCAGATCATCGCGTTCTTCACGATGGTGGTCGCGGCCGCCGAGGTCGTGGTCGGCCTCGCCATCATCGTCTCCATCTTCCGGACCAGGCACTCCGCTTCGGTCGACGACAGCAACCTGATGAAGCTGTAGGCGGAGGGCCTCGGTGAACTCTCTCATTCCGCTGCTGGTGGCGGCTCCACTGGCCGGTGCCGTCCTGCTGCTGCTCGGCGGCCGGGCGCTGGACCGCTTCGGCCACTGGCTGGCCACCGCGCTCGCCGCGCTCCCGTTCGGCTTCGGCCTGGCGCTCCTCTCGGACATGCTCGGCCGCGACGCCGAGCACCGGACGCTCACCAAGTACCTGTTCACCTGGATCCAGGTGGACGGCTTCCGGGCCGACATGGCCTTCCGGCTCGACCAGCTGTCGATGACCTTCGTCCTGCTGATCACCGGCGTCGGCACGCTGATCCACGTCTACTCGGTCGGCTACATGGCGCACGACGAGCGACGGCGCCGCTTCTTCGCCTACCTGAACCTCTTCCTGGCGGCCATGCTGCTGCTGGTGCTCGCCGACAACTACCTGCTGCTGTACTTCGGTTGGGAGGGCGTGGGCCTGGCCTCGTACCTGCTGATCGGCTTCTGGCAGCACAAGCCGAGCGCGGCGACGGCGGCGAAGAAGGCCTTCATCGTCAACCGGGTCGGCGACATGGGCCTGTCCATCGCGATCATGCTGATGTTCGCCGAGTTCGGCTCCTTCGCCTTCGGCCCGGTCTTCGCCGGCGCCCCCGGGGCGAGCGAGGGCAAGCTGACGGCGATCGGCCTGATGCTGCTGCTGGCGGCCTGCGGCAAGTCGGCCCAGGTGCCGCTGCAGTCCTGGCTCGGGGACGCCATGGAGGGTCCGACCCCGGTCTCGGCGCTGATCCACGCGGCCACCATGGTGACCGCCGGCGTCTACCTGATCACCCGCTCCTCGGCGATCTTCGACCTGGCGCCGGACGCCCAGACCGCCGTGGTGGTGGTCGGCACGGTCACGCTGCTGTTCGGTGCGATCGTCGGTTGCGCCAAGGACGACATCAAGAAGGCGCTGGCCGGCTCGACCATGTCGCAGATCGGCTACATGGTGCTGGCGGCCGGGCTCGGCCCGATCGGCTACGTCTTCGCGATCATGCACCTGGTGACCCACGGCTTCTTCAAGGCCGGACTGTTCCTCGGCGCCGGGTCGGTCATGCACGGCATGGACGACGAGGTGAACATGCGTCACTACGGCGGCCTGCGGAAGTACATGCCGGTCACCTTCGCCACCTTCGGCCTCGGCTACCTGGCGATCATCGGCTTCCCGGGCCTGTCCGGGTTCTTCTCCAAGGACAAGATCATCGAGGCGGCCTTCGCCAAGGGCGGCACCGAGGGCTGGATCCTCGGCCTGTGCGCACTGGTCGGCGCCGCCGTCACCGCGTTCTACATGACCCGGGTGATGCTGCTGACCTTCTTCGGCGAGAAGCGCTGGAAGTCCGACGCCGAGGGCAACGCCCCGCACCCGCACGAGTCGCCGAAGATCATGACGCTCCCGATGGTCCTGCTGGCCTTCGGCTCGGTCTTCGCGGGCGGGCTGTTCGCCTACAACGAGTCCTTCCTGAAGTGGCTGGAACCGGTCACCGGGTACAGCGAGGGCGACTCGCCGCTCACCGCGACGGTCGTCACCGCGCTGACCACGGTCTGCATGCTGGCCGGCGTCGGCCTCGCGCACCTGATGTACGGGCGCTCGCCCGTCCCGGTGGTCCCGCCGGTCGGCTCCCCGCTCACCCGGGCCGCCCGCCGCGACCTGCTGCAGGACGACTTCAACCACGCGGTGCTGGTGCGGCCCGGCTCGGCGCTGACCGCGACCCTGGTCTTCTTCGACAGCCGCGGCCTGGACGGCTTCGTCAACGGCCTCGCCGCCGCGATCGGGGGCCTGTCCGGCCGACTGCGGCGGATCCAGAACGGCTTCGTCCGCTCGTACGCGCTCTCCATGTTCGGCGGCACGCTGGTGCTGGTCGCCACGACTCTCCTGATGAGGTCCGTCTGATGACTCGTCGTCCTGATTCCCGTCGGGAGGTGGGGGCATGAGTGCCCTCCTGAGCACCACCTGTGCCGTCCCGGCGGTCGGCGCGGTGCTGACCGCCGCCCTGCCCGCCGGGTCGACCGGGGCCAGGCGCCGGACCACCAAGGCCGTCGCCCTGGGCGTCTCCGCCGTCACCCTGGCGCTGGCCGCCGTGGTGGCGACGCAGTTCGACCCGCACGGCGACCGCTACCAGCTGACCGAGTCGTACAGCTGGATCCGCTCCTTCGGGATCACCTTCTCGCTCGGCGTGGACGGCATCGGCGCCGTCCTCGCCCTGCTCACCGCCGTCCTGGTGCCGATGGTGATGCTCGCCTCCTGGCACGACGCCGACCCGCTTTCCTTGCCCGCCAACGGGCAGGAGGGGTCCGGCCCGGCCGGGCCCGACGGCACCGTCGACCCCGACACCATCGAGGGGCGGCGCCGCACCCAGGGCTTCTTCGCCCTGGTCCTGGCGGTGGAGGCGATGGTGATCGTCTCCTTCTACGCCACCGACGTCTTCGTGTTCTACGTGTTCTTCGAAGCCATGCTGATCCCGATGTACTTCCTGATCGGCGGCTTCGGGGACCGGGCCGGCGGCCCCGAGTCGGCGCGTCAGCGCTCCTACGCGGCCGTGAAGTTCCTGCTCTACAACCTGCTCGGCGGCCTGGTGATGCTGGCCGCCGTGATCGGCTTCTACGTGATCGCGCAGGACCAGGGCTTCGGCACCTTCGACCTGCAGACCCTCACCTCGGCGATCGCCGACGGCAGGCTGCAGCTGTCCGGCACCGCCGAGAAGGCGCTGTTCCTGGGCTTCTTCTTCGCCTTCGCGGTGAAGGCCCCGCTGTGGCCGCTGCACACCTGGCTGCCGAACGCGATGGGCGAGGCCACCGCCGGCACCGCGGTGCTGATCACCGCGGTGGTGGACAAGGTCGGCACCTTCGCGATGCTGCGCTACTGCCTCGGTCTGTTCCCGCACGCCTCGAAGACCTTCGCCCCGGCGATCCTGGTCCTCTCGCTGATCGGGATCGTCTACGGCGCGCTGCTGGCGGTCGGCCAGAAGGACATCAAGCGGCTGGTCGCCTACGCGTCGATCTCCCACTTCGGCTTCATCATCATGGGCATCTTCGCCCTGACCAGCCAGGGCCAGAGCGGCGCGACCCTCTACATGGTCAACCACGGCCTCTCCACCGCCGCGTGGATGCTGGTGGCCGGCTTCCTGATCTCCCGCCGCGGCTCGCGGCTGATCGCCGACTACGGCGGCGTGCAGAAGGTCGCCCCGGTGCTCGCCGGGACCTTCCTGATCGGCAGCCTGGCGACCCTCTCGCTGCCCGGCCTCGCCCCGTTCGTCAGCGAGTTCCTGGTCCTGGTCGGCACCTTCACCCGCTACCCGGCGATCGGGATCGTCGCGACCCTCGGCATCGTGCTGGCCGCGCTGTACGCCCTGCTGCTGTACCAGCGCACCATGACCGGCCCGGTGAAGGAGGGAGTGCACGCGATCCCCGACCTCAAGGTCCGCGAACTCGCCGTGGTCGCCCCGCTGGTGGCGCTGACCGTCCTGCTCGGCGTCTACCCCAAGCCGCTCACCGACCTGGTCAACCCCTCGGTGAACGCGACGCTCTCGCAGGTCCACGAGACCGACCCGGCGCCGGCCCACCCGGTCGCCGCCACCCCAGGAGGTGAGCAGAAGTGAGCGCCACCGCAGTGCTCGCCGCCGCCGGCGGCAACACCCCCAGCATCCCGGCGCCGCACATCGAGTACGGCCAACTCTCCCCGATGCTCGTGGTGTTCGGCGCCGCCGTGGCCGGCATCCTGGTGGAGGCCTTCGTGCCCCGCCGGTACCGGCACTGGACGCAGGTGACGCTCGCGCTGACCGGGCTGGTCGGTGCCTTCGTCGCCGTGGTGGTGCTGGCCGTGCAGAGCCACGGCTTCACCCGGATCGACCTGCTGGCCATGGAGTCGGTCGCGCTGGACGGCCCGGCGCTGTTCCTGCAGGGCGTCATCCTGCTGGCGGCGGCGGTCGCGGTGCTCACCTACGCCGAGCGGAAGCTGGAGCCCAAGGCCGGCGGCCTGCCCGCCGACGCCTTCACCGCCCAGGCCGCCGCCACCCCCGGCGGCGAGCAGGAGCGGGCCGCAGTCCGGGCCGGTTTCGCCACCAGCGAGGTCTTCCCGCTCACCATGTTCGCGGTCGGCGGCATGCTGCTCTTCCCCGCCGCCAACGACCTGCTGACCATGTTCGTGGCGCTGGAGGTCTTCTCCCTCCCGCTGTACCTGCTGTGCGCCCTGGCCCGGCGCCGCCGGCTGCTCTCCCAGGAGGCGGCGGTCAAGTACTTCCTGCTCGGCGCCTTCGCCTCGGCGTTCTTCCTGTTCGGCACGGCCCTGCTGTACGGCTACGCGGGCAGCGTCAAGCTCGGCGACATCGGCGACGTCATCTCCGGCAAGGCGATGGCCACCCCCGCGCAGCTCAGCAGCACCCAGAGCGACGTGCTGGTGCTGACCGGCCTGGCGGTGCTCTCGGTCGGGCTGCTGTTCAAGGTGGCCGCGGTGCCGTTCCACTCCTGGACCCCGGACGTCTACCAGGGCGCGCCGACCCCGGTCACCGGATTCATGGCGGCCGCCACCAAGGTCGCGGCCTTCGGGGCCTTCCTGCGGCTGTTCTACGTGGCCTTCCCGGGCCTGCGGCTGGACTGGCGGCCGGTGATGTGGGGCGTGGCGATCCTGACCATGGTGGTCGGCGCGGTGCTGGCGGTGACCCAGCAGGACGTGAAGCGGCTGCTGGCGTACTCCTCGATCGCACACGCCGGGTTCATCCTGACCGGCGTGATCGCCGTCAACAAGCAGGGCATCTCCTCGGTGTTGTTCTACCTGCTGGCGTACTCCTTCGTGACGCTCGGCGCGTTCGCCGTGGTCACCCTGGTGCGCGACTCCAAGGGAGAGGCCACCCACCTGTCCAGCTGGGCCGGGCTGGGGCGGCGCTCGCCACTGGTCGCCGCGGTCTTCGCGCTGTTCCTGCTGGCCTTCGCGGGGATCCCGCTGACCTCCGGCTTCACCGGGAAGTTCGCGGTCTTCCAGGCCGCGGCGAGCGGCGGGGCGACACCGCTGGTGATCGTCGGTGTGCTGAGCTCGGCGGTGGCCGCCTTCTTCTACATCAGGGTCATCGTGCTGATGTTCTTCTCGGACCCGCAGCCGGGCGGGCCCACGGTGGCGATCCCGAGCGCCTTCACGGCGACGGCGATCGGGGTGGGGGTGCTGGTCACGCTGGGTCTCGGCCTGCTGCCGCAGTACTTCCTCGACCTCGCGTCGAAGGCCTCCCTGTTCGTGCGCTGACCTCCCGTCGCGAACGCACCCGTCCAGGGCCCCGTCCGGGCCGCGCCCCGTTCGCGCGGCCCGGACGGGTGTTTGTCGGCACCCCGGGCCGGAGCGTTCCGGCGGCCCTCCCGCCTTTATTTCCAGCCGAATTCACCCCCACCGCCGCACGGCCCGTACAGCGGCCCTGACCAGGGAATCCAGCCGGATCATGACAGGATCCGCACGCCCGTGCAGTGATCCACTCGCGACCGGATACCCTGCCTGTATGGCCAGCGGCGGCACTCAGGGACCAGGCCGCTAGATCGACCAGGGACAGAGGAGTGGTCTTCGTGACCGTCGTGGAACCCTTCGGGCTCAGCGTGCAGGACCGCGACCTGACCCGGGACGTCCAGGCCGGACTGGACGCGGTGGAGGCGGCGCTCGGCGAGGCCGTCAAGAGCGACGTCCCCTTCATCACCGTCACCGCCAGTCACCTCCTTGAGGCCGGCGGCAAGCGCTTCCGTCCGCTGCTCCTGCTGCTGGCCGCCCAGTTCGGCGACCCCGGGGCGCCCGGCGTGGTGCCGGCCGCGGTCGTCGTCGAGCTCACCCACCTGGCCACGCTGTACCACGACGACGTCATGGACGAGGCCCCGGTGCGCCGCGGCGCCCCCAGTGCCAACTCCCGCTGGGACAACTCGGTCGCCATCCTCACCGGCGACTTCCTCTTCTCCCGCGCCTCCCAGGTGCTGGCCGACCTCGGCCCGGAGGCCGTGCGGATGCAGGCCGAGGCCTTCGAGCGGCTGGTCACCGGCCAGATCCTGGAGACCCGCGGCCCCGGCTCCGACATGGACCCGCTCCTCCACTACCTGGACGTGCTGGAGGGCAAGACCGGCTCGCTGATCGCCGTCTCCTGCCGGATAGGAGCGCTGATGGCCGGCGCCGAGCCCGCCCTCGTCGACACCCTCGGCGAGTTCGGCGAGCGGATCGGCATCGCCTTCCAGCTGGCCGACGACGTGCTCGACATCGCCAGCGACGGCCACGAGTCCGGCAAGACCCCCGGCACCGACCTGCGCGAGGGCGTGCCGACCCTGCCGACCCTGCTGCTGCAGCAGATGCCGGCCGACCCGGCGGACCCGGACGACGCCCGGCTGCGCGAACTGCTCACCCAGGACCTCTCGGACGACGGCCTGCACGCCGAGGCGCTGCGCCTGATGCGGGCCCACCCCGCGCTGGAGCGCGCCCGCGCCGAGACGCTGCGCCGCGCCGAGGAGGCCCGGGCGCTGCTCGCCCCGCTGCCGGCCTGCGCGGCGAAGGCGGCCCTGGAAGGGCTCTGCGACGCGGTGGCCATCCGCACCATGTGACGCCCCGGCCCGACGGTCCCGCCCCCGCCCCCGAGCTCTCGGCCGTGACCGGCCCGGGCTCGGCGCGACCGGGCCCCGGCCCCGGTGGAACCGGCCGGATCGGTGGGGCGGGCCCCGGCGATGGGGGAGACTGACTTCCGTCAGCTCACCCCTGCCGGGAAGGTCGCCATGCGTCGCGTCGTCATCGCCGAGGACTCCGTACTGCTGCGGGAGGGACTGACCCGGCTGCTCACCGACCGCGGCCTGGAGGTCGTCGCGGGCGTCGGGGACGGCGCCGCCCTGGTGAAGACCATCCACGACCTGGCCTCGGCCGACGAGCTGCCCGACGTCGTGGTCTCCGACGTCCGGATGCCCCCCACCCACACCGACGAGGGCCTGCGCGCCTGCGTCGAGCTGCGCGGGCACTACCCGCAGCTGGGCGTGCTCGTGCTGTCGCAGTTCGTGGAGGAGCGGTACGCCGCGGAGCTGCTGGCAGGATCCACGCGCGGTGTCGGCTACCTGCTGAAGGACCGGGTCGCCGAGGTGCGCGAGTTCGCCGACGCGGTGGTCAGGGTCGCCGAGGGCGGCACCGCTCTGGACCCCGAGGTGGTGCAGCAGCTGCTCAGCCGCAGCCGCAAGGGGGACGTTCTGGCCAATCTCACGCCGCGCGAGCGCGAGGTGCTCGGGCTGATGGCCGAGGGCCGCACCAACGCCGCGGTGGCCAAGCAGCTGGTGGTCTCCGACGGCGCGGTGGAGAAGCACGTCAGCAACATCTTCCTCAAGCTGGGCCTGGCCCAGAGCCCGGAGGACCACCGCCGGGTGCTGGCCGTGCTGACGTACCTCAAGTCCTAGGAACCCCGCCGCCCCGCCCCGCCCCGCCCGCTCCCGGCGGGTGTCGGCGGGTGCCGGCTCCCGTCCGGCACCCGGGAAGGTCCGCCCGATTCGGAATGATCTCCGGCGGTCGGACGTTCTTCCCGTGTGCGGTACGGGCGCGGGCCGGTGATTTCCCGCCGCACGCGGGAGTTCCGTTCCAGGCCGACTCCACCCGCATAGGATGCGAGAGGTGCACCAGGCGGACGGGGCACGGGGCCGCGCCCGCGGTGGTGTGCCCTAGGAGGTCCGCGGCAGTGACCAGTCAGGTCGATCAGTCAGAGGCAGTGGACGGTTCGGACGGCGACGAGGCCGGTACCGGGAACGGGGAGGCACGCCCCGGCCCGAGCGCACCGGCCGGCCCGGCCGCCCCGGGCGGCCCGCCACCCGGGCGCACCAAGCCGATCCGCAGACTCGACCGGGTGATCATCCGTTTCGCCGGCGACTCCGGTGACGGCATGCAGCTCACCGGTGACCGGTTCACCTCGGAGACTGCGTCCTTCGGCAACGACCTGTCCACGCTGCCGAACTTCCCCGCCGAGATCCGCGCCCCCGCCGGCACCCTGCCCGGTGTCTCGTCCTTCCAGCTGCACTTCGCCGACCACGACATCCTGACCCCGGGCGACGCCCCCAACGTGCTGGTCGCGATGAACCCGGCCGCGCTCAAGGCGAACCTGGCGGACCTTCCGCGCGGCGCCGAGGTCATCGTCAACACCGACGAGTTCACCAAACGCGCGCTGGCCAAGGTCGGTTACGCGGCCGACCCGCTCGCCGACGGCTCGCTGGACGGCTTCCACCTGCACAAGGTGCCGCTCACCACGCTGACCCTGGAGGCGCTCAAGGACAGCGGCCTCGCCCGCAAGGACGCCGAGCGGGCGAAGAACATGTTCGCCCTGGGCCTGCTGTCCTGGATGTACCACCGGCCCACGCACGGCACCGAGACGTTCCTGCGCAGCAAGTTCGCCAAGAAGCCGCAGATCGCCGAGGCGAACATCCAGGCCTTCCGGGCGGGTTGGAACTTCGGCGAGACCACCGAGTCCTTCGCGGTCTCCTACGAGGTGCCGCCGGCCAAGCTCCCCGCCGGGCGCTACCGCAACATCTCCGGCAACCTCGCGCTGTCCTACGGGCTGATCGCCGCCTCGCAGCGCTCGGGCCTGCCGCTCTACCTGGGGTCGTACCCGATCACCCCGGCCTCGGACATCCTGCACGAGCTGAGCAAGCACAAGAACTTCGGGGTGCGCACCTTCCAGGCGGAGGACGAGATCGCCGGCATCGGTGCCGCGCTCGGCGCCGCCTTCGGCGGGGCGCTCGGCGTGACCACCACCTCCGGGCCGGGCGTGGCGCTCAAGAGCGAGACGATCGGCCTGGCGGTCTCGCTCGAACTGCCGCTGCTGGTCGTGGACATCCAGCGCGGCGGCCCCTCCACCGGGCTGCCGACCAAGACCGAGCAGGCGGACCTGCTGCAGGCCATGTTCGGGCGCAACGGCGAGGCGCCGGTGCCGATCGTCGCCCCGGCCACGCCCGCGGAGTGCTTCGACGCGGCACTGGAGGCGGCCCGGATCGCGGTCACCTACCGCACCCCGGTCTTCCTGCTCTCCGACGGCTACCTGGCCAACGGCTCGGAGCCCTGGCGGATCCCCGAGGTCGACGAACTGCCCGGGATCGACCCGCAGTTCGCGACCGGCCCGAACCGCGAGGACGGCGCCTTCTGGCCGTACCTGCGCGATCCCCGGACGCTGGCCCGGCCCTGGGCGCTGCCCGGCACGCCCGGCCTGGAGCACCGGATCGGCGGCATCGAGAAACAGGACGGCACCGGGAACATCTCCTACGACCCGGCCAACCACGACTTCATGGTCCGCACCCGGCAGGCCAAGATCGACGGCATCACCGTCAAGCCGGTCGAGGTGGACGACCCGAGCGGGGACGCCCGGGTGCTGGTCCTCGGCTGGGGCTCGACGTACGGGCCGATCACTGCGGCGGTGCGCCGGGTCCGGGCGGACGGCGGCGAGGTCGCCCAGGCGCACCTGCGCAACCTCAACCCCTTCCCGGCCAACCTGGGCTCGGTGCTGAGGAGTTACGAGAAGGTCATCGTGCCCGAGATGAACCTGGGGCAGCTCGCGCTGCTGCTGCGGGCGAAGTACCTGGTGGACGCCGAGTCCTACAACCAGGTGCGCGGACTGCCCTTCAAGGCAGCCCAGTTGGCGGACGTGCTGTGGGCCGCGATCGGCACCCTGGACGAGGAGGACCACCGATGACCGAGAGCGGCTTCCCGTCCCTGCGGCTGGTGCCCAAGGCCGAAGCACCGCAGAGCGCGAAGGACTTCAAGACCGACCAGGAGGTGCGCTGGTGCCCCGGCTGCGGGGACTACGCGATCCTGGCGGCGGTGCAGTCCTTCATGCCGGAACTCGGCATCAAGCGGGAGAACACGGTCTTCGTCTCGGGGATCGGCTGCTCCTCGCGCTTCCCGTACTACATGAACACCTACGGGGTGCACTCCATCCACGGGCGGGCGCCGGCCATCGCGACCGGGCTGGCGAGCTCGCGCCAGGACCTCAGCGTCTGGGTGGTGACGGGTGACGGCGACGCGCTGTCGATCGGCGGCAACCACCTGATCCACGCCCTGCGACGGAACGTCAACCTGAAGATCCTGCTGTTCAACAACCGGATCTACGGCCTCACCAAGGGCCAGTACTCACCGACCAGCGAACTCGGCAAGATCACCAAGTCCACGCCGATGGGCTCGCTGGACGCACCGTTCAACCCGCTGTCGCTGGCGCTCGGCGCCGAGGCCACCTTCGTCGCCCGCACCATCGACTCCGACCGCCAGCACCTGCAGTCGGTGCTGCGGGCGGCGGCCGAGCACGAGGGCACAGCGTTGGTGGAGATCTACCAGAACTGCAACATCTTCAACGACGGCGCCTTCGAGGTGCTGAAGGAGCCCGGCACCCGGGACGAGGCGCTGATCCGGCTGGAGCACGGGCAGCCGATCCGCTTCGGTGCGGAGGGGGCCAACGGCGTGTTCCGGGGCCGGGACGGCGAACTGTCCACCGGGCCGGTCACGGCGGAGAACGAGGCGGACCTCCTGGTCCACGACGCGCACGCGGCGAGCCCGGCCACCGCCTTCGCGCTCTCCCGGATCGCCGACGCGGACACCCTGCACCACACGCCGATCGGCGTGCTGCGCAGCGTCGAGCGGCCGGTCTACGACGAACTGATGGCGAGCCAGCTGGCCTCCGCCGTCGCCGACCGCGGCCCCGGCGACCTGGCCGCGCTGCTGGCGGGCAGCGACACCTGGACGGTGGACTGACCGCCCCCCCGGACGCGACTCGGCGCCCCCGTCCCGGCCGGGACGGGGGCGCCCGTCGTTCCGCCCCTACTGCGGGCCCGGCTGCCGTCGGCCGGCTACTTCTCGACCCACTCGACCAGCTCGATCGCGATCCCGTTCGGGTCGGCGACCTGGAACAGCTTCTCGCCCCACGGCTCCTCGCGCAGCGGCAGGGTGATGGTGACCCCTTCCGCGCGCAGGCGGCGCTCCTCGGCGGCGACGTCCTCGACGACGAACGCCAGGATCACGCCGTCCGCGATCCGGTGGCGCTGGTCCTCCGGCAGGACTTCGAGGCCGCGCCGCAGGTAGACGACGTTCGTTCCGCCGCCCGGGTGGGCGAGCGAGACGAAGCCGTCGGCCGACATCTCCTCGGCGTAGCCGAAGTGCCGCTTGAGGAAGGCGGCGGAGGTGGTGACGTCCTCGACGGTCAGGGAAACGGCGGTCCTGGTGATCTGCAAGGCGGAGAACCCTCTCGTCCGTACGTGCCCGGTTATCCCGTACGCAGTACACTATACATAGTACGGAGAATTGCGCCAGGGGTCGCCGCCGGAACGCCCGAGGGAGGCTCCCGGGTGGGAGCCTCCCTCGGGCGGTCGGTGCGGGACGCGTCAGTAGACGCAGGGGATGCCGCCGTCGGACTGGGCGTCGACCCCGGGGCCCTGCATCGGGAGGTTGGCGGTCGGGTCGGACGGCGCACCGGCCGGGGCGGCCGGCTTGTCGGCGTCGACGCCGGTGAAGCCGGTGCCGAGGGTCACCACGACGCGGTCCGCGCCGACGGAGGCGGACTCGGTGGCGGTCACGCCGTAGCGGGCCGCGATCTGGTCGGCCGCCTCCTTGGCGCCCTTGCCGTGGACGACGGTGGTGGTCTTCGGCCTGGTGGCCGCCGGGCCGGTCCGGCCCTCCTTGAAGCCCATCGCGACCAGGGCCCTGGACTCGGCCGTCGAGGTGACCCCGGCAGCCGAGGAGGCGTTGAGGACGTCCACGGTGACGGCCTTCGCGGCGGTCGGCGTCGGCGTCGGGGTGTCGGCGGGGGCCGACGGGGCGGGGGTGGCGGAGTTGTCCGCGGCGTCGGCCGGCGCGGCGGCGTCCGCGTAGCCGAACAGCTGCTTGACCACCTTCTGGATCTTCGACGGGGTGACCAGGTTGACGTCCTGGCCGTTGCGGGTGCCGAAGCCGTCGAAGGTCAGGGTGTTGAACTCGACGTTGCCGCCGGTCAGCGCCGGGGCCTGCTGGGCGAAGTCGAGGATGTTCCACTCGTTGTCGATGACGAGGTCCTTCTGCACCACGCCCATCAGCTGCTGCAGCTTGCCGAGGTCGCCGATGATGCCCTTCTGCTTCAGGTTGTGCACGACGGCGGAGATGAAGGCCTGTTGGCGGTGGGTGCGGGCGAAGTCGCCGGAGTTGCCGTCGGGGCCGTCGAGGTTGTGGCGCTGGCGGACGAAGGACAGGGCCTGGGCGGCGTTGAGGGTGTTGATGCCCTTCTTGAAGTCCGCGCCGGAGCCCTGGCCTTCCATGGCCGGGTCCTTGGTGTCGTGGGTGAGGCAGACCTGGATCGGCTCGACCGCCTTGGCGATGTCGTAGAAGCCCATCAGGTTGACCTCGGCGATGTGGTCGATCGGCTGGTCGAGGAACTTCTGCACGGTGCGGATGGTGGCCGCGCGTCCTATGTCACGGCCGGCCTTCTCCAGGTCGGCGCCCTTGAGGCCCTTGGCCCGCAGGCCCGGGTCCGCCTTGTCCTTGGCGGCGCCGTAGGCCTCCTTGATCTTGGCCATGCCCAGCTGGGACCCGTCGGCGTTGTAGGTCATGACGTAGTCGTCGCGCGGTATGGAGACCGCCTGCACCTTGCCGCCGTTCGCGGGGATGTGCAGCAGGATCAGGGAGTTGGTGTTGTAGCCGCCGACGTCGGAGCTGTGGCCGGCGTGCAGCTCGTCCTGGACGAACTGCGGCGGGAGGTCCGAGCCGTCCATGTTCTTGCGGCTGTCCAGGCCGATCAGCAGCAGGTTGACCGAGTTGTCCAGGTGCTTGGGGGCGTCCTTCTTGGTGTCGGCGATGACGTTGGAGGTGGTCATCCCGTCGGTGAGCTGCTTGACCTCGTACCAGACCACCCCGCTGGCGGCGAACACCGCCAGTCCGACGGTGCAGGCCACCACCCGGCCGGCGATCAGCAACGGGGAGGGCCGGCGGGCTCCGGCGCCCCCGCGGCCCGCGGCGCGCCTGCGGGCGGCCGCCCGGCCGCCGTTCCCGGCCTCCGCGGTGCCCTCGGTGTGCTCGGCGTCGTCAGCCACGGTGCCTCCTCCGGTCCCGGACCAGCCGGACCACGATCACCAGCAGGGCCGCCGCCGCGGCCTCGGCCATCACGGGGAAGCCGTGCACCACCCACTTCGCGGCGCCGGTGGCCAGGCCCTTGCCCCGGTAGTCGTCCCGGTGGGCCGTCAGCTCGACGACGGCCGTCGCGCCCAGGACGACCAGCGGCGAGGACGCCAGGACCCACCACCAGCCGTTCCGGCTGCTCAGCGCCGCCGCGGCCGCCGTCCCGAGCACCGCGCCCACCGCGAAGGCGAGCCCCATGCCGGGGCCGGACAGCTCGTCGACCGCGGCGCCCGCCAGGGGCAGCCCGAGGGCCGCGGCGACGGGCAGGGCGGCTCCGCCGGCCAGGGGGCGTGCGGACGCCCCGGGCCTGCCCGCCGCCCGCTCCCGCGCAGCCTGGTCGGATGACCGTCCTCGTTGTCCCGCCACGCATTCACCCCCGGTGTTCCCGTGTGCCGTGCGCCACGATGGCGCGCGCCGGTCGTCGATCGTCCTCCCGGTGTCCGGAACTCCGTTCGTGGCGCTGCCAGTTCTGGACGCTCGCGGCGGTCGGTCGGTTCCCGTGTGCGGCCGGGCCGCCGGTGAGCGGGGCGGAGGGTTCCGCATGGCCTCTACACGGGTGTAGAGATCGTAGGCAGCATAGATGACGTGCGTCCGGCGGCAAGCGCTCCGGATCGGCTGCGGATCGGCGGGAGGCTCTGCGCGCGACCCGGTCGGGGGCCTGGTCGGGGGCCTGGGCCGTGGCCGGTCCGTGGTGCGTCGGATAAACTACACCGGGTAGTTTCTAGCGGGTCGGCCACCGGGCCGACGGATGAGGAGTGGGTCGTGGCGACCACGGGTGGAGCGGCGGGGCGTCCGGAGAAGCGCAAGGCGATCACGCAGGCCGCGATGGTGGTGTTCGGGCGCGAGGGCTACGTGCGGGCCAGCATGGACGCGATCGCGGCCGAGGCCGGGGTCTCCAAGCGCACGGTCTACAACCACTTCGCCGACAAGGAGACCCTCTTCCTGTCGGTGGCGCTGCAGAACTCGGCGGAACTGACCGAGAAGATCCGGGAGCTGATGGCGAAGTACCTCGACCGGGTGGTGGACCTCCGCCAGGACCTGGTCGACTTCGCGGTCGAGCGGGCGCACGCGGTGCTGTCCGCCGGGGAGCACGGGGCGCTCGGCAGGGCGATCCGCGCCGAGGTGGCCAACATCCCGCCGGACGTCCTGGAGGCCTGGCTGGAGGCCGGGCCGATCGCCTCGATGCGCGACCTCGCGGCGCACTTCGAGGCGCTCGCGGAGCGCGGACTGCTGGTGGTCGAGGACGTCGGACTGGCCGCCGAGCAGTACACGCTGCTGACCTTCCACGGCATCGCCGAGCGCTCCTTCTGGGGCGCCCTCCCGGTGGCGGACGAGGAGGTCGTGCGGATCGCGACGGTCGGCGTCGACGCCTTCCTGCGGATCCACGGCGGCCCGGCGGCCCGCGGCTGAGACCCGGCAGGCCCGGTCCGGGCGTAGCGGGTCCCGCCAGGGCCGGAAACCCGGGCGGGGGCGGCATTGCGCCGCCCCCGCCCGAAGACCGTACCGGTCACTTCCAGTTGACGCCCTTGCCGAGGGTGTACGGGTCGCCCCAGTACTCGGCGCCCGCCACCTTCGACGCCTCCGGGGACATCGCCACCGCGCAGGAGGTGGCCGACTGCCCGTTGGTGAAGCCCTTGGGCAGCGAGTCGCTCTTGCACTTGGGGAAGGAGCCGATGATCATCAGCTCCTGCGCCTCGGTGCCGTCCGCCAGCAGGCCCTTCATGTGGTTGACGCTGGTGAAGGACAGGTCGCTGCTGCCGGCGTTGGTGACCTTGTAGTGGATGTAGTACGGCACCAGCCCCTTGGCCTTGTCGCCCAGGTTCAGCGAGGTGAGGTCGGCCGGGTCGCCCTTCTCGATCGACGTGACCGCGAGCGCGATGGTGCCGCTGGTGCTGCCCGACGTGAACGGGATGGTGACGGCGTCGCCGACCTTGACCGTGGTGCCGGGTGCCGGGGTCGAGCCGGCGGGCGCGGGCGCGGCGGCCGAACCGGACGCCGCGCCCCCCGCCGGGGCGGAGGTCGGGGCGGCCGGGGTGATGGCGCCGCCGCTCGGCGACGGGGCACCTGTGGCGGACGCGGACGGCGCGGACGGTGCCGCCGGCGGGGTCGTCGCGGTGTCGGACGACGACGCGTCGTCGTTGCAGGCGGTCATGGTGAGTGCGCCGACCGCGGCCAGCGCGGCCAGGGCCAGCGCACGGCGATTGTTGCGGATGGGCTTCATGTGACGTTCCCCCGTCATCGCGGACCGCCGGTGGGCGGTCCTCCTGAGAGACGTTCATAGCGCAGCGCGGGGGCGGGGTGCCATCGCTTTGGCGCCGTCTTGACTGGTCCGTGACGACTCCCCCGCGGGTCCGTGACAAGGGATATCGAGCCGTGATCAGGGGGCGGGGCGGGGGCGGAACCCCGGGCCGATCATGTTCGCGCGAATCTGTTCGTCGTGGTTCCGCAAATGATCGATCAAGCCCGTCGGCTGGGCGGCCTGGCGGACGCCGGGGAGGACGCGGAGCACGCCGTCGGCACGCGGGGTCGTCGCTCGCGCCGTCGGCACACGCCGTCGGCACACGGGTTCGTCGCTCGCGGGGTCGTCACGAGGCGCTGAGCACCAGCTCGTTGTACTCGGCGACGGTGGTGAAGCCGAGTCGCTCGTAGAGCCGGATCGCCGGCGTGTTGTCGGTGCGGACGTTGAGGCCCAGGTGGTCGGTGGTCGCGGCCAGGTGCCGGCACAGGGCGGTGACGCAGACCCGGGCCAGGCCGCGGCCGCGGGCGTCGGGGTGGGTGGTCACATTGCCGAGCACGGCGACCCGCTGGACGGGGGAGTGGACGTGCACCCCCGCGACGGCCAGCAGCCGGCCGTCCCGGCGGACACCGACGTAGCCGCCCCCGGACAGCATCCGCGGGTCGAACCAGGCCTCCGGGTAGGACTCGGCCAGCAGGGCGCGCACGGCGGGGAGGTCGTCCGCGGTCAACGGCTCGGCGTCGTGGCCGGCTTCGCCGTCCGGGAGCACGTCCGGCAGCCCGCCTGACAGCCCGTCCGGCAGTCCCTCCGTGAGGAGCATCCGGAGCAGCGGCGTCCGGCGCTCGACCGCGTAGTCGGGCGCGAGGGCCCGCTCGGCACCGTCCGGCAACGCGGCCGTGAAGCGGCGGGGCAGGAACGGCCGCAGGTCGCCCAGCAGGGCCTCCAGCCGCGGGACGGCGGCGGGCCGGGCGAAGGCGAGCAGGACCGGGGTGTCGCCGCCGCTGAAGAGCAGGGCGACCGGGCCGTGCTCGGCGGAGGCGGTGTACCAGGCGGTGTTGTGCCAGGTGGGTTCGTCCAGGTCGCCGAGCTCGAAGAGGTGCAGCGCCGGATCGGTGCGGAAACGGGCGGCGAGCGCGGCGCGGTCGTGCAGGCTGATGAGGGGCACGCGGTCGAGGATAGGCCCGGCCGCGAACCCGGTCCGGGGCCCGGTCCGTTCGTCGGCGCCGACGAACGGACCGGGCCCCGGGGGCGGGTCAGAGCATCCAGCGCTGGGCGGGGTCGTTGCGGTCGCAGGACGTCATCGAGGTGTATTGCGCCGCCCCGTTGCTCTTGAGGCACTGCCCGTTGGTCGCGCTGCGGACCAGGTACCAGCCGCGGTCCTCGTCGGTCAGCCGCCACTTCTGGCTGTCCGGCATCCCGTACTCGAACGGACGGTTGAGCCCGTCCCAGCCGCCGGGGGTGTCCCAGAGCCGGACGGCGCCCGAGCCGGTGTCGAGGTCGACGGCCTTGCCCGAGCCGCCGTGCGAGATGGCGGTGGTGCCGTCGCAGTAGCCCCAGACCATCCAGCGCTGGGCGTCGGACCAGTCGTTGGCCGAGTAGACGCCGATCCGCGTGCCGTTGGCCTCGTTGTTGCCCGGCAGGTCGAGGACGCCGGTGGCGCCGTTGTAGATCTTCGCGGGGCTGTGCAGGGAGGGCGACAGCTCGCAGCCGGCCTGCGCGGACGACGCGGCCTGCGCGGTCGGCGCACCGGCCACGACCGCCCCCGCGACGGCCGCGACGGCGCCGAGCGAGGCGAGGACCCTGCGGGTACGGGTGGTGGTTGCCGCGGTGGTGGTTCTCATCGCTGTTCTCCTTCTGGTGTGGTGGAGGGCCCCGGCGTCAGCCGCACGGGACCTGGAGCGCGGCCCACTGCTTGGGGCCGGGGATTCCGTCGGCGTCCGGACCGGAGTCGCCGAGCTTGTGCTGCCAGTTGCGGAAGGACTCGCGGTCGGCGTCGGACCACTCCGGGCCGGGGCCCTCGGAGTAGGCCGAGCAGCCCTCGGCGACGAGGCGCTCGCCCATCCGCGTGACGACGTCGCTGCGCCGGCCGTCGTGGAAGAAGTCGGCGCCGGGGAAGGGCTCGAAGGCGCTCCCGCCGGCGTCGTCCGCCGGGCCGGAGCCGGCGGCCGTGGCGCCGCCGGACGACGTGCCGCTACCGGACGGCGCGCCGCCGCTCGGACTGTCGTCCGCGGAGGCCTCCTGCCCGAAGTGGATCGCCCCGGGCCGGTCCTTCCACGCCGGGTCGGCGAGGACCACGCCACAGGCGAAGTCCGGGATGCCGTACCCGTGGACCCAGTCCGAGCGGCGATCGCGGGTCTTCATGTAGACGCCGTCGCCCTCGGCGCCGCCGCCGTCGTTGGTGTTGCCCTCGATGGTGGTGATGGTGGTGCCGGTGTAGGCGATGCAGATGCCGGTGTGGCTGCCGCCGCCGGGCCCGAAGAAGACCTGGCCGCCGATCACCGGGTACTCGGTGAAGCGGCCGCGCTCCTTGAACCAGGCGACGCCCTCCGCGCAGGAGGCGCTGACCGGGAAGAGGCCGGCGTTGCCGGACTCCTGGGCGCACCAGGCGACGAAGGTGGCGCACCAGGCCTCGCCCTGGGACCACTCCAGGCCGGAGACGGCGGGCGAGAACTTCTGGACGTTGTTCCAGTGCCCGCCGCTGCGACCCTCGTGGTAGCCGACCTCGTCTCGGGCGATGCGGATCAGGTCCGCCGCGTTCGAGGACATGGGTGTGGACTCCTTGTTGCTGGAAGGCTGGATGGGTGGCGGTCGGGTCTCAGGCCTGGCCGAAGGTCTGCACGTAGCGGCCCCAGTTGCCGCGCTGGCGCGGGGCGTAGCCGATGCCGATGCTGTTGTAGGCGGGGTTGAGGATGTTGTCCCGGTGGTGCGGGCTGTTCATCCACATCTGCATGGCCTCCGGCACGCTGTTGCCGGGCGTGACGTTCTCGGCGGAAGCGCGCGAGACGAAGCCGGCGTCGCGGATGCGGTCCCAGGGCGAGCTGCCGTCGGTGCCGTCGTGCTGGGTGAGGTCGTGCGAGGCCATGTCGTTGGCGTGCCGCTGGGCGGCGGCGCTGAGCCGGTCGTCCAGGCGCAGTGGCGGGGCGCCGACGCGGCCGCGCTCGACGTTGACGGCGTTCAGCATCTCGTTGCGGTAGTCGCCGCCACCCGCGCCGGGCTGCGGCTGCGGCTGGGGCTGGGGCTGCTGCTGGCCGCCTCCGCCCGTACCGCCCGCGCCGGCCGGGACGAGCTGCCAACGCTGCGCCGGGTTGCCGCCGTCCTCCCGGCTCAGGGTGAGCGGGGAGCCGGGGGCGGCGGCGGTGAGGAAGAGCGTGCCCTCGTCGGTGCGGGTGGTGCGGATGCGGATCCAGTCGTTGTCGACGGGCTCGAAGCACCAGTGCTGGTTGGGCTGGTTGTGCTCGTTGAACAGCCAGGCCTGGCCGATGGAGTAGTTGTAGTCCATGACCATGGCCTGGCCGCCGACGTGCCGCCCGGTGGTCAGCTGGGTCTCCAGGAGGAAGCTGCCGTTCTCCTTGGCCCAGAAGGTCCAGCCCTGTGCGGCGGTGCCGTTGGGGCCCCAGGACTGGACGGCGGTGCCGGCGGCGGTCTGGCTGGAACGGACGTCGGCGACGGTTCCGTTGGCGGACCTGAGGGTGAGGGTCTGGCCGTGCTGCGGGAGGGTGGGCATGGGTTGCGCCTCTCGTCTGTGCTGCGCCCCGGGTCGTGACCGTTTCGGTCGCGGCGGCCCCGGGGCCTGACGAGGAAGACGTTCCAGGACTGCGGCAGACGGGCGGTCAACGCGCGTAGCGGGAAGCCGCGTTGATGCCGCGTCTACCGCACCATCAGCCCCCTGACCTGCGCCGCTTCCTCCGACAGCCCCAGCCGCTCGTACACCTCCAGGGAGTCCGCCAGACAGGCCCGGGCCTGGCGCGGGCGGCCGAGGCCGGTGAGCGCGGTGCCGAGGGTGCGCAGCAGGCCGGCCTCCAGCGCGGCACTGGTGCGGCGGGCGAGCGGGAGGACGGCCTCGGCGGAGTCGACGGCGAGCAGCCAGCGGCCGGCCTCGGCGTGGATGCGGGCGGCGAGGTCGCCGGCCGCGGCCGCGAACACGGTGACCTGGAGCTCGGTGAACTCCTCGCGGGCACCGACGGCGTGGTCCAGCGCCGCCTCCGGGTCGCCGCACAGCCGCAGCACCCGGGCGAGGTAGTAGCGGCCGATCGCCGCGGAGACCGGCCCCGAGGCGCTCATCAGGCGGGCGCTGCGTTCGGCGGCGTCCCGGGCTTCGTCGAGGCGCCCGGTCTGGGCGGCGCTGAACGCGAACTCGCCGAGCGCGCTGCCCTCCGCGCGCTGGGCGCCGAGGCGGTGGAACAGGCCGGCGGCGCGGCCGGCGTGTTCGGCGGCCTCCGCGTAGCGGCCGTGCGTCCGGGCGTTGCTGCCGAGGGTGACCAGGGCCTTGGCGAGCACGCGTTCGGTCCGCTCGTCCCCGTCGGACAGGGCGACGGCCCGGCGGATCTCCTCCTCGGACTCGGCGTAGCGGTTGATGTGCCAGAGCATGCTGCCGCGCAGGTAGCGGGCGAGGGCGAGCGGGCCGTGCTCGCCCCGGGCGGCCGCTTGCCGGGCGATGGCTCCGGCGAGGTCGACGATGACGGTGGTCTGGGTGCGTTCCGGCAGCACGGCGCCCATCCGGTCGGCGAGTTCGGCGGCCCGGTCGAGCGGCAGGGCCGGATCGGCGCAGCCGAGCGCGATGACGGCGGCGTGCACCTCGGCCTGGTCGCGCATCCACTGCACGGCTTCCGGGCCGTCGGCGATCGGCCGGCCGGGAACGGCCACGGGTGCGCCGAGCAGGCTGAGCTCGGCGGGCTCGGCCTTGCGGGCGGCGAGGTCGGCGTTGCGGGCGGTGGCGAGGCAGAAGTCGAGCAGCCGGTCGGTGGCGGCGGTCCGTTCGGCGGCGCTCTCCTCGGCGGCGAGCCGGCCGCGGGCGTAGGCGCGGACGAGGTCGTGGAAGCCGTAGCGGCCGAACCGGGGGGAGTGCAGCAGGTTCAGGTCGACGAGCTCTTCGAGGAGGCGGTCGGCCTCGTCCTCGTCGCGGCTGAGCAGGGCGGCGGCGCAGGGCAGCGGGAGGTCGGGGGCGTCGGGCAGCGACAGAAGGCGGAAGGCGCGGGCGAGTTCGGGCGCCAGGCGACGGTAGGACAGCGCGAAGGTGGCTTCCAGGGTCCGTTCGCCGTCGCTGAGTTGGGCCAGCCGGTGTTCGTGGCGCAGGCCTTCGGCGAGCGCCGCGAGGGTGAGCGCGGGGTCGGTGGCGAGCCGGGATGCGGCGATGCGGACGGCGAGTGGGAGCAGCCCGCAGGCCCGGACGACCTCCTCGGCGGCCGCGGGTTCGGCGGCGACGCGTTCGGCGCCGACGATGCGGGTGAGCAGTTCCAGGGCCTGCTCCGGCGGCAGGGTGTCCAGGCGCAACTGGTGCGCCCCGGGGAGGCCGGCCAGCCGGTGGCGGCTGGTGATGAGCACGGCGCAGCCGGCCGAGCCGGGCAGCAGCGGTTCGACGTGGCCGGAGTCGGCGGCGTTGTCGAGGACGACCAGGACGCGCCGCCCGGCCAGCGCCGAGCGGTAGAGCGCGCTGCGTTCGCCGGTGTCCGGGGGGACGTCCGCGGGGTCGACGCCCAGGACTCGCAGGAATCCGGCGAGGACCTTCCCCGGGTCGGGCGGGGTGCGGTCCTCGCCGCGCAGGTCGGCGAAGAGCTGCCCGTCGGGGAAGTGCGTGCGGACGTGCCGGGCGACGTGCACGGCGAGCGTGGTCTTGCCGACGCCGCCCATGCCGTCCAGGGCGGAGACCACGACGGCGCGTCCGCCGGCCGCGGAGAGCTGGTCCGCGAGGGTCTCCACCTCTTCGTCGCGTCCGGTGAAGTCGGGCAGGTCGCAGGGCAGCTGGTTGGGCGCCCGCCAGGTGTCGGCGGCGGGTCCGGCTGCGGCCCCGGCGGGCAGCAGGGTGGCGTCCTCGCGCAGGATGCGCAGCTGGACCTCGGCCGGGCCCGGTGCGTCCGGCGGCAGTGACGGGCGGGCGTCCTCGTACACGGCGAGCGCCTCGGCCTTGCGGCCCGACTGGTAGAGGGCGCGCATCAGGACGGCGGTGAGCCGGGGGCGCCCGGGGTGCTCCAGGGCGAGTGCCTCGGCCTCCGCCGTCAGGTCGGTGCGGTCGCCGAGTTCGGCGTCCAGCTCCAGCCGGGTCTCCTTGGCCGAGATCCGCTGCTCGGCGAGCCGGGCCCGGACGGCGTCGGCGTGCGGCCCGGGCAACCCGGCGAGCGGCTCGCCGACCCACAGCTGCTGGGCGCGCCGCAGCACCTCGCGGACCTCCCGCGGCGGTGCGTCCGCCGCCCGCAGCCGTTCGGCCTCGGCCAGCAGCTCCTCCCAGGCGGCCGCGTCCACCTCGGCCCCGGGCACCCGCAGCGCGTAGCCGTCGCCGACCCGGACCAGGGGCAGCCGGTCCGGGTCGGCGTCGCTGTACGGGCGGAACGCGCTGCGCAGCCGGGAGACGGCGAGCTGGACGGCCTTGCGGGGGTCGGCGGGCGCGGCCGCCCCGCCCCACACCCCTTCGACCAGGACCGGGACCGCCACGGTCCGCCCGGCGGCGGCCAGCAGCACGGCGAGCACGGCCCGCTGCTGCGGTCTGCCCAGCTCCAGTTCCTGTTCCCCGTACCACGCCCGGAGCGGCCCCAGCAGTCCGAACCGCAGTCCGGATCCCCCCATGTCGTCCATGTCCCCGTCCCGAGAGTCGTCCCTGCGCCGTGATTCCGCCACTTCCGTCCGGACAGCGGCGCCCCCATACCCCGGCGGCCTATGCTCTGTCACAGATTGTGCACCGGATTCCGAGCTTCGAGGGGTGGGCTGTGCGGCTCGAATTCCGCGTGCTGGGGCCGTTGGGTGCCACGTGTGACGGCCGCGAGGTGGATCTCGGCCGGCCGCAGCAGCGGGCCGTGCTGGCCGCATTGTTGCTCGCCCCCGGGCAGTTGGTGCCGACGGACCGGCTGGTGGAGGGTCTGTGGGGCGAGGACGACACCTGCTGGCCGAAGGATCCGGTGGGGCAGATCGGCACCCATGCGCACCGGCTGCGGCGGGCGCTCGGCGCTCCCGAGCTGCTGGTGGCGGCCGCGGGCGGGTACCGGCTGGCGGTGCCGCGGGAGGCGGTGGACCTCTTCCGCTACGAGGGCGCGACGGCGGAGGCCGTTGCGCTGCGTCACGAGGATCCGGCCCGGGCACGGGAGCTGCTGGTGGCGGCGCTCGCCACGTGGGAGGGCGACCGCGCGTTGGACGGCGTGCCCGGGGCGTTCGCGGAGCGGACGCGGGAGCGGCTGTCGGCCGGCCGCTTCGCGCTGGTGAAGACGCTGCTCGACCTGGAGCTGACCCTCGGGCGGCACGCCGACGTGGTGGAGCCGCTGGCCGTGCTGGCGGCCGCGCACCCGCAGGACGAGGAGGTGCACCGGCTGCGCCTGCTGGCGCTGCACCGCTGCGGCCGCACGGAGGAGGCGCTGGCGGTGTACGAGGCGCTGCGGGAGCGGTTGGACGGGGAGCTGGGGCTCGAACCGGCGCCGGTGCTGGTCGAGCTGGCCGAGCGGATCCGGCGCGGGGAGGCCCCGATGGCGCTGCGGCGGCTGCCGAGGCCCGGCCAGCTCCCGCCGGACATCCCCGACCTGGTCGGCCGGGCCGGGCTGGCGCGGCAGGCCCAGCAGGTGCTCCGGACGGCCGGTGGTTCGCCGGTGGTGGCGCTGTCGGGCCCGGCGGGCTGCGGGACGTCCGCGCTGGCCGTGCACGTCGCGCACGCCGTCCAGGACGACTTCCCGGACGGGCAGTTGTACGCGGGCGGGGGAGACCCCGGCACGATCCTCGCGGCGTTCCTGCGGGCCCTGGGGGAGCGGCCCGCAGGCTGTGCCGCGGTCAGCGAGCTGACCGCGCAGTACCGGGCGGCGCTCACCGGGCGGCGGGTGCTGGTGGTGCTCGACGGGGCGGCCGACCCCACACTGCTGCTGCCCGCCGTACCGGGGTGCGCGGCCGTGGTGACGGGGGCGGACCCCGAGGTGCTGCCCGCCGGGGCGGTCCGACTGGCGGTCGGACCGCTGGAACCGCACGACGCCCACGAGCTGCTGGCGCGGATCGTGGGCGTGGAGCGGATCAGCCGGGAGCCGGCCGCGGCGGTGGAGCTGGCCGGCCTCTGCGGTCACCTGCCCGTCCTGCTGCGGACGGCGGCGACACGGCTCGCGGCCCGGCCCTGGTGGTCGGTGGCCGACCTGGTGAGGTGGCTCGCCGAACGGGGATGAGGGCCGGGCCGCGCGGCAGGGGTTTAGTAGGGGTCGGAGCTGCGGAGCGTGTCCGTGACGATGCCCCACTCGCGGGGGTTGGTGTAGACGATCTTGAGACCGCCCTTGGGCTCCACCAGCACGGCGGCGGTCTGCAACGAACTGGTCTTGAACGAGTTGCGGGCCCAGCAGATGCGGTTGCCGGCGCCGTAGACCACGAAGTTGCCGTCGCCCTGCATGATCGCCCGCTGGCCGCAGTACTGGGTTCCCGGGGCGACCCACACCGGCGTCGGGTTCGTCTGGGCGTACTTGTAGAGGACGAGGTTGCCGTCGCCCTGCATGAACAGCCTGGTGTCGCCGGACTCAAGGTAATCGCCCGGGTAGAGCACCCCGGGCTCGTCCAAGGTCGAGCCGTACGCGGTAGCGGCCTGCGCGGTCCCCGTCGATACCACCGTTCCCACCAGCGCCAGCATGCCGGCTGCCGCACCTATGGCCAGGTTCCGCAGAGTCTTCATCGCCTTCATGTTCATGTCCCCGTGTGCCTCTTCTCGTCCCTGCATGTGCTGCACGACCGCGATCCGCGGCGCGCCTTGTGCAAACGACCATGGCCGACGGCGATAGACAACCGATGAACGTTTGCTTGGCGCGAGCGGCCGGGCTCGGCAGCCACGCCGGGGGCTGGCGGGCAGTGGGGACGCCGGGGACGCCGGGGACGGCGCGGGTCGACGCGGGGCGGCGCGAGGCCGCAGCCGGCCGGAGCTGGGGCGTTTGGCTTGGGCGCGAAGTAGGAGTAGTGTTCTCTAGTCGCTCGGCAGGGAGCACCGGACACGCAACAGCGCGGACGGTCCCGGGGTGGCCAATCCCCTGAAACACCACTTCCCAGGTTCGGGCTGGGCTGCGTTCGCATTCCTGCGTCGCGGCTCGGCATGTATTTGGTGTGTCGTTTTATCGGATTGCGGTCGATTCGCCTTTCGGGGCAGGGATCGGCTAGAGTTTGAAACGTCGGACGGGGCGTCAAACCTCGGAAGACACCGG